>JBOEGK010000032.1:0-210436 GCA_050633385.1 Hyphomonas sp.
GCCATTTTGGTGCCTCAATGTCTGTTCATGTTTGGCTCAGCTTTGACGCGCTTTAAAACGTGGATCAGTTTTATTGATAACGTAGACGCGGCCACGACGGCGAACGACTTTACAATCACGATGACGCGATTTTAGCGACTTGAGTGAAGAACGAACTTTCATGGGCCTAGCCTGACGATCATTTGGTATTAAGGAAAGCGGTGCGACTAATGAATTCACGGCAAAGAGTCAAGGACACAAACTGTGATGGGCGCAGATTCAAGGGGGTTATAGACGTGATTCAAATGGGACTTTGGAAGTCGAGATTGCTGACCAGCGTGGCGTTTGCCGGGCTTGTTGCGTCATGTGCGGCGGTGCCGCCAGCCTCTGACACTTTGCCGCCGCCAATTGTGCCGCCGCTTGAGCAGCCTGACGAGGTTGAACCAACTGGCGTTGAGGCGATTTCTTTCAAATCCTCCGGACATGACGGGATTGATGAGTGGCGCGATGATTTTTCTGCGCGGATGTTGGAGAAGGGGCACGCGCCAAGTCTTGTGAAAGCCTTGCTGTCTGATCTGAAGCCAATTTCGATGTGGCTGGGCAATGACTTCCAAGCGGCGGCCACTGGTATTGGGGATCAAGCAGAGTTTTCCAAGCCGATCTGGGATTATCTGAAAGTACCGCTGGGCAATACGCGGATTTCGACAGGCACCAAAAAATTGAGGGCTGATCCGGCGATGTTTGATGCGCTTGAGGCACGATATGGTGTGGACCGTGAAGTACTGGCCGCGATTTGGGGCATGGAAACGAGTTATGGTTCATATATCGGTACATTCAACGCAGCCAATGCGCTTGCCAATATGGCTGTTGAGGGACGTCGGAGAAGTTTTGCGGAAAGCGAATTGTTGGCGCTGGCGAAGATTGTCGAGCGCGGCGACGCAACGGCGGATGACCTGATTGCAGGCTGGGCCGGGGCGATGGGGCAAACTCAATTTATGCCGACAACTTATCTGAGCTATGCGGCTGATTTTGAAGGCGATGGCCGGATTGATGTGTGGGGCAATGAGGCCGATGCCTTGGCCTCGGCGGCGAACTATTTGGCTAAGTCTGGGTATGCGGCGGGTCAGCCATGGGGCTTTGAGGTGAAAGTGCCGAGTAACTTCAACTATGCGCTGGCCGACGGTAAAGAACGTCGGGTGACGACGTGGAAAAATGCCGGATTGAGCCCGATAGGCGGCGGAGCATTTGAGACAGGCGGCGCGGACTTCGCTGAGCTTTGGCTGCCGGCGGGCGCGGAGGGACCGAAATATTTGTTGTTCCACAATTTCAGTGTTTTCAAGAAATATAACCGATCAGATTCCTATGCTTTTGCTGTGGGGATGGTGGCGCAGACACTCGGCGGTGACAGCGGCCCGGTGACAGCTTGGCCGACGCATTTGAAGCCCTTGTCAGTCGCGAATATCAAACTGCTCCAAGCAGGCCTGAACAAGCGCGGATTTGATGCGGGTGTGGTCGATGGCATTCCGGGGCGGCGCACGAAGTCTGCCTTGCAGAAGTATCAGGCGTCTATTGGCGTCACGGCGGATGGTTACCCGACAATGGAGATGTTGGACTTTCTTGAGGGGCGTGCATCACCCAGCTGAGACTGATGGATCGATTTCATCTTGGGTCTCTGTTGCTTCTCCAACGCCATCGGCAAGGCCGAATTTTGCGTAGAGGCACATGAAGACGAGTAGGCATGCCGTGAAGATAAATGGCATTTGCGGGCTGACGAACTCATAAACAAACAAGCCGAATATCGGTGTGATGACGTAGCCGGCTCCGTTGGCTGAGATGACGAGGCCCGCAACATTGCCTTGCAATTGCGGTGAGACGGCGAGTGATGCACCGCTGGAAAATCCGGGCCGGGCCAGCCCTTGGCCGAGACCAATGCAAAATTGGGCGGAGACCAGCGCGGCATAGTCTTTTGCGAATACCATTAGCAGCGATCCAATGATGAGCGGGATGCAGCCTGTGATCATCAATGTCTTGTTTTTGAGCTTTAGGCGGGGAATGAGCACGAGTTGGGCTAGCAGAACAGCCATCGCTCCAATCGTGAAAGCGGGGCCTGTAAATTTAGCAGCTTCGCGGCCTGACACCTCCATCGTATCCATCACCGAGAATACAAAGACTTGTGTGAGGATGCCGGAGGCCAGAGACAGGCAAATCGCAAATATCAGGAAGGGGAGGACGTTTTTGCGACGCCACAACCCTTTTTCTGTCGGGTCTGCTTTTTTGCGAGCGGCGTCGGTGATGGGTTTTTTGTTCTCGGGAAGTTTGAACCAGATCAGGGCAGCCATGGTGAGGGCGATGACGGCCGTGACGGCAAGTGGGCTGAGCAGACCTGCAGAGGCGACCAAGGTTGCGGCGAAGGCCGGGCCGACGACGGTTCCGACACTGAAGCCTGATGTAACGAAGGCGATTTCTGACTGGCGTTCTTTGATGCTGGTGCGGTCGGCCACATAGGCTTGGGCCGCAGGGGAGGAGCCTGATCCAATTATGCCGAACACACAGCGCGACAAGGCGAGACAGGCGAAAATTATAATCGTGCTACCGATCACTCCCGTTAAGGCGAGTGCACCAGAAGCCAGCAGCATGAGCATAGAGACGCCGTAACCTGCGAGGCCGATTGCGGCGATGGGGCGCCGCCCTATCTGGTTGGATTTCTTGCCCCAGAAGGGAGAAAAAAGGGACCAGCATAGCGCTGACAATGAGAAAATGGCCCCGGCCATCCAATCTGGCAGCCCAAGTTCCCGTGTCATCGGTGGCAAGACGGCGGCGATGAGCATGGTGTTGCCCGCGCCGATTGCCATTAGGGAGAAGAACAATAGAAAAAAGGCTCTGCGTCTATCAGGACGCACAGCCTCTTGAGTGTTTTCTGTTTCCCCGATCATGCCAACTTCATCTGCCTGACCGGGAGAAATGTCCAGTGGAAATGTTAACCGCGATCATTACCGCTAGTTGGGTAGCATTCACCCGACCATGGCGTGATCTCAGCATCCATCATCGATTTGTTGGAGTAGTCGATGCAGGCTTTACCATATTCGCGCACGGCTTGTGTCGCCTGATCCTGCGCCCATGAGTGAGCACATGCTGCTTGATCTGGCGCGGTGCTATCTGCCGGTGCACCGGGACGGCGGAAGGAGTTGATGAAATTAGAAACGCAACGATTATAGTCTTCAACGTCACCAGAAAAGGACTCACGCTTCATACGGGCCGCTTCTAATTCGGAAAGCGAGTTGAACTGAGCGTTTGAAAAATCTGGACGCGCGAGGTGGCCACATTCTGAGGCAACAACGCTGAGGCCTTCATTTGTTTGTGGCGCGGAACAAATACGGTAACCGCTATTGGATGCGTATTGTTGGGCTGAGGCAGAACCTACAGCGGCGAAGAGGCAAACGGCCAAAAAAGTGCTTTTCACGAAAAGAGCTCCCACTTTATGCGCGCAAAATCTCGCGCAACTCAATCTTTTTACTTCCTATACCGGGACAAGACTTGTCCCATCAAGTTCCCCATTAACTATCTTTGCATTTTATCTGCGACGCCCCCAGTCGGTACGCCGTTCATGCAGGTTAACTATAACTCGCAGATTCAGCCGAATGTAGGGTTTAACTGCATTAAAGCCCCGTAAGGCAGGACTAAGCCAAGTGAAACCTCGCCTTAAGACCCATGTTGCATAGTCCTATGCGTCCAGTGTGGGCAGGGTTTAGGAGCAATTTCATGCCTCAGTTGGTGGGCCTAGCGCTTATAATTTTGCTGATTTTTGGCGGGCTGATGTGGTCTGGTGGCCACGGGATCATGCATGCATTGCCGCTTGAACTGGCGCTGATTGCAGGTTCTGGGCTTGGCACTCTGCTACTGGGAAATTCACTGGCCGTTACCAAGCAAGCGCTGCGCGGCTTTAGTGTTGCCGTGCGTGGCGCGAAATGGACATCTGAAGATTATACGCAATTGCTGGTCCTGTTGGGCGGTTTGATGCGCCGGGTCAAACGAGGCGGTTTTGTTGCGATTGAGCAGGATATTGAAGCACCTGAAGAGGCAGCATCCTTTCAGGCCGCCCCCGCAATTTTGAAAGACGAAGGCGCGCGCAATCTAATTTGTGATGCGTTCCGATTGATGGCGCTCGATTTATCTGACCCCCAACGTGCGCGAGATCGGATGGCGCAATCCATTCAAGTGCATCTGGACCAGCGACTTAAGGCTGTATCTGCATTGCATACATTGGCTGATGCGCTGCCCGCTCTTGGGATTGTGGCGGCGGTGCTGGGGATTATTCGGACTATGGCTGTGATTGATCAGTCACCTGCTATTTTGGGCGCGATGATTGCGACGGCCTTGCTGGGTACATTTTTGGGCGTTTTTCTGGCTTACGGTATTGTCGGGCCCGTTGCCGCGCGGTTTGGCCAAGTGGTGGAAGAAGAAGCCCGGATGCTGGATGCAGCGGAGGCTGTCTTATCGGCCTTTGGTGATGGGCTTCAGCCGGGCGTCGCATTGGAGATGGGACGTTCGAGCATTCCGATAGAACAGCAGCCTACTAGTGAGGCGATCGATATGGCGATGTCAGCCGCACGATTTGCTGAGGCTGGAAAGCGTGTCGCCTAGATAAAGGATGAAATTTCATCGACTGGTTTAAATTCAACTCAAGTTTGATGTGTCAGTACGGTTGCTAGATGGACTTTACGGGGAGCGACCATGACAGATGTGAATACGACAGAGCCAGTAGATCGCCAGTATTGGTTGACGGGCAAGTTGAAACAGATCGGTACAGGGCTGACCGGGGTAATTGCCGTTTTCATGGCGCTGAAGCTTGCCGGACATGACACTGGCGGGGTGATCACGATGTCGGACCATATTCTGCGAATGGTAGCTTATTGCTCGCTGACGATATGGATTACGCTTTCTGTTGGCCTCAATCGCCGTGGATTTGCTGCGATTCTAGTTCTGGGATTTGCGAGTGTTTGCGAGCTATTCCTGCTGCCGGCGCGTGTTGACTCTGTTGGCACCTTGGCGTCCGCAAATTTGGGTATTGTGTTGGCTTATTGTGGGCTTCAACTCTATGTTTGGAGTGTGACGCCAGCAGAGGCGACTGACCCAGCAGCCTAGTCAGCTGAAAGCATTTTTATTGACGGGTGACGTGTAGTCGGGCGAGAAGTCCGCCTATGCCTTCGATACGGATTGCGACGTTTAATTGTGAAAATTTGATGATGCGTTGTGACTTCCGCGCAGCGGGCGTTGCCCGTGCCAGAGAGCGTTTGACGGAAGTTGATAGCCCGATCGTGGCTGAGCATGTCGATTCTGTTTTTAACGTTCTTTCAGAAGATGATCGCACCCTTACTGCGCAGGCGCTTGTGGAGACTGGCGCGGATGTGTGCGCGCTTCAGGAAGTTGAGAACCTCGTCACGCTTACTGCCTTTGATATGCGCTATGTTGCGGAATGGGCGGGGCGACCGTTTGGTGAGCGGGTCTTGATTGAGGGAAATGACACGCGCGGGATTGATGTCGGCCTGTTATCTCGCTTTCCGGTCGTTTTTCAGCGCTCTCATGCTCATTGGACTTATGGCGCGTTGAACATCACACCACCCAAAAATCAAAGTGTGAATGACAATGCGCTACGCCGGGATTGTTTGGAAGTGGATGTTAAGAAAGATGGACGCGCGCTGACGCTGTTTATTTGTCACTTCAAATCGATGCATGGGGGCAGGGGAGTGACGCAGCCAATTCGCGAGGCCGAAGCGAAGGCTGTGCGAGAGATAATTGGCCGAAGATTTGACCGCCCGGAAGAGGAAGAGTGGATCATTTTGGGCGATTTCAACGATTATTGCGATGTGGATGGGACGCCCGTGGACAGCGGGTTGGGCCCATTGCTGGATGATGGGTTTGCGATTGATTTATCTGCAATGGCTGTTGCGGACCCGTTTGACAGGTGGACGCATCATTATCCAGAAGATGATACGTATGGCGCGTTGGACCACATGCTTCTATCGCCCAAGCTGGCGGCGGCAAATAAGCATGCAGATGTTACGATTGTGCGTTCGGGCGCGCCGTTTCGCGCTGCACGTTACGAGGGCTTTCGGTATCCGGGAATCGGGTGGCACACGCCTAAAGCGTCAGATCATTGTCCCCTTGCTGTTACGATTCAGTTTGAAGGTCGGGCCGTTAGCGATTAAGTTCTCCCAAAATTCATCCAATTTGGAGCGTGTAGCTTATTGTCCCGGTTTGCAGAATTAATCACCACGGTTGAGACCTATCAGGAACTCGCCAAAGAAAATTACGATCGAATCCGCACGCTCGCAGAGGAAGTGCGCGTGGGGATGAGCGAGTATCTCGACGCCCAGGATGGCGTGAGCGTACACCTTGTGCCGCCGATGGGGGCATTTGAGCCGAAACCCTATGGAGATGGGGCCTTTTCGATGCCACCGCGCGGATTTCGGGCTTTAGGGCCGGTTTCCTTTGGTCTTGCTGTGCGGGTGACGCGTGGCACGGACTGGCTGCGTGTGTCGATGGAGTGCAGAAAACTGGGTGACACATTCATTGTCCGCATCGAAGATGGCTCTGAATACGAATTTAGACTACCCCTAAGAGACGCTGATCCGGAACCGTTTTATGCGCATATCTACAACCATTTGATCAAATGGTTCGCAGAGAATATGGAGCGGTATCGTGAGGGCGACTATGGCACACGTGAGATCGGATTCGACTTTGCGGATGACATCAAGACGGTAGAGACTTAAGTATTATCCGAGCTTTAGGGCGCGGCGACTGATGGAATCTGTATGAATAACTTTGATATTGCTTTGGCCGCGGCCGGATCCGGCGACCTGATCTTTGCCTGCGCACTGATTGGTGCGCTGGGAATCGGGGCGCAATGGCTGGCGTGGCGGATGCAGGCCCCTGCGATTGTGCTTATGGCGCTCGCCGGTTTGGCCGTTGGCCCGCTTTGGACTGTGTTGTTTGGAAAAGCGCTGCTGAACCCTGAAGAAGTGTTTGACGGGGGCACGCATGAATTGTTGCGGCCAATTGTGTCGCTTGCGGTTGCCGTCATCCTGTTTGAGGGCGGGTTGGTCCTGAAGTTCGAGAATTTACGCGATGCGGGTGCCTCTGTGCGGCGTATGGTGTTTGTTGGCGGGCCATTGGCGTGGGTGCTCGGCACCTTTGCGGCGCGATATGCTGCGGGACTGGACTGGGGCAGTGCTGTTGTGTTTGCAGGCGTGCTGGTGGTTACCGGGCCGACTGTGATTATGCCGCTGCTGCGCCAGTCGAAACTGGGCGGGCGAACGGGCCAATTCCTGAAATGGGAAGGGATTGTGAACGATCCCGTCGGCGCGCTATTTGCCGTTGCCGGCTTTGAAATTATTCGCGTTGCGTCAACGGGCGAGTCTATTTTGGGCAAAGGCGCGTTGATTATCGTTTCTGCATTGCTTGGTGTGGGCCTCGGTATCGCCTTTGGTTGGTGTATTGTGCGGGCGTTCCGGGCGGGGTGGACGCCTGAGTATCTGAAAGCACCGATCATCTTTGCATCGATCATTTTGTGCTACGCATTAGCCGAACAGATCGAGAAGGAAATCGGTCTTGTCGCGGTGACGGCATACGGAATGACGCTGGCCAATTCGCGCTTGGCTGGGCTGGCCGAACTGCGCAAATTTAAAGAAGATATCGCTGTTTTGCTCGTCTCGGGCGTGTTTGTGATTCTGACTGCGAATTTGACGCCAGAGATCATTAAGCAAGCGCTGACGTGGAATACGTTGGCGTTTATCGTCGTGATGCTGTTTGTGGTGCGCCCTCTGTCAGTCTGGATTGCGACCTATGGCACGCTGAAACGCAATGAGGCTTTGCTGTTGGGGTGGATTGCGCCGCGCGGTATTGTGGCGGTTGCTGTATCCAGCCTTTTTGCCGGATTGCTAGAGGATTTGGGCCGTCGCGGCAGTTCGCAGTTTACCTTCCCCGGAGCGGAGCAGATCACGCCGCTTGCATTCGCCATGGTGTTTTCGACCGTGGTTCTGCACGGTTTCACGATTGGGCCACTCGCCCGCAAATTGGGGCTTGCCCGTAAAGAAAAGCCGGGCGTTTTGCTTGTCGGGCTGAACCCGTGGAGTATCGAGCTTGGCAAAACGCTGAAAAAGGTCGGGATTGAGCCTATTTTGGCTGACAATAACTGGCGTCGATTGAGGCCTGCACGTGAAGCCGGTATGAGCACTTTCTTTGGTGAAGTGCTGTCAGAGGACGCTGAAGTGCGTCTCGATCATGCAGCGTTTGACCAAGTGATCAGCCTCTCGGCGAACGAACCTTATAATGCGCTTGTTTCCGGGCATTTCGCGCCAGAACTCGGCCGACATAAAGTCTATCAATTGTCGACGCAGGACGGTGAAGAAGAAGATCCGAAAGCTCTTGGCCTTGGGACGCGTGGACGGACGCTCATACGCAGGGGCCGGGGCTATGATGGTCTTATTCGTGACCTGTATCGCGGCTGGACCTTCGGTAAAACGCAATTGACGGATCAATATTCGCTGGAAGACTTCTTTAAAGACAGGCCACAGGTCGATTTGATCGCCGAGGTTCGCCCCGATGGCACGATAAACTTCCTTGGGCCAAATCGTGAAGCCAAAGGCGGTGACGGGGTCGTGTTGATTAGTTTTGGACCAGCAAGGCCGAGTGATTCTGAACGTGAGGGCGCTGAAGAGACCCTATCTGAGGTTTCAGACAAAACTTAGCGGGAGTTATTCGCCAGCTATTTGTAGATGTGCGCCATGTTCGCGTAGCCAATGGCGGTGTTTTTGCCAATTGGGCATGCAACGCTCTACCTGTTTCCAAAAGGCGCGCGAATGATTCATCTCTATCAGGTGGGCACATTCATGCGCGGCGACATAGTTCAGCACCTCGCGCGGGGCCATAATCAGTCGCCATGAGAATGAAAGTTGTCCATCATGGGTGCAAGATCCCCATCTGGAGCGGGTGTCTTTGACTGAGATGCCTTTGAAAGTGACGCCTAATGTCTGGGTATGTTGTTCGACGGCGCGTTTTATGTCCGCTCTGGCTTGTTTCTTTAGATAACGCCTAACGCGCATTTCCAGTAATTCGGGGTCACCCGGCGCAGAGAGTTGAGGGGGATCACCGGGAATCAACTTTGCAATCCGTCCGCTGCCCGCTGATGTAATCAAGCACGGTTCTCCACGATACTGTATAAGCGCGCCATCGGTAAATTTTATCGCGTCTGGCAAGTGGTTCAGACGTGATGATATCCATTCAACCCGTTCCGCTGCGAAGGCTGCGGCATCTTTGATTTGGCGTCTGGACGGGGCAACGGCTACGGCTTCGCGTTTGCGTTCATCAACACGCAGTATGAGACGACGCGCCTTGGTATTGACCTCAAGGCGCACGCGAACGGGTTTTCCGTTTGGTGCTTTTAAGGTCATTGTCTGGCCATTGTTGTGACGCATGTTAATAGTCTCAGTAAGTGCGAGTGAAATTATCCAACTGGCGATCTTCGATTAAAGGACAAGAATATGAAGTATCTACTTATGGGGGCGGCTGCGATAGCGCTGCTGACAGCGTGCGGTAAAAAAGGTGACGATGTTGTTGCTGACGGTCAAGAGATCTCCGAAGCGGTAAAATCCGGTAAATTGCCAAAAATCAAATTACGCGCTGGTGATGCAGCAACTGCGGAGCAAGCGTTGGAGGCCTTTTCACTGGGCGAAAATACTGAAGGACTGATTCAGTATGAATCACGGGAACTGAAGGGTGAAAAAGCCACCTTCACGGATGTGCGTTTTAACGCTGGTGAAGAGGATTCACCGTCGGTTGCGATTGGTGAAATCACCTTTGAGGGACTGGGCATGATTGACGAACAGGCGAATTTTTCGCGTGTTGTTGTTTCAGACCTAACCTTCACGCCCCCAGAGGACGAGCCAAAAGGGAAGGGTACAATCGATACTTTGGAACTGGTTAATCCGTCACCCGAAATGGCGGCCTGGATGGCTAAACTGTTGGCAGGGACCGAGCCGGATGAGTTGAAACCCGAAGATGTGACGTTTGATAAACTGGCGCTGTCTGATCTCGATTTTACGATGGATGAGCCAGATGGTGAGAGCGGTGTTTTCACACTTGCTGGTATTGAATTTATCGGTGTCACCGAAGACATGATTGCAGGCGTCACGCTGGATAATCTGGTGATGGATATGGAAAATCCGACTTCGGACACTGATGTGAAAGCCTCTATTGGCGGTATCAATATTCGTGGTTTGGATATTGGATTGCTCCAAAATTCAGCTGGGAACAATCCAATTACCGGTATGAGCGGACCGACTGAACTGATGTCGGGTCTTTCGGGTACCGCCCGGTCCGATGATCCCGCAAATCCGGGTTATGAGATTTTCGAACTTGATGATTTGGACATGAATGTGGGTGGAGCGATTTTTGCCATGCCCAAACTGTCTTCGAATGTTAAGCGCGATAAGAAAGGCCGTACGACAAATGTTTCGGTGGCTCCATTCAAGGCGACACTCGCTGTGGCAGAAGGTGAACTGGGCGAAAAGCTCGGCGCACAGCTGGCAAGTCTCGGCTATGAAACGCTAGAGTTCACAGGTCAGGCTGAGCAAAACTATGACCCTGAAAATGACATGCTGACGATTGTTGATGGCAAAAACTATTATGAGTTGAATGATGGCTTCCGTCTCGATTTTGCCGGCAAATATGAAGGAACAAAGGCGATTGCCTTGATGATGGAAGAGGCTGGCGACGAGGCAACGTCGGCCGACGCCGTGATGGACAATCTTGAAGCAATTGTGCTGCATAATTTCTCCATCTCATTGGACGATAATGGCATTGTTGATCGTGGTTTTAGCGCTTATGCCGCTCAGACAGGCCAAGACCCTGCGGAATTGCGGGCGCAAGTGTCTGGCATGATGGCGATGGCGCCAATGATGGCCGGCGGTTCAGGTGTTGATCCTGCGTTGATCAATGAAGTGGCCTCCGCGCTGTCCAGCTTCATCACAGAGCCGAAGACGCTAACGCTCTCGCTGAACCCGTCTGAGCCATTGTCAGCGGCCTCTTTCGAAGGGTTGGACGACCCGTCTGCCCTGACAAAAGAGGTTCTTGGCTTCTCGGCAAACAACGAATAGACGCCTAAAACGTCTGAAATTGACTGCGCGCACCTGCTTACTGACGGGTGCGCGCTTTTCATTGGGGCAAAGACATTGCATAGACTGGCAGTATGAAACTTGCATTTTTTGGTGACGTTGTTGGCAAGCCCGGTCGGGCGGCGGTTTTGGAGCATTTGCCCGGACTGAAGGCGCAATTGCGGCTCGATTTTGTGGTGGTGAATGGCGAGAATGCGGCGGGCGGTTTCGGGCTAACTGAGGCGATTTCGAACGAGTTCTTCGGCGCGGGGGCGGATTGTCTGACATTGGGCGATCATGCGTGGGACCAGCGCGAAATGTTGACGCTGATCTCCCGCGAGGAACGCCTGCTGCGGCCTGTGAACTATCCGGCGGCAGCGAACGCGCCGGGCAAGGGCGCGCACCTTTATGCGCTGCCCGATGGTCGCCGTGTCGGTGTCGTGCAGGTGCAGGGGAATGTGTTTATGCGCCAAAGCATGGAATGCCCGTTCGCGGCAGTGGACGCGGCGTTGGATTCAATGCCGCTGGGCGTGGTGGCCGATGCGATGATTGTGGACATGCATTGCGAGGCAACCAGCGAGAAGATGGCGATGGGCCATCATTGCGATGGGCGCGCCAGCCTTGTGGTGGGCAGCCACACGCATGTGCCAACGGCTGACACGATGATCCTAGAGAATGGGACGGCCTATCAGACCGATGCGGGCATGTGCGGGGATTATGACAGCGTTATCGGCATGCAGAAGGATAACTCTCTCTATCGCTTCAACACCCAATTGCCGGGCGAGCGGTATCAGCCTGCGCTGGGGGAGGGGACGCTGTGCGGAACCTATATCGAGACCGATGACGCAACAGGCCTCGCCGTGCGCGTAGAGCCTATCCGCATGGGTGGCCGATTGAGCGAGCAGGTGCCGCGCTAAAGCGCGGGCGCTTCACTTGCTGGCGGGGATCGGCTACACAGCGTGCTGAACTGATAATTAGACGAGTTAAGAGGTCCCCACATGGCTGGCCATAGTAAATGGGCGAATATTCAGCACCGTAAAGGTGCGCAGGACAAGAAGCGCGCGGTTTTGTTCGCGCGCCTGTCGAAAGAAATTACCATCGCATCCAAGATGGGCGGACCTGATCCGGACGGGAACCCGCGTTTGCGCCTCGCTATTCAAAACGCGAAGGGACAGTCTGTTCCCAAAGACAACATCCAGCGCGCGATTGACAAAGGGCAGGGCGGTAGCGGCGAAGATTATGTCGATATCCGTTATGAAGGGTTTGGCCCCGGCGGTGTCGGCATTGTGGTCGAGGCCTCGACTGACAACAAGAACCGCACGGCGACCGATGTGCGCACAGCTTTCTCCAAGAATGGCGGAAATCTGGGCGAGACAGGGTCTGTGTCTTTCAACTTCGACCAGTTGGGCGAAATAGAATATGCTGGCGATGTCGGCACCGAAGACGAAGTGATGGAAGCGGCCATTATGGCTGGCGCGCAAGATGTTGAATCGAGCGAAGACGGGCACTTTATCTACACCGCACGGGAAGATTTGCAGACCGTTGCCGATGCATTGGCTGAACATTTTGGCGAAGAGGTCGAGGCCAAATCGACCAAGCTGATGTGGAAGCCGCAGAACACGATTCCTGTGGAGGGAGACCACGCCGAGACGCTGATGAAACTGCTCGATGTGCTGGACGAATTGGATGACGTGCAGAATGTGTACGATAATTCCGAACTGTCAGAGGCAGAAATTGCCCGTCTGGCCGAGGCGGGATAGCCGGTTTCGTCAGGCAGAACAGAGGTAAAGAAAAGCCCCGCTACGGAGTGTCCGTGCGGGGCTTTTTTTGGTCAGATGTTGCGCTGTTTAAGAGACGCGCTCGACCATAAGATGCTTGATCTTCGCGATCGCTTTGGCAGGGTTGAGACCCTTCGGGCAAACCTGCGCGCAGTTCATGATCGTGTGGCAACGATACAGCTTGAACGGATCTTCCAGATCGTCGAGGCGTTCACCTGTAGCTTCGTCGCGGCTATCGATTAGCCAGCGATAGGCCTGTAGCAGAGCGGCGGGGCCGAGATACTTGTCGCCATTCCACCAGTATGATGGGCAGGACGTAGAGCACGAGGCGCACAGAATGCACTCATAAAGGCCGTTTAGCTGTTCACGGTCTTCTTCTGTCTGCTTCCACTCTTTTTCAGGGCTTGGTGTGTCAGTCTTCAGGAAGGGCTGAACATAAGCGTGCTGGGCGTAGAAGTTCGTCAGATCAGGGATCAGATCCTTGACCACGGGCAAGTGGGGCAGGGGAGCGATTGTGATGACGCCGCCCGGCAATTCATCATAACCCTTGGTGCAGGCAATCGTGTTGCCGCCGGAAATGTTCATCGCACAGGAACCGCACACACCTTCGCGGCACGAGCGACGGAAAGCGAGTGTCGGGTCAATGTCGTTTTTGATGTGCAGAAGCGCATCGAGAACCATGTTGCCGGCTTTATCCATATCCAGCCAGTAAGTGTCCCAGCGTGGATTGCCGCCCTCTTCAGGGCTGTAACGATAAATCTTGAAAGCGCGCAGATTGGTTGCGCCCTGCGGCTTGGGCCATGTTTTGCCTTTTTGGGGCTTGGACCCTTTGGGGAGTGTTAGCTGAACCATTTTGTCCTCGTATCCCTCGCTTAGTAAACGCGCTTCTTCGGCTTGATATAATCAATATCATCCGTCAGCGTATAATTGTGAACATCACGGTAATCGATAGAGACTTTGCCGTCCTTATCGCACCAAGCGAGCGTGTGTTTCATCCATTTTGCATCGTCGCGCTCTGAGAAGTCTTCGCGGGCATGTGCGCCGCGGCTTTCTTCACGATTGGTTGCGGAGTTTACAGTCACAGCGGCCAGCGCGATGAGGTTGTCGAACTCCAGTGCTTCCACAAGGTCTGTGTTCCAAACCATGCCGCGATCTTGCACGTCTAGCTCTGGCATTTTGGTGTAGACGTCGCTGATAAGCTTGGCGCCTTCATCCATAACTTCGCCCGTGCGGAACACGGCGCAATTGTTTTGCATTGCTTTCTGCATTTCGAGGCGTAGCGCGGCGACAGGTTCTTTACCTGTTGCGTTACGGAACTTGTCGAAACGGGCCAGATGGCTGTCTGTCCATGCGTCTTTAACTTCAGGCTGTGTCGCGCCAGCGGTGATCGTCTCACCACAGCGAAGGCCAGCCGCGCGGCCAAATACAACAAGGTCAATCAGTGAGTTCGAGCCGAGGCGATTAGCGCCGTGCACGGAGACACAGGCTGCTTCACCCACTGCCATGAGGCCCGGGACAACTGCGTCCTGATCGTCACCTTTTTTGGTTACAACTTCGCCGTGGAAGTTGGTTGGAATGCCGCCCATATTGTAGTGCACGGTTGGCAGTACGGGGATTGGCTCTTTCGTGACGTCAACGCCGGCGAAGATTTTCGCGGTTTCTGAGATGCCCGGCAGGCGCTTGTTAAGTTGCTCTGGGGAGAGGTGCTCAAGGTGGAGATAGATGTGGTCTTTCTCTGGCCCGACACCGCGCCCTTCACGAATTTCCATCGTCATTGCGCGGGAGACAACATCGCGTGAAGCGAGGTCTTTCGCGGATGGCGCATAGCGCTCCATAAAGCGCTCACCTTCTGAGTTGGTGAGGTATCCGCCTTCACCGCGTGAGCCTTCAGTGATCAGACAGCCTGATCCGTAGATGCCGGTTGGGTGGAACTGAACAAATTCCATATCCTGCAGTGGTAGGCCAGCGCGCAGCACCATGGCGTTGCCATCACCTGTGCACGTGTGCGCAGATGTGCAGGAGAAGAAGGAGCGACCATACCCGCCAGTTGCCAGAATGGTTTGCTGTGCTGTGAAGCGATGCAGTGTGCCGTCATCCAGCTTCCAGGCTGTTACACCGCGGCAATTGCCGTCTTCGTCCATGATGAGGTCCATGGCGAAATATTCGATGAAGAATTCTGTCTCTTCTTTCACGCACTGGCCGTAAAGCGTGTGCAGCATGGCGTGGCCTGTTCTGTCAGCCGCTGCGCAGGTGCGCTGTGCTTCGGGGCCTTCACCCATATTCTGCATCATGCCGCCGAATGGGCGTTGATAGATTTTCCCCTCTTCGGTGCGAGAGAAGGGCATGCCCCAATGCTCAAGCTCATAAACAGCTTTTGGCGCGTTGCGGCACAAATATTCGATAGAGTCTTGGTCGCCGAGCCAGTCTGATCCTTTTACGGTGTCATACATGTGCCAGCGCCAGTCATCAGAACTCATATTGCCGAGTGATGCCGCAATGCCACCCTGTGCTGCCACAGTGTGGGAGCGTGTCGGGAACACTTTGGAGATACAGGCGGTGCGAAGACCGGACTGAGCTGCGCCGAGGGCTGCGCGGAGGCCGGAGCCGCCTGCGCCGACGACAACAACGTCGTAAGTGTGATCGATGAATTTATAGTCGCTCATTCTTTTGTCTCTCTCGCTCGAGCGCCGATTAGGCGTCAGCGCCAATCCAGAGTTTTAGTACTGACAGCGCAAAGGCCGCGAACAAGGCAATGCAGGCAAACCGATTAAGGATCAGCAAAAAGCCCTTCATGCCGGGTGTGTAGATGTAATCTTCGATGACCACCTGCATGCCGAGGCACATGTGATAGAAGGCTGCGCCTGCTGTAAGCATGAGAAGCAGCGCATTGTGCGGCTTGGCGGCCCATTCGCGCGCTGATGCCCAATCCATGCCCGAGGCTGTCATGATGGCATAAATGAACCATGGCACGAGGAAGAAGAGGGCAATGGCCGATACGCGCTGGCGAATATGGTGACTGGTGCCGGATTTCGCAGAACCAAGTCCGCGGGCCGTTTTGGTTGGGCTGATAAAGTTAGGGTTTGTCATTCTATCCGCCTCCTAAAGCAAATTTGCAGCGGCCCAGAGACCACCGGCGCCGACAAAGGCGAAAACATAGTTGAGAACTGACCATGTGCTGGCCACTTTCGGGTCGAACCCGATATGTGGACCGTCCCAAAGTAGGTGGCGGAAGCCGTTTGCGAGGTGAAACAGAACAGCGACGGCCCAAAGGAACATTACGATCTGCCCGAAAATGGATCCGATACACGCTGAGATGTGCTCAAATGCAGCTTGATTCGTCACCAATGCCACCATCCATGCGGTGAGCAGAAATGTGCCGAAATACAAAGCAACGCCTGTGATGCGTTGTGTAATGGATGCTGCCATGGTGGCGTGGGGCCGCCAAATTTGCAGGTGGGGCGACAGAGGGCGATTATCAGCCCGAGGAGTGCCTGACATGAATTTGTCTACCTTGTCTGGTTTGAAACGCTTTGTCTGGTGTTCTAGGGGCATGTATAGTCATGTCAACGCGCGACGTATGGGAAGCGACAATATGAAACCTCTTATTCTGTCGGTCGTTGCCGCATTTGCCGCCTTCTCTGCCGAGGCTGATCCGCTTGTGCCACTGATTGACGAGTATGAAGCCTATACGATTGAGGCGGCCAAGCCTGATTTGAATATGCTGCGTAAGAAGCATCTTGACGAGATGGCGCATACGACACGGGAATTATTCGGAAAAATCAAAACGATCGAGACGGATCGAACGACAGATAAGGCTATTATGCTGCGTCTGTTGAACGCAAATTTGGTGGCAATCGAGAATGATTTGAACCGCGTACCGTTTAATGGTGATTGGGGCTTTCAGGCTGCCCCCGTCTTTATGGCCCTCAAAACCAAATTGAACAATCGTGGGGAGGCAGATGCCTACACTGAAAGTCTATATAGTGTACCCAGTCAATTCTCCGAGAATATTTCAAATATGCGCCGTGGGGTGGAGACCGGATGGGTCTCTCATGCGGACCCTCTCAACACGGTGATTGAGCAAATTCAGGAGCAAATCACCTCGGATCCAGATGAAAGCGATCTGTTTAAGCCGTATTTGACGCTGCCTGCAGATATGGACCCGAAAACGGTCGCCGAAATTCAACAAGAGGGGCGGGGCGCAGTCTTGCGCACAATCTTGGCTTATGAAGATGTGCTGCGCTTTTTGGAGACCGAGTACAGGCTTTCCGTGCGGGAGGCGCCTGGATTGGTGGGCTTGCCTGGCGGAAGAGAGGTCTATCTGGCGCAATTAGAGGAGCATACGGCGGGTGCCGGATATGACCCCGAAACAATCCACCAGTTAGGCCAAAGCGAAGTTTTACGCATCCGCGATGAGATGAATTTGATTTTGGAGGAACTGAAATTTGAGGGTGATATCGCTGCGTTCATTGCGTTTCTGAAAACGGAACCGCGATTTTACGCTGAGAGCGAGGAGGCCTTGCTGTTAGAGGCTGACATATTGGCCGAGCAGTTGCGTGAGATATTACCTGCCTATTTTGGCCGTTTGCCCGAACTTGATTTTGAAGTTGCGCCAGTGCCCGATGCGATCGCGGCGGGTTATACATCTGCCCGCTATGTTCAGGGCGACCGTCAGCGTGAGCAGATGGGGCGGTTTCTGGTCAACACCTATGCACTGGATCAACGTCCACTCTATGAGCTGCCCGCATTGGCGGCTCATGAGGCTGTGCCGGGACACCATCTTCAGATCGCGTTAGCGCAGGAAATGGAGAATGTGCCTTGGTTCCGGCGCGGATATTACGCCACTGCGTTTGGCGAGGGGTGGGCGCTTTATGCAGAATCCATAGCCGGAGAGGCCGGAATTTATGAAACGCCTTATGAGCGGTTTGGCGCGTTATCTATGGAGATGTGGCGTGCGTGTCGGCTCGTGGCCGATACTGGGTTGCACTGGTATGGATGGAGTCGGGAGGAGGCTGAGGCCTGTTTCCGCGAAAACACCGCTCTGTCTGAATTGAACATTCGCAATGAAGTCACCCGGTATATTGGCTGGCCGGGGCAGGCGACGGCGTACAAGGTGGGCGAGTTGAAGATTAAAGCCCTGCGCGCGCGGGCCGAGGCGGAACTGGGGGGCGCGTTCGATATCCGCGCCTTCCATGACACCGTCCTGAGGGAGGGTGCGGTGCCGCTGGATGTATTGGAGCACAATATTGAGGCTTGGCTCGTCACTGAGCGTGCGAAGACAGCACCGGTGGCACCGTGAGACTGACGATATTGGAAACTGGATTTGTGCCTGAGGCGATCCGCTCATCATTTGACGACTACCCGACGATGTTTGAGCAGCTGATGTCACCGCTCGATCGTTTGATGCAATTTGAGGCGATTTCGGTGATTGGCGGGGCTGTTTTGCCGGAGCCGGAAAGTTTGCAGGCGGTTCTGATCACCGGGTCACCAGCAAGCGTATATGACGCTGATCCGTGGATTAGCGAATTACGCGCATACATTCAGGCGCTAGCGCGCACGAAGGTGCCGATGATTGGTATTTGCTATGGACACCAAGCTATCGCTGACGCGCTGGGAGCGAGCGTGGGCAAGTCGGAGAAAGGGTGGGGGATTGGCCGTCACGTTTACTCTGTTCAAGCCCTAACCGACACTTGGATGCGGGATGATTGGACGCCAGAAATTGCAACCTATGTTAGTCATCAAGACCAAGTTTTGACAGTTCCGAAGGGTGCCGAGATCCTCGCAGGATCTGATTTCACACCAAATGCTGCCCTTGTGTATCGGGATATCCCCGCTTTGAGTTTCCAGTGCCATCCAGAGTTTTCGGCTGACTATGCGCAGGCGCTGTATGAGGCCCGGAAAGGGCGGCCGCTGACGCCGGATGCGGTGGTCGATGCGAATGAAAGTTTATCAGCCGGTAACAATCACGCCCTTATTGCGAATTGGATGGTACGATTCCTGCAAACGCATGCGGTGAACCTATGATGCCTAGCGGGGCGCTGATTAGCAGTGTGGTTAGCCGGGCGTCGAATTAGTTAAATTCTGGCGCTCTGATGAAAACTTAGCGCTGGTTGCAAGGGATTGTTGTTCGTGATGAACAACATACAGATCAAACAGGAGCTCTCCCGACCATGATGCCGAAGCCGCTACCCCATATCGATGCGAATACGCTGGACTTTGAAATTCTACCATTGGTGAAGCCGACCGGCTTTCGCGAGTATGACGCGCGATGGTGGTTTAACGGGATTGGGAAAGAGAAAGCCCCGGAGCTGAACTTTACTGGCGTTCAGGCGCTGGGCCTTGGTATGGCGACGTTATTCCATGAGTTGGGCGTTGAGCCGAAGGTTGTAACGGGACATGATTTCCGTTCGATCAGTCAACCGATCAAGAACGCATTGATCTTGGGGCTGGTGCAGGGCGGCTGTGAAGTTCTAGATGTTGGTCTGGCGCTGTCCCCTATGGTGTATTGGGCGCAGTTTGAACTGGATGCGCCTTGCTGCGCGATGGTGACGGCGAGCCATAATGAAAACGGATGGACCGGTGTGAAGATGGGCGCTGATCGCCCCTTGACCTTCGGGCCTGTCGAAATGGGCCGCTTGAAAGAAATCGTTATGACTGGCGATTTCCAACCGCGCGCCGATGGTGGCCACTTCCGTGTTGATGGCCTGCGTGAGAAATACATCAAAGCGGCAGTGGGTGAGACCAAGATTACACGCCCGCTGAAGGTTATTGCCGCGTGTGGTAACGGCACAGCAGGGGCGTTTGCGCCTGACGCGCTGCGCATGCTCGGCGTTGAGGTTGTTGAGATGGATTGTAATCTCGACAACACGTTCCCGAAATATAACCCGAACCCCGAAGACGCTGAAATGCTGCATGAGATGGCCAAGGCGGTAAAAGAATTGGGAGCGGATGTTGCTCTCGGTTTTGATGGCGATGGCGATCGGTGTGGCGTTGTCGACAATAATGGTGACGAGATATTCGCTGATAAGATCGGCTTGATGTTGGCCCGTGATCTTTCAAAGATTCACAAGGATGCCAAATTCGTGGTCGATGTGAAATCGACGGGTTTGTACAAGACGGACCCGGTGTTGAAAGAGAATGGTGCAACGGTTGATTATTATAAGACCGGTCACTCATATATTAAGCGCCGGACAAATGAACTTGGCGCGCTTGCCGGGTTTGAAAAGTCTGGCCACTTTTTCTTCCAGCCACCGATTGGCCTTGGCTATGATGATGGCCTTGTCGCAGCGAAAGCGATTTTGGAAATGCTGGACCGTAACCCAGATAAATCCATGGCAGACCTGAATGGTGAGCTGGGTGTGGCGTACACGTCGCTGACTATGTCGCCCCATTGTGATGATGAAACCAAGTATGGGGTCGTCGACAAAATGGTTGCTGAATATGAGGGCCTGAACGGGACTGAAATTCTGGGCCGCAAAGTGGTCGACGTGAATACGGTCAATGGTGCCCGCGTCACGCTTGAAGATGGTAGCTGGGTGCTGGTGCGCGCTTCGTCCAACAAGCCTGAGCTTGTGGTTGTGGTAGAATCCATGAGCAGTGAGGCGGATATGAAGGACTTGTTCCACAAGGAAGTGAAGCCGCGTCTTGGCAAGCATGCTGAAGTCGGGGCGTATAATCAGGAGATCTGATCGACATGCCACTCCATCCAGATTTCCCGATTATTGAGGGTAACGTCCGGCTGACAGATCGCTGGGCGCTGACCCTGCCGCGACAGTTTAACCGTCGCATGGAAGAGGGAAATCTGGTGATATGGCACCCGGGCCTGACCGTATGGCTCAGCGCCTGGGGGACCGAAGACGGTTTGTCGATTGCCGAACGCGTTGCCGACGCAAAAGCGAATGCTGCTAAGAGCGCAACGGACTGGACTGAAGAGACCGAAGGCGATGTGACCCGTCTCTCCTACAGCCTCACTGAGACGAGGGAGGAGGGGCAGACCGTGTACAGTTTAAATGCGTTTGCCTATACGGCTGACGGGCAAGTGTTGGCGGCGTTCTATACTGATGATCCGGCTCAGATTTTGACTGCGAAAGAGATCGCAAAATCTGTACGGGTTTTTGACGGCACTTAAACCCTACGCGGCCAATGCGTCGTCAAGCTGTGTTGCGCGCACAGCTGCCGGGCGCGCATATAGTCGGTCGCGATAAGCTTCCAGAGCCGGATGGCCGGGTAAGGTGCCGAACTGAAGCCCCCAACCCACTTGCGACCCAAGATAAATGTCAGCAGCTGTAAACTGGCTGCCGCACAAATAGTCTTGCTTTGAGATGGCGTTGACGAGCGTGTCATACATTGTCTCAAAGGTTCCATAACCCGACATTTGTGCTTGTTCATCAGACGGTGAAAAGCCCATTGCTTCATTTGCTGTGGCGGCTTCGACCGGGCCGGCGGCGAAGAATAGCCAGCGGTAATACGTGCCGAGCTGATCGGCGCCTGGCTTGAGCCCTGCCTCTGGGAAGGTCTCAGCTAGATAGGCGCAAATCGCAGCGGTTTCGGTTATGGTTTGCCGTTTGTGAATGAGGGTTGGTACTTTCCCCATTGGGTTGATGCTGGTGTAGTCTGGCCCCTTCATGTCAGGACCATATTGAATGACTGTTACGTCGTAAGGCTGACCGACCTCCTCAAGCATCCATCTGGCAATGCGACCGCGTGACATTGGATTTGTGTAGAGCCTGAGATCAGTCATGTTTCTTACTCCTTCTTGTTTTGTTCTTTTTCTGTTCCTCTCATTTGTTCTCATTGGAGTCAACACTAATTTTAGCCCCACGGATTGCCCTCTTGACCCGCCGCGGCAAACAGCGCACCCGTCCAAGAAATCATGACGCTGGGGCATTTCAAGAGGATTAGACGATGCGGGTTACGATGATTGGCGCAGGGTATGTTGGCTTGGTTTCAGGCGCCTGTTTCGCAGATTTTGGGCATGTTGTGACGTGCGTGGATAAAGACGCCAGCAAGATTGAAAAACTAGAGCAGGGCGTCATGCCGATCTATGAGCCCGGGCTTGATACGCTGGTTGCCAAAAACGTTGCGGAAGATCGCTTGTTTTTTACTACCGATGCGAAAGAAGCGGTGCGCGACGCAGACGCTATTTTCATTGCGGTGGGCACACCCTCTCGGCGAGGCGATGGCCATGCGGATTTGTCCTATGTCTATGCGGCGGCTGAAGAGATTGCGAGCCTGATTGACGGGTTCACCGTTATCGTTACGAAATCGACCGTTCCTGTGGGAACCGGAGACGAGGTTGAAGAGATTATTCGCCGCACCTGTCCGACGGCTGATTTCGCCGTTGTGTCCAATCCTGAATTTCTGCGCGAAGGCGCAGCCATTAAAGACTTTAAGATTCCTGACCGCGTGGTTGTTGGAACCGAAGACGAGCGTGCGCGCGAGGTGATGAAAGAATTGTATCGCCCTCTATTCCTGAACGAGACCCCGATGCTGTTTACGACGCGCCGGACATCAGAACTCATCAAATATGCGGGCAATGCTTTCCTTGCGGTGAAGATCACTTTCATCAATGAGATTGCAGAGCTTTGCGAGAAGGTCGGCGCGAATGTGCAGGAAGTGTCTCGCGGGATCGGGCTTGATGGACGGATCGGGCGTAAGTTCCTGAACGCTGGCCCCGGTTATGGCGGCAGTTGTTTCCCTAAAGATACGCTGGCGTTGACCAAAACCGCAGACGATGCAGGCAGCCCTGTGCGTATCGTTGATACGGTTGTTGAAGTGAACGCAGCGCGCAAGAAGGCGATGGCCGGTAAGGTGATCAAAGCAATGGGCGGTGATGTGTCTGGCAAGACCATAGGTGTGCTTGGATTGGCCTTTAAGCCGAACACGGATGATATGAGAGATGCGCCTAGTCTCGATATTATTCCGATGCTTATAGAGGCGGGCGCGACGATCAAGGCCTATGATCCAGAAGCGATGGAGGAAGCGTCTCATCTGCTTGAGGACGTCGCGTTCGTTGACAGCGCCTATGCTGCCGTCGAGGGCGCGGACGCGGTAGTGATCGTCACGGAGTGGGATCAGTTCCGCGCATTGGATTTAACCCGTTTGAAAACTGCGTTAAAGGGTGATGTGGTCGTGGATTTGCGTAATATATATTCACCAGATGACATGGCCGCGCGTGGATTTAACTATACGTCTATTGGCCGCCCTGACCCGAAATAATTTTTGATTTAACCAAACCTGGAAACAAGCAAAATGAAATTCTTCGTTGATACCGCTGACACGTCTGACATTGCCGATCTGGCTGCGACTGGATTGATTGATGGAGTGACGACAAACCCGTCTCTAATCGCCAAATCTGGGCGTCCATTTGCTGAAGTGATCGAAGAGATTTGCGACCTTGTTGACGGCCCGGTTAGCGCTGAAGTGGTTGCGACCGATTTTGAAAATATGGTCAAGGAAGGCCGTAAGCTGGCAAAGATTGCGGACAATGTCGCTGTGAAACTGCCGCTGACATGGGACGGGCTGAAAGCATGCCGTACGTTGTCAGATGACGGAACAGCGGTAAATGTCACGCTTTGTTTCTCAGCCAATCAGGCATTGTTGGCTGCAAAGGCTGGAGCAGCGTATATCTCTCCATTCATCGGTCGTCTTGATGACATCAATCTTGATGGCATGGAGCTGATAACCGATATTCGTATGATTTATGACAATTATCTGTTTGAGACTGAGATTCTCGCAGCGTCGATCCGCACATCAAACCATGTGAAATTGTCTGCGCTGGCCGGCGCAGATGTGGCTACAATGCCGCCCAATGTGATCCGTGGACTTGTGAAGCATCCGTTGACTGATGCCGGGCTGGCGACATTCCTGAAAGACGCTGAAAAGGCTGACATCAAGGTTTAACGCGAATAGGCGCGCGGCAAGATGACTGAGCTAAATGGCCGGATACTGATTATTGCGGGATCTGATTCGTCAGGTGGTGCTGGCATTCAGGCCGATATCAAGGCTGTCACTATGCTGGGCGGTCACGCAATGACAGCGATAACAGCGATCACGGCGCAGGATACGATGGGCGTGCACAGCGTCTTGTCTGTCCCTAGCGAAATGGTTGTGAAGCAAATGATCGCCTGTTTTGATGATATCGGTGTTGATGTCATTAAGACAGGAATGCTGGGTTCGGCTGATCTGGTGGAATCTGTTGCAGAATGTTTGGCAGAAAAAGCGGGTCTGTCTGCCCGCGTGATTGATCCGGTAATGGTGGCGACAAGTGGCGCACGATTAGCGGACAAGAAAGCCGTTGAGGCGATCCGTAGTGAGCTTATCCCCGGTGCGCGATTGGTCACGCCTAATGCGCCGGAGGCAGAAGTGCTGACCGGGAAGGCGGTTGATACGGTAGATGGGCAGCGGCGGGCTGCCGACAATTTGCTGGAGCAGGGCGCGCATGGTGTTCTGGTGAAGGGTGGCCATATTGGTGGCGGCACCATTTTTGACGTATTGCAGACAACGACAGGTGAATGGGTTTTTGAAAGCCGCCGGTTAGAGACCCGTTCAACGCATGGCACCGGTTGCACCTTGGCATCTGCAATCTCTGGGCTTTTGGCGCGCGGTGTGAGCTTGCCTGAAGCGGTTGAGCGCGGGCGCGAGTATGTGTTTGGAGCAATAGAAAACGCTATCGGGCTGGGTCGGGGGCATGGACCGCTTAATCATGGCTGGTTATTAGATGATCCTGATGGTAGAGAGCGAGATTGAGGCATAAGTGTTCCTAACGGGTTGAAGAGAAATTATCGTTTCACTCTAATGACGTGTCATGATTGAACCAATCCTTCTGCGAAGGAAATTCTACCATGACTCAGACGCTTGCCATTTATCAGATCGATGCTTTCGCCAGTGGGCCTTTGATGGGCAATCAAGCGTGTGTGATGCCGATGGATGCTTTCTTGCCTGACGAAACCTTGCAGGCGATTGCGGCTGAGAACAATGTTGCGGAGACAGCCTTTATTGTCAAAACAAGTGATAATAGCTGGGCGTTGCGGTGGTTTACGCCAACGATAGAAGTGCCGCTGTGCGGCCACGCAACGCTGGCGAGCGCACATGTTTTGTTCAATCATCTGGGGTTCGACGGTGGTGTGCTGCACTTTGATACGGTGCAATCAGGTCGGCTTAGCGTCTCCAAGATGTCTGATGGCCGCTTAATGATGGATTTTCCGAGTGCGCCTATCCACGAAATTCCGGTGAGCGATGATGTGGCGGATGCGTTAGGCGCGCGCCCGGTGCAAGCCTGGGGGGGAATGTTTTATGCAGCGCGGTTTGAGAGCCCCTCGGATGTGCTGGCGCTGAACCCTGATATTGGGAAGCTCGCTGCGTTGGGCTTGGCGGATGGCGCCGACTGTGACCGGGGCAATTGCGGTTGTTTCGCTGCTGGGGGAGCCGGTGTGGATGTAACCAGTCGCTTCTTTGCGCCGGCAAGCGGCATCAATGAAGACCCTGCAACGGGCAGTTGGCATACAATGCTTGCCCGGATTATGTCGGAGCGGTTCGGCATGGATACATTGTCTTGCCTTCAAGCGTATCCTGGACGCGGCGGTGAGATTGATACAATTTTGCGGGGTGATCGCGTGTCGCTGATGGGGCGCGGGGTGACGGTGATTGAGGGACGTTTTCATCTGTAAATAGTGTCAATTTGCGCGATGAAAGCCCGACGTTTCGAGGTTCATAGATATTTTTGTCGAATTTTTTTGCGCTGATCGGTGCTGATCGACATGCTGTTTTAGCGTGGGCCGATCTTAAGATTGGTACGGACTATCGCGGTTGTGATGGTAAACGATAGCTTTCGATTTTCTGGAAACGCAACTTGTGAAAATTCAGAAGAAATTTCGCTAGAATTTTGGATCTCAAATTCAAAAACCATTGAACCCCTACCACTAAAAGGTGTGTAGGTCGAAAAGGGTTATGGGCTCAAAAGAAAATTTGTGTGCGGGTAGATGTGCGGGCGGGGCGTGTCTCTGGCTGGGGAGCGCGCGCGGCAATTTTCTGATGAACCCGGGTTCAATAGCTCTCTTCGGCAAACATTTAAATCACGCGAGACCCAGAAGAGGTCCGCGGAAAAAGCATGGGTAAGAGGGTAAAATATGCCGGAACCAACAAATGACGCAGGCGCAGAAGCGCAAGTATCTATCCTGACGAATAATGACATTGTGGATGGGACAGTTGCGTTAGACTACGCACTCGCTGACCTCATCGTTGCTGTTGTAGACGGTGCGTTGGTGTTTTCTGAAGCGTCAACCGGCCAAAGGCTTGCCCAATTTGATGATTTCCATGGTCAAGAAGCCACCCACCCCCTTCAATCCATATTTTTCAGCGTGACATCTGAAACGGTGCCGACTGCGGAGTTCTTGGATTTCATAGATAATCTGTATCTGGGCACTGAGGGTGACGACATCATCGAGGGGACATCAAATGACGATTTGATTCTTGGCGAAGATGGTGACGATACAATTGATGGCCAAGGCGGTTATGACCAAATTGAAGGCGGACGGGGTGGAGACACTTATGTCTGGCGCGACGATTATGGCAGCATGGATATCTATGACGAAAACATCGACTCTTATGAAGGTGTGGCTGATCAGGTTGCGCATGGTTTGGAAATCGATACGCTGGATCTGACGACGCTAAATTTTGATGATGTGAGCTTCCTCCGTGGTAATCTTGATGCTGACGGAAACCCGATAGATCCGGCATTGGAAGATGCGATGCTGAACAGCATCGGCGCGACCGATATGCTTATCCGCATAAATGCGACGGGTGAGATTATCTATGTCGGCGGGCAATTCGGCGACCCGGTGATTGAAGAGGAGGGTATTATTCCGTCTCGTGCGGATTTTATCAACACACTCCAAGTGTCTGCGATTGAGTCTATTCAGTTCGCTGATCAGACGCTCTCTTCTGATCAACTCGTCACAATGCTGGACGGCGCACCTGCTGTGCAATATGGAACGGATGACGCCGATGTGCTTGAGGCAGCGGCGGGCATTGATAGCCTTGCTGGTGGCCTTGGCGATGACACCTATCAGGTGGACATCTCAGACGGACATGGATTTATTTATGATGCCGACGGCTTTGATACGCTAGAATTTGGAGACGGCCTGACGGCTGACCAGATGAACGTGTCATTCGATGGCGTTGATTTGGTGATCACATTTGACAACGTGCCGAATTTTAGCGTTATGAACATAGATTTTTCTCCTCAGCCGCTCCTCTTGTTTGGTGGGGCGATGGATAGTCCTTTTCTGAATTCTGTGGGTATCGAAGCCGTTCGCTTCGCCGACGGCACTGAGATTGATTTGGCCGGCCTCGAAGACAATATGATTGCCCAGGCGATTAGCGATGGCGATGACTATGTTGATGATGGCGTGCTCGACAATACGATCAGCACGCTTGGCGGTGACGACTCAATCTTCCTTGATGATGAGGGCGTTGAGTTTATCGATGGCGGCGAAGGTCATGATACTGTTTACGCCGTTGGAGATTCTACAGACTATGCCGAAACGCGCGAAAATGGTGTTTCGACTTTTGTGAACATTGCGACTGGGGCGACATTCTCAGTTGCCAATGTTGAAGCCGTTCAGTTCGACGACATGATGGTCGGCTTTAATGATGCGCCACTGGCGCCTGACTATTTTGTGACGCTTGATGGCGATCACTCCGGCGAATTATTCGTCGCTGACATTATGGAGTTTGTCACCGATCCAGAGGGCGACGCGGTAGAGTTCGTACGCTTTCTCTCTGGCACGCATATCGATGGGCACTATCCCTCGGCCACTTCTGTTACGCTAGACCCGGATGAGGGGTTTGAAGGCGTTGGCGAGCTTTATTATGAGGTGCGTGACAGCCACGGAAATGTTTCGCAGGGCACGATCTTTGTGACCGTTGAGGAAGTGAACAATGCGCCATTAGCGGTTCAAGACGACTTGCCGGATGTGCTTGAGGATACGGTTGCTGTCTTTACGGCGGACCAGTTACTTGGGAATGATCAAGATGCTGACGGCGACGCGCTGACATTGGTTGCGGTTGACAGCCTGCTGACCATTGCGGGCGGCACTGTCGAGATGAATGAAGATGGCGACATTGTCTTTACGCCAGAAGCGAATTTCTCAGGGCCGGGCTTCTTCTATTATTGGGTCGAAGATTCCCATGGCGAGCAGGCACGCGGGATTGCGCATATCACGATCAATCCGGTCAATGATTTGCCCGAGATCTCTGAAGCGGTAGATGTTCAGAACATTTTGTCTGATGAGAGCGCCGTTTATGATGTCGCTGCTCTTGCGGCGACAGGCATAGATATCGAGACAGATGTGTTGTCACTCAGCAGCGTAGATAGCGCTGTGAATGGCACGGTCGAAATAGTTGACGGGCAAGTTGTATTTACGCCCGACGAAGGTTTCGATGGGGTCGCGGAATTCCAATACACATTGATGGATGACGAGGGGGCGACGGTCTCTCAAACGGTCAACATTCTTGTCGAGGCGGCAAATATCGCACCAGTCATAGCGGCGGATATTGCGTTTGAATTTGATGAGGACGGCGCGCTTCTCATCACCGATGAGGAGTTGCAGGCACTTGTGTCTGATGTTGATGGCGATGCATTGAGCATATCGATAGAGGCAGCCGATGAGACGTTGACTGTTTCTCAGCTCGATGGCGTTTGGGTTGTCAGTGCACCGGTTGATTTTAACGGTGACGGCGGCCTTGTATTGACCGTAACTGATGGCGAGCAAACTGTGACGGCAAATGTTCCAGTCACTGTCACTCCGGTGAATGATGGGCCAGTCGCGGGCGATGATTATGTCGGCGTGGATGAAGACGGGTCGCTTGTCCTGATGCCATCTGACCTGCTCGGCAATGACACAGATGTTGACGGTGATGCGCTGACTATTGCGGCTGTCACACCCAATGAAAATGGCTCCATTGAGATGGTGGATGGCGCATTGGTTTATACGCCGGATGCTGATTTTAACGGTGCGGCGTCGTTTGCCTACACTTTGAGCGATGGAAATGGCGGCACATCAGTGGGTGTGGTGCATGTGGATGTACGCGCGGTGAATGATGCGCCTGTTGCCGTGGATGATATGTTCACCATGCAGGAGGATGGCGTCCTGACAGTTGCGACCTCCGATTTGCTGGCGAACGACACTGATGTGGACGGTGACGCGGTGACGTTGGAGTCTGTCTCTGATGCCGTAGGCGGCACAGTTGCGCTGGTTGACGGCGCTGTTGTGTTTACGCCGAATGCTAACTTCAATGGCGATGCGGGCTTTAGCTATACGATAGTGGATGAGACTGGTGCCTCATCTCAAGCGAGCGTTTTGGTTGGCGTTGAGGCCGTGAATGATGGCCCTGTGGGCGTCGCGGAAACGTTCACAATGTCAGAAGACGGTGTGTTGGAACTGACTGTTGCTGATCTACTTCAGAATGATAGCGATGTTGATGGGGACGTCCTTGAAATAACATCTGTTACGGCCCTGTCTGGTGGTGCTGTCGAGTTGGTCGATGGTATTGTTACCTTTACACCGGATGCGAACTATAATGGCGCGGCGAGCTTCTCTTACGAGTTGGCAGACGGTCAGGGTGGTGCGGATACCATAACCAATACAGTTGATATTGCCGCGGTGAATGATGCGCCTGTCGCTCAAGCTGATGCGCTTGAAATGGGTTTAGATGAGCCGTTGACGATTCAGCCGGCACAATTGCTGGCAAATGATTCCGATGTCGACGGCGATGCGCTCGAGATTATTGCAGTAACAGACGCTGTGGGCGGTGTAGTCGAGCTGGTTGATGGCGCGATTGTTTTCACCGCTGACGGATCAAGTGAGGCAGCAAGTTTCACCTACACAGTGAGTGATGGGGGCGAGGCGTCCGTTGCGACGGTTAGTATTGCAGTTGAGTTGCCAGCCCCCGAGGAAGAAGGCACTGACCCGAAAATCTCGTTTTCAGATTTCGAGCAGGGGTCAGAGGGCGCCGACACGTATCGTGTTGAGCGCGACACAGACGGCGCCTATTATGGTGGCCAAGGTGATGACCGTATCGTCGGACGCGCCGGGGATGATCAGCTTGCAGGTGGCGTCGGGAATGACACTGTCTATGGCGGTTCAGGTGCCGACACGCTGTGGGGCAATGAAGGCAATGACAGACTACGTGGCGGTGCCGGAGAAGATATCCTGAATGGCGGTGAAGGTGATGATTTCCTCAGCGGCGGACATGACAATGATCTGCTAGATGGCGGCGCAGGTAATGACCAGTTGCGCGGTGGCTGGGGCGATGACGCGCTCAGCGGCGCAAAAGGTGACGATATTTTGTACGGTGGACGCGGCAATGACCTTCTCGAAGGCGGAGCCGGTAGTGATACCCTAAGAGGCGGATATGGCGATGATGTCTTGGCGGGCGGAGAAGGCGATGACGTTCTGTCTGGCTCACTCGGTCAAGACACCCTTCATGGCGGCCTAGGGAATGACGTGCTGAATGGTGGCCGCGATGCGGATATGGTGTCAGGCGGTGAAGGCAATGACAGGCTTGGCGGCGGATCAGGTGATGATCTATTGCTAGGCGGCGAAGGCGACGACACACTGCATGGCGGTCGTGACAATGATGTGCTCGACGGCGGCGTAGGTGCTGACACGATGCGTGGTGGATCGGGTAATGACATTCTTGTCGGCGGCGAGGGCGATGACTGGCTTTCTGGTGGTCGCGATTCCGATGCGCTGAATGGTGGCCTGGGCAATGATGAGCTGCGCGGCGGCTGGGGTGAAGACCTTCTCGTCGGTGGTGCGGGTGATGATTTTCTGCACGGCGGACGCGATGCTGATCGGCTCGAAGGCGGTACGGGTAGCGATGAGCTACGCGGCGGCTGGGGTGACGATCTCCTTTTGGGCGGCGCTGGTGATGATCGGCTGTTTGCAGGGCTCGGTGACGACTATCTCGATGGTGGGGCTGGCAACGACTACCTGCAAGGCGGTCGTGGTTCGCAGACTTATGCGTGGGGTGGCGAAAATGCTGGCCATGACACGATCAGGGACTGGTCGCGTGCGTCTGATGAAAGTTCAGATACTCTCATTCTGACAAACCTTAATATGGATGATGTGAGCTTAGAGCAGGATGGCCGGGACATGGTCATTACCAATCTCTCAACTGGTGATACGTTGCGCGTGCTCAATCAGTTCCGTGGTGAACGGTTTGGATTGGAGAGCGTTGAGTTTGCGAACGGGGCAACAGTCAACCGCGATAATTTCGCAAACTTTGACACCTTACCAAAATCTGGGTCCATCAATAGTACTCATGAAGGCGACCTGAACGATATTTTCGATTTTTCAAATGGCGGGTCATCTGAAATATTTGAACCAGTGCCGGTTGAGTCTCCAGTGACTATGCAGGCGACGGCACTGGAATTTGTCGAAACAGCTGAGTCTTTCCTCCAAAATGGTCTGGAGGACAATGGGACTATGGATGAGTGGTGGAACGATTTCTTATCTGGCGGTTGGGCGGGATAGTCCAGACCAGAATGTAAACATGAACGGGGGGTGGCGACTGGCTGCTCCCCGTTTTTTTGCGTGATCTCCTCAATCTCATGCCGAGAATTGTCGCGTGTTTGGAGAATCGACTTGTTCCATATTGGCACACCGCGATAGTTACCAATGTCTTAAAATACCGTACTTTGGTGCGGTGAATCCTTGCACCCAGCGTTTTTCTAGAGTGATGCTGATGCAAGGCGACACGCTCAGCGTGTGTGAGAGACGTGTTGGAAAGGGGACAGATGGAACAGAACGATTCCTATTCGCTAGAGCAGTCTGAAGGGACTTATGTGACGACGCGCACTCGTCGACGCATGCGTCGCGTGGATGAGCCGCGCTTACCATTTGTGCCTTATGGTTTGATCCCAGCGCTTGGCCTTGGAACATTGTTTCTATTTGCTATTTTTCCGTTTGCGAAGGGGCAGATTGAGCACGTCGTTAAGCGCAAATCGGAGGCAGCATTGGCGAATGTAGCGCCGTGGGCGAACTCCGAGGTCTCTGGCCAATGGGTGACGTTGACGGGGTGCCCCCCCAGCAAGAATGATGGCATCCGGGCTTTAGACGCGGTTGAGCGGGCACAGGCCGATACATTCCTCGGCAAAACCGGGGCGGCGACACGCGTGTCTGAACGGTTCGATTGTGCGCAAACACCTGCGGTCGATGCGGTTACGGGTGCTGTTGAGGTGGCTGAATTTTCCGATTGGACGTTCCGCCTAGAAAATGGCCGACTGCGTTTGGAAGGTGAGGTTCCCAATGAGGAGATCCGCGATTCTTTGGGCAATACAGCGCGCACTTTGATCGATCCACCACGCATCTCTGCGGTTGTAAACGTACTCGAACTCTCAGATGAGCCAGCGTCTCCGGGCTATTTGACCGTTGCCACGCGCGGCGTAAATACAATTGGCCGTTGCGATCGCGGTATGGTGTCGTTTGAAAGCGAAGTCTTCTCGCTCGAATGCGATGCTAAGCCAGCCCGTGCAGAAACTATTCGTAAGACAGTTAACGACCGATTGGCGTTAGGCAAACTGGGTACGATCGCAGTCAATTCTTTGCGAGAGGTGCCTGCTTCTACGCCCACTGCGATCAGTAGCTGTGACGCGTCTTTGGCCGATTTGTTGGCGCGCTCACAAATACAGTTTGCAACATCCAGTTCGCTCATCTCCTCAAATAGCTACGGGCTGCTGGACGACCTGGCATCTGCGATTGGGGATTGCCCGGGGACGCTGATTGTTGAGGGTCACACAGATAGCACAGGGCTTCCTGCCTCTAATGACGAGCTAAGTCGACGCCGCGCAACCGCGGTACGCGGTGCACTTATCGCGCGCGGTGTTCCATCAAACCGAATTTATGCTCAGGGCCTCGGTTCTCGCCGGCCTGTTGATACTAACCAGACCGCAAGCGGACGGGCGAGAAATCGCCGAATTGAAATCCGTGTTGCGCCTGTTCCTGACTGATTAAAGACTAGAATTACCCTAAGAAAGTTTCGCCATGTGGTTTCTACTCACACAAATCTTCTTCCTTCTAATTCTTGCTGCCTTGTTTGGCGCAGCAATGATGTATTGGTGGATTAAAAGCCGGTATGAAGACGTAACCGAGACGCACACTGACTTGGTCAATCAGTCCCGAACATTGGCTGGACGCGGCCTAACTCGCGATGATTTGAAGGCCGAGGTGGCAGGCCTGACAGCGGCCATGCCAACGACGGACCTTGAGCCTCTGAATCAGCGCCTCACGGGTCTTGAGACAGCCGTTTCAAACTTCCGAGTTCCTGAAACTTTTCTTGACCCATTGCACGCCCGTCTAGCTCGCCTGGAAGGCTACGCTACCGCGCCGGATGACAGTTTGGGCATTCTGGCGGCGCGCATGTCGGACATGGAAGCAATGATCTCGTCATTGACTGACGAAGTAGGGAAAATTGAGAATACAGACCTTGAGCCAATTGATTATCGCATGGCGCAGCTTGAGAACGCGATCAATCAGCTCGACTTCAGTAATGATGTTGATTTGGGACCGGTTCATAGCGGCCTCGCACGCGTCGAGCTGGCGCTCGACAATCTCGAATTACCGAAAGTAGAGACCGAGCTTGATCGTGAATATTTGGGGGCCATGGAAGCGCGCCTTGCGGAGTTCAACGAACGCTTGGACGATAACCGTAAATCTGATGTCGAAACTCTGATGATTCGGATGCAGACATTGTCCTCAAGCATCGCGCAACTGCGGATGCCGGATATGGATGGCGTGAATGCGAAACTCGGGCGAATTGAGTCATCTGTGACTAGCTTCGGAGACTTCAAAGTCGATGTACCTGAACCGAATTTGGACGCGCTGCATGAGCGCCTGCGCCTGATTGAAAACCAGTTGCGCTATACCCAAGAACCATCACGTGAATCGACGCAGCGCTTCAGCGATCTTGAGGATTCTATCGCAACAGTCATGAGTCGCTTGTCACATGTATCGACGCAAATTGGGGGCATCGGCACGCCAGTTGTGAATTTAGAGCCAATCCAAGACCGTATGCGGAGCATAGAAACGCGCTTGCTGGCACCGAATGATGATATGGCGAACCTTTATCTCAGATTGTCTGATCTGGAGGCCGCGACTGCTGCGGTTCACCAAAAGATTTCAGGTGTGGAAACCTCGGTCTCAATGATTGACCGAACGCAGGTTGATCTCTCGCCACTGCAGAGCCGCTTGATTGGGCTAGAGACATTGCTGGGTAACATTCGTAGCGATCTGCGTGGTATGCCGGACATGGCAAATGTCGAGCGTCGTTTGGGAAGCCTGCAAGAGGCCTTCCTTGGTTTACGAGAACCGGATCTAACCCCGCTTGTTTCTTCGATCCGCTCGATCGAAAATCGTGTTGATTTTGGGTCGGTAGAGAATCGTTTGACCTCGATTGAATATGGCCTGGCGGCAATGCACGATATGCTGCGGCGTCGTTCGGACACAGCGGAAACGCGCTCAGAGGTTCGCACTGTCATTCAGGAGACGCCAACCCGTCGTTCAACAGATGTGAAGCCAGCACTGGCTGAGACTGCGCGGACGGAAACTGTGCGCCGTGAGCGAACTGAGTCGCGTAGCTCTGTCGAACGCAAGTCCACGCGCAAGCGCCAACCAAAGCGTGATCGCGCTGAGCGTGAAGCTGACGCAATCCATCAGTATCGCCAGCCAGATGATGAGGCGAACCTCCTCGTGGAAGCGGCATTTGGTAACCCTGACGATTTGGAAGAGATCAATGGCGTCGGCCCGATGCTGTGCGCATTGCTGCATGATATCGGCGTCTACTATTTCTGGCAGGTTGCTGAATGGGGTGACGAAGAAATCAACTACGTTGATAATAAGTTGCAACATTTCCGTGGCCGTATTGAGCGAGATGATTGGGTTGGGCAGGCTGAAGATCTCGCTGACTTGCCAAGCTCAGCACAACGCCCATAGCGCGTGCGTATCATGCCTCTCGACATGATCGTTCAGCCCGGCTAACAGGCGGTCATGTCAGACGCTCTTACCGTTCTAGGGATTGAGACCAGCTGCGATGAAACCGCAGCAGCGGTGGTGCGACTCGAAAACGGTGTGGTCACGCTATTGTCTGACGTCATACGCACCCAGCTGGAAGAGCATGCGCCCTATAAAGGTGTTGTGCCAGAAATTGCAGCCCGAGCTCATGCTGAGTATGCTGATCATACTGTGCGTGCTGCGATGGAGCAATCTGACATTGGTTATGACGATTTAAGCGGTGTCGCCAGCACGAGCGGGCCGGGTTTGATCGGAGGCGTATTGGTCGGCATGATGACCGGCAAAGCAATCGCGCAAGCGGCCGCTAAACCCTTCATCGCGGTGAACCATTTGGAAGGCCATGCGCTAAGCCCGCGCTTGGGAAATGCTTGTCCATTCCCCTATCTGCTCTTGCTGGTGTCAGGCGGACACTGCCAAATTTTGGATGTGCAGGGGCTGGGCCAGTATCGACGATTGGGCACGACGATTGACGATGCAGTCGGTGAGGCGTTTGATAAAACGGCGAAAGTTCTAGGACTTGGGTTTCCCGGCGGCCCTGCAGTTGAACGTTACGCGCAAAAGGGCGACCCGAAGGCGGTTTCGCTGCCCAGGCCGCTGCTGAATAGGCCGGGGCTCGATATGAGCTTTGCGGGGCTGAAAACTGCCGTGGCGAGAGCCGCAGAGCTTGAGGCACTGACCCCGGAGCGTATTGCGGATCTGAGCGCAAGTTTTCAGGCGGCAGTTTGTGATATTCTCTCTGAGAAAACACGACGCGCCCTGAGTGCGTTTAACGCCCCAGCAGGCGAGCGGCGACTGGTCGTTGCAGGTGGTGTTGCTGCTAATCAGGCCATTCGTCAGGCACTAGAGGGGATCTGCCTTGACGATGGTGCTGAACTGATCGCGCCGCCGCTGCGCCACTGCACCGACAATGCAGCGATGATTGCCTTAGTCGGTGCAGAAAAAATGCGTGCGGGTCAGATAGGTGCAAACGGTGATTTGCTGATGGGTGCACGGCCACGTTGGCCTTTAGATGAGGCTTCTGCTGCGCAGAATCCGGCATTTAAGACCGGTCGGCGCGGCGCAAAAGCCTAATCACGCCATCGCGATTAAACGATGAATTCAGAGAATGCCAAAATTGCCGCGAAAGCCGCGGCTGTGAGTGGAAGGGCTGCCACCAATGCAAACAGAGCTTGGCGTTTTTCTGTGCTGGAGAGTGTCATTTTTCAGTTTCGCTTTTTGTTGGGCGGGCAACACAATGCTGCCTGCCCAATCTATATAGGGCAGGAGTGAAAAATAATCAATGAACAATTTGATTTTTATTCAGTGTTCATGGTTTTGCTATTTTGCGGGAGGTTCCTGAGCCGCTATTCCCGCGATCATCAGGTCTAGAACACCGTCGAGTTCCCTCTGCAATTTGGGCAAGGTGAGTGCCGAGAAAAGCTGGGGAAAACGGAACTTCATCAAACCGGACTGGATAAATTCTGCTGTCTCATCAGGATGGGGTAGGTGACGGAACTCACCATTCTCCATGCCTGAGGTCAGAATTTGCACGATATAAATACGCTCCTGCGCGAGCTGCTCGTTGAAATAGAGTGGGCGCTCTTCTTTTAAGACTTGTGCGAGTTCCAGAATTTTGGCGTCAGCCTCAATCGCCTCAAATGTGGCCTTGAGGTCGAAGTGGAAGAACTCACGAATTCTGTCAGCCGCTGGCGTATCGCGACGGGCGATTACAGCGTGGCGTTCGAATGTTTTCTGATTGAAAGCGCGCGCCATGCCTTCAGCGAGGTCAAGCTTGGACGCAAAAAAGCGATAGATATTGCCAGCAGACATGCAACAGTCTTTGGCAATTTCTGACATGGTCGTCTTGCTGTAGCCATAGTGGAGAATACGCTCCATGGCTGCCTCAAGAATTTTGGTTCGCGTGTCTGTTGTTTCTGTCATGTGCTGAGCATAGTGACATTGAACAATTTTTCAATGGTTCACTGTCTGCGAGGGGTAGGGCACTGGTAAGCTCGTTCGCAGTGTGCGAAGACCATGCAATCTGATTTTCCATGGAGTTCTACCCAATGGCGCTTTTTTCTCTCTATTGCCTCGATAATGAAACTGACGGCGCCGTTCGGCGCGCTGCGGCTCGGGCTGATCATTTAGCTTGGGCGCGTGCGGCTGGCGATATCGTTCGCATGGCAGGCCCCCTTTTGGGGGAGGATGGCGAAACCATGCTTGGGTCCAATTTTATTATTCAGGCTGACGATCTGGCGGCTGCGAAAGCCTTCCACGCTGAAGACCCCTATGTAAAAGCGGGCGTATTTGGACAGGTGTTCATTCGCGAAACGAAATGGTCAATTGGAACAGGAGCACCTGAATGAGACAGCTCATACTTGGCAATGTAAATTATTCGAGTTGGTCAATCCGCCCTCTTCTCGTGGCGCGGCACGTCATGTTGCCGGTAGAGGAGGTGATTGTTCCTCTCGACTTTCCTGAAACGAGCGAGATGTTGAAGGAATTGAGTCCGACAGCCAAGGTACCTCTTTTGAAATGGGATGGCGTTACTGTTTGGGAAAGCCTAGCGATTACCGAGTGGCTGGCTGAGTGGGCAGAACCGGGAAAAGTTTGGCCCGAAGATCCGACGAAACGTGCGGTGGCCCGGTCTGCAGCGAGCGAGATGCATGCCAGTTTTCCGGCGTTGCGCAGTGCGTGCCCGATGGATATCCGAGGACGTGAGGAGACGCCAGAGATGACACCAGAGCTGGCGGCAGATATTGCGCGGGTGCAAGGTTTGTGGACTGATTTGCGCACGGAATATGGGCAGGGTGGTGATTTCCTGCTTGGCGAGTGGAGCGCAGCGGATGCATTTTTTGCCCCTGTGGTAACACGTTTTCGTACCTATGGTATCGCGATAGATGCGAATGCGCAGGCTTACTCCGAGGCGGTGTTTGCAGACCCAAAGATGAAGCAGCTGGAAGCAGAAGCGGCTGTCGAGCCTTGGTGGTTGAGCTATGGCCCTGATGGCCGGGCAAGCGGATATGTTAAGTCGGAAGATTCATGAGATCATAATTGAGATCGTAGTCGAATAATCCTTCGATGCGTTCCCGGTAGATCGCCAAGGCGTCGTCTGTGAACAGTTCGGTCAAGCTGGTCTTGCGGTTTTGTAGCACATTTGGCTCGGCGTCTGGGTCGATTTTTTCGGCCATGGCGTCTTTGGTTCCGGCAATGAGGGCGGCGTCGATCGCCTCAGGGCTGAGCTTTAGATCCCAGTGTGCTGAAATATCCTCAAGCACAGCACGGGCGTCTTTTTGCGTGCGCTCATAGTGAATGGTCAGTATGCGGGAAGGGTCTGCTGCTTGCACCTTGCCCCAGCGATTCCAAAAGCGGGCGAGCCAGTAGAGGTCGCAGCGGTATTTTGTGCCACCCGGGTCGCCCTTAAGATAAGTTAGCCAATCGACCTTGATGTCATATTCCCATTTGGCGTGGTGGCTGGCCAAAATCGACATGGGATGGCGGATAGCCAGAACATAGGGAGGCAGCTTTGCCATGCGGCGCGCCCAACCCCAATCGGCAAGGCGATGTGGAATCGTATGACTGAATGCGAGGCGCGGAAGTTGCTCGAACACCGGTTTGTCTTTCGGCCAGCTGATATAGGGGCGCACGGCATTTTCGGAAAAATAGGCGGGGCGTTCAACACCATGTGCGTCAGCCAATGCCACTGCGAGCATGTATTTTAGCCAATGTGTGCCTGAGTTTTTGGAGGTGACCAGCATGCCCTCGAACCCACCATGGCGCCGGACGGAGAAATTGGTCCAGTTCTCGTTGAGGACTTTGGATTTATAGGCGCTCGTTTTAAGGAGGGTAGTCTGATCAGTCATGTTTCCCCCGATACGCGGATGACGCAGTTTACGCAATAATATTGCTCAGGTTCTTAGGCCAACATGATCGCGGTAAATTTGTAGCAGCGCCAATTGATCCCGCGTCGGGGTACCCTCCGCTTCTGAAACCGCTACCAACATGGCATCAAGATCGACGATTTCTTTCGGGCCTAAATGCTGGGAGTTGATCAATTTTTGAGACAGCTTTTTTAGTGTTTCATGTGGGGGAGGGGCTGTTTGCGTCACCCATGCCGCATGATCAATCAGCTCATCAGCCTCTTGCTGATTATATTGGAAATAGTGCCCGATCTCTTTGCGCAAAATTGCGGTTTGGCCGGTGGTCAGCGCGCCACCACGTGCGCGGGCAATTTCCATCATGATAATGGCTGCAGCTTCGCGGGGGTCTTCGATCAGGGCCAGCCCCTTTTTGCTGGACTTGTAGCGAAAGGCCACGCGGCGCGGCAGATTTGCGGCCGTATGCGCCATTTTAGCGGCTTCGCCCAAGCCTTTGCGCGCGGCATTGATGCGCCACGACCAAACTGAAATGGCGATGAGGAAACCGATAATAAGGCCAAGAATATGCATCGGCACATCTTAGCGCGGATTAGTTTTCGTCTCTAGCTGGAAAGCATGTGTGGATATAAGATTTTTGGGAAGGCTATGTTTGGCTATCTGAATTGAAAAGCCCCCGGCAAAATATCGCCGGGGGCTTTTTCTTACATGTTTGCGCGAGAGTGTTATTCGGTCTCAAGAGCGGCATGGGCCGCTGCGACGACATAAGCGCGAATATTTTCCGATTGCTCTTGCGTGAGATATTCAGAAAACGACACCATGCCATTTGATGCGCGACTGCCTTCTATGACGACGGCATTCCATTCGTCGGCATTACCAGAGAGTGGAGACCAACGCAGATCCGGCAAGACGCCAGAGCTTGCTGCGAGTTGGCCGTGGCAGACCGCGCAGTTGCGTGCAAAGTCGACCATGCCCTGTGCCAACATCGTTTCATCGCCGAAACTATCCGTGGCTGGAACTTTCGGGATTTCCGGGAACTCTGCGTCGGCGATTTCTCCCGTCGCTCCGCGTTTGAATACGATGACCTTACCCAGCTTGGATGGCACTTCTTCATCAAATGCCATGCCCGCCGTCAGAGCATAGGCGCTGCCCCAACCTGTTGCGACGACGACATACTGTTCGCCATCAACGAGATAGGTTGTTGCTGGCGCACCAACGCCTGATTTGAGGTTCATACTCCAGAGTTTTTCACCTGTTGCAGCGTTGTATGCGATGAAATCACCGCCAAGCTTGCCTTGAAAAACCAAGTTGCCCGCGGTTGAGAGGACGCCGCCATTCCAAGCGTTCTCATGTTCAACAACCCAAGCCGGTTCACCTTTTACAGGGTCCCAGGCAATGAGGCGCCCTTTCATTAAGGCGCGAACAGCTTTGAACATCGCGTTCGGAGCAACGGGTGGGGTGCCTGCGGAAAAGTCGGTGCCTGTGTTCCAGTGAACCCGGTCATCTTGAAACCGGGTATCGCTTGCATAAAATTGCGGAATTTCTTGCGCGGGGATATAAGCGTATCCAGTCTGTGGACTGAACGCCATGGGGTGCCAATTGTGTGCACCCAATGCGCCCGGTGATTGTTCAATCATGGCATTGCCATAGCGTGCTTCGGGCACCTCTATCGGGCGACCATTCTCGTCAAGGCCTGTGGCCCAGGTCACGTCGACAAAATTGTTGCCAGAGATGTACTCGCCCGTTGCTGCGTCTAACACATAGAAGAAGCCGTTCTTTGGGGCCTGCATTGCCACACGTCGCGTGCTGCCGTCTTCGCCCAGCGGGAGATCAGCCAGAATGATGGTTTGTGTTGCCGTATAATCCCAATTGTCGCCCGGCGTAGTTTGGAAGTGCCACTTATACTCACCCGTGGTTGCATCAACCGCGACGATGGAGGACAGGAAGAGATTGTCACCACCTGCAGGATCACGGAAGTCGCGGTTCCATGGGGAACCATTGCCGACGCCAAACAAGATGCTGTCATTTACTTCGTCATAAATGATGGAATCCCAAATGGTGCCGCCGCCGCCATCGGTTACCCAGTCGCCTTCGTCTCCCCAAGTGATATTGCCGATTTTTTCAAAGGCGGAGTCAGAGGCTTCATTGTCTGGCTGTTTCTTTGGGTTGGGTACGGAGTAAAAGCGCCATTGCTTTTTGCCTGAATTCGCATCGTAAGCGGTGATGTAACCGCGCACACCGAGTTCCGCGCCGCCATTACCGATCAGAACTTTGCCATTTACCACGCGTGGGGCGCCGGTGATTGTGTAAGGCTTGGACTGGTCTACCGTGACACTGGACCAAACTTTTTCGCCAGTTTTGGCATCAAGCGCCTCAAGACGGCCATCAATGACGCCAACGAACACTTTGCCTTCGTAGACAGCAACGCCACGGTTGACCACATCACAGCAGGCATTCACGCCGACCGCACGGTCCACTTCAGGGTCATACACCCACAACTCTTCACCTGTTTTTGCATCCAGCGCATAGACCAATGACCAAGCGGAGGTGACGTACATGACGCCGTCCACAATAATCGGCGTGGCTTCGACACCGCGATTCGTCAGTAGGTCATAGGTCCAAGCGACACCGAGCTCGCCGACATTCTCGTCGTTGATTTGTGTGAGACGAGAGTGACGTTGCTCGTCATAAGTCCCGCCATAGCTCAACCATTCAGCATCGGCGCTGGCCGATATGATCCGATCAGTATCAACCGCTGCAAAAGCAGCTTCTGATGGTGCAGCGTCTGTTGTTTCTGTCGTGGTGTCTTTACTGCCGCAGGCCGCTAATATCGCGACGGCTGCGGAAGCTGTGATTAGTGTGCGCCAGTTCATAACCGATGCGTCTCCCCGTGAATTTGTTAGATTGAGCGATCTTCTGCCGCCCAGTTGTTCACATGCTAGAGCATCCGATGGTAATGTCGAGGGCAGAAAAGGGCTCTTATCTCAGGTAAGTTGCGCCATCGGAGGATTGGTTGGCCCTAGAACGCTCCGATAGGCATATCGAGGCAGGCGCGTGTTAAATCTTCTTGTGCCGTGTGCAAGGCAGCAAGAATGCAGGCCGCCCATTCATCTTGTGTGGCGGCGGTATCGCTCCCTTCCGCAAAGATTACAGACCGGGAGGCATTTACCAGTCCGCCCTCCAGCCCATCCGGGCCGGGCACGAACCCAGCAATCGCTTGTTTCGCGCCTGCGCCTTGTGCGCCATAGCCGGGTACAAGGAAGAGAGAGGTTGGCGCTAGGCTGCGTATATGGCGCGCTTCGTCCGGTCCCGTTGCGCCAGTCACCATCATGAGGCTGGACCAAGTATGGTCGCCCTGTAGGCGCTTTACGAGTGGATCCAGTGCTTGAACGACTTTTGCGTAGAGCGGTGTGTTTCCTATCTTGAGGGATTGGAAGTCAGCTGAGCCTGGATTGCTGGTGCGGGTGAGGACGATGACGCCTTTGCCGTTAGCTTCCGCTTCGCGCACATAAGGCTCAAGCGTGTCGAGGCCCATATATGGGTTCACTGTCAGGGCATCACACGGGAAGGGGGCATCCTTGCCGAGATAGGCCGCCGCGTACCCTTCAGCTGTTGAGCCAATGTCGCCCCGCTTTGCATCCATAAGAACGAGAATACCGGCGGACATAGCGGCTTTTGTTACCGTTTGTAATGCTTCCATACCGCCGGGGCCGAGGCGCTCGAACAGGCCGACTTGAGGCTTCACCGCAGCGACATGGCCGGTCGCAACCTCAACTAGTGCTAGCCCCCAATTCTTAAGCCCTTCCGGTGTGTCGCCGCCAAACAGAGCGGGTACTTTACCGGGATGAGGATCAATACCCAGACAGAGGGGGCCTAGCAGGCGCGCGCGTTCGATCAGGCGGGTAGAGAACTGAGTCATGGTATTACCTTGCAGGCCACTTTGACGACTTGCAGCTTACGCCGGGCGGAATCTGACAGCGAACCGTAGGAATCTGTGTCGAATGCCTGAATAGGGCCGTCTTGAGTGGCGATATCTGCTTTTGTTAAAAACGCTTCAATAGAGTTTGGTGCGGCCGTGTAAATGCGACCTCTACGCGGGCTTTCAGCTACAACCACGCCTCGCACTTCGCCATCAGAGTCGAAAAGTGGCCCGCCAGAGATACCGCCCAGTGAGCCATTTAACCCTTTGGTGCGGCCGATCTCCGCCCACGCCAGGATTTCTTCTTCGCCTGTCCGGCGCCCGCGTGATATGAGTTTCGAGCGAGACATGAGGCGGGTGGCGACCTCTCCGGGGACACCTTGGGGGTATCCGACGAGAAATCCTTTCGATCCGATTTTTAAAGGTGATCCTAGATCGAAGGTCACCGAATTTGGGCTGCGTCCTGTTTGCAAGAGAGCAAGATCGTGCTCAGTATCAAGCGTCACTTCAGAAACGGGCACATATTGATTTGGTCCGACGAGTAGCCCGACAGAGTCGCATCCGTCGACCACATGACGGGCAGTGATCCATTGGCCTTTTTTGTTGACGGCAAAAGCAGTTCCGATGCCATCCTTGGGTGCATCGACCTGCACCAAGACTTGCTCATCCAGAATGGAGGGTGGGGGCAACATCGGCCCATCTTCCGCGGCAGAAATATTGGGCATGGGTGCTGGCGCATCGGCGCTGCGGTCACCGGCAAAAACAGTGGTAACAAGCACGCCCAGCACAAGCGCATAGATGATCCAGTCAAACGATCTCATTGGGAGTCAGTAAGGTCGACTATTAGAATCTTTGCAAGGCCGGATCCCACAGACCCGCTGACAATATAAAGGCTGAGGCTAATTTTGCCGCCACGAGCACTATAGCGGCGCCAATTTGATCGTTTTCGATACGCTTAGGCAGCCCGCTGAGCAAAATATCTACGCCGCGATAGACGAGTAGCTGGATGAGCAGTGCAACAAAGCCCCAAATGGCGAGTTCGAGTAAGGAGGTTGAAGATGCGAGATTAGAGGCGATGGGAATGGCGAGGCCGACAATGGCACCACCCAGAGCAAGACCCGCTGATGTGTTGCCTTGCTTAACCAGCGCGAACTCTTTCCAAGGCGTCAAAAGGACGTAGATCGCACAGGCGAGAATGAGCATGCCGCCCGCCGCGCCCGTCCAGAGCAAAAACCGGGGGAATGCCTCAACGAAGGCGTCTAAAACGATGTTCATGCGGGCGTCCTCTTTTTCCTTGTCAGATTAGACCTTAGGAAGCGAAATCTTAAAGAGGCTTATCGTATTTGGTGCCAATTGGGCAGTATGGTCATCAATCTAGCCAAATATCAGACTATTCGTTGAATAAAGCGGTCAGGCAGGCCGAGATGTCTTCAGGTGTGTCTTCATGCGTGAAGAACGTCTTCAGTTTCCAGTCCTCGTCCATCACATATAGCAGAGTTGTGTGATCCATTGTGTATTCAGCGCTGCTTTCAGGGTCTTCGACCTTGGAGAAATCGGCAATAAAGGCATCGGCTGCTGCGCGAACTTGATCTGACGAGCCAGTCAAACCGCTGAGTTGTTCTGGGAATGCGTCAGAGCTGATATAAGCTGCCAGTTTTTCGGGCGTGTCTCGGTCCGGATCAACACTCACTAACAAGGTTTGCGGAGCATCCATGCCTTCAGGCAGGGCAGTATAGGCTTGCTTGAGGCGGATCAAAGTGAGCGGGCAGACGTCCGGGCAGTAGGTAAAGCCAAAATAAAGGATGCTGGTGCGTCCTTTATAAGTTTCCTCTGTAACTTGCGTCCCAGTGTGATCTATTAGGTCGATCGGGCCGCCAATATTGGGATAAGCGCGTGATAAACAACTCGGCGCAGCACCGCTTGAATTTGCCCCCGAAGAGGCACCATCTGTTGGCTTTCCACATGCGGTCAAAGCAAGAGCGGTCGCCGCAAGGCTGAGATATTTAGCGTGCCGGATCATGTTTCACATATAAGGCCGCATACCTGCACTTGGCGAGGGCGTCACCCTGCCGCATAAGGCGAGTTATGGAAGATTCCTTACGCGATTCACGGATGTTGCTTGAAGATCCATTGTTCACTCTGGCCCCAGAGGGGCTGGGGTCGGCCCAAACTGCACTAGGGCGAACGCGCTTGCGAACCTTTATTACGCTGCGCTGGATGGCTGTCGCGGGGCAGACGCTGGCCGTGCTGTTCGTCAAATTTGGCCTTGGCTTCTCTGTGCCGCTCGCCCTGTGCTTCTCGATTATTGCGGCGTCTGCTTGGCTGAATGTTTTTCTAGCGTTTGCTTTCCAATCTCAGCGCTTGACGCGCGGATGGGAGGCAGGCCTTCAACTGGCCTTTGATACATTCCAACTTGCCGCTTTGGTGGCGGCGACGGGCGGGTTATCCAACCCGTTTGTGCTGTTGCTAGTTGCACCCGTAACCGTTGCGGCTCTGTCCTTGCGGCCTATCCGAGCGACTTTGATTGCGGCGCTAGCTGTGACGTTGGCAGCATTGATGCCATTTATATCCCTGCCTTTACCTTGGTTTGATGGGGCGATGGTCAGCCTGCCGTCATTGTTTCAATGGGGGCAACTCTCCGCCTTGATCGTCGGCATCATTTTCTTCGCCCTCTCTGCGGCGCGGGTAAGTCAGGACGAGGCCCGATTGGTCCGAGCACTTGATGCCGCCAGCGTGGTCATGGCGCGTGAGCAAAAACTATCGGCGTTGGGCGCCATGTCTGCGATGACAGCGCATGAGCTTGGTACGCCGCTAGCGACGATCCATCTCGTCTCGGGCGAATTGCTGCGAGAATTGAAAGATGATGACCCGCATCACGAAGATTTGACGCTTATCGCTGAGCAGGCCGAGCGATGCCGCACGATTTTATCGGCGATCCGGGACTCGCGAGAGGCTGATGATGCTGTGCATGCGCTTATGCCATTGAGTACGCTTATTGAAGAGGCTGCTGCGCCGTTTAAGGGGCTTGGGGTGGATTTGCGCGTTCGCACCGCGCCGGGGGAGGGGGTAGACCCGAAAATTCCTGTGTTGAACCGCAGTCCTGAAATTCTCCATGCTGTGGGTGCATACATTGAAAATGCAGTAAGTTTTGCAAATTCTTACGTGAATGTCGTGGCCAGTTGGACAGAAGATCAGATCATGATCCAAATCAGTGATGATGGCCCTGGATTCGCACCTGAAGTTTTACCCAAATTGGGGGAGCCTTATGTTTCCCAGCGTTCAGAGGCCCAATTGGGCGGCGGGGATATGGGACTTGGCTTCTTTATTGCAAAAACGCTGATTGAGCGTACAGGTGGCCGCATTGCGACCCGGAACAAGAATTTTCCTAAATCCGGGGCTGTCGTGCAGGCGATGTGGCCGAAAACTGCCTTAGAGGCTACAGAATTGGAATAAACGCCCTATATTGTGTATATTGGGTCGGACAAAATTGAAAAGGATTGCGCGATGGATCGCCCCCTTACGGTTAACCTGCATGAGAGTTTGAAGGATGTGGAAGACCGCTCCTGTCTCGTCATGGATGATGATGGCCCATTCGGTCAGAGAATGGCGCGGGCCTTGGCTCAGCGCGGCTTCATTGTCTCCGCTGTATCAACAGTGTCAGAGGGCAAGGATATTGCCCGCCTAAATCCACCTGCCTTTGCCGTCTTGGATTTGCGCCTTGAAGATGGCAGCGGTTTGGATGTTGTCGAGGTGCTGCAAAAATATCGTCCTGAAGCGCGCGCAGTCATTCTGACTGGCTATGGCGCGATTGCGACGGCGGTTGCTGCCGTCAAAGCCGGTGCCGTGGATTATTTGTCCAAGCCTGCCGATGTCGAGGACATCGTGCGCGCGCTCACCGCCTCACCGGATGAAAAGCCAGCGCCGCCAGAAAACCCAATGTCGGCCGACCGCGTGCGCTGGGAACATATTCAGCGCGTTTATGAGCTGTGCAATCACAATGTTTCAGAAACGGCGCGCCGTCTGAATATGCACCGTCGTACGCTACAACGCATCCTGGCGAAACGCGCTCCGCGGTAAAATATACCCCAGACGAGACCTTCAGGGGCGAAGTTTTAGCAGATTTTGCCGCAGTTGAACCTCGCCGCATTGGCGTTTATTCGCGCAGAATGTATATTTTAAAAACTGTTTCCGTTCTGGCGATGCTGAGTGCGTTGCCAGGTGCCGTGTCCGCCCAAACCACTTCTGATGAAGCTGAAAAACGGCTAGATCCAATCGTCACCACCGCGACGCATCGCGCGCAGTTGTTGAGTGAAATTCCAGCTTCTGTTTCTGTGCTGGAAGGAAATACGTTGGGTTTAGCAGATGCTTACAACAGTGCGTCAGATATCAGCGACTTGACGACGGGTATCGAGGCCGCTGTGGCGAACGGGACGCAGGTTGCGTTTCAGATTCGCGGCATTGGCGCGGTAGATCATCAGGCGCTCACACCAACGGCGGCGGCGGTGTACTCCGACGGCGTATATCTGGCTACGAATGTGCAGTCTGGCTTGATGATGTACGATCTGGCCAGAATTGAGGTTCTGAAAGGTCCGCAGGGGACGCTCTATGGACGGAATGCGTCTGGCGGGGCCGTCAATTTTGTGAGTGCAAAGCCAGGCGAAAGCGCTCCGGGATACGTCTCTGGAGGATACGGGAATTTCAATCGCTTTGACCTATCGGCGGCGAGCGATGCTGTGATTTCTGATACGATGTCTGTACGTCTTGCCGGGCGTTATTTGAGCCGCGATGCAGCCCTCGACAATATTGGCGGACCTGATGCTGCAGGTGGCGAGCGGGACGAATTTGGCCTGCGTGCAAATCTGCTGTGGAATATGACGCCGACGGCTGAATTGCTGCTTGCAGCGCATTATGAAGAAGACAATGGCGTCAACGCTGCACCGCGCAATGACAGTCTTGATCTGTCAGATCATGAAATCTCTGTTGCTGGTGATGGTCTTCAGGGTACTGATAATGAATTTTTCGGCATCTCTGCCCGATATGAACGAACATTGGGCCGGTGGGCGTTAGAATCTTTGACGGCGCTGGAAGGCTATAACCAGCAATACGGGTTTGACTTTGACGGCACAACGGCGCCGTTCGGGGTTGAGAGCTTGAATGCCAACCTTTCATATGATCGAGATTTTCTGCAAATCTCCCAAGAATTTCAGATTCAAACGGATTGGGATGGTGGGCAGAGTTTGATCGGGCTGATGGGCGCGGTTGAAGACTTCTCGCAGGTTTACACCGTTTGGTGTGGCACGTTGGATGTGCAGACAATGCTGGGCACATGTCGTTATGTGGGTGCGCCCGGACGCGCTGGACCCACACCCGCATCATTAGGTACGGCGACAACATTGGTGAGCGAGATTGAACAAACACGCGGAACGCTTGCTCTGTTCACTTACAATGAGATTGACCTAGCGCCACGTTGGACAGCCACCTTGGGTGCGCGCTTCACACATGAGCGGATAGAGGGGGAGGGGCAGGGTCGTCATATCTTTGATGATGGCACCGTCGCGTTCAACAATAGAGATGGTCTCGGTGCAGCGATCGGTGGCAATGCGATTGATGAAAACCAACTGAGTGGGAACATTGCATTGCGCTATGATCTCGGCGCTGGGGCAGCCTACGCGTCAATCGCCAATAGTTATAAGAGCGGTGGTTTTAATGGCGAGATACCAAACAATGTAACTCACTTTGCAGAGGAAGGTTTGTTTGAGGCGGAGACGGTCACGGCCTATGAGTTGGGGTATAAAGGGACGCCTACAGAGAATATGTCCTACAACGTCGCTGTGTTTTATCAGGACTATGATGCGCCGCAGGCCCGTATATTTGTAAACTTCCCATTGCCGGATGGCACAAGCATCACCTCTAATTCTCTCTCGAATCTCGATGCGGCCGTATCCTACGGTCTTGAGGCCGATTTTGCATGGTCGCCTGTTTATGGTTTGGATTTGAACGCAGGCCTAACCTTGCTGGATACAGAGATTGAGCAACGATCAGACGTCGGTGGCAACGCGGCGGCATTTGACGGCAACCCACTGCCTTTCGCACCAGAAACCTCGGCGGTGCTGGGCGGACGTTATGAATGGAACGCTTGGGAGAATACGCGCGCGGCGGTGCAGTTGCACGCTAAATACCGTGATGCATACTTTCTCGATACGGAGGGACTGGCGTCACGAAGCCAGGATGCTTTCACCACTGTTCAAGCTGAAGCGTCTCTATTTTTTGATGCACGTGATTTGGAGCTGACACTTTGGGGTCGTAATTTGACCGACGAAGATTATGCGGTCTCTGGTTTTGGGTTCATCGGCTATAATACGTTCCGGTCCGATCCGGCGACTTATGGCTTGCGTCTCACCAAAGGGTTCTAAATCTGCCCTAGTTTTTTGGCGTGACCGGTTTGAAACAATCACCTGCATCAAACCGGATCGCGCGGAAAGCGGCTGGGTCGCCATTGGAATAGTTGAGCGCGTAGTAGGGTTCACTCTCGCTTATGCAGCGTCCCTGATTGATGCCTTGTTCGTACAAGGTATCAACAAGCGCAGACATTCCGCCCTCTGCTTTGCGATCTTCCAGATTAACGAGATAGACGACCGGATAGGCGTCGACTGAAATTGGCAACTCAGTAGGCGTTTCTGGTGGATGCAGATTCTGTGTGCCGAGCGTGAGAATGTAACTTGGCTCTGCATAGCCTAGCGCCAGTATGCGAGCCGGCTCAAGACCCGTGCAGGCGCCACCCATTCCGGGCACACCGCATACATCTTCCAGTGCCATGCGTGCTGTTTCAGTCGGCTGAACCCATGTTTGGCTCGGCAGCATAACCCAGCGAACATGCCAGCCCAGCGCAATGCTTGCGAGAATGCCGAACAGAATCGCGATGCCATCTCGCTCGCGCGCAAACTCAATGATGGCAATGCCGCTGAGGATAAAGCCTGCGCCCCATAGCCAGAGCGGGTAATTCTGCATGCCGTCCCAAAGTGTCATGACTTGAGTCGCGGTCGCGGTTTTGAAATCCCCAGCGGTTTCGCGCATCAAATATTCAACCACACCCGGATAAGACGCTGCCAAAAGGGCCATCGCGCCAATCGCAAACAGGGTGATCGAGACCCAGCGCGTGACGGGCATACGCACCTTGTCCATCAGTTGCACGGCGCCATAGCCGGCGATCAAACCAAAGGCGGGGTAGGCGGGCAGAATATAGTGGGAGAGCTTGGTTGGCAGGAGTTCAAAGAATATCCACGTCAGAACGCCCCAGAAAACAAGAACCATCAAGCCCTCGGTGCCATGGGCAACCGCTGTGAGAGATTTTTGGCGTAGCGCGCGAACCGTCGATACGATGCCGGGAATGAACATCATCGTTGCCGGAAAGAACCAGACCGGAATGTGCAAGAGGTGATACCCCGGCAGGCCGCCATGGCCTTCGGATGCGCCAACAAATTTGTCTTTCAGGTCTTTGCCCACAGCGCCTTGCACGAAGGTGCCTTGGGTGGCGGTCTGAATCCAGATGAACCATGGCAGAACGAGCAGAACGAAGAGCAGGGGCCCCGGCCACCAGAGCAGCGTCTTCCAGCCTTCATTCGTTCTACCTGTTTTCCAGCGGCTATAGCCCCACGCGCCAAGGGCGGCAAAGCCTACCACCATCGGCGTTACGGGTCCTTTTATCAGGAAACCTAACCCCATACCGAGCCAGAACAGCATCGCCATTCGCTTGCTTGGTGCCTCGTCCATATATAGCCGAGCGAGTGCGCCAATGGTTAGCGTGGTGAGGAAGACCAGCATGCCATCTGTCTTGGCGATATGGGCTTCACTGGTCAGCAATAGCGTCGCCCCGAACATAGCTGCGCCGAGAAAACTGGCCCTGCGCCCAATCAAGGGAATCCCCGCCCAGAAACAGACAACAGTGCCCAGCGCCGCGCCCAGCCATGACGGCACGCGATAGGTCCAGATTTGCTTGGCCTCTGGCCCGGTCGTGACGGCGGTTGCCGCAGCTTGCAGCCAATGGATGCCAGCGGGTTTTTTGTTACGCAGCTCGTCCTGATACTGGATGCGGATATAATCGCCTTCTTCCAGCATCTCCTTACTGGCTTGAGCAAATCGGCTTTCGTCCCGATCAAGTGCAGGCATGTTGAATACGCCCGGCGCCGCACTGAGCAGCGTCATAAAGAACAGAATGATAAAGGCCTGTGGCCCCCGCGACAGGCGATCAAGAAATGTCATACTGGCGTTTTAGCGTGTTCGTTCGCGCGCGTCTTGTGTAGAATTGAGCGCCCGACGCATGAGAGCAACACCTGTGACTATTCTGTGTCTGTGAGGTTCAAGGCTCGCTTTTCTTGCCGCTCGGCGTTATGAGGCGGGACTGTTGTAATCAAACGAGGCTCGACGCTCCTTGTCCCAGTCGCTTGAATTTTCTGTTGTCGTTCCGGCCCATAAAGAAGCTGGCAATGTCGAGGCACTTGTTACCGAGATTGCCGCGGCGCTCGATGGGCGCGCCTATGAGATGATTTTTGTCGATGATGCGTCGCCCGATGATACGCGCGCAGAATTATTGGCGCTCAAGGCGCGGTTTCCTCAGTTGCGCGTGCTTGGGCATCGTAAAAATGCAGGCCAGTCTCGCGCGATCCGCACAGGCATTCAGAATGCGCGCGGCACGATTGTCGGCACGCTGGACGGAGACGGGCAGAATGATCCGGCTGACCTGCCTGATCTTTATCGCCAGTTGATCCGCTCCGATGCGCCGGAAGACTTGAAAATGGTTATGGGGCGTCGCGCCAGCCGCAAGGATACCGCATGGAAGCGTTTTGGCAGCCGCTTGGCCAATAATGTGCGTCAGAGCATTCTGAAAGATGATTGCGATGACAGTGGGTGCGGTATCAAAGTAATGTATCGCGAAACCTATCTGGCGCTGCCATATTTCGATCATATGCACCGCTATATGCCCGCTCTGATGAAGGGCGAAGGGTATGCGGTGGAATTTAGAAATGTGAATCACCGTGAACGTGGCGCCGGGGCGTCAAATTATACCAATTTTGGCCGTTTGGGCGATGCGTGGTCAGATATGCGCGGTGTTGGTTGGCTAATCCGCCGCCGCCGTAACCCGAATGGCTTTGACGAGCTTTAAAGCGCCATTTGCTTTGCAATGAATTGTGCGCGTTGCTCAGGCGGCCCGATTGGCACATTTGTTAGCGTCAACCCTAGTCGTATTTGATAAGCATCTTGTATCATCACGTCGAACTGTCGTGCTTGGATCAAGGACATTTTGCGTTCTTCGTCCTGTGTGAATATCTGATCCCACACCGGACAGTGAAAGACGGCGATTTTCGGCATTTCTTGGCGACATAGTCGTTCGAGGCTGGTTGGAGAGATGTGGCGGGGCAGTTTCACTTTTTCCATTTCCTCATACCACCGTGCGTAAGCGATAAGGTCGGGCAGACTTCGATCAAAAATGATGGGCGCATTGCTGCTTTTGGCGAAAGATAAATCGTCCCGCATCGCCGCGCTCATTGCCTCTATGAAGGCTGCCGGATTCTGGTCGCCTGTTGCATCGCCGCCATGTTTGTGGGCGTGCTTTAATACGCGGCGCGCTGCTTCAGGTATACATCGCGCTCGTATTGTTAACTTAGAGACGATTGAAGTTTTTCCTGTGCCGGGTGCGCCGGTAATGACAGCGGCGCGAAATTTCTGGTTTGTCGCTGTACTCATCCTTTCACTTGCCCTCTTATCAACATCATCACTAAAGTATTGTTGTTAACTCGACCGTCACACGGATGAGATAAATGAGCAAAAGTACCAAGATAGCGCTCGCTGGGGCTGCTATTGCAAAAAAGGAACGAGAGAAGCGTGAGAACAACGCTTCAGGGTCAGGAACCGAGAAGGGGCGCATGATGCGACTGATATTTGGAATTTTTCCGCTGCTGGTTATCCCGGTTGCGCTGTATATGTTGCTGGCGCTCGGGTTTGGCGGCGAGGTGGAATATACGAATGAGATGGGCGAGATGGTTACGCATACATCTGCACCTATTCTCGGTTTGCTGAATTCCCAATTCGTTAGTTTGCCAATGATTTCAGGCGTGAACTGGGTGCTGACTAAAGGCGACGCCATCCTACTTGTTGCGATCATTTTCCTGTTCTTGGAAATCCTGAAATCGACATCAACCGGCACGGCCACGATCATTAATCACGCTGTGTCTATGGGGCTGTTTATCCTCTGCCTCGTCATGTTCCTGATGAACCCAAACTATGCGACGTCTACCTTCTTCATTCTGATGGGGATGACATTGCTTGACGTACTGGCCGGTGTGGTTGTGACCATCGTGTCTGCCCGTCGTGACTTTGGGGTCGCGGGCGATATCTAAGTCATTTACGCGGTGAAAATAGGGGGAGGATATTCCCCCTAATTTTTCTTGGTCAGATCTTTCAGCATGTTTTGCATCGCTTCCATTTGCTGTTGCATGGTGGCGATCGCATCTGCTTGATAATCTGCAACTGGATTTTTGGGTTTAGGTGGCGATTGCATACCCGCCGCCATATTGCCCGGCATGAACATCTTCATGGCTTGCTCGAACATTTCCATGTTCCGCTGCGCTTGTGCTTCGAATTTGCTCATAGGGTTGGTGGCTTTGCGCCATTCTTTTTGGGCATCGACAAAAGAGTTCATGGACATGTCGAGATAGGCAGGCAGGAAAGACTGGGCACCACCACCATAAAAGCCGATCAATTGGCGTAAAAAATTTAGCGGAAGCGCGCCTTCGCCCTTGGTTTCCTGTTCGAAAATGATTTGAGTCAGCACTTGGCGGGTCAGATCTTCACCTGATTTAGCATCGCGCACCTCAAAATTTTGTCCATCCCGAACAAGTTGAGATAGGTGGTCTAACGTCACATAAGACGACGTAGACGTGTCATATAAGCGCCTGTTGGCATATTTCTTGATGATGATCGACTCATCGGAACCTGATTTCTTTGCCATATCCTACCCTTAGCTCTCCTGAACAGAGATGCAATTTTTGTGCTATTACCCATTTGTTTGCACAGATTTGCCCCGCGACCAATGAGCTATTGAAGTTGATAGGCAATGAAAGGTAGGTGTTCAGTGAAATACTTGAGGCCCTGAGGAGGAAAAAAGGGATGACTAAGACTGTATTGGTTACAGGTGGTACGCGCGGCATTGGTCGTGCGATTAGTGAAGGCATGAAGGCGAAAGGCTTCAACGTTGCAGCAAATTATGGCGGCAATTCTGAAGCGGCGGCTGCTTTTGAAAAAGAAACAGGCATCAAAACCTACAAGTTTGATGTGTCAGATTATGACGCTGTCGGTGCGGGCATCAAGCAGATCGAAGCTGATCTTGGTCCAGTTGAAGTCCTGATCAACAATGCGGGCATCACATGGGATGCGCCATTCCACAAAATGTCTAAAGAGCAGTGGGACAAGGTTGTCGATGTTGACCTGAACTCTGCCTTCAACCTGACCCGTCAGGTATGGGACGGCATGCGTGAGCGCGGTTTCGGACGCGTTGTAAACATTTCTTCGATCAATGGCCAAAAGGGTCAATTTGGTCAGGCGAACTATTCTGCTGCGAAGGCGGGCCTTATCGGCTTCACCAAAGCTCTTGCACAAGAAGGCGCCAAAAAAGGCATCACGGTCAACGTGGTGTGCCCAGGTTATATCGACACCGAAATGGTGCGTGCAGTGCCTGAAAAAGTGCTGGAGTCGATCATCTCAACGATCCCAGTGGGCCGTCTTGGTAAGGCTGAAGAGATCGCCTCCATGTGCGCTTACCTCTCCAGTGAAGAAGCTGCGTTCATTACGGGCGCAACAATGACAGTGAACGGCGCGCAATACATCGCGGGCTAATGCTCAAGTCTTTGAGTTATGAAACAAAGGCGGCCGCTCCAGTTTTGGGGTGGCCGTTTTGCTATTGTGAGGAGAGTGATTTTTGCCAACGCACATAAGCAACGCCGACATAGGCTGCTGCGGCCAAAAAGAAGATGACGGGGCCGAGTACAATCCATGTGCCGATAACGATGGCAGTTGTGGCTCTCAACCCTATTGGCGGGCGTAAATATTTCGCGAAGCCAGATATATCTTGAGTGTGTGAGGCATTCGGCTTGCTCCACGAAACAGGTTTTGCTGGCGTGTTAGAGCGTGCAGGTGCGTGCATTTGCACTGTTTTACGGGAGTTGTGTTGGCCAATCGGTGGGTTTGGCGCGAGAATCGTCGTGGGTGGCGTAGGTTTGTCTTCGCGTTTTACCATTGCGCCAGTTGGCGCGTCCAAATCCATGGGCACGCCAAAGGTCGTATCAATTCTGGGACGCCTGCCGAACATCAGTTGGTCACCTCTTTCTTGGGCCTAAATTTAGCAGCGAAACCCAAACAGCGAGTGAACCCTATCTACGGAATCGCTAGAAATTATCCTTGCGGCCGCGAATTTCTGCGAAGGTTGCAACCGCATCACCCGGGCATCCCATGGCTGCCTGCAAGGGTGGATGGTCTGCGCGGAGGAAGGGATTGGTCTCCAATTCACGTGATAATAGGGTCGGGACAGTCCATTCACCTCGAGCGCGTTTCTCGTTGATTTCATCAACATAGGCCTGAAGGGCGCTATTGTCCGGCTCGACAGTGATGGCAAAGGCTGCATTGGCCGCCGTGTATTCATGCGCGCAGTAGATGATTGTGTCGGTGGGCAGGCTCTTCAGACTTTTAAGGCTGCCCCACATCATCTCAGGCGTGCCCTCAAAGACACGTCCACAGCCGAGCGCAAACAGCGCATCCCCGACAAAAGCAACTTTTTCTTCAGACATGAAATAGGCGATATGGCCTAGCGTATGTCCGGGCACGTCCATGACGGTGACCTCGCGCTTGCCCAATGTAATCGCATCGCCCGTGCCAACGGCGTGGTCCAGCGCAGGGATTTTGCTGGCCTCACCCGCCGGCCCTGCAATCTTGCAGCCGGTTACAGATTTTATCTTTTCATTGCCGCCCGCATGATCGGGATGCCAATGCGTGTTCCAGATTTGTGTGATCGTCCAACCCTGCGCCTCGGCCTCTGCGAGATACTTATCCGCGTCTGGCGTGTCGATTGCGGCGGTGTCGCCTGTCGCTGGATCATGGACCAGAAAGCCGTAATTGTCGTTCAAACAAGGAAACTGGTGTATCTGTAGCATTTGGAAAATCTTTATTCAGGCCATGGGATAGAGTTATCTTGAAAAGCGTAACACAGGAAAATCGATGCGTCAGGATGCAGTCACCCTTCAGCGATTTTATGACGGCCAGCTAGGACGGGCAGCGACGCGTATCCTTGCTGGGCGCATGACCGATCTTTGGGGCGATGGTGCGGGTCTATCCATGCTAGGCCTTGGTTACGCCATTCCGGTTCTGGAGCCGTTCGCCAAAATGGCGCGTCAGACCATAGCAGCTGTGCCGTTGGAGCATGGGCCTGTTTCATGGGTCGCGACAGAGCGCGGCAATGCGGCGGTGTCGGTTGGAGACACAAGGCTTCCATTTGGGGATGGACAGTTTGATCGGGTGATTGTGCTTCATGGCTTGGAAGAAACAGGCAATCCGAGAGCTTATTTGCGAGAGATATGGCGCATAACAGCGCCGGAAGGCCGGGTGGTGCTGGCGGCGGCCAATCGGGCAGGTATGTGGTCGCGCGCGACACGCACCCCCTTCGGACAGGGCAGGCCATGGTCGCGTTCGCAATTGCTGAATTTGCTGTCGGTTGGGCTGTTTCAAGTAACCGCAAGCGCCTCCTCGCTCTATCTACCACCGGTTTCCAGCCGGCTCGTAACATCCGCGGCGGAAGGGTGGGAGAGTATCGGCCAATTGCTTACACCCGGCTTGGGTGGCGTCATCATGGTCGAAGCCGTGAAGCGACTTTACGCTGATCCGGGTGGCGGCGCCGTCGCACCCGTTGCAGAGAAAGCACGCCTGAGGGGGTCAATAGCGACGCTGGCACCCGAAAATATTGACGCCACCAATAGGTGCGATAGGTTCGACTAACCAGATGACCGCTTAGGGGCTCAAAATGAAACTCGTCACAGCTATCTTCAAACCTAGTCGATTGGACGCCGTCATTGACGCGTTGACCGAAATAGGTGCAACGGGCTTAACGGTCTCAGAAGTGCGCGGCTATGGACGTCAGCGCGGTAAAACGGAAGTTTATCGCGGCGCAGAATATGAAGTACGCCTCTTGCCAAAGGTGAAAATCGAGGTGGCCTGCTCGAATGAAATCGCTGACCGCGTCACCGAAGCGATTGTTCAAGGTGCCAACACTGAAACGATCGGTGACGGCAAAATTTTCGTGCATGATCTCGAAACCGTCATCCGTATCAGAACTGGCGAAAGAGACGAGACAGCTGTTTCAAGTTAGAGCCTTTCAAAATGTTGGTTAATTAACGGACAAAATCTGCTCGATTTACTCAAAGCTTCTTTGATCACTCACTGTCATACCCGTTTCTGAGGGAGCTGCGGGTGACTTGTCTTATCGAAGGCATGTTGCACTTTCCGCGTGAGAGAGTGTTGAGGCATGGATTACTTACAAGAAATCATCATAGCCAATATGAGTTTGGCATGGCTGGGCGCTCTACTCTTGTGGCGTGGGTCTCAGCAGCGGGCTCAGCTAAAGCAACAATTGGTACAGTCCAAAATTCTTTCGCAAACAGACGCGCTGACTGGGCGGTCCAATCGTGTGCATATGACAGAATTGCTAGGCGAGGCCATCGCCTGTAAAAATGCAAATCCGTCTTTGATCGTTGTCGGTCTGGATGAATTTAAGATTGTGAATGATACGCTAGGCCATCCTGTGGGCGACCAATTGCTCAAAGGTGTCAGCGACCGAATCGCCGATCTCCTTGAACCCGAACATAAGCTCGCGCGTTTGGGCGGGGACGAATTCGCAGTTTTGATAAACGGAGACAGCTCACAATTTGATGCACAGCGCTTAGCTGTTACAATTAAGGAACAGCTGACTGAGCCGTTTGAAGTGGATGCCGATCGCGTTGTAATTAATGCGAGCATTGGCATTGCTCCGCCACCTGTCGCGGGTCAAAAAATTGACCCCACCGAAATGCTGCGTCAGGCTGATGTGGCGATGTATGTTGATAAAGGTGAGTTGCATTCACCTTATCAGATTTATTCTGCGCACATGGATGAGGCGCTTCAATTACGCCGGACGCTGAGCTCAGAGCTGGATATAGCGCTTGCTAACAATCAGTTGGAGTTAGTCTATCAGCCCTTGGTCTGCGCCCGCACGGGTAAGGTGATGAGCGCAGAGGCCTTGATGCGTTGGCCAGGTAAAGGCGGACGGGCCGCTTCGCCCGCCGTGTTCATCCCGATAGCCGAGCAGACTGGCTTGATTACCAAACTGGGCGAGTGGACGCTGGATCAAGCTGTAAAAGAGATCAAACGGCAAAAAACTATCCCAATCGCGATCAATGTCTCGCCCGTCCAATTCCGAGTCGAAGGTTTTGCTGACAGCGTTGAGTCTGTCATTAAACAACATGAGATCAATCCAAACTTGTTGCGGATAGAGATCACTGAGGGCGTTCTGATTTCTCATACCGGGGAAGCCAAGCGGACCATGGCGCGGTTGCGTCAGCTCGGCGTGCAGGTTCTTCTCGATGATTTTGGCACCGGCTATTCTTCGCTAAGTTATCTGCAACGCTTCCAGTTTGACGGTTTGAAAATCGACCGCGCCTTTATCCAGCAATTGGAAGATGGGCGGACGGGTCGCCAGCTTTTGAAGTCAATTATTGCACTCGGCCATTCGCTAAATATGAAAGTTATCGCTGAGGGCGTCGAAACTGAAGACCAAGCGGCGATCCTACAATTGCTGTCTTGCGACCTGTTGCAGGGCTATGCGCTTGGGCGTCCTGATCAAGCGGACAAACTGCACACCTTAAAACCCCCCGGCTCTTTGTCCGATGATCGATCGGGGAGAGCATGGGAACGTGGGCTAGGATAACTTAGTTATCGTCGCTAGCGAATTTAGCTTCTTCTGCATTGTGGTGTAGTTGCAGGTTCAACAAGATGGCTTTGGCGATAGGCAGGAGCAATAGGCACAATCCTATCAGCACCCCGCAAAGGATGATTATGGAAATAATTTTCCATATGAGGGGTAGGGGGCTCATCGGTAATAAAAACAAAAATGGCGCGAGCAGAATAAGCACGCCAAAGCCGACGAAGAAGGCTGGGCCATCGGCTGTGTCGGCGGCGGACATATCTCTGCCGCACGCTGGGCACTCAGAGTGCAACTTCAGAAAACTGCTAAACAGCTTTCCCTCACCACAGGCGCCGCAGCGCAGTTTTAGGCCGTTGAGAATGGGAGCGTTCTTGGTCATGGCGCAATCCTATCTGAGCAAAAAATATACCCCAAAGTCGGCCAGAATTCAGCCGCGCTATTCCGTCGCTTGTCGCTTAGGCTTGACGGACCCGGCTGGTTTGCCCACCACAGGCTAGAAATTAAGTGCAAGGTAGTTGAGAAATGTCCGATCCCGTCTTCACGAAAATTGCGATCATTGGTGCCGGCCTGATCGGCGCGTCGTTGGCGCGGGCAGCTGTGGCGTATGATGTGGCCAGCGACGTGTCGCTCTGGGACGCGAATGAAGATGTTCGAGTGCGGGCAGCTGAGCTTCAGCTGGGCGAAGTCGCGACATCTCTGACTGATGCGGTTGAGGCCGCCGACTGCGTATTCCTTTGCGTGCCTGTCGGCGCTTTGCTTCAGGTCGCTTCTGCCTGCGTGCCCGCCATGAAAGACGGCGCAATACTGACAGATGTCGGCTCGGTTAAAGCCCAAGCTGCTGAGGTTCTCTCAGCTGCGGGTGATGGGCGCGTGCATGTCATACCGGGGCATCCTATTGCAGGCACAGAGCAATCAGGCCCGGAGGCTGGTTTTGCGACGCTCTTCCGCGATGCGTGGCATATTCTCACGCCGCTGGAAGAGGGCGGGGAAGGCTATGATGAAGCGGTGACGCAACTGACGCTGTTCTGGAGCGGTGTGGGTGCCAAGGTCGAGCATATGGACGCCGATCGACATGATCGTGTTCTCGCAATCACGTCACACTTGCCACATCTCATTGCGTTTAACATCGTTTCTACGGCATTCGACATGGAGACGGTCAAGGACGGAGAAGTCGTCAAATACTCCGCCGGGGGGTTTAGAGACTTCACACGTATCGCGGCATCTGACCCCGTGATGTGGCGTGATGTGTTTCTCAACAATAAGCAGGCTGTTTTGGAGTGTTTGGGTCGATTCACTGAGGATCTCGCTGTGCTTCAGCGGGCGATCCGGTGGGATGATGGTGACACGCTGATAAAAGAGTTCACGCGCGCTCGATCAATCCGCAAGGCGATCATTGATGCTGGGCAGGATTCTGATGAGGTAAACTTTGGGCGAGGCGCCGCAGATCCAGATGGCTCTACGGACTAGATGCCGAACCTGAAGGTGGACGCGACACCGATGCCATGATTACCTTTGTCTATGTCCGTTAAGCTTTCAGATGGTGCTCGCGCAGCGTTGGTTCGCCAGCTACAAACACTTTTTACAACAGAGTTCGACGAGGCGCTCAGTCCGTTTCAGGCCGAGCAAGTCGTTGATATGATGCTGCGGACAATGGGCGCCGATATTTACAATCAGGCGCTCAAAGATGTGCGCGCTTTCTTCCAGGCGCGTGTCGACGATTTGGAAGGCGAATTGTTTTTAGACGAGGGCAGGTGAGCGGTTCTTCACTGAAAAGTGTCATCTGTTGAATTGTGCACGGTTAGAAATTGGGGCCTAATACCAGAATGACCGATATGATCTCCCGACGTGCGCTTCTTTTGACTGGATGTTCTGCTGTGGTTTTGGCAGGCTGTTCAAGTGATGAGACGGTGAAAGACGCAGTGGCCAAAGCCGGTGCCTCTGTAGATGCCTTCGCAGATAGCGAGTTCAGAAGCCTTTCGAGTGGTGAGTGGAAGGAACGACTATCTCCCGAAGCCTATGCGGTTCTGCGTCTCGAGGACACAGAGCGACCGTTTACCTCTCCGCTGAATGATGAAAAGCGGCGCGGTGTGTTTCATTGCGCAGGGTGCGATTTAGAGTTGTTCTCCTCAGACACAAAGTATGACAGCGGAACAGGTTGGCCGAGTTTTTATGATGTCATGCCCGGCGCGGTCGGCACCAAAACCGATACCAAGCTGCTATCTGTTCGCACGGAATATCATTGCGCCCGCTGCTTGGGTCATCAAGGGCACGTCTTCAATGATGGTCCTGCACCTACGGGCTTGCGCTATTGCAACAATGGCGTTGCGCTGACGTTCAGGCCTGCATAGCTAATCGCGTGTGCGGTCTATTCAATGATCTCAAAGCCTTCGGGGATGACGACAGGCGCAGACGCAACGGCGACATTAGGTTCAATCTCTTCGCCCGGTCCATTTTCGCGGCGCTCATACGCTTCTACCAGTGACAGGTAGGGCGGTACATGTGACCAGCCATTCTCAGCCGTGTTCTCAACAATCTCAAAATGAAGATGGAATGTCGTTGGCGTGCCACCAAAATCATTGGACACATATCCCAATGTCTGGCCAGCGGTAACGGTCTGACCAGCCGTCACTTCCAGCTTCTTCATATTCATGTGCATGTATTTATAGATGTGGCCACCCGCCCGTACATTGACGCTATAAGTGCCGATATTTGATATGATACCGTCTTCAACGGCGACAACTTCGTGCATGGCGCGGTCTGCAGCATTTGTGCGACGCAGTGTGTTGCAATCTTCTGGAGTGCCGACACGAATGTCCTGTCCCTGATGAATACGAGCTGTAGGGCAGAAGGGCGAATTGCGATTAGCGCTACGGGTTTCACAAAAATTATCTCGCCACGGATAGGCGTAATTACGCGGATCACATTGGTCGCCGCCACCTATGCCGCCGCCATAGGTAAATACCATAGATTGCAGGTAAGTCGGCGCCGACTTAATCGGGAAGACAATGTCTGGCGCGTGAACGATTTGGTCCGTATCGCCACGTCCGCTGCCCGGCAACAATTGGCCCGGCGCATTGTAGGAGAAGACTGGTGTTGGCGCGGGAGTAACAGTGTCTGCGGTGTCTGTTGCGTTTGAATCTGCGTTTGTGTCAGCTTCTGTATCTGTATCTGTATCTGTATCTGTATCTGTATCTGTATCTGTATCTGCTGGAGCGCCGTCGTCGTCACTTGTGTTGGTGCCAGAGCTTACATCTGTGTCCGCATCAACTTCATCTGAACCTGAGGGTGTCGTATCAGCGTCTGGCGCATCCGCGTCCATTGGATCGGTCTGCGTGTTTGATGCCGGGGCGTCGTCTGTGTCGGGCTGCGTGTCGGCCGGGTTCGGCGTGGGGGCCGAATTATCAGACGCGTCAGTGTCTCCATTGTTGTACGGGTCAATGACGACTTCTGTGGGCGGCGGTGGGCCCGGCGCGCCCTCTGGAAGGTCGGGCCCAGTTTCGGGCGTTTCAGGTGGCGGGCCACCATCCCCAGGAAAGCGGACGATGTCGCAGGCTGCCAGCATCAGGCCAGCGCACACGCAGAGAATGTAGGCTTTTGGATTCATCATCTTAGCGCGTCCCCGCGATGATTAGCTTCTGAGCCGTTTCAATCGCATCTTCCTCGCTGATGCAATCTGGGTCGTGGCCTTCAATATTCTTGCACTCAAACTCGACCAGATAGTCCGCGCCATACCTCGAAAATGAGACCATCGCGCCTGATCCAGTTGGCTGGAACAGAAAGGCTTCAGACTCGGTATGCGTTGCACCGGTCGTGCCGATGACTTCATTCGTGCCATTTACGATTATGTCATAATCGATGCCCGGATAGGCAGCATAATAGCCGTCCGTTAGCGGTTGAAAGCGCGGTTGGTTGCCTGCACCCTGAATGCTCACAATACCCGTAGGCAATAGAACAGGAACCGGCGGCGGCGTATCGGTTGATGCCACTTGGAAGGATGTGTCGCGCGCGTCTCGTGGTAGAGCAGCAAGGTCTTCACGCGCAGAATTCCAGTCGATTGTGGCTTTTGATTCGCCGGTCGATGCGCGCTCGGGCATGATGGGTGTGGTGTTTTCCGCCTCTGGTGTCATCGCGGGAGCGGTGTCCACGTCGCCTGCCTCAGGAGATGCGGATTGCGAATCCGGTAAAGCGATCTGATCACAGGCAGACACGCTAAAAAGCGTCAGGATTGCCGCGCCAAACATGAGAGTCTTTTTCATCAGATTACTCCTTTCCGGGGTGAGCCACAAAATCTGGATCCGCGTAAGATACGCCGTCTACAGACATGATGGTTTTCTTGATTTCGTTGATCGTGGCCCGGTCCGCGTCTTTGCCGGGTGGCAAAATATAGGCAAGACGGACTTCACCTGAATAACTGCCGCCAACAAGCGAGAAGTCTTTAAGGGCGGGGGCGGTTTCAACATAATGTGCAAATGCGCGCATGGCCTCTGCACGGTCCTTTCGGAACAGGCGCGCGGCCTGATCGATATCTTCTGACCCTTTGATGCGAACGATAAAAGTAATCTCTGTGCCTTTGGCTTGGGCAGGCATCGTTTCTACTTTTTTGACAGGAGAGACATCAGCAGCCGGCAGCCCTTGCGGCTTGATTGAGGGCGGCAATGTTTCTATGCGCTTCTGATCAGTGGAGGCGGCTCTCTCGACACTTTCTACATCAATCGTGGTTTCTGCATCGGGTTTCTCTTGTGCCTCGACCGCCTGCGTGTCGGTGCTTGCAGATGTGACCACCACGGGGATGGGGCGATCAGTTTCTACGGCGAGATCCGCGCCACTATTGGTGTAAAGGAAAACACCGGCCGCTCCCGCCGCGGCGACAAGCGCGCCTAGCCCTAATGGGCCGCCATAGTGGAAGGGGGAGCGGGTCTCGGTCATTTATTGGCTACCCGCTCCGCTCGCAAGTTCAGGAATATTACCCAGATTCAGCAAACCGCCTCCACAAGGGCGCAGGCACATGTCCGGGTTGCCCTCAATAGGTTCCGTGCCCGGATAACGCTCGCACGAGCCAGCGCATTGCATTGGCGCCCGTGGGTCGAGTGATGAAAGCAACAGCGATGTCAGCTCTGCACCCGTGGCATCAGGCTCGCGCGCTTTAAGCAGTGCAAGCGCAGCAGAAACGTGCGGCGCGGCCATGCTGGTGCCTTGCTCGTAGGCGTAGTAGCAATTGTCGACTGGCTCACCTGTCGCCAGATCAAAACAATCAGATGATGTCTTGGTAGAGAGCACACCGTCGGGTTGCCCATCGCCATTGTCATCTCGTGTTAAGTCACCGCCAGGAGCGAGCACATCGACCTCCGCACCGAAATTGGAATAGGGTGCGATTTGTCCGCGTGCATCACCTGCCGCAACGGAGATCACATTGTTACACCCGCCGGGTGCGTGCAGCGTGGTTGAGCCGCCATCATTTCCTGCTGCTGAAACTACGACAACGCCGCGATCCACAACGGAATCGATCGCGTCTTGAAGCGACGCTGGGCAATATTCAAACAAGCCAATCGACAGGTTGATAATGTCTGCGGGGTTATCGTTCCATTCTTCGCTGCCGTCTTCACCTTCAGCAGGGATCAATCCGCCAGCCCAACGAATTGCATCGTTGATATCAGACAATCGCCCGCCGCATTTCCCGAGCGCCCGCACAGGAACGATCTTCACATTCCATGCACCGCCAGCCACGCCAGAACCATTATTGGTGACTGCCGCGCCAATTGTGCCGGCGACATGGGTGCCGTGGAACGTGTCTTCGGCGTTTGGTGCTGTCGGGTCGCACATATCGCCAGGATCGTTTGGATCATTGTCACGGCCATCGCCGTCATTGCCGATGCGCGGGTCGGAAATCATATCCCAACCAGCAACGACATTGGGTGAGCCTTCGATGTCAGGGTGATTGAGCTGAAGGCCCGTATCGACGACGGCCACCACAACATCTGCAGAGCCTGTATTGGCCTGCCGCGCCCAGAAATCCTGAAAACCAGAACCGCCGGGAGATGTACCCTCACCTTCGCCCTGATTCATGAAATGCCATTGAAGCGCCCAGAGTGGGTCGTTTGGCGTGAGAGTCGGTTGGCTCGTATTGGCCGGCGTAGCTCCAGAAGTGTCTGTGCTGGTGTCCGCTGCGTCAGGCTTGGGGTCGGGCTTTGGTTTGCGCGCGAACTGATTTTGGAAAATGAAATCCTTCTCAACATATTCAAACTGACCAGAGGCACGCAAATCCTGCACGATACACTCGGTCGCCAATGTTGGATTATCCTCCAGCGTAATCGCGTCGGATACCATGGAGCAGTCAGCATCGTCAGATGACACCGCCAAGAATTCTGCAACTGGATTGGAAGAAACTTCTGCTGGGCTAAACTGGGTCGGGCTTGCACCATCCTTACCAATCTGGATGACCATCTGGCCCGTGCGTGACAGCGCCACTTCACCGCCCATGCCATACTTCGACAACGTATCCAGCATTACGGAATTAGCGTCTCGTTGTGCGCGAATTGCATCCTCGCGAATGACCGAACGCCGCGCTAAGCGTTTGGCTTGCATGCGTTCGGCAGGGGGTAGGGCGGTAATTGCGTCTGGCGATAGGCTGCGCGCTCGTTTTGCCCGCGCCTTGGGCGCGGCATCTATTTTGGCTGCTTCTTTTAGTTCGCGGGTCTTGCTCTCAAATTCCGCTTCAGTGCGTTCCCGCGCCTTTGGGTCAAGCTTAATCTTGGGCATCACCTGAGCTGTCGTTACAAACTGCTCACCCAGATCTGGAATTGTTGAGTCAGAAGGTGATGAGGGGTTGGCGATCCCCGGTTCAGCCATCTCAGCATTCGGCACAGGGGAGGGGCTGGTAATATCAAGCGGCGCTGGCCCAGCAGATTCTTCTTCTGCAAATTCTTCTTCTAACAGGGCCTCCTCGAGCAATAATTCTTCTTCAAGAGAAAGCTCTGGTGCGATATCCTTTGGCTTTGCGATGATAGATCCGATAGCGAATTTGGCGCGATTATCGTACATCTCGGTGCCCAAATCATTGCGCAGTGTGCCAGAGACAGAACGGTCCGCAATTGAGGCTGTTTGCAAGCTTGTTTCTGGATCGCTTTCGACAATAGTGCGGCCGCTAATCTGGTCCATCGCGGCGTCAGCAAGATTCTTGGCGCGGTCAACGCGGTCGTCACGTTGGTCGCAGCTGGTCAGTAGAACGAGGCTGCCGAGGGCAATGCCCATCGCCGTGCGAGCGGTTGATGTGGTCAGATTTCGTAACATGTCCGAAAGTCCCTATTTGCCGTGCTTCAGCCACCAATCCATAAATTTACCCTGTGTTTAGATTATGACGGGGATTCCCTCCTGTCCAACGCTAAACAGATTCATCACGCAGTGCGCAGCTGTAGTTATCGTTGACTGATGTTGGACTGAGTGGCGCGTTGAGGTTTGATCTAAATTATCCCCAGCAAAGAAAAACCCCGATCGTGAGATCGGGGCGTTTCCACTATACACATCATATGTAACTGGCCGTCGGCCTGTCTTACATGAAGCCTTTGAACTTGTCTTTGAAGCGCGATACGCGGCCACCGCGATCGAGCAATTTTCCGTCGCCACCTGTCCATGCAGGGTGTGAGCTGGAATCGATATCCAACACGAGACGATCACCCTCAGAGCCGTAGGTCGAACGCGTCTGATATTCTGTGCCATCAGTCATCACAACTGTGATCATGTGGTAGTCAGGATGGACGTCTTTTTTCATAGCGTCATGTCTTTCCGTGTCTGTCTCTGCGTGCGTCGCCCGCGCCCAATGTGATGAGGGGGCGTTACTTGCAATAAATCTAAAGCGCGCGCATAGCCTAAACAGCCCAGTCACGCAAGTGGACCGGGCAGTATTCTTTGCATATTTGATCGACTTTTTGCGGCCGTTGAATGCGGGTGCATAAGGTATGCGACCGTTCGCGCCTTGGCGATGACGTAGCAAACAAACGGTGGTAAGCGGCTGCATGGCTGAACCGACTGAACAGATTATTGATGATCGCCGCGCGACACTGCCTCAAGGCGGTCAAGCGATAGATCGCCCGAAAGGCCGCAATATCAAACCGCTCGGTTTGCTGCTGCCATATGCCAAGCGCCACTGGGTGACTGTTGCGGTTGCGCTTATCTTCCTGTTCGCCGCAGCGGCGGTGAGCCTTGTGATCCCGCTCTTGCTTGGCCAGGCGGCTGATGCCGGGCAAAACGCTGACGGTAATACTGAGCGTCTTGTGCGGCTGATTGATGAAGCTTTCTTTTGGGTATTGCTCGCAGCCATCGGCATGGGTGTGCTGGGTGCAGTGCGCTTCTATTTCGTCTCACGTTTTGGGGAACGTATCGCCGCCGATTTGCGATATGACCTCTATGCGCATTTGCTCACGCTCTCACCTCGCTATCATGCGAAAATGCGTTCAGGGGAGGCGGTGTCGCGCCTAACCGCTGATATTACCCTGATTGAGACCTTTCTGGGATCTTCTGCTTCTTTGGCGACGCGCACCTTGCTGACAACAAGCGGTGCGCTCGTGATGATGCTCGTCGTTAACTGGAAGCTTGGCCTGACCCTGCTGGGCATGCTTCCCATCGCGATCCTGCCAGTGATGATCATTGGCCGCATCATTCGCAAAATGTCGAACGAGGCACAGGCAAAGCTTGCTGAAGCGGGAGGGGAGGCAGCGGAAGCGCTCGATTCGATCGAGCTTGTCCAAGCCTATGGTCGTGAGCCGACGCGGCTTGCAACCTTCTCTGCGGCAATCGAGGCGACCTTCAGGGCAGCGATGAGACGTATCGGCGCGCGTGCGGTGATGATTGTGTTGGTCTCCGCGCTACTCTTCGGCGGGTTTGTCGGCGTCCTCTGGCTCGGCGCGCGCGCTGTCGCAAACAATGAGATGTCGTTCGGCGATCTGGCTTCGATGGTTCTGTATGCGCTTTATGCTGGTTCTGGTTTTGGCATGTTGGCCGAGGTGTATGGTGAAGTCATGCGCGCGGCAGGCGCTGCTGACCGGGCGGCAGAGGTGCTGAACGCTGAGCCAGAGATAGAAATGCCTCAAATTCCAACCAAACTGCCTCAAACTGCACACCCAGTTTTGGCGTTTAATGGTGTCACTTTCAATTATGGTGACGCAGGTGGTCCAGCGCTGGAGAACTTCGATCTGACCGTTCAGCCCGGCGAGTTTGTGGCGCTGGTTGGCCCCAGTGGTGCCGGCAAAACAACCGTATTTCGCTTGGCTCTACGCCTCTTTGATCCACAGACTGGATCAGTTGAAATCGACGGCGTCCCCGCAACACAGGCCTTGCCCACAGAATGGCGCAATCGGTTTGCCTATGCACCGCAAGAATCTGCATTGTTTACGGGTTCTGCACGCGAGAACATCTCTTTCGGTGATGAAACAGTTGGCGATGACGTGCTGCTCAATGCGGCGAAGATGGCAGAAGCTTATGACTTCTTGATTGCCAAGGGTGGGTTGGATGCTGACCTCGGCCAGAAGGGACGTAGCCTCTCAGGGGGGCAGCGCCAGCGCGTCGCACTCGCCCGGGCATTGACCCGCGATGCGCCAATCTTGCTGCTTGATGAAGCCACTAGCGCGCTTGATTCTGAAAGTGAGGCCGCAGTGCGCCGCGCGATCGAAAAGGCCGCACAAGGGCGCACCACTCTTGTTATCGCTCACCGCCTGTCGACTGTGCGCCGCGCGGATCGCATTTTGGTGATGGAAGACGGAAAAATTGTTGAACAGGGCAATCATGATGAACTGGTCGCACAAGGCGGATTATACGCCCGCCTTGCCGAATTGCAGTTCGCTGAGAATTAACGATTATTCTGCCGCTTTGAGTGCTGCGCTCGCGGTTTCTGATGTATGGAAAGTCATGATGTCATCGACGATGTCGCCTTTGCGCAAGACACGCACGTCTTCCTTATAGTTTTGGTTTAGTTTCCAGGGTTTTTCCGTGTGTTGGCGCGGGAAATTCTCCATCGCGCGCGCGACGTAACCTGATGAGAAGTCCATGAATGGCTCTGTTATTTCAGGAAAAGCTTCCAAAACGGGCGTTGCTGACGTGTAGCCATTTTCGTCCATATGGTTGAGAAGTCGCGCAACATATTCTGAGGTTAGATCCGCCTTCAGTGTCCATGAGGCGTTCGTGTAACCGAAAGTGCAGGCCAAATTTGGTACATTGGACAGCATCACGCCCTTGTAGTTGAGCGTTTTGCTGGGATCGATGAGCTTGTTATCAATACTCACATCGACATCATTGAGGAAGATCATGTTCAGACCAGTCGCCGTGACGATGATGTCAGCGTCCAGATGCCCTCCCGATTGAAGCTTAATCCCCGTCTCGTCGAATTGTTCGATATGGTCTGTCACCACGCCAGCTTTACCGGATTTCATCGCGTCGAACAGGTCACCATCGGGCACGAGGCAGATTCGCTGATCCCACGGATTGTAAGTTGGGGTAAAATGCTTTGCGATCTCGTCTTCCGGCAAATGTTCAGAGAGCATTTTGCGCAAACGCGCTTTGGTCTCTTCCGGCTTTTCGCGGGCGATATTGAAGAAGTAAGCTGAGAACGCGATGTTGCGTTTGCGAATAATATTGTACGCCCACTTTGCGGGTAGAAATTTTTTGAGGACGTTTGCCAGTTTGTCTGTACCGGGGCGAGAGACAACATATGTTGGCGATCGCTGCAGCATGGTAACATGTGCAGCGGTCTCGGCCATTGCAGGCACCAGCGTCACTGCCGTCGCACCTGAGCCAATTATGACGACTTTCTTGCCAGAATAATCCAGATCTTCAGGCCATTGTTGCGGGTGGACAATCTTGCCCTTGAAGTTTTTCTCACCGGGGAAGTCGGGACGGTAGCCGCTTTTATAGCTGTAATATCCGCCATTCATGAACAAGAAGCGACAGGTAACCACTTCCTGTTTTCCGTTCTGATCGGTTGTGACGTGCCAGACTTGATCAGGTGTGGACCAATTGGCCTTGATCACCCGCGTGTTGAATTGGATGTGTTCTGTTACGCCGTATTCTTCAGCCGTTTCACGGATATAGGCGCGGATGGACGGACCATCGGCAATCGCTTTCGGGCGTGTCCACGGTTTGAAATTATAGCCCAGCGTGTACATGTCGCTGTCAGATCTAATACCCGGATAGCGGAACACATCCCATGTGCCGCCCATGGCCTGGCGGCCTTCGACAATGCGATAGGATTTCCCGTTGCAGCGTTTTTCGAGTTGAACCGCCGCGCCGATGCCCGATAAGCCTGCGCCAATGATTAGTACGTCTGTGTCTGGTGTCATCATGATGACGATAGTAGGACACACTGAACAATGACGAAAGTGTCATTCTCTGATTTATGCGCGCAACTTAGCCCGCAGCGTTGCGAACCTGTTGTTGTATGAGGGGCATGATGTCATCATTTCCCGCTACGACGGATCCTGTTCGCAGCATGTCGTGTCCGTCAATTTCAGCGACATGGCCGCCGGCTTCGCGCACGAGCACGATACCCGCTGCTATATCCCATGGTTGTAGGCCACGTTCCCAGAATCCGTCAAAACGCCCGGCAGCAACATACGCAAGATCAAGCGCGGCAGATCCATAGCGACGAATGCCAGCGCACATGGGTGTCATGGACGCGATTTCTCTTGCGAAATTGAGATGCGCTTCTTCTGCTTTGCCGTGCCATGGTGTGCCTGTGGCAATGACGGATTCGTGCAGTTTAGACCGTGCCGCGACGCGCAATTTGCGCTGTTCGAGCCATGCCCCGCGACCGGTTTCGGCCCAGAAAATCTCGTTCTTTGCGACATCGTAAACAACGCCGGTGAGCAGTTCGCCCTCACGTTCCAGCGCGATCGACACGGCATAATGTGGCTGGCCGTGGAGAAAGTTCAGCGTGCCGTCCAGTGGATCAACGATGAAGCGGTTGGATTTGTCGGTGCCTTCCACGATGCCGCGCTCTTCCATGACGAAGCCATAGCCGGGGCGGGCCTTTGCCAGATGGGCGTATATAATCTCTTCGGCGCGGTGGTCGGCGTTAGAGACGAAATCGGCTGGCCCTTTTTTGGAGACCTGTAGATTTTCGACTTCACCAAAATCACGTGCAAGTGAGCGGCCAGCAGCGCGGGCCGCCGCGATCATGACGCTTCCGACGGGGGAGGGTTTTGACATTGTGGGCCTTTAGTCTGCGCGGCGCAGATATGTGCTGTCTGAGGTTTGGACGACGATACGCTCTTCGGTGCCGACAAATGGAGGAACCATAACCCTTACGCCACCAGTGCATGTTGCGGGTTTAAAGCTGTTGGCGGCCGTTTGACCTTTTACAACAGGTTCGGTTTCCAAAACCTCCAACGTGACCTGATCAGGCAGGGCGACGCCGATCGGCTTTTCACCGTAAAACTCGATGCTGACGACCATGCCGTCTTGCAGGAACGCGCCCTGATCTCCGACGAAATCCCGTGCAATGGCGATTTGCTCGTAGCTTTCAGCGTCCATGAAGGTGAACGCGTCATCATCGGCGAACAGGAACTGATGATCTTTCTGTTCAAGCCGGACTTTTTCTACTGTTTCACTTGAGCGGAAGCGAACGTTGGATTTTGATCCGTTTAGCAGGTTGCGCAACTCAACCTGATTGAAGGCGCCGCCTTTGCCGGGTTTAACCGACGCGGTTTTGATGGCGCGCCAAACGGTGCCGTCATGTTCGATCACATTTCCGGGCTTGATTTCATTGCCGTTGATTTTGACCATCGGGAAATTCCTTATTGGGTATGGCGCGGGGCGTAAGCCTTATAGCGTTTTGGGTCAAGATCGACAGGGTTAATGGACGGGCGTGGATTATCAGGATGGCTCGCCGGCGCTGGTGTCGAGTTCATCGAATATCCGATTAAAAGCGCGTACAATCATCGCAGCCCCAGACGGTGCATTCCAGACAGATGACGACACGGCGATGAAGTCTGCACCGGCGCTGACGAGGGGGGCGGCATTGTCTGGCGTGATGCCGCCTATGGCGACACAGGGAAGCTCCATGACGCTTTGCCAGAACTCCAGCAGGGACAGATCGGCTGGCACAGTGCTCGCCTTGGTCTGGGTGTCATAGAAAGCGCCGAACGCAACATAGTCGGCGCCCTGTTCACCCGCTGTCATGGCGGTGTGGCGAGAGTCTTTGGCCGTGGCGCCGAGGATCAAGTCTGGGCCGATGATCGCGCGGGTCTCTTTCACGCTGCGATCTGTGATGCCGACATGCACCCCGTCTGCGCCAAGCTCAACAGCTAGTTCCGGGCTGTCATTGATGATGACGGCAGTGCCGTATGCTTGCGCGATGGGGGTGAGGGCTTCTGCCGCTGCGCGGGTTGCAGTTTCGTCGATTGTCTCGCCATCGCTCTGCTTCAAGCGCAACTGTAAGCAGGCGACATCGCCGGCTTCAAGCGCGCCTTCGAGTTGGGCAGAAAACTCATCCAAGTCCGCGATCTGTGGCGGCGTGATGAGATACAGGCGGGTGCGCGGGCGGGTAGGGGCATCTGTCATGAGGGCGGGAGTTAGGCCCCGGCGAGCACGGGGTCAAGCAAACCGCTTGCGGATTTCAGTGTAGTTAACCATACTGAATTTCAACGGGAGGAATAATTCACATGAAAATGATCAAATCAATGGCCGCGCTGGCCGCCATTTCGATGCTGGCCGCCTGCGCTAGTCATACAAAGGTAGAGGAAACATCCATGACTACCGAGACAGCAGCAAAACCGATCGCACGTGATGCGGTTTCAGCCTTCGGAATCGGCGTGAGCGATCTGGAAGCGTCTGCGAAATTCTATCGCGACACGCTGGGCATGAAGGAAGTGATGCGCTTCAATCTGGACTATATGGACGAGATTGTTTTCTCCTATGGCAAAGGAGGTGGCAGCGCGATTGTGCTGATGCATTGGACCGATGGTTCGGAGCGCAACTATAAGGACAATGCGATCAAAATTGTTTATCGCGTGCCCGATCCGGTGGCCCTAGCCAAGAAAATCCGTGACGACGGGTACGAGATTGTGCGTGAGCCTGCACCGGTGGCTTCGCTTGACGGAGCTTTAGTCGGGTTTGCCAAAGACCCGGACGGTTATCTCATCGAATTGCTGCCACCAATGTAGGCTTATCCCTTCAGCACACGCTTTGTGCTGGCTGGAAACTTCTTTAACGCCTCACCCTTGCGGGTGGGGCGTCTGTGTAAGTCACCACCACAATTGGGGCAGGTGAAATTCAGCGGGGTTTCGGCGCAGGCAAGGCAGAAGGTACATTCGAAAGAGCAGATTGTTGCGCCCGTCGTATCAGGCGCGAGGTCTTTATCGCAGCGTTCACAATTAGGGCGCATCTCTAACATCAGCCAATCTCCAGCACGTTCAAAAGGACACTCTGACCCTGACGACGGCCGTGGGCAACAGCGAGCACCGCGTTGAGGCGTTCAAGCTCCGGCGCAGCGGTATGGAAGCGCATGCTGGTGCGGAAATAGTATTCGGAAGGATCAATGTCTTCGCCTTGTGCAAGGCGGGCAAGAATTTCCGGTCTGCCCGCGCGCACACCCTCTGAATGCACTTCGATTGTGCCATGACCGTCGATATCAATGATGTAGTGCGCACGAATTTCGAGATTGCCGTTAGGTAGCAAGGTTTGCCAGTCGCCGCCGCCATTCAAGACCTTGCCGGTCAGGCCACCGGAAACCGTGCCGCCCGTGATAGGTATAAACCGGCGGCCGTGATCGCCGGGATCAACAGTAACCGGCTCTCCAACGGAAACAGCCAGTACCATTAATGGTGTGAGGGGGAGGGTCATTATATTCTCGGCTCCTAGGCTTTTTTCATGCCGGTCAATTGTTTGTATTGATCAGCGATCGTTTTAAGTTCGCCGGGCGCAAACACGTCGTTGATATTGGTAAATCCCTCAGGCGCGCGCTCGTGGGCCAGTTGCATGCATTGCTCTGGGCCATTCTTACGGTTGGCCAGAATGATCTTGCGTGTGGCGGAGCGTCTTTCGTCTTCATATTTCGCCAGTGCTGATTGGACATCAGGTTGCGCTTTCAGGGAACGGCATAGACACTCCGCATCGAGAATAGCCTGGCTCGCCCCATTGGAGCCGATTGGATACATGGGGTGAGCGGCGTCACCGAGTAGAACGGTACGATCATTAAGCCAGCTGTCGACAGGCTCACGGTCTACCATGGGGTATTCGTAAACTGTTTCAGCGCTGGTAATCAGGCCGGGGATGTCTAACCAATCGAACTGCCAGTCTGCGAATTGGGGCAGGAAGTCGTTTATGTCTGCCGGACGGTTCCAGTCGGCCCGATTGGGCAGATCGTCGATCCAAAGTTCTGCAATCCAGTTGATGCGTTGTAGGCCATCTTCACGAACTGGTGCGATTGGATAACAGACGAATTTTTGTGCCTGATGTCCGAACATGCACATCGAGGCTGACGATAGGTAGGGCTTTGCAAAACTGGTGGCTCGCCAAAGGATTCGACCCGAATAAACGGGGTCGCCTTCATGTGGGTACATTTGTTTGCGCGCTGCAGAATGAATGCCCTCGGCACAGATTAATGCGTCGCTGGCAATTTCAAATTTTTCGTCTTGGATGTTCTTGAAGATTCCAACGGCTTGTTCTGCTGTGTTGCGGAAACCTGTGAGACGCATACCTGTTTTGACGCGTTCGGCGCCAAGGCGTTCCCGCGTGGCGTCGAGGAGTGTCATCTGAAGATCGCCGCGTGAGATCGAAATTTGTGGCGAGGTAAAACCTCCGAACTTTCCGCGCGGTTCTGTCCAGATATGCTGGCCGAAGCGGTTCACATAGGACAGCTCCCGCGTGGCGACCCCTTGGGTCAACAAGCGTTTTGTGAGGTTCAGGCGATCCAGTATATCAACGGCCTGCGGCAGGAGATTGATCCCTACGCCCAGTGCACGCAACTCTGGCACAGCCTCGTAGACTGTAACTTCGTGTCCGTCTTTGTGTAGGGCCAGTGCAGTGACAAGGCCAGCGATGCCGCCCCCCGCAATTGTTATTTTCATATCCCACTCACTCCCCAACTCACTGCTTACAGCTTCATACAAGTCTGGGAGGAGTAATCAATTAAACACCCCCCGACAAAATTGCCGAGGGGTGCCAAATTCGTCTAATTGTCAGGCGGGGTTACCCAGCGCGTGATGCTTCGAAGATGCTCGTAATCGTGTCAGCGAGCATAGCGTCAAATTCAGCGTCTGACTGTTTGGCTGAGAGGCCTTGTGTCAGAGCGCGTGAGAAGCTGGCGATCATGCCTGTATTCTTGGCGAGGCGGTTGTTTGCCTCTTCGCGTTCATAGCCACCGGATAGAGCCACAACACGCATCACACGTGGGTGATCGACGAGTGATTTATACTGGTTGGCCTTTTCTGGCAGTGAGAGTTTCAGCATCACTTGCTTATCAGCGCCCAGTGCATCGAGCTGTTTCGTGATCTCTGCTAGCAGAATATCTTCGGCTTCAGCTTTATCATCGATTGTGATTGTAACTTCAGGCTCGATGATTGGCATAAGACCGTGGCCGAGTATTTGGCGCGCAACGTCGAACTGTTGTGCGACGTTCGCGGCGATGCCTTCAGCGTTCGCTGCATTGATCACTGAGCGCATTTTCGTGCCGAAGATGCCCTTGCCGACAGCACGCTCTAGCAACGCATCAAGGTCTGGCATTGGGTTCATGAGCTGGACGCCGTTCTCTTTGTCGCCGAGGCCCTTGTCTACTTTTAGGAATGGAACAACTTGGCGTTTCTCCCAAAGATATTGCGCTGTAGGGACGCCATCAATGTCGCCATCCATTGTGCGCTCAAACAAAATTGCACCCATGACTTTATCGCCAGTGAAGGCGGGGGATTTAACAATGCGCGCGCGCATGTCGTGGATGAGGCCGAACATTTCTTCGTCGTTTTTGTATTCACTTTCCTCAACGCCGTAGAGACGCAGAGCTTTAGGTGTTGAGCCGCCCGATTGATCGAGCGCAGCAACAAACCCGTCTTTAGTGGCCGCTTGTTTGGTCATTTGTTCGTTAGGCATGTGTGTCGTCTTTCTTTGTGCGCTAAATTCGTTTGTGTCTGTCTGATTTAAGATTTGAGAGCTTCTACGCCGGGAAGGGGTTTGCCTTCCATCCATTCAAGGAATGCGCCACCCGCTGTTGAGATGAATGTGAAGTCGCCCGATGCGCCCGCATGATTAAGCGCGGCAACGGTATCGCCCCCGCCCGCAACTGCGGTGAGATTGCCGGCTTTTGCTTGGTTCCCAGCGGCTTTCGCTGCGCTAACGGTGGCCGCGTCGAAGGGCTCCATTTCGAAGGCGCCAAGTGGGCCATTCCAGACGAGAGTTTTTGAATTTGTCATCGCTGCTTCGAGTTGCGCGACTGTATTGGGTCCTGCGTCGAGGATCATTTCATCGTCTGCGACGTCGCTTGTTGGGATTGTTCGATTGTCGGCGTGAGCTTTAAAATCTTTTGCAACAACGACATCGGTCGGTAAGAGGATCGTGCAGTTATTTTTTGCCGCAATAGCCGTGATTTCGGTGGCGAGATCTTTGAGGTCGTGTTCGCAGAGCGACTTTCCAACTGAGACGCCTTGCGCTGCGAGGAAGGTGTTGGCCATGCCGCCGCCAATTGCCAGCGTATCCACTTGTGTGACGAGATTTTTGAGAAGATCTATTTTGGATGAGACTTTGGCGCCGCCGACCACAGCCATAACTGGGCGGACGGGTGTGCCGAGTGCTTTGCCCAGCGCATCTAGTTCTGCTTCCATGTTGCAGCCAGCGTATGCAGGAAGGCTATCAGCAAGCACGGCGGTTGACACGTGGCGGCGATGCGCTGCGGAGAATGCATCATTGACGAAAAGATCGCCGAGTGCCGCAATTTCTTTTGCAAGATCGGGATCGCCTTTTTCTTCACCAGGGTAAAAACGTGTATTTTCGAGCAATATGACACCAGCGGGTTCGAGCTCAGAAATGGCTTTCTGTACGTGCTCGCCCTTGCAGTCTGCGACGAAACTGACGTTTGAACCGAGTACTTTGGAAAATGCGCCTGCTACTGGGGCAAGACTCATTTCCGCGACACGTTCGCCCTTTGGACGACCAAAATGCGCGAGAAGGGCAACCTTTGCCCCTTGTGTACGTAGGGTCTGTACTGTTTCGACAGCGGCCTTGAGGCGCGTATCGTCTGTCACCAAACCGTTGCTCATGGGTACATTGAAATCCACGCGAACGAGGGCGGTTTTCCCGGTGAGGTCACCTGCTTCAGAAATGCGGCGGAAGCTGCTCATGCGTTTAGTCTCCAATGTGCGACGTTGAGGCGTCAAAATTCGTGATATAAATAGCGTCTGCGTTTTGCCTTCAGGCTCGGGCAGGGGTGATGCGTGGCAGCAATTGCAAGCGCGCTGCCAGATTGGCGAAATGAGGGCGAGTTGGTGCCTGTGGCGGAAACGAAAAACCTCCCCGCAACGCGACAGCGTTACAGGGAGGCTTGATATTGTTGGGTGCGGAGAACGGATCAGTCATAATTTACGTCCGGGTTCCCGCGCTGACGCTCCTAAAGGAACTTTGCGAGTGCGAGAGCTGTGTCGCTCATGCGTGTCGCAAAACCCCATTCGTTGTCGTACCAAGATAGGACACGTACGAGTGTGCCTTCTGTGACGTGCGTCTGGTCGAGCGCGAATGTTGAGGAGTGTGGATCATGGTTGAGGTCCATCGAAACCAATGGCTTGTCTGTGTAACCAAGCACGCCTTTCATTGGGCCATCTGCTGCTGCTTTGATTGCATTATTGATCTCTTCAACTGTTGTTGCTTTCCCAGCATCAAACACCAGATCAATCATGGAAACGTTTGGTGTTGGAACGCGCACAGCGGAACCGTTCAGTTTACCAGCCAGTTCCGGCAAAACCAGACCAACGGCTTTTGCCGCGCCAGTTGATGTCGGGATCATGTTGCTAGCTGCAGCGCGTGCGCGATACAGATCGCCGTGCATGCGGTCGAGTGTTGGCTGGTCGCCAGTGTAAGCGTGAACCGTGGTCATGTAACCGCGCGCGATGCCAACAGTGTCGTTCAGCACTTTGGCAACAGGTGACAGGCAGTTCGTTGTGCATGATGCGTTGGAAACGATCTTATCATCTGCTGTCAGTGTCTCGTGGTTGACGCCATAAACGATTGTCGCGTCGGAATCTGTGCCGGGTGCAGAAATCAGAACGCGCTTTGCGCCAGCTTTCAAATGCTTCTCAGCGCCATCACGCTTGGTGAAGATACCGGTGCATTCCATCGCGATGTCGATATCTAGCTCAGCGTGTGGCAGATCTGCCGGGTCACGAACCGCGGTGCAGAGGATTTTACGATCGCCGACAGTGATTGTATCGCCGTCAACTTCTACTTTTTCAGAAAGACGGCCATGGACTGAGTCAAACTCAAGCAAATGGGCGTTCGTCGCAACAGGACCGAGGTCGTTAATCGCCACGACTTCAATATCTTTGCGATCATTTTCGATGATGGAACGCAGAACAAGACGGCCAATCCGTCCAAATCCGTTAATGGCGACACGTACGGCCATAGAAATTCTCCTAAAACGAGATCAAATGTAAACTTTGCAGCCATTTACGACGAAGCGAGCAAATCGTCCACCTTTGGGCTATGCGGCACCAAGCCGCGAGACCAAATCGAGACGGCTTGCCCAATTGCCTAGGCGTGCACGTGCCCGCTCATATGCAAATAGTGTGCAAAATTGGTGACATCATTTTCAGTCATCGCAAGACACCGCACAAAACTTGGCCTAAGTGGCATAAAATGGAGATGTCACCGCAATCTACCAATATGTCGAGAAGCCCTTTGGATTGGGGGCTGTTCACCTTAGTCACGATTATGTGGGCAGGTGCCTATGCGCTAACGCGCGTAGCTGTAGATAAAGGGGATCCTAGTTCTGGCTTACCCGTAATTTATGTTCTGTCTGGGCGTCTAACCCTCGGCGCGATTGCTCTTCTCGTCATGATGGTGGCCATGAAGCAACGTTTGCCGAGCTTAAAGAATCGAAAGGCTTGGCTGTTTATTTGCTTGATGGGCTGTGTCGGTTCAGTGGCGCCATTTTATTTGATTACCACGGCGCAGCAAACAGTGAACTCCAGTTTGGCTGCCCTCTATACATCTGCGGCCCCAATATTTATCGCCTTAGGAGCCAATTTGTTCTTTACGGATGAGCGCCTGACAAAATGGTCGGGGTTGGGGGTTATTCTAGGGTTCGCTGGGGTTGTCGTTTTATTCGGGCCGACCGCGATATTGGGGGAGGGGTCTGGCGCTCTCGTCGCTCAAGTTTTGTTGCTTATCGCAACATTGTTCTACTCTGCGTCGACATTGTTGGCCCGTGGCGCCCCTCGTATTGACCCGATTGCTTTTGCGGCAGGCTTTGTGAGTGTAGGCGCGGTTCTCTCGTGGCCACTCGCCATAATGACAGAACCTGAAGGGCTGACAGTTAGCGCGAAACATTGGGCGGCGGTTATTGCACTCGGGCTCGGTCCAACCGCGATTGCTCAGGGCCTTTATATGATCATCATTCAGCGCTCTGGAGCGACATTTTTGTCTCTTACAGGTTACACAATTCCCATTGCGAGCGCGATCATTGGGTGGATAGCCTTTCGGGAAACCCAAAGCTGGAACGCCCTACTGGCATTCGTAATGATTTTAGGAGGTGTTTGGCTCGCGCGCAGGCCAGCAAATCGTTCGGATCGCTAAAGCCCAAGGCTTTCGAGGACGGTTTCGGTGTCAGCGCCTAGCATCGGCGCATCATTTCGGATGCTTGCTGGGCTATCCGAAAACAATACCGGGTGACGGAGTGTGCGGTACGGGCCTGCATCTTCGTGCATGCGTTCCAGAAAGAAGTCGACATCATTCAGATGTGGATCTTTGAGCACATCGGCCATTTCATTGTAGCGCATTGCAGGGATATTCGCTTTTTCCAAAAGAGTGAGCCATTCGTTAGTCGTTTTGGTGGCGGCTACCTCGTTGATGAGGCCGTAGAGCGCGCCTACGTTTTCAGTGCGGGCCTGATAGGTGGAAAACCGGGGATCATGGAAAACATCAGGCCGTCCGCCAATCTGGAAGAAGAGTTCCCACTGTTTGTCGGAATAAGGAACGAGGCCAATATATCCATCCTTTGTTGGATAGGGTTTCCGGTTGGCATTGATGGAGCGCGAATAGGCCAGCCGACCATTTCCTGGAAGGAAAGTTTCGCCGTATAGATTTTCCACCATATTGAAGAAGGTAAAGCACTCAAGCATAGGTACTTGGACGAATTGCCCGCGCCCGGTTTTCTCACGGTGCAGCAGAGCCGCCATTGTGGCGTAAGCGGCGAAGAGGCCAACGGTTTTGTCTGCGACCAACGTGGGCGCGTATTCTGGGGGCTTACCCGAGCGCATGGCATTGAGCGCTGCAAATCCGGATGCGCCTTGTATGAGATCATCATACGCTTGACGATGTTCATACGCGCCGCCTTGGCCGAACCCCGCACAGTGAATGTAAATGATATTTGGGTTTATGGCTTTCACGTCTTCATAGCCGAAGCCAAGTCGCTCAACGCCCGCGAGACGGACGTTGTGAAAGAAAACGTCCGCATCTTTTATCAAAGCCGTTAGCGCCGCTTTGCCAGCCTCTTCTTTCACATCGAGTAGGACGGATTTTTTATTGCGGTTGAGTGCCGTGAAGATTGGGCCCAAATCTCCAGTCGGGGAGGCACCGGCATAGCGCATAACGTCCCCGGCTTTACCCGACTGTCCTGCTTCAACTTTGACGATGTCTGCCCCTAAGTCTCCAAAGATCAGTGTGGCAAACGGCCCGAGCACGACAGAGCTCATATCGACGATTTTTAAACCAGCGAGGGGCCCAGTCGCTTCTGAAGGGGAAGTCATGCTGCGGAGTTCCTTATTGTGCTTTAATCCGTTTGGATAAATCTAAGAAGACGATCAAGGGTTACGCCAAGTCAAAGCGCCAAGGCAATCCGTGCGGCTTCCAAGTGGGCCATTTTCGCTTCGAATGCAGACCAGTCATTCGTCTTTGAGATTGGCTCCCATAAACCCTCGACATCATCAACAAGAAGAGAAACGGGTGTGGAATGAGAGAAATAAGGGTGCCGTAAGCGTTCAGGTCGATCAGGTTTTCGCGCCAGTAAGGCGTGCCGCACAACCACGAAAGCGTCATCTTGATATAGATTGGCTTGCGGTGACGTCTCCGCTCGCTCGGTACTCGCTGCGCCGCAGAACCAGTCAAAGAAGGTTTGAGGCCAGTTTGCTTGGCTCGTTGTCATCCACCCGAACAGGTTTTGCAAGAAAGTGAGGTTCGCCGCATGGTCAGGCAGCGGGTGCACGCCAAGCAATCGATGTGTGTGGTCATTGAAGCTGCGTTGATAGGTTTCCTCATACGTGCTCAGGGCCTCAGCGAGCGCATCGGCGTCATCGTTCAAAAGCAGAAGAGAAGACGCGAGCTGTTGCAAAGCCCATAGGCCTTGGACTGGCTGGCGACCGAAACGGTAGAGCCCATTTTCATCGAAATATGCAGCGACGAAATTTGGGTCTGAGTGAGGTAAGAAGCGCCAAGGGCCGAAATCAAATGTTTCGCCGGTGATGTTAAAATTGTCGGTATTCATGACGCCATGAACAAATCCGCTGGCCATCCATTGCCCGATCATTCTAGCTGTGGCTTCAGATATTTCGCGGAGGAGGGCGGTTGTCTTCTCTCTCACTGGGAGGGCGTTGATTTCAGGATAAAACCAGGTGGCGCAGTATGACACGAGCGCGTCCATGGCTTGAGTGTCTTTGTGATGCGCTGCTCTCTGGAAGGTGCCGAATCTGATGTGACTGCGAGACAGTCTCACCAGTACGGAACCCCGGGCGGGGGATGGTTCATCGGTACGATGAAGCTGCTCGTCTGTCTCTATCAAACTGAAGGCTTTCGACGTGTTCACGCCAAGAGCCTCCAGATATGTTGCGGCCAATATTTCTCTCACACCGCCTTTTAGGGTGAGGCGACCATCTCCATTCCGTGAGAACGGTGTTTGACCAGACCCTTTTGTGCCCAGATCAAATAGCCGTCCGTCAACTCCCTCAATTTGTGCGAACAAAAACCCCCGTCCGTCGCCCAATTGCGGATTGTAGGTGCCGAACTGATGGCCGTGATATTTGAGAGCCATTGGGCGTGCCACATTATCTGGAAGAGGGGTGAAATCACCGAAACAAGAGAGCCATTGTGCCGTACTTAATGTTCCAAGATTGACGTTTCGCGCCCAAAATTGGTTGCGAAAACGCAACACTTTGGATGAAAATGAGGCTGGGGTTACAGAAACTGCAAAGTGCTTCGCAATTGCAGCAATCGGGGATTTATCCACTGGTTCTCCTTTTCATGTTGATTAACAGACTATCCAATTGTGTTGATCTCTTAGGGTGCGGAGTTAATTGCGCTTAAGAATATGGTGCGGCGCAGCACATGTAGAGGGTATCCCCTTGGGTCAAGCTAATTATAGTTTCCGCAGTCTCTGCCGAAAAGGTCATTAAGAACTCAATAGGCCCGGACACTAGAACAACTTTTGGAGGAAACGATTCAAATGAAATTTACACGAGAACTTGTTCTTGGTGCATCAGCCCTTGCGCTTGCAAGCGGTATGACCGCCAACGCACAAGAAGAGGCGGCCGAGGATACCCGGACGATGGAAGCCGTTACGGTTACCGGTTCGTTCATCCAGGGCACACCAGAAGATGCAGCGCTTCCAGTTGACGTTGTCGACCGGTCTGAGCTGGACGCAATCGGTGCGCCGACTGTCAACGAGATCTTGCGGAACTTTCCCGCGACACAGGGCTTGATTGGTGAAACCAACCAGTTCGATACACGTGGTGGCCAAGGGTCAGAAGGTTCGACAACTGTTAACCTGCGTGGACTTGGCTCGGCGCGTACATTGGTTCTTTTGAACGGTCAGCGCCATGTCGCGACCGGCGGAGCAGGTACCGATGTTAATTTCATTCCAGGCCCGGCGATTGGCCGTCTGGAAGTATTGAAAGACGGCGCGGCTGCTCTTTACGGTTCCGATGCTATTGGCGGTGTTGTAAACTTCATCACACGTTCAGGCTTTGAGGGTGTCGAGCTTCGCGGTAGCCATAAATTCATTTCCGGTTCTGATGGCGAAACTGAAATTGGCGGTATCGCCGGTTGGGCCGGAGACGGTATGGACGCCATGCTGTCCGCGGAATATTCAACACGCGGTGAGCTGACCGTTCCTGATCGTGACTGGGCAGTGCCATCATTGGCAGAGAATCCGCAGGCTGGTTTCTCCGGCATCGGTAATCCAGGTACAATCTATCCAGCTTTTGCCCCTTCATTCCCGGCCGGTTTGCTTGGTGGTGCACGTGTTGACCCGCAGTGTGGTTTGCTCGGCGGCATCGAAGATGGAACAACGTGTCGTTTCCAGTACACGACATTTGATAACCTGATCGAAGAAACAGAGTCTCTGAAAGTCTTTGGTGAGTTCAATGCTGACCTTGGTGAGTTCGCCAAGTTTCACGTTGAGGCGGCCTTTGCAGAAGTCGATATTCCCGAGTGGAACACATCGCCGTCTTACCCGCCGCAGTCATTGTTCGGACCGGACCGTTACATTGCGGCGAGCCATCCCGGCTTGCAGGATCTGATAGCTCAAAATCCGGGCCTATTCACACAAGCTGGTCCATTCCCACCAACAGCGCAGGGTGCATTTGTCGTCTCGCGTCTGGCGGGTGTTGGTGGCCTGAACGGTGAGCCTGAGAAGGGGGTACGTAATACTGAGCAAACTCGCCTCGCAGCAGGTTTGAAAGGTGAATTCGGAAACGGTATCGGCTGGCAGGCCAACGTGTCTTACTCGAAGCGTGATCGTCATCAGGAAACAGACGACATGTATGTCGAGCGTATGGGGCTTGCCCTGGACGGTTTAGGCGGCGCTGGATGTGATGCCTCCGCAGGCGTTGCGGGTGTTGGTCCGTGTGAGTACTATAACCCGTTCTCTAACGCGATTCAGACATCGGCTGTAAATGGTGCTGTTAACCCGCAATATAATGCGGCGGTGGCTAACTCTCCGGAATTGCTTAACTGGCTGGTCGATACGTTGACGACCGACGTTTCCAACGAATTGCTAACTTTTGACGTTGTGTTCAACGGCGAAGCCGGCATCACTCTTGGTGGCGGTAATATTGGGTGGGCTGCAGGCCTCCAGCGTCGGACAGAAAGCTATGAGAATTCAATTTCTGACAATGCCAACTTCGATATCAATCCGTGCACATTCTATGATCCGGCATCTGTGACGCTGGGCCATACGACAGCGGTTGGTAACGCCTCTTGTGACTCTCCGGTAGGGCAGTTCGCCTTCCTCGCAGGTGCGTATGAGTATGAGTTGGAGCGTGACATCGACTCAGCCTTTGTAGAATTGGCATTGCCGTTCTCGGATGTCTTCGATGTGCAGTTGGCTGTGCGTTATGAAGACTATGGCGGCAATGTCGGATCAACAGTTGATCCGAAGATCGCTGCCAAGTGGCAGGTTTCCGATAATCTCGCTTTCCGTGGATCAGCCTCAACAACATTCCGTGGACCACCGCAAACAGCACTTCAGGGTCGCGTGACAAGCCTACAATATCTGGCTGCGACACGTGCGTTTAAGGCTGTTGATACAGTCGGCAACCCGGATCTGGATCCGGAAACGGCGTTGGCGACAAATCTCGGCGTTCTGTTTGACAATAACAGCTTCCGGGCTTCGCTTGACTATTGGCGCTTTGACTTCTCTGATCCACTACAGACAGAGAGTGCTGGACAAATCATTGCGGCTTATGACGCAAACCTTTGTTCAACAACTGGTGCCGGAACCCCGGATTGTGACGCGCTTGCCTCTCACCTGACATTCCAGTCAGGCACTACGGCATCTTCCGGTATTGCCCGTGTTGAGCGCGCGGTCATTAACGGCGCTGACATCGTGACCTCAGGTCTCGATTTCTATGGTGCTTATCGCTATGACCTCGGTAAAGGCGAAATGACTTTGGGTCTGGAAGGTACTTATACGCTAGAGTATGAGTCAGAGGACTTTGTTGACAGTAATGGCGTGAAGCTGGCTGATGGTGGCGACTTTGTCGGCTTCATGAATGAAGGTACGCCGTTCCAGACATTGATTGACCTGCGTGCGAACGCTTTTGCGCGTTACACTGAAGGTCCGCACAGCTTGAGCTACACGCTGCGCTATATCAATGACTATGAAGACGTGATTGCGCCGATTGCTTCTCTTGAGAGAATCGATAGCCAAATCACTCACGACTTAACGTATAACTATGCGTTGCGTGACGGTGATACGCGTTTGACATTGTCAGCCTACAACCTGACGAACGAAGATCCGCCAGCTGCGGCTCTCGATCTGAACTATGACCCGTACACGCACAGCGCGTTCGGTCGTATGATCAAGCTTGGTGTTGTTCACAAGTTCTAGAACTTGGGTCTAAAGACAAATTTGAAGCGGCCTCGCAAATTGCGGGGCCGTTTTTCTGTGCTGTCTAAGTGTTGTTCGAGAAGAGGGGCGGGGCGACGCCGGTGCTGGATCATGGAGAACAGCGTATAAAAAAAGGGCGACCCGGCTGGGGGTCGCCCTTCATCATAGAGTGAGTACTAGAAAGTCCCAGTATGGAACCTAGTATTTATATGTCAGCTCCAGACCGACGAGACGGCCTTTCTTCAGTGGAGAGAACGTGCCTGCTGTCGGGTGCGCACCGTAAGGAATGCTCTGCCCAGTCGCTAGATTTGTTCCACCCGGTGCCAACGCTGCAACGTTTCCACCAAATGGAAGCTGTGTGTCGTTACCGGCTTGTACTTCGTCAAGAAGGTTTTTGCCGTACAGGGAAACTGCCAGGCCATTGAATGGGGTTTCCCATGTCAAGTCTGCGGTCAGCATGTCTGCTTCTTGTACCCAGCCAAGGTTGCTGTCTGTGTACGCGATGCGGTCACGGTGCTGGAAGTTCGCTGTTGCGACAAGTGCACCAGAATTTCCAAGATCGATATCTTGGATGATACCGAAGCCGAAGGTCAACGGTGGAACACGTGGCAGGTCGAGTGCCAAATCATTGGCGTCAACGATACCATCGCCGCTGAGGTCAAACAGCACGTCGTCATATGACGCGTCGATCAAACCAGCATTGAACGTGATCAATGTGTTGTCCAAAACCGCAACACGCGCTTCTGTCTCGAGGCCCCAAATGGTTGCATCAGCAGAGTTCACAATGTTCTGAGCAACGCCAGCAACTGGATCAGACGTGTTAATTTCACGCTGCATGTTGCTGATGTCGGTTAGGAAGACTGATCCGTTTAGCTGGATACGACCATCTTCGCTTTGTGATTTCAAACCGATCTCATAGGCGTCGATTTCTTCTTCATCAAAGCCAAGGTCACCTGTTTGAGCGACCACTTGGTCAAAGATCGCGACATTGGTGATACGGAAGTTGTAACCACCAGAGCGGAAGCCCTTTGTATATGTCGCATAGGTTTGAACATTGTCAGACCAGAAGTACTGGAGACCCACTTTTGGCGTCCAGTTAGACCAATCATTTGAATCTGAGAATCCATTTGGCTGGTCGTAGAGAGGGTGTCCAACAGGATAGATTGCATTGAACAGTTGATTGGTGCCTGAAACGTCACACGTCGCGGCAACCATGCTGCACTCTGCGCGTGGCTGAATGTAAACTACATCCGCAGACTTTTCTTCGTTTGAGTAGCGTAGACCGGCAGTACCGATCAGCTTTTCAGTGAACGAGTAATCTACGTTCGCGAAGACGCCCCAAGTTTCGTGATCCATAGTGCCGCCACCATAATAGGTGCCGCGTGGATCGCTAGGAATAGTCCGGCTTTCTGTGTAGCCAAGCTCCTGCTCGAAATAGAACAGTCCAGTTGTAAGGTCCAAATCACCAAATGTACCAGCGTAACGCAATTCATTTGAGAGTTGTTCCTGGACGAATTCTGCACCTGATTCAAACAGAACCAGCGGTGTAGAATCGATATCGCCTGCAGACATTGAGTCATAGTCGCGATAACCGACGATATTGGTGATGGTTCCGTTTCCGAAATCAACATCATAGTCAGCACGCAAAGATGCTTGAGTTGTGGTGCTTTCACCAAAACCAGAATTGTTGATTGCGAAGTCGAATGTATCGCGCTCATAGATACCGCGATTTTGACCTGTTGGGCCGTCGCCGTATGAGTCAGTGTATTCGGCTTTTGCGAGGAAGGTTAGACGCTCGGTCGGGAAGAATTCCAATGCGCCACGGTATGTGGTGGCTTGGAGCTCGCCGTGCTTCTCACCATTGGCGAGGTTTTTGAAGTAACCTTCATCCGTGTTGTAAGAAATGCCGATTTTACCATTCAAAACGTCTGCGATCAGCGGGCCAGAGACAATGCCTTGTACGGTTGAGTTCAGACCGCCACGGTCACTGTCCACAGGACCGTTTACGTCTGCGCGAAGTTTGTACGAAAATTCGTCAGTTGGATTCGCAGTGTTAACGACCAGTGCGCCACCTGTTGTGTTGCGGCCGAAAAGCAAACCTTGTGGGCCACGTAGTACTTCAACGCTGTCGAGATCGAAGAGATCAACGACGACGCCATTGTTCACACCCAAATACACACCGTCGATAAAGACGCCGACTGCAGGGTCAATTGACGGAATTGAAGAGTTGACGCCCAGACCGCGAATAGCAAAGTTTGCTGTGCCTTTAGCGGTGCCCACATCATCCAATGAGACGTTCGGAGAAGAATAACTCAGGCTTTCCAGCGTCGTTACATTCAGGGCGTCGAGTGTATCGCTATTGTAAGCGGTGACAGCTACAGCCACGTCTTGAACGTTTTCTACGTTCTGTTTTTTAGTTGCGGTGACAGTAACAGTGTTGAGTACCCGATCAACCGCGCTTTCACGACCAGATTCATCGGCTTGCTCTTGTGCGGTGCTGTGCGCACCAGCGAGAATGAGTACGGAGGCAGAAGCCGCCAAATACTTACTTAGTTTCATGGGAGTTTCCTCTAGAAGTTTATACGCGGACAGACATTTTTCGGTGTTTCTGTCAGCGAGTGCACTTAGAGAAATTCAGCCCCATGTTGCAATGCAAAAAGCTAACGCAATCGCACAATTTATTGAAGCGTCACTTGTTTGCAACGGATTATGTCAAAAGATTAATCAAGAGCGTTGACAGCGCGGGCAACAGTTTCACCTGCGTCACGGATTGCGTCTTTCACCGTATTGGACAGTGCACTGAGGTGCATGAAGCCATGAACCATTTCTTCATGCTCCCGCACCGTCACAGGTATCCCAAAGCTTGCCATTTTCGCAGCATATGCACTGCCCTCATCTCGTAGAGGATCCCAGCCACAGAGAACGATATGCGCGGGCGGTAAACGCTTGAACGTATCGTCGGGGGCGAACAATGGAGATACGCGTATATCCATCCGGTCATTTTCGTTTTCGACGTAACTGTCTCTGAAAAAATCGAACAACTTTGGTGAGATAAAAAATCCACTTTCCTGGATTGACATTTTTTTCGATCTTATGTCGACAAATTGAACTAGTGGATAGAGAAGCAATTGGAATATGGGCGGTGTGGTCGCTGTTCGGATAGCCTCTTGCGAAATATATGCGCTAAGATTTCCGCCTGCGCTGTCACCGCTTATGGTCAGTTTTTCAGGGTCGAGACCATAAATGTCGGCATGATTGTGAACATGGATCCAGGCTGCCCAAGCATCATCATGGGCGGCTGGAAATTTGTTTTCCGGTGCCAGCCTGTATTCTACAGCCAGTACGCGACAGCGAGACGCATCAGCCAGTCGGATGCACAGCATGTGATGGCTGTCGAGGTCGCCGAGGACAAATCCGCCACCATGAAAGAAAATTATTCCTGGTCCAGGTTCCGCACCAGCTGCCATGGGTACGTAAAGACGGGCATTCAGTGGTCCCGCTGGTCCATCTATTTTGAAATCGCGTATATCCGCGAGTTCCGGGGCATCGCGCTCAAATTGGTGTGTCGCGGTTAGAAATTGTTGCCGGAGTTTTTCTGTTCCAGCGCGCCAGTCCACGTCAGGCACTGAAGGTAACTCGAATTTGCTTAAGAAGTCGCGAAATAGGTTTTCCAAGGTCGTGCCACCTGATTTGGACGCTGAAGGCGTCTATGTGAAGGAAGTGCCGAGACAGTCTACTCTAATAGAGCCAGATCAAAAGAAGGTTTGGAGAATATAATCTCCCACCGTCGCATCTTCATTGCTGAAGTAATAGACAGCGTCACTGAAAGCACGTCCTTTCGTGTCTTGGGGGAGGGTCTTGATAGCTGAGATGGCAGTTGCCGCGAGTTGGCACGAGTCTGTTTCTTTTATTGCAGCAAGGCGTGCTTCTGGTGAGAGGCTTTGCGATAGTACCAGCGTCAATTGCTCATCGGAAGCGAGTGAATTTCGAAGACCGCTGAGGACGATCCTATCTTGATTGGATATTGACCCTCGCGACTCTGGTTTATTGATGCCCTGTTCGATGCTTTCTACGGCCTCAATGAGCGTCGACAATAATGAAATCGCGACATCTGTGTTTTGCGTTTTTATCCAGTCTACCCGCGCGTTGACCGAAGCGGATGACGGTACGTTGGGGCTTAAAAATTCTGGATAAAATTGACCTGCGCAAAGTGGATTTTTTTCGTGCGACGCCATCCACAGCTGTGCACGGGCTTTGTCTAGCGCGGCATCAATAGCGTGTGTCGGAATACTTGCTACGACGGAGAGATTTGCGTGCAAAAAATTGATTCCATGCTGGGCAGCCAAATCGTGAGCGTTTTCGCCGACGGGAAGGGGGGTGGAAATACGCGCCATCATTGTGGTGTGTTCTTGCGGAGCAACCCGTTCGAGCGTGCTGAAATAGTGCTTTGCTGCGTCTGACATTTTGTCGGGGGAAAATTGTTGAGCGGCGACAAGCCCGAGTCCATTGTGCTGTGCATGTGCAGACGATGGTTGAGGTAGCGAAAATATCGCCGCAAACACACATCCTGCCAACAGCGCAACCATCCCTCCGAACATAAATCCGGACGGACCATTGGCTGTCTTCGACTCTCTTGCGTCGAACGTCATTACTAATCGCACCCCTGCTAATTGAGCATAATTTATGCCGCAGGTGCTGCGAAACCCTTAATTCAAAGGGAGTTTAGACAGTGACGACACCTGCACCAACTGGCGAAGAGAATAGATCTGCAACAAGCGCTGCACGGCGGTCCATCACAAGGCGCTGGTTCACATAACCTTTGTCGGTGATCTCACCCGCGTCGATTGAGGGTGGTTCAGTCATGACCTTGAGCGCTTTAATGCGTCGTGATGACCCGGGTTCGCTTGCGTTGAATGCCGCGGTTTTGGCCGCCAAGTCTGCCATAAAACGGGCCATCGCTTTTGCAAGGTCTCCGCCCGCTTCTTTCATGTACGACTCCACGGCGGCAGGACTGGGCCAAACAAGTGCGGCAACATAATTTTTATCCTGACCGCAAATAACAGCATCAAAGATGAGTGGAGAACATGCCGCCACATAGTCTGGACGCAATGTGCCAACGCTGACCCATGTGCCGCTGGAAAGTTTGAAGTCTTCTCCGACACGTCCATCAAAGATGAGGCCCTGATTTGGGTCGTTCTCATCCACAAAAGTTACTGCGTCACCGAGGCAATAATAACCCTCTTCGTCGAACACCTCGTCATTTTTCTCTGGCATGTTCAGGTAACCCGGCATCACCGTTGGCCCTTTGACGCGCACCTCCAATTTTGAGCCATTGGGGACGAGTTTTAGCGTCAGGCCGGGCAAAGGCAGCCCGATCAGGCCAACACGTTCGACTTCCCAGTGCACAATCGTAATGCCTTGGGTTTCAGTTGCGCCATACATTGTAACGATTGGAATGCGGCGTCCGGTTTCAGCAATCGCGAGTGATTGGAGGCGGTCATATAAATCATCTGACAGCGTCGCGCCGCCATATCCAATGGAGCGCATGTTCTCAAAAAATGCTGCGCGCAGAGTGTCATCTTGCTCCATCGCTTCAGCCAGCATTGAAAGTGCGATAGGCGCTGTGCCAAATGTCGATGGTTTACAATCGCGAATATTTCGAATGGTTCGATCGAATAGGGCCGGCGTTGGTTTGCCATCGTCAATCCAGAATGTCGCGCCTTCCCAAAGCGCTCCATTGAAGTTCACGTTGGCACCCGAAATGTGGTTCCAAGGCAACCAATCGAGAACCGCATCTACGCGATTTGGGTCGTAGTCGGGGTCACGCTCATTATCGCGGATCCCCGATTGCCCGGCAATCATGGAGCACATTGCGCCTTGTGTCGTCGGCACAGGTTTGGGCATCCCAGTTGAGCCAGATGTAAAGAGGTATTTTGCAATTGAGGCGTCCGTTAGTTTCGCCATCGCATCATCAACAGCGCTCGTTGGAGGCGTTTCGCTCAGTTCAGCATAATCGAGCACGGCATTTGCGCCGCCTGTGTCTGCGCTGAATATCGTACACTCATTGCCTGCAATGGCATCGATCGCTGACTGGAAAGGTGCCAGCTGTTCAGCAAAAATGACGGAAGGTTTTACCGCATTGTAGCAGTGTTTGAGCTTGGCAAAGTCTGTCGACATAAGCGAATAGGGCACGGAGATTGGAGCCGCTGGTGCGCCGATCTTTTGTGCGGCCAGATTGACGAGCGCAGATTTGATGGAATTGCCAGATAAGATCATGACAGGCGCGGTTTGGCCCGCACCCATGTTGAGAAGGGCCTGAGCGAGAGACGCGACACGCTTGGCTGTTTCTCCATACGTGATGCTTATCCATTCATCGTCAACGGGATCACGTTGACGCATGAATATTCGATTTGGGTGCTTAGCTGCTCTTTCTTCGAGGCAGTGGGGAATGGTTTTGGGACGGTCGCCAGGGGCGTGTTTCTGGGTCAAATAGAAAACGCCGTCATTTGTTTTACGCATTTCGATTTCAGGCGCCTTAGATGGTAGCAGCCTAAAGGGGGGTAGCGTTTTGGATTCGCCCATGATCGTTTTCTCTCCACATTATTTGTTTTTAGAAGAGTGTAGGCGGTTTTTGGGGTAAGTTACCAGATGCCGCGGCGTAATCCTGTCCACAGATAGCCGCCCAAGGTGGGCGCAAAGTACTGGTGAGAGGGGAGATCTACTTTGTGTGGCTGGAGTTGGCCCTGTAGCGCATCATCTATTGCAGCTATGCAAATCTCCCGACTGCCCGCTGCCATGACCCAAATATAGGTATGGAAATTATCCTTCGCGCTGACCTTTACATGACTCTGATATAGAATTCCCCCTGTGTCGACGCCTTGGTCGACCAGGTGAACGGTTGCGCCGAAATGCTGAGGTTCGCCATTCGCCAATGCGAAATAGCCACCATACATGCCTCGATATGCGGGGTTGATACCGGAATGATAGTTGATGAAGGGCGCGTCGATGGACGACAGTGTTTTTGCGCCGATCATGCGGGTGGAGACGACAAAGATCGCTTTGGGGGCCAGTTGTCTAATCGCGTCTCTTGCTGCCTCTGAGTTTACAGAGGGCACATTGATAATCTGAGCGTCTGCTGGGGGATCGGGCTGTAGAGCATGATCTTTTATCAACTCCGCGATACGCGCTTGTGTGCCGCGCTTGGTGAGTTTCATCGGGATACGTGCCGCTTGCATACTGGCGACTTTGAGGCGGCCTAAAAGCTTCTTGCGGCGTGACCAGAATACGGAGGCGGGTTCACCCTCCTCGATGATGATAGGGATGTCGCCGAATTTGTCCCGCAAGGCGTTTATCGTAATCCAGGCGTGCGGACCTCCCGCTGTGATGGCGACAATACCAGGCGGGGAGGCCGAGAGCGTCACTAAGCGCTGGCCATTCTAACGGCATCAACCGAATGGGCGAGGGCGCGTTCCATCAGTTCGGCATCGAGAGCCTCAGCCATCACGCGGATGAGTGGCTCTGTGCCGGACTTGCGCACGACCATGCGGCCTCTGTCGCCCATCATCTCTTCTGATTCAGCGAGCGCGTTTTTGACCGCTTCGGTCTCCAGCGGATTGGCGCCTGAATAGCGGATGTTGACGAGTTTTTGCGGTGCGGGATCGAAGATGTGGCCGACTTTCGACATTGGCTGATCTGAATTGGCCAATACAGCCAGCACATTGAGGCCAGCGAGCAGGCCATCACCTGTCGTCGATACATCTGATAGGATGATGTGTCCTGATTGTTCGCCACCCAGATTGAAACCGTGCTGTCGCATATGTTCGCCAACATAACGGTCGCCTACTTTGGTGCGCGCGAGGGTGAGACCGAGGGATTTCAAATGCTCAGCGAGGCCCATATTTGACATCACGGTGGCGACCATGCCGCCTGCGCGCAAACGTGCAGTTTGATGCAGTTCAGTGGCAATTAGGCCCATAATTTGGTCGCCGTCGATTTCGGTTCCGGTTTCATCAATGACGAGAACACGATCTGCATCACCATCAAGCGCAATGCCGACATCTGCGTGATGCTCAAGCACTGCGGCTTTCAACGCATCGGTTTCAGTGGAACCGACGCCCGCATTGATGTTGCGACCGTCAGGGGTGTTGCCGATCACGGTGAGGTTTGCGCCAAGGGCTTTTAACGCTTTGGGGCCGACATGGCTGCCAGCGCCATTCGCACAATCGAGAACGACTTTCATGCCACTCAGGGACAACCCGTCTGGCATTGTTTTCAGCACTGCGTCGACGTATTGGTCGCCAGCGCCATCTAGGGTGCGGGCGGTACAGACGCGATCTGGGGAGGCATATTTACCGTCTAGCGCATCACGCATGCCAAGTTCGATGGCTTCTTCAATCTCGTCGGGGAATTTAGTCCCTTCGGGACTGAATAGCTTCAGTCCATTATCGTCAGCCTTATTGTGAGAGGCTGAGATCATCAGGCCGAGCGCTGCGCCTGTTTCGCGTGTCATCATGGCGACAGCCGGAGTGGGCACAACGCCGATGAGAACGGGCGTAACGCCCATGCTGGTGAAGCCTGCGACTAACGCGGCTTCGATCATTTGGCCGGAGTTTCGCGTGTCCTGCCCAATGATAACTTCAGCACCCCCGTCACCTGCGAAGATGCGCGACGTGGCGATGGCCAATCGTAGCGCAGTCTCGGCTGTCATGGCTGACTCGTTGACCCGCCCGCGTATACCGTCCGTGCCGAAATAGTGTCGTGACATAGAAAACTCCTCGCGCGCCACCTGTCAGAGGTGACCCTACATAGCGAGCGTAGACGATAAATTCGCAGTTAAAACAAGGCTTGTGGCTGCGTTTTTTTAAAGTGGAGTGACATCGCCATAAACGATGAAATGTGGATTGTCGTACCCGCGCTCTTTTTTGCCGTAGAGTAGGGGCTCGCCTGTTTCCGTCAAGACGCGGCCACCTGCTGCTTCCACGACTGATTGGCCCGCGGCTGTGTCCCATTCCATGGTCCGGCCCAGCCGGGGATATAGATCAGCTTCGCCCGCTGCGATGAGGCAGAATTTGAGCGACGAACCTGCGCCTTTGATCTCATCAATCGGATACTTGCCGAGCCAGTCATCTGTTTCTTTGGAGCGATGCGACTTTGAAGCAATGGCGGTCAGGCCCGCGTCTGGGGCCGCTCTGACGCGAAGGGGAGTGGTTGCGGTGGGCACTGGCGCGCCGGGTTTCGCACTGGCTTGCCATGCTGAATTGTGCGTTTCGGCGACAAACAGACGATCGAGTGCCGGGGCATAGACAACACCCATGACCGGGCGACCATGCTCGATGATGGCGATGTTGACGGTAAATTCACCATTCTTGTTGACGAACTCTTTGGTGCCGTCCAGCGGATCGACGAGCGCAAAACGCGGGCCGTGTTCTGGAATATTGCCTTCGGACGCGCTCTCTTCAGCAACGATAGGCAGGTCAGGTTCGATTTTGCGCAGGGCATCCAAAATGAGCGTTTCGGCCTTTTGGTCGGCCTCGGTCACAGGTGACGCATCGTTTTTGCGATCAACGGAGAAGTCGCTTTCGTATACGTCCATGATGAGTTTACCGGCATCGAGAGCAATGCGTGCGAGGTTGTCTGCTGTAACGGTCATTGAGGGGCCTGTGGCGCTGAGAGGTGGAGTAGTTTGGTTGGCGCCGCTGCAAGAGCTGTTCCAGCAGCAGCGCCGACCGTTTGCGCTAACCGCGCTTCATTACTTTTTCGAGGTCGAGTTCGAAAACCAAATCAGAGTTTGGAGGGATCGGGCCGCCGGGTGTTCCGGTTTCGCCATATCCGATTTCTGACGGAATATAGACGAGCCAGCGGTCGCCTTCTTTCATCAGTTCGAGCGCCTCGACCCAACCTGGAATCACTTGATTGGACGGAAGTGTCAGAGGCTCGCCGCGCTCGAATGAGCTGTCGAACTTTTCATTGGTCTCGGCCAGTCGGCCTTCATAATGAGCGGAAACAAACTCGCCATTCTCAGGGCTTGGACCTGCCGGATCACCCGAGGCCAGCACAATGTATTGCAGGCCGGATTCAGTCTTCTGCACTTCTGGCAGGTCGGGATTCCAAGGCATGTACTTTTCCCATGCTTCGGCGTCTGCGGTTTTCGGAACCACAATGTCGAGCAATTCGATGCGGAAGACGAGATCGTCGCCCGGTTTGATCACGCCGCCCGGACGGGGGTTTTGGCCATAACCAAGATCTGTCGGGATATAGAAAAGGTAATCATCGCCAACGACCATTTCTTGCAAACCGATTGTCCAACCGCTGATGACGCGGTTCAGCGGGAACGAGATAGACTCGCCGCGATCGTAGGATGAATCGAATTTCTCGCCAGTCGTCAGGCGACCTTCATAGTTTACCTCAACCGTATCCGAAGCAATTGGCGACGCGCCGCCCTCTTCGCCTTTTTTGAGAACGATATATTGGATGCCATTATCAAGGGTTTGAACGTCTTTGCCGTTCGCATCCCAAGGTAGGTAAGTTTCAAAGGCTTGCTCCACGGATGGGGCCTCCGTATTTGAGTTTGTGCTGCACGCGGCAACGAGGAGTGTGGCTGCGAGTGCAGCCGCGATATTGCGGATCATGAGGTAGTCTCCGTCTTGATGGGCCAGATTTCACATGCGTTTAGGCGCGTTTTGTGGCTAAGTCACGGCGTCAGATGTTACAGTGGGCGAGGGGGGTAACCCGCCTCAGTCAGTGCATCGATCACATCATTTGTGTGCTGGGCATCGCGTGTTTCGATGAGAATATCAAATTCGGCACCCTTCGCAGGCACATCAAGCGCGAGGCGATTGTGCGCGACTTCAATGATATTAGCGCCGGAATCGCCGATAACCTGTGAGACGAGGGCCAAGAGGCCGGGTCGGTCATCGCCGATGATGCGGATTGAGGTGAGGCGCTTTTCCCGCACCAAGGCACGGGTGAGCACAGATGCTAAAAGGCGCGTATCGATATTACCGCCACAAAGCACGATGCCGACACGTTGACCCGAGAATTGGGCCGGATGCGCCAATAGGGCGGCAAGGCCTGTCGCGCCTGCGCCCTCGGCAATTGTCTTTTCGACTTCGACAAAGAGCGTGATGGCGCGTTCGATGTCTTCTTCCTCAACAAGTACAACATCATCGACAATGGCGCGCACGATATCGACGGGCATTCGGCCCACGACTTTCACGGCGATGCCTTCAGCGATGGTTGAGCCGCCGGGCACTTGGACGGGTTGGCTCTCAAACTCCTGCTTCATGGCCGGATAGAGCGAGGTTTCAACGCCAACAATCTTGATATTCGGATTGCGGCCCTTTGCGGCCACGGCCATACCTGAGATCAGGCCGCCGCCCCCGATGGGCACGATCAGCGTGTCGAGGTCTGGCTTATCGTCCAGCATTTCCAGCGCCAGCGTGCCCTGTCCGGCGATGACATACGGGTCGTCGAAAGGATCAATGAAGGTCAGTCCTTCGCGCTGTTGCACATTATAGGCTTCGGCTTTGGCTTCATCGAAGTTCATGCCTTCCAGAAGCACACGGCAGCCATGGCTGCGGGTCTGTTCGACTTTGGTGAAGGGCGTCGTCTTGGGCATGACGATGGTGGCAGGGATGCCAAGGCGCTTGGCATGATAGGCCACACCCTGACTGTGATTGCCCGCCGAGGCGGCGATGACGCCTGCTTTCTTCTGCGCCTCTGACAGAGAGGCCAAGCGATTGAGTGCGCCACGTTCTTTAAACGCCGCTGTGAACTGGTGGTTTTCAAACTTTACCCAGACTTCAGCGCCCGTAATCTCCGACAATGTCCGCGAGTGATTGAACGCTGTGCGTACAATCTGGCCGTCGAGCACTTTGGCTGCGGCTTCAACGTCAGCGAGTGTGACGGGCAGGGCGGAGGCGTGGGAATCTGGCATAGGCTTGGTGTCCGGTTGAAATCGCGGGCACACTATGCGCGGACGGGCATTTGGGCAATGGGGCGGCGGAAGTTCGCCTAGGCGTCAAACTCGGCGACCAGGTGGCCGGGGCTGACTTCCTGCAAGGCGGGGCGGTATTGCACCGCGTCAGGGTCGTCGATGAGTTTGGATTTCATGAACCGCAAGGCCGCGCGACTGTCCATCGGGGAGGGCAGGTCACCGGTCAGCTTGACGCGCTCGCGGGCGCGCTCGGTCTTGGGGTCGGCATTGGGCACGGCGGCGATGAGTGCCTGTGTATATGGATGACGGGCGTCTTCATATATCGCGGTGCGGTCGGCAAGTTCCACGACGCGGCCCAGATATAGCACCATGATGCGGTGGCTAATCTCTCTGACGACCGACAGATCATGGCTGATGAAGATCATGGCGAGGCCAAACTCTTTCTGGAGTTCAATCAGCAGATCAACGACTTGCGCCTGTACGGAGACATCGAGCGCGGACACGGCTTCGTCACAGATCACGAGTTTTGGTTTTAGGATCATGGCGCGGGCAATACCGACGCGCTGATTCTGGCCGCCGGAAAGCTCATGCGGGTAACGGTTGTAAAGGTTGGCATCGAGGCCGACGCGGGGGAGGATGTCCCGCACCATCGCTTCACGTTCTGATTTTGAGAGGGCGGACTGGTGGACTTGTAGCGGCTCAGCAATGGAGGCGCCGATCGTCATACGCGGATCAAGGCTGGCGAGGGGATCCTGAAAGACGATTTGAAGGTCGTCGCGCAGGCTATTCATCTCATGGGTCGAGGCTTTGGTGATGTCTTTGCCCAGCCACGCGACGGTGCCGTCGGTTGGCGGGATGAGACGCAGGACACCGCGGGCGAGGGTGGATTTACCGCAACCGGATTCGCCCACCACGCCGAGGGTTTCGCCCGGGCGCAGATCAAATGACACGCCGTCCACCGCGCGCAGCGGTTTGGTCTTCCCGAACAGGCCGCCTTTTACGCGGATCGGGAAGTGGATTTTCATGTCCGAAACTTTGAGGATTGGCTCGACATCAGCCGCCGGTGCCGGATCGAGCGCGGGACGGCCCCGCCGGTCAGGTTGGTCTATGCGGGGCACAGCTTCGAGGAGCATTTTCGTATAGTCGTGCTGTGGTTTGTAGAAGATATCGTCCACTGATCCGCGCTCGACGATCTCGCCCTTGCGCATCACGATGACACGGTCACACATGCGGGCAACAACGCCCATATCGTGGGTAATAAGGGCGATACCTGTGCCGGTGTCGCGCTTGAGATCATCCATGAGGTCAAGCACTTGCGCTTGCACTGTCACGTCTAGTGCAGTTGTCGGTTCGTCAGCGAGCAGGAGTTTCGGGCCGCACAGCATGGCGATTGCGATCATCACGCGCTGGCGCATGCCGCCTGATAATTCATGCGGGAACTGGTTGAGACGGCGCACCGCTTCGGGGATGCGCACATTCTCCAGCCACTCGACACAGCGTTTGTCAGCCTCTTCGCCTTTGAGGTTTTGATGCAGAGCGAGGATTTCGCGCATCTGGGCGCCCACCGTCATGTGCGGGGTGAGGCTGGTCAGCGGATCCTGAAAGATCATCGACATTTGTGCGCCGCGAATACTGCGCAAAGTGGCCGCATCCGCCGTGAGCATGTCGGTGCCATCAAAGTCTATCCGGCCACTGGCCGCGCCATTGTCTGCAAGGAGGCCAAGGGAGGCGAGGGCTGATTGGCTTTTGCCCGATCCGCTTTCGCCGACGATGCCGAGACATTCACCGGGGGCGACATCAAAGCTGATGCCGCGCACGGCATTTACGGGGCCATCGGGGGTGTCGAAGGTGACCTGAAGGTCTTTTACTGAAAGCAAACTCATGCGCGGGAGTTTTACGCGTCAAACCGCAAAGGGCAATGGGGATTGGCAGATTGGCCACAAGAGGCCAAAAATCGCCTAGATTCCCGTGAGCCAGTTCGTCGTCCAGCTATCCAGTGCGGCCCAGTCTGTGAATTCCTTATCTTCATCGAGATTGGTGTTTGGTGCACGTTTGGTGAGGATTCGGAGCATGATGAAGCGTGTGAGAATGTCGTATTGCGAGGGTTTGTAGGCCCCAGCGACTTGCTGAATGTCGGTTGCCCCCCAGCCTGTGGCGAGCTGAAGATCATCAAGGCTGCGATCTAGGTCTTTCCAGTCATCTGCATTGTGTCCGGCGGCCGAGAGGGACACGGATAAAAAGCTGGTCGTCATTTCATTTAGCTTGCCACAATTGTCGGACACGAAGTCCACAAAGGCTTTTGGATAGTGCCCCATATGGATTGGCGCAGCCAACAGAACTTTGTCGAAACGCTCCAGCTTTAACCCCTCAGCATCCGAGAGCGCCAGTAATTCCACGCTGTGTCCTTTGTCTGTGGCAGCGTCAGCGACGTACCGGGCAATCTTGCGGGTTTGTCCCTGACGACTGGCGTAACCGATTAACAGTTTCATGGGGTTTTCTCCGTCAATTGGTGAATTTCCCTCAAAATTATCCAGCAAAGCGGATGCCTCCTATCCGGGAGAATACGCAGTATGATCCGGTTTGAACAAAAAAGCCGCCAGCCCCAAAAGGATGCTGACGGCAGGTATGAGGGTTCTGGGAGGAAGCCTCTGGGAAATCGAGCAGGCTAGTATTTGTAGCCAAGCCCCAATCCGACAACGAGCGGATTAATGTCTACGTCAGCTTTGACGGTGGCCCCGAGTGCGTCTGTAAAATCGACAGTGACATCAGAGTTGATCCAAATCTTTTTGACGTCGGCGTTGAGCGCCCAACCACCCGGCGTGCCATCCAAGTCATAGTCAAAGCCCAGTTGGGCGGCGAGGCCGAAACTTGGGTCATAATCCACGCCATTTGCAACAGGGCCTTTGTCCTCATTAAAGAACAGGGTCGCATTGATGCCCGCGCCGACATAAGGCTTGAACGCACTTCCATTCTGGAAGTGATATTGAAGGGTCAGTGTTGGCGGCAATAGCCACACATCGCCCAGATCAATTGTCGCGTCAGTAAGTGCGCCGGGCACGGTGACGCCAGTCGCTTTGACGTCATGAGGGGTGACAGCCAGAATGAGTTCTGCCGCAATATTTTCGTTGAAAAAGTAAGTGATGTCGAGTTCTGGAACATACTGGTTCTTGATATCAACATTGCCTGGCAAGGCCGTGCCGGAGGTGGATAGATCACCAGACTCGTCAGGCATGACAGCAATAACGCGTCCGCGCACCATCCAAGGATTGGTGTCAGCATGAGCGACTGATGCAAGCCCCAGAAAGGACGATCCAGCCATGAGAGTGGCGGCAATTAGCTGTTTCATTTTCAGTTACCTCGTTGGTTTGAAGTTCAGCTGAGCCTTGTGTAACGGCATGAAAAACTTAGAGTAATTGCGCATGCTGACGCGCGGATTTGTGCCGCGCGACATGGCCGCGCAAATAGGGAGTGATACGGATTATGTTCGCTGATTGAGTGGGTAAGAGTGGCAGGGTTTTGTAGAAATATGCGCGGTGATTACGTTATTTTGTCGCGTGCATATTGGGTGTTCTGGCTTGCTTTCCTCACAAGGATTGAACAAGGTGCCGCCCAATAGGGGTCCGATACATAACGGACATTCTAAAAAGTATCAGGGATATTCAAATTATGGCCGTCATGAATTTTCAAGCGTCTATTGTTTTCGATAATGGCGCGTTGAAGCAGCTCGCCAAAATCGCGAAGCGAGAGGGCATCACTAAAGCGTTCGTCATCACCGATCCGGGTCTTAAGGCTGCCGGGATATTGGACAAGGTGGTTGATGCGCTGGGCGTAGCGCCCGCCGGTATCTTCTCCGATACAGTGGCAAACCCAACCGAGAACCAAGTGACCGAAGTGACCGCGCTGTACAAAGCTGCTGGCGCAGACGGTGTGATCGCGCTGGGTGGTGGATCTTCAATGGATCTGTCCAAAGCGGTTGCGTTGATGAGTAATCATGACGAGCCGCTGGAAAATTATGCAGCGATTGTTGGTGGCACCAAGAAGATCAAAACACTGCCACCATTGATCGCGATCCCCACGACATCAGGCACTGGATCTGAAGTGTCTGTTGGTATGATCGTAACGATGAATAATGGCCGCAAGGAAACTTTTGCTGGGCCCATGCTCATTCCAACCGTTGCGCTTTGCGACCCAGAGCTGACTTATGGTTTGCCAAAAATGATGACGGCGGCGACGGGTATGGATGCGATTACGCACTGTATCGAAGCGATCCTTGTGCCGGCAGCTAACCCACCTGCGGATGGCATTGGCCTTGACGGCATCTATCGCGCGATCGGTAAGAACATGCTGGAGCGCGCTGTCGCTGACGGGTCTGACAAAGAAGCCCGTTATGAAATGATGATGGCGTCGCTTGAGGGCGCGCTGGCCTTTGGTAAAGGTCTCGGTGGTGTGCACGCATTGGCGCACGCTGCGGGCCGATTGCATGAGAAGAAGTTGCACCACGGTACGCTGAACGCGATCTTCCTGCCATACATTCTGCGCTTCCATGAGGGCGCTGCAGAAGAGAAGTATGCACGTATTCGTCAAGCGATGGGCCTTGAGCCGGGCGCTGATATCGCTGCGAAAATTGATGAGCTGAACGAAAATATCGGTATTCCGAAGACTCTGAAAGAGCTTGGCCTCACAGCTGAAGATGGTCCGGGAATTGTCGAATATGCGATGAAAGATCTCGCACATTTCGGCAATCCGAGAACAATGACGGCTGATGACTATCAGGCGATCTACGATAAGGCGCTTGGGTAGGGCCTTGAGCCTTATCTGACGGAATTTGATGGGGATGGGCTTTGCGGCCTGTCCCCATTTTCGTTTACAGGGTGGTTGTTTGCAGATGGGGCAGATTCCGGCATAAGCGACCTATGTTCGAATCGCTTCAAATCTATGCAAACTTCATCGGTGTCAGCCTCGCGGCCATGTCTGTCGGCGCGTCTTGGGTGTCTTCGATTGCATCGCCTAATTGCAGTTATGACAAGCTCGACGGCAGCCGGGCTGATCGACATGTTCGGGAACTGATTTATGCGACGGCGCTTGGCATTTCTGGCTTGTTGCTGGCGTCTGCAATGTTGTTTTTATTGGGGACAAGCTGGATTGCGGCTGTCACAGCGATGATGGGGGCCTTTGGTTTCTACGCGACGCGCATGATGTTGGCGCCCAAGGAGGGCAAGAACAAGCAGGGCGTCAAAACCAGCCGTAAGAAGCAGCGAGCTTATTCGGTTAGCTTTTCACTGGTGTTCACTGTTGTGGCCTTTGCGGCGATGGTGCTGGGTGTATTTCAGGTCTAGGCGTAGACGAGCCACAAACAGCCCATTTCATGCAATGCGCGAAAGTTTTCAGTGGAGCGTCGGGCGGCTTTGAGAGCCATATAGCCCGCCGTGCGCCGAATAATTGCGAGCATCAGAACGCACCCGACAATGCCGGGGACGAAGAGCCACCACGCGAACGCAATCGAGCCTAAAACGCCAAGCAGGAAGCTTAGATAGGCGAGGGCGTCGAGAATTCTAATTCTGATGTGCATGAAGCGGGAGAACGCGTTGAGCAAATGCGGTTGCTTGTGTAGTGTTTCAGCATCGATGGCAAAGCGACTGCCTGGCTGAAACTCCATGATCATTGCACGCGTCATACGCCCATTTTGGTGGGGGTTGGGTTCGCATTTCAAAAACATTATCTGGCTCTCCTGACTGCGCATCGTAGCAGGTTAGCCTTAACCCACTTGTCGTTGAGCCGATGAAATTGCGTGAATTGGATTAGCGATTTTGACAGCATGGTTCAGCCGATAAGGGAAATGGATTGCGGGTTTGAATGTTCTGGCGTATGCTGCACTGCAACATAACGGGATATCTCCATAAATGCTTTATTCTCTGGTTGAACTGAACCGTGCTGCGATGGCACCGATACGGCTGGCTGCGCGTGCAGGACGGACGGCTTTGCATTCTCCGCTCAACCCTGTGGGGCGCACAGAGTATGGTAAATCTCTTTCTGCGTTTGTGGACGTTTTTGAGAGCACGACGCGCTATTACGGGAAACCGGACTGGAATATTGAGAGCACGCAGATCGGATCAACCGAGGTGCCTGTCACGCCGACATCAGCCTGGCGTAGCCCGTGGTGTAACCTAGTTCACTTCAAGAAAGACCCTGAAGCCTTGGCTGCGGCCAAGCGTAAGAACGCCAAACCGCAACCGCGATTGTTGATCGTCGCGCCTCTGTCTGGGCATTATGCAACGCTGCTGCGAGGCACCGTAGAGGGCTTTTTGCCAACCCATGATGTTTACATCACCGACTGGACGGATGCGCGTATGGCGCCAGTCTGGCTGGGCCGGTTTGATCTTGATGACTATATCGACCATATCCGCACGATGATTACAGAACTGGGCGCTGGCGCGCATGTGCTGGGGGTTTGTCAGCCCGGTCCACCAGTTTTGGCGGCGATTTCCATGATGGCAGAGGATGATGATCCTAACCGCCCGGCGTCGATGACTTTCATGGGGTCACCCATTGATGCGCGTCGTAGCCCGACAGTTCCCAATCAATTGGCAGAAGAGCGGCCGTTTGAGTGGTTTCAGGAGAATATGATCCACACTGTTCCGGGCCCGTATCCGGGTGCGCTACGCCGTGTTTATCCGGGCTTTGTTCAACTCTCCTCCTTCATGAGTATGAATTGGGATAGTCATGTGAATGCCAATTGGAATTTCTTCAATCATCTCATTGAAGGTGATGGAGATAGTGCGACCAAGCATCGTGAGTTTTATGACGAGTATCTGTCAGTGCTGGATCTTACTGAAGAATATTATCTTCAAACGATCCAGAGGATTTTCCAAGAGCATCATCTGCCGCGCGGAATCTATCGCTATCGCGATGAGCGCCTTGTAAAACCGTCAGAAATTCGTGATGTCGCCTTGATGACCGTTGAGGGCGAGAATGACGATATATCCGGCATCGGCCAGACGCAGGCGGCGCATGATATCTGCACCAAAATCCCGCAAAAAATGCAGACGGACTATGTTCAGCCCGGTGTGGGCCATTATGGCGTGTTTAATGGAAGTCGGTTCCGCGCAGAAATTGTCCCGCGCGTCACGGCATTCCATAAGCAATTCACAGATTGGGACGTCGAACGCGCAGCCCGCCGTTAGATGCGGGCCTGCAGGTGATCGCTATTTCAGAGAGGCTGTCTGCCGCACGCTAGAGAGCGGCAGCATCCGGCTGAGGTTGGGACACTCGCCCTTGAGTGCGGTAACGCTTTCGGGGTTTTTCATCGCTTCAACAGCACGCGCTTTAGCCAATGTATGCAACGCACTTGGGGGGAAGGGGCGGCGAGATTCAGCGATGATGATTTTGCCCTGACACGTTACAGTTTCCACAACATAAAGAGGCGCGACCGGAGTGCGTTCTTTCATCGCTAGCCAGCCCGCGCGTCGATTGTGGTTACGAATAACGATTGCGCTCGGCATGCCGCTCCCTTTTGGGATGGATAGCCAGACAGCCGAGAGACCGAGGGCGTTGCCATCCTTGTTGAACACAGCGCGATAGAGGCGACCTGTTTCAAGGTGCGTGACCGAAATGTCTGCAGACTGGGTCGCATCCAGCTCTAGCATCCAGCTGTGTGCGGCGTGGCTGCGGAGTGTCCGGGCGTGCCGATCGTCGCCTGCCAATTGGTGAGCAATGGCTTGCTGCATCTGCCTGAGGCTGGAGCGGGCGCTTAAATCTGTCGGCGTTTCGATGGCTGCGATGGTTTGTGCTGGCGGCTGTGGGTCGGCGAAACCATAGTGAGCAAAGCCGAAAAAGCCCGCTACAAGTGACGTGACGAGCGCGGCGACTGTGCGCCGTCTGCGGGTACTACTGAAGAAGTTTGCCATTGCGAGGCCCCATCTCTGGACTGGCCTTGCGCACCGATCGAACCAAATTGAGCGTTTCTGAGCGGCCCATCTCGGTTCAACCAACTGCGCGAAGGATGAATCATATATGGGGGTCACTGCAAGGGCTGTGCCGCAGAGGCGTTAATCAGGATGGGCGCTGTGATTATGCGGTGCCGCAGCCTTGTGGACGCCTGGCTCGTCTTCGAGATGTCCATGCACCGGCATGTTTGAAAGGCCGATTGCGGCCAAAACCCCAATGATGAGCGCCGCGAAGCTGCGCTTACTTGGTTCTGTCCTGAGTGGCTCCAAGAGTGGGCCGGTGGCGACATAGATCAAAAGCCCTGCCGACACGGCAAAGAGGGAGCCGATGGTGACCGTATCTAGCGTGAACATGACTGGGGCTGAGATGAGGACACCGAAGGGCGTGGTGGCAGCCGAAGCTACGAATGCCCAGAAGAAGGATTGGCGGTTGGTGAAGCCATGCCGACGCAATATCGCGAAGGCAATCACGCCTTCAGGAAACTCATGCAGAATCAGCGCTCCTGCTGCATATACACCAGAACTGAAACTAGCAGCGAAAGTGACGGAGTAGATGACACCGTCGATGAGCGAATGTAGCGCGATGGCGATGAGCGGAGTGACGGCAGCGCCGCGTGTGCCGTTCATCTTCTCTGGAAAGAGCGCGCCGATGCCTGAATTGATGATCAATCCGCCGAGAAAGCCGGCCAGCATGAATTTGGAGGCATGTGGCGACAGCGCGAAAGCTTCGGGCGCGATGTGCAGCAATGACAGGCTGATCAACATGCCCCCGGCGGCCAGCCCGAACAGATCGGCATAGCGTGCACTCCAATCGCTGCGTGTCGCCACAATGATCAGCCCGACCGTTGTGATGAATGCTGCGAGTAGGCCGAACGATAGGGGGGCCAGTAGAGGTGACGTCATTGAGCGGGATTTCTTGAGCAGTTTCGGGCAATATCGTGCAGATTGATGCAGTTTAATGCAGATTGGGTGGCGCTTGAGGCTGTTTAGGGGTGATTTGAGGCGTTGGATGGGATGCCGGGCTTGGCATGTAAATGTTATATGGTATCAATTTGAAAAATGCGACACCTGATCGAGGTGTTTGTCCAGATTCAACAGTTTTTAGAGTAGGCGCGCATTTATGTCTGACCTTGCGGTTGAGATATCCAACTTGGAATTTGGGTGGAGCGCTGAGGCGCCCGTTTTGAAGATTCAAGCGTTTGAGGTGGGCGCCAGAGAGCGGGTCTTTCTGAAAGGTCCTTCTGGGTCTGGAAAGTCAACTCTGCTGGGTGTCATTTCGGGTGTGTTATTTGGATTCAGTGGCAGCGTGCGCGTTATGGATCATGACCTGTCACACATGTCTGCGAGCCAGCGCGATAAGATGCGAGCCGATCAGCTGGGCGTAATCTTTCAGCTCTTCAATTTGGTGCCGTATCTGTCTGTGGTGCAGAATGTCACTTTGCCGCTGCGTTTCTCACCTGCTCGGCGGGCGCGGGTGGGTAATGATATGGACGCGGAGGCGCGACGATTGCTTTCGCGCTTGGGCCTAGAGGGTGAGGCCGTGTTGGCGCGGCGTGTGTCGGACCTATCGGTCGGCCAACAACAGAGGGTTGCAGCGGCGCGGGCGCTGATTGGCGGACCTCGTCTGGTAATCGCTGATGAGCCAACATCTGCGCTGGATGATGATGCGCGAGATAAGTTTATTGCTCTGCTGTCTGATGAGGTGGCACGCACCGATGCTGCCTTGTTATTCGTCAGTCATGATGGTGCCTTGGCCTCTCAATTTGATCGGAGTGTGGATTTGTCCGCCATTAATGAGGCAGGGGTGACGACATGTTGAGTCTTTTGGCGCTTGCTATCCGTAGCCTGATGAACCGTCGTGTGTCGGTAGGTTTGCTGCTTCTCTCAATCGCATTATCTGTCACCTTGTTTCTGGGCGTGGAAAAAGCCCGTACAGGTGCGCGGGATGGGTTTAGCAATACGATTAGCAGCGCGGATTTGATTGTTGGTGCGCCGACAGGTGATGTGAATTTGTTGCTGTATTCAGTCCTCCGTATGGGGAATGCAACCGCCGAGGTAAGCTGGCCTGCCTATCAGAAAATCGCCAAACGCGGAGATGTCGATTGGGTAGTGCCGATCTCGCTGGGCGATAGCCATAAGGGGTATCGCGTTTTGGGGACAACATCGGATTATCTGGCGCACTATAAATATGGTGATGATCAATCGCTTGAGATGGCCGAAGGGGCATGGGTGAATGATCTGTATGACACTGTGATGGGGGCAGATGTCGCGCGCGCGCTGGGGTATCGGATCGGCGATCATATCGAGATGTCGCACGGCATTGGGCATGATGATTTTGGGCACGGCCATGATGACCGAAAATTTGAAGTTATTGGTATTCTAAAGCCAACGGGCACGCCGGTGGATAAGACAGTGCATGTGTCGCTGGAAGCGATTACTGCGCTGCACGTAGGATGGGAGAGCGGAGCGAAACATCCGCTGGCCGACACAATCACTGAAGAGATGATCCGCAGTTTCGATCTGACACCGCGCAGCGTGACGGCGATATTTGTTGGCCTGAAGAATCCGGCGCTGACTTTGGGCGCGCAGCGGGCAATCAATACTGAAAAGTCTGAGCCGTTGATGGCGGTTATTCCGGGGCAAGCGCTGGCCAAATTGTGGGGCGTGACAGAGATGGCGGAGAAAGCTTTGCTGGCCGTATCAGTCTTTGTGATCTGCGTGGGGCTGGTGTCTATTTTGACCAATATATTGTCGGGCCTGAACGAACGTAGGCGAGAGATGAGTATTCTGCGCGCTGTGGGGGCGGGGCCGGGGCATGTGTTTGGGTTATTGGTATTGGAGGCTGGCGTGATCGGTTTTGTCGGCGCCTTGTTGGGTATTGCGCTTGTGTATATTGCGCTGGCGATTGGCGGGCCAATGTTAGCTGATCAGTATGGTATCTCGTTTGGTCCGCCCGTGCCGGGTTGGTTGGATCTGGGTGTGTTGGGCGGCGTGACAGCGGCGAGCCTGCTGATCGGGGCGGTGCCGGCATGGATGGCGCTGCGTCGATCGCTGGCGGATGGATTGACGGTTAAGCTATAATCCGCGCAGGGTGCGTATGGCGGGCCGCGTATTTGGAGTGATCTTTGGTGTTTGTGAGAAACCTTATTCAGATGAGCGTAATATCAGCGCTGTGTGTTCTGTCGGCGTGCGGTGAGACGCCACCGAAGGCCGCGTCAGAGGCCGCAGCCCCCGAGGCTGCGCCCAGCGTTGCGGAGATTGCTGAGAAAGCCCCTCAAGCCCAAGTGACGGAAGAGGGGCCCCAGCTGGGCGACAAGATTGGTGAAGAGGCTGGCGCTGGATTGGCTGATGCGGCGGCCGAGGCCTTGGCGGCAGAGCGCGAAGTTGAAGCGCGAGGCGCGCGGGTGCTGACCTGGGAAGAATTGATGCCGGAGGGCGAAGAAGAGCGTCTTGCCGAGATGTACCAAATGCAGATGGCGCAGATGTATTCAGGCCCGGGCGGAGGCATTGAAGAAGGTTCAGCCGCTGATAAGGGCGTACAGATCGGCACGTTTAATGTGGTCAAGGAATTGGACGGGCAAACGGTGCGGTTGCCGGGATATTCTGTGCCGTTCTCCTTTGCTGCGAAAGCGGAAGTGAGCGAGTTTTTGCTGGTGCCATATTTTGGCGCGTGCTTGCACAATCCGCCGCCACCGCCCAACCAGACCGTTTACATCAAATTGGACAAGCCGATGCCGCTGAAAGACATTGCGCAGGCAGTTTGGATAGAAGGCGTGATTACCACCAAGCGGCAGAATTCTGATCTGGCCGACACCGCCTATACGATCAATGCGACACTGGTTGAGGATTACGAATATTAGCGTCTAGGAGATGGTGAATTTTGCGGGGCGTTTTTCGAGAAAGGCCTTGGCGCCGTCTGCATAGTCAACATTGTTGAAGCCTTCGAGGAAGAGACCTGTGGCCTCCTCGCCATCATCGGTCCAGCCGCTTTCCAGCCCTGTAAGCATGCGTTTGATGGCGCGGGTTGACCATTGGGAGACGTTGGCGATGTCTGTGCCGAGCTGTTTGGCCGCGTCGAGCGCATCGCCCTTGGGGACAAGGCGGTTGATGAGACCCAGCGACATGGCTTCTTCAACCGGGAATATGCGACCTGTCATAAGCAGGTCTTTCGAGCGGGATACACCGATCAAATCTACGAGGCGGCGTGTGTCACCACCGGGATAGACGATGCCGAGCTTGGCCGGGGTGATGCCAAATTTGGAGCCTTCACCCGCCACCCGCAGATCGGCCGCGACCGACAGGCTGACCCCGCCGCCGACACATACGCCTTCGATGGCGGCAATAGTGGGCTTGGTGCAGTTTTCGACTGCATTGAGCGCAGAGGCGATAATGGCGCCTGATGCGCGGGCCTTGTCGGCTGTGGCGTAAGCGGTCGCAAATTCTGAGATATCAGCGCCGGCCGCGAAAGCACCGGCCTCTCCGCCGTGGAGGATGATGACTTTTACCGCTGAATCTGCTTCTGCGTTGGCGATCATGTCAGGGAATTGCGCCCACATATCGAGCGATAGGGCATTGCGGCGTTCAGGCCGGTTGAGAATAATCTCAGCAAACGGCGCCGAAATGGTCATGCGAATGGAGGGGGCGCTCATCATGGCATCCTTTAGCGACAGTGTTTCGACCTGTCGTAAAGGGCGGAGGCTGGAGGAACAAGGGTGGCAAAAGGCCCGACGGAAATGGGAGGAGAGTTTCCGTCGGGCGCTTCGCTTGCGTTCTAGTGAACGCTCAAGGGTTTGAGGTCATGGGCGACAGCGGCGGCATAGGCAGCGTCGCGCCCTTCAACAATGGCGAGGCGTTCGCCATCTGACGACAGCACCGCAAAGATTTGATCTGGGTGCCTAAGTTCGCCGATTTCGTTTTGAGGCAAGACCTCGGAGATTTCCGCAGCATCCATAAGGCGGATGTAAACGAAGGCGTCCTCGTCGAAAGGGTTTGAGTCCTGATGTGTGTTCATGGGGCCAGTCCTTTTCTACTTGAGACCATCACGGCGAATACGGGGCGACTGCCCGTCTTCGATATCAATGTGGGGTCAAAAGAGGCTGCTTCAAGGGCTGGCCTGTGGCGGGGAGAGGGCGATCTCATGGCCGAAAGATGGCGGGTATTTCTATGGAATTGAAAATGGTGGAGCCAGACGGAATCGAACCGACGACCTCTTGCATGCCATGCAAGCGCTCTCCCAACTGAGCTATGGCCCCGAACCTAATAGGGAAGCGCGACGTTTATTCCGGTCGCGCGTCCCTTTCAAGCCCTAAACTTCATCTTCCCCGTCATCGGGCAGTTCGACATCGTCATCATCATCGTCAATGTCGAAGGTATCATCGTCATCGTCGGCGAGAATGACGTCGTCATCATCATCGTCGACGCCTTCTTCGGTGAAGCCGGGAGGAACGGTTTTCCCGGAATCGTCTTCGTCTTCGTCTGTGACTTCGAGGATGACTTCGTTTTCGTCGCCACCAAGTTCTTTGGTCGCTTCATCGTCATCAGACTCTTCATCATCATCGATGGTTTGATCTTTTTCGTCCTCTGTGTCGTCTTCGTCATCATCGTCAGACTTAACAGCCTCACGCGCAGCTTTGGCTTTCACCTTGGTTGCGGTGGTTTTGATTACCTCATCTTCAGGATCGAATTCCGCCTCACATTTTGGACAAACAGCAGGACGCTTGTTCAAATCGTAAAAGCGAACTTCGCAGGATGGGCAAACTTGTTTGGTTCCCAGTTTATCTTTCGACACAGCAGGTGCCTCCTCAGACCATATAATGCATTTTGATATGGACGGGCGCTTGCCATGAACGCCGCGCCCTGTCAAAGCCCCATTTCAACTGAGTGACAAAAGGTTAGGCAAAGTACCCATGGTCTGGACGAGTAAGCCGGTGAAAAAGTTGAATGGCAGCATCCGTGCGCCGGGCGATAAATCCTGCAGTCATCGGGCCTTGATTCTGGGTGGATTGGCCGAGGGGCGCAGCCATTTTAGCGGCCTGTTGATGGGCGATGATGTTATTCGCACAGGGCGCGCCATGGAGGCGCTGGGTGCCGTGATGCGTGAAATAGGGCCGGGCCGCTGGCAAGTTGATGGTGTGGGTGCCTCAGGATTACGCAGCCCGGCTGACGCGCTGGATTTCGGCAATTCGGGAACAGGGTCTCGGTTGATGATGGGGGTGATGGCAGGGTTTGACATCACTGCAGAGCTGAAGGGGGATGAGAGCCTTAGCTCCCGCCCCATGAACCGCATTCTGAACCCCTTGCGCGAGATGGGACTATCCGACACAGCGAAAGAGGATGGCCGGCTGCCATTCTCAGTGACGGGAACGCGCGCATTGAGGGCGATAAAATATGCACCGCCTGTTGCCTCGGCGCAGGTGAAGTCTGCTGTTATGCTGGCGGGTTTGAACGCTGATGGCACGACGATTGTGCAGGAAGCCAAAGATACGCGTGACCATACTGAACGCATGTTGCGTGGTTTTGGCGTAGATGTGGGGGTGAACCGCAAGCCAAATGCGCCGACAGAAATTTCGGTGAAGGGCGGGCAGGGGCTTTGTGCGATTGAGGCGTCAATTCCCGGCGATCCGTCTTCGGCGGCGTTCCTGATTGCGGCGGGCATCTTATCCCCGCACGGTGATGTGACGGTTGAAGGCGTGATGTCTAACCCGACGCGATCTGGCTTTTTTGATGTCGCCAATTTGATGGGCGCGCATCTGGGTGCCGAAGATGGCGGTGACGCGGCGGGCGAGCGCTTGATTAATCTTCATGCCGGGTTTGCTGAACTGAAAGGTGTGAAAATACCTGAACGCTACGTGCCGAGCATGATTGATGAATTTATCATTCTTGGCGTTCTGGCGGCATTTGCTGACGGTGAGACACATGTGACGGGCGCCGAAGAACTGCGCGTGAAAGAGTCTGACCGCATCGCAGCGACGGCGGCGATGTTACGTGTAAATGGCGTTGAGGTGGAAGAAACCGAAGACGGCTTTATCGTACAGGGTTGCGCGGGCGCGGTGCCGGGTGGCGGATTGGTTGAGACGCACCACGATCACCGTATTGCAATGAGTGCACTTGTCATGGGCACAGCGTCGCAAAAACCCGTGAGTGTGGACAGCGTGGCGATGATCGATACGAGCTATCCAGAATTTCTGGACCATATGGCACAATTGGGGGCGGATATTTCGGAAGGGTAGACGCCAGCTTTCAGGGTGTGCCGATTTCCTCAGCTCCCGCACGCTTCGCTATAGTTTGATCTGTGCCGGAGCGCAGCGCCAGCTTGGTTTCGGGAGGGAGGAAGGTGCCTCTGTTTTTCGAGGGGATGTAGTGCTGCCGGACGCCGTCTATATAGGTCACTATGACCAGTTCCTGAGGTCGCGTGTCTGCTGACAGGCTTGCTTTTTGATACTCCCAGCAGGTTTCCTTTTTATCCAGAAAATTTTGATCTTTGATCAGAGTATCTCGGAAAGATTCAAATAATTCTCGCTCCTCTTTAAGGGTGGAGAATTTGAGCGAACGGTCTTCTTGGCTGATTTGCGCGAGCGCGTTGTTGGTGTGGTAGGAATTGAGCGTGGCAAGCACGCGGCCTTCAGGATCTTGCCGACACAGCCTATTATCGATGCGGGTTAACTCCGTCTGATACTCCGTTTTTATCGCCTTTGGTTCAGCGGTGACGACTTTGACGATAACGCCATTTTTCGTAAAACGCTCAGCAGTCTGAACAGATGTGCAGGTTTTTGATGCGGCGTCGTATTCGGTGCACCAAACCGACCCGGCCTCAAAGGCTTTGATCACGCTTTTCGCGTGAACCGCACTCGTGCCAGAATCAGCGGCGCCTCCGCAGGCGGTCAACGCCATGGCGATCGGGAGCAACCAAATGTGTCTACGCATTTGTGGGCCTCAAGCGTGGGTATCTGGGATAAGGTGGCTTATAGGAGAATATGGTTACCAAAAGCCTTTCTCGTGCCGGGAGCTGTTTATGGCAATATTGACAGCGAGGTGAGGATAGCTCACCTCAAGCCTATGACAGATCTATATTCTCCGCTGACTTTTGCGCGCGGGCCGAGTTTGAAAAACCGATTCATGCTGGCCCCGTTGACCAATCTTCAAAGCCATGCCGATGGCGTGTTGAGTGATGATGAGTTCAAATGGCTCACCATGCGCGCGAAGGGTGGTTTTGGCCTGACTATGACCTGCGCGGCGTCGATTGATGCAGGCGGCCTTGGCTTTCCGGGCCAGCTTGGGGCGCATGATGATAAGCACGTTGAGGGGCTGAAGCGTCTGGCTGATGCGCTCCATGCTGCCGGGAGCGTCTCGTCTGTTCAGCTTCATCATGCAGGGATGCGAACGCCAACGGATTTGATCGGAGGCAGCGCACCGGTGTGCCCGTCTGAGAATGAAGAGACCGGCGCCCGGGCTTTGACCCTTGATGAGGTAAGGCAACTGCGCGACGGGTTCATTGCGGGCGCGGTCCGAAGCGAGCAGGCGGGCTTTCACGGCGTGGAGGTGCATGGCGCGCATGGCTATCTGATTTGCCAATTCCTGAGCCCCCAGATCAACCAACGCACGGATGAATATGGTGGAAGTTTGGAGAACCGTGCGCGGTTTCTGTGGGAGATCATCGACGGCATTCGCGCGGCAACTGGGCCGGACTTTACTGTCGGCGTGCGTCTCTCGCCGGAGCGGTTTGGTCTGAAGCTGATGGAGATTCGTGAAGTTGCTGCCGATATCCTCAAGAGCGGTAAAGTTGATTACCTCGATATGTCGCTATGGGATTGTTTCAAAGACCCGGTGGAAGAAGAGGGGAAGGGACGCGACCTGCTTGGTTGGTTCACTGATCTTGAGCGTGGCGACACGCGGCTTGGCGCGGCGGGTAAACTTTACTCAGCAGAGGATTGCCGCAAGGTGATGGCGGCGGGGCTGGATTTTGTGATGGTCGGGCGCGCTGCGATTTTGCACCATGACTATCCGGAACTGGCGCGCACAAACCCGAATTTTGTGCCGGTGGCCTTGCCCGCCCCAGAAGCGCACCTCGTGAAAGAAGGGCTCGGGCCTGCTTTCATAGACTATATGAAAGGCTGGAAGGGCTTTGTGGCGGAGTAGGGCGATAATTCCCCTAAGCGTTGTAAACTAAAAGAAAATTTCACCCAACTCAGAGTTGACGTCTAAAATTTTTTTTGCAATTCAAGGTGGCTGCTTAGGGAGTCATCAATGCGGCGTATATTTTTGAGTGTTCTGATGTTGGGGGTGATCTCTTGCGGAGGGGGTGGTGGGACTGCATCTCCGCCACCAGCGTCACCGCCTCCGGCTGTAAATGAGAGCCCGACCGCGGACGCGGGGCCGGACTTAGACATGCAGGTTTCGCCGACAGGGAGCGAACTGGATGCGTCCCAGAGTAGCGATCCTGAGGGAAGTTCGCTTGATTTTACGTGGACCATTGTAGAGCAGCCTGATCAGGCAGATGCGACAATAGAAGACCCAAACGCTGCTAAGACGAAATTGATATCAGATGTGCCGGGTGCGTACCTGATTGAACTGCTTGTTGATGATGGCAATGGTGGGCAGTCAGTTGATGTGATCGAGCTGACGCTATCCAATGATGCACCAATTGTTGTCGTTGACGATGTCGCGGAAAATCTGGCGATTGGCGAAGTTGTTGTGCTGAATGCGACTGGCTCAACCGATGAAAACGGGCATGCGCTTACGTATACTTGGCATGTGACGTCTGCGCCGTCCAATTCGGTTTTGGCCTCAAGCTTTGAGGCGTCCGTTCTTGACCTGTCTTTTGATGTCGAGGGCGATTTTGAATTGAGGGTAGATGTCAGTGACGGTTTCGACACAACATCCGAACTCGTTCGTTTCTCTGTAGCGGAATTTGGTAAAACACCGATAAAAAACCGTGTGACCTATGTTGAAGTAGATGCAACAGGGTCCGTCATCGCGACGTCAGATGAAAATCAGCTTAGTATTCTAGATGCGGATGCCAATGAAATGTTTGCGTTTAATCTGTCGCAAACGATCATCCATTTAGCGGTGTCTCCAAATGGAGAATGGGTCGCTGCGGCCCATCTTGATGCGTTGACTGTAATCAGAGTTTCTGACGGGACTGTGTTCGGGCCGTGGCCAATTACCCGCGAATCGCCCGGCGATCTGGTGGTCGACAACAATGGTGCTTCGCACATTATCCCTGTCAGAGACCAATGGGTTTACGGGTATAGTATAGACCCCGAGACGGGCGTGGATGTTTCGGCTTCAGGTTTGAGCATTCGAGCTGGTACCATTATGCGCATGCACCCCAATGGAGTTAAAATATACGGGGCAGACCGGGGATCGTTTCCCAGCGACATCGAACGCTATGACGTTGTGGATGGAGCGATGAATGGCGCCTATGACTCTCCATATCACGGTGATTTTCCATTCAGTGGAAATCTATGGATATCAGAAAGTGGAGATTTCATCATTGCGGCCAGTGGCGTGGTCTTACGGACCTCAAATGATCGGTCAACTGATATGACTTTTGTGCGGCAATTGGATCTCAAAGGAACGATCATGGATGCGTCCTTTAATGAGGCGCGCAATGAAATTTATTTAGTTGAGCTTCGGGGAGGCGTTTCTCAATTGAATATCTACAGTGCGAGCAGCGGCAAGTACATCAATACCGTCGAACTTCCAGAGATTGTACCGGGTTCAGGGAACCCCTCGTCGCCGATAAGTGTTTTCACAGAACCCGACGGACAAATGGTGCGACTGATCGTGTCAGATCATTTGACGAATCCGAATAATTTTGCGCTGCTAAAGCGGAGTTTTCCGGCGCGCGAGTTACTTGATTATCCGCCCACGACGCTTGTGCCCAACAATCTGGCTGGCATCGTGGGTGTAGACGTAAGTATTGATGCAAGCGGTAGTTACGACAGTGAAGGTGATACGATTACCTATGCTTGGGCGTTGGAGGATGAACCTGAGTTGAGTTCGCTGGTCTTGCCCGTGTTAGACGGGCCGACCATCGGCTTCCAGCCGCTTGTTGCCGGAGACTATGTTTTTACGCTCGTGACATCAGATGGCTCAACTGCGACTGCACCTGAAACGATTACTGTCCACGTCGTAGAGGCAGGGGAAAATCCGCAACTGAGGCTTCTGGGTAAGCCAACAGATATCGTCTATAATAAGGTTCGCAATCAGATCATTTACACCGTATCGGATAAGGAAGAGCTGCGCATCCGCAATCTCGATGACTTTTCTGAACAAATTTTGAATTTGTCGCAGATAGGTGAGCAACTCGATATTTCGCCCAATGGTGACTATGTTGCTGTTTCTCATTCAGGATCTGCCTCATTGATCGATTTGACCGGTGAGCAACCAGCTGTGATCGATGAGCAGTTCGTTGCTGCAGATTGGGGAGATATCGTCATTGATGATAGAGCCATCGCTTATATGCTCCCCAGACGGGATCAATGGGTTGATCTCTATGCTATAGATTTCAAAAATGATCGTGTCGTCTCACGGTACGGATCATATGCAGGAGGTCAATTGCGTATGCATCCGAATGGCGGCAAGTTTTATTCGGCTGATCGCGGAGTGTCACCGAGTGATATCGAGAAGTGGACGGTGTCGGATATTGAGAACATCTTCCGACGTGATTCTGTCTATCACGGTCACTATGGGATGGGCGGCAACATCTGGATTAATGAGGCCGGCACCCGGCTAGTGGTTGCAGGTGGCCATGTGCTTCGGGCAAGTGATGATCCGGCGCTGGATATGCGATTTGTTGAAGCATTCGGAGCCATGCCGAGTGTCGTCTGGGCCGATCACTCCAGTGAAGCCAAGCGCTGGGTTGCGATAGCTGCGTCTGCAATTTCGTTGGTTTCGGACACCACATATAACGTTGTGGGATCGGTCGATGTTGATCCCTTGTTCTTTGATCCGTCGAATGGATCGCCGGAACTTTACAAAGTATTCTACTCCGATGACGGAGAGAACATTGTCACCGTTTCATATGTTCCAGACATGACGCAGGACAATTACGCCGTCCAAATTTCTAACGCGCCTTGATCCGTGCATCTGGCGGGTTGCTGCCGCGCAAGCAGATCAAAATTGTATGTGACTGAGCTGCTGCTGAGATTGGCATGCTATTCGCGCGTTGCTTCGCCGTAGATGTGCCTGAACGATCTCTGATGTATTGACAGGGCGCGTGTGATCGCCCACCTCGGCGTTATGATTATTGCGATTGATGGCACGACGGCGTCCGGTAAGGGGACTATTTCAAAACGGCTGGCGAGCCAATTCGGACTGCCGCATATGGATACAGGGCGATTGTATCGTGCGACGGCAGTTGCGGCGCTTGCAGCGGGGTTGGCGCAGGACGATGTGGCGGGGATTACCGCGATTGCGCGTGGGTTGGATTTGGCTGATTTTCGTGAAGAAGAATTACGCACCGCAGAGGCCGGGGCGATGGCGAGTGTTGTGGCGGCCATGCCAGATGTGCGCCAAGCCTTGTTTGAGCTTCAGCGCGCTTTCGCGACGCAAGAGGGTGGCGCGCTTTTGGATGGGCGAGATATTGGCACGGTGATCGCGCCCGAAGCGGATATTAAGCTATGGGTGGACGCTGACGTCACCCAACGTGGAGAGCGTCGCTGGCGTGAACTTGTGGGGCAGGGGAGCAATGTGACGCTGGAGGCGGTGATCGCGCAATTGCGTGAGCGCGATGCCCGCGATCAGGGCCGGACCGATGCGCCCGCCGCGATTGCGGAAGATGCTGTCTTGATTGATACCACTAATCTGACTATAGAGCAGGCTGTGGAAGCGGCAGTTGCAGCAGTAGATGCTGCGCTGACCAAAGGAAAATCTGCCTGAGAACCCTTTATTAGGGCTTCAAATCCAAACAGGCGGTTCCACTCTGAAAAGACCAGAGACCACATACGGGTCGTTCTGAACGGGCAGCAATGGTGCATGTCCGTCATGAGCCGTTCGCCCCGTTCAAGGAAAATCAATGACAGATAAAATGAACCCGACGAGTGATGACTTCGCAGCGATGTTTGAATCGTCAACTGCTGCCAGTGCGATGCAGGAAGGCCAGGTTATTCCGGCAACTGTTGTGCGCGTGGACAGCGACTTTGTGGTGGTGGACATCGGCCTTAAAACCGAAGGCCGCATCCCGCTAAAAGAATTCTACATGGAAGACAATCAGCCTGAGTCTGGCGCGATTGTTGACGTGTATCTGGACCGTATCGAGAACGCTCTCGGTGACGCGGTTCTGTCTCGTGATAAAGCGCGTCGCGAAGAGCGCTGGATCAAACTGGAGAAAAGCTTCAACGCAGAAGAGCCTGTCAAAGGGTCTATTGCCGGACGTGTCAAAGGCGGTTTCACTGTCGATCTTGGCGGCGTGAACGCATTCCTTCCAGGCAGCCAGGTGGACATTCGCCCGGTACGCGACGTTGGCCCATTGATGGGCGAGATCCAGCCTTTCGCAATCCTCAAGCTGGACCGCCAGCGTGGCAACATTGTTGTCTCTCGCCGTGCGATCCTTGAAGAGAGCCGTGCCGAGCAGCGCGCAGAGATTGTCGGCGAAATGGCTGAAGGTGACGTGCGTAAAGGCGTCGTCAAGAACATCACCGATTACGGTGCGTTCGTTGACCTTGGCGGTATTGATGGCTTGCTCCACGTCACAGACATGAGCTGGAAGCGCATCAATCACCCGTCCCAGATTGTTGAAGTTGGTCAGGAAGTCGAAGTTCAGATCATCAAGATCAACCCAGACAGCCAGCGTATCTCTCTTGGTATGAAGCAGCTTGGTTCTGATCCTTGGGATGGTATCGAAACACGTTACCCGATGGGCGCACGCCTGAACGGCCAAGTCACGAACATCACCGATTATGGTGCGTTTGTTGAACTGGAAGATGGTGTTGAAGGCCTGATCCACGTTTCTGAAATGAGCTGGACCAAGAAGAACGTACATCCGGGCAAGATCCTGTCGACCTCACAGGAAGTCGATGTGGAAGTTCTGGACGTTGATTCAGACAAGCGCCGTATCTCACTTGGCCTGAAGCAGACTATGGACAATCCATGGGATGCGTTCCTTGCCGAGCATCCGGTCGGTTCTGAAATCGAAGGCGAAGTACGCGGCATCACCGAGTTCGGTCTGTTCGTTGGCCTTGGCCCAGACCTCGACGGTATGGTTCACATCAATGACTTGTCATGGGACATGTCAGGTGACGAAGCGATCGAGACCTTCAACAAGGGTGACACTGTCACAGCGAAGGTTCTGGACGTAGACGTTGAGAAAGAGCGTATCTCTCTCGGCATCAAGCAAATCAGCGGCGATCCGATGGAATCAGCGGACGCAGCAGGCGTTAAGCGCGGTTCAATCGTGACCTGTGCGGTATCTGAGATCAATTCCGGTGGTATCGAGGTCGAATTTGGCGAACCTGCCATGAAGGCCTTCATCCGTCGTTCTGATCTGTCACGTGACCGTGGCGACCAGCGCCCTGAGCGCTTCGCTGTTGGTGACAAAGTCGACGCAAAAGTTATCTCGGTGGATCGTAATTCCCGCCGTGTGACACTGTCGATCAAGGCACTGGAAATCGCAGAAGAAGCGGAAGCCGTTGCACAGTATGGGTCAGCAGATGCTGGCGCTTCACTGGGTGATATTCTCGGCGCTGCGCTGGCCTCATCCACCCCAGGCGAAGAGGCTGCACCTGCAGCAGCGCCTGCAGCAACCGAAGCTGCTCCGGCGGCGCCGGCGGGTGATACGGGCGCGATGGATACACGTGGTCGTTTGTCAGGCGCACAAGGCGAAGCTGATGATCTGAAGAAGATCAAAGGTGTTGGCCCAGCGTTTGAAAAGAAGCTGAATGATGCTGGTATTTTCCACTTCTGGCAGATTGCGGCCCTGAACGATGCGCAAATCAGCGAGCTTGAGGAAGAGCTGTCTTTCCAAGGTCGCATGGAGCGTGACGAATGGAAGCCACAGGCTGAAGAATTCATGAAGGGCTAAGCTTTTTTCGAAGTTTAATTCTGAAATCGTTGTAATGTTTGCGGCGGGGGCCTAGCCCTCGCCGCAAATGCGTTTATTATCAATGACATGCTAAAGTCAGAACTGATCACCAAATTGACCGCAGAGTACGGTCACCTCCGCCAGGAAGATCTGGAGAAGGTCGTGAACGTTATTCTAGATGAAATCTCCGAAGCGCTGGCAAAAGGCGACCGGGTTGAACTTCGCGGGTTCGGCGCATTTTCTGTGCGAAAACGCGATGCGCGCAAGGGTCGTAATCCGCGGACGGGTGAACCGGTGGAGGTGCCGGCCAAGTCTGTTCCGTTCTTTAAGGCAGGCAAAGAATTGCGCGCGCGTGTCAATGGCGGGGAAGACCCCGAAGCGCGTTAGTCGCGGTTGAAACTCTGGGAGGAAACGATGTCGTTTGATCCTGAGCGCTTTTTCAACAATCCTGTAGCCGCTCCGCCGATTGCAAAATTGCTCGGCTGGAAACTTTTGGCGCATGATTCTGAAAGGCAATGGGTCCGCGTTGGCTTTGACCCCAAGCCTGAGTTTCTGAATCCTGCGGGCATCATTCAGGGTGGTATGCTNNCTCGGGCCGTTGCCGAAGCGCACATAATAACAGCGCGTTGTGTTGTATATGCTTGACCCTAAGCACAAATTTCTGGACTGTTTGTTGCACAGGTTGATGGGTATATTTGTAAACAAGGGAAAGGGTATTTTATGTTAAAAGAATTCAAAGAGTTCGCGATGAAGGGCAACCTCGTCGACATGGCCGTGGGCTTTGTCATGGGCGGTGCGTTCGCGACAGTTGTGACAGCGTTTATTCAGGGTATTTTCCTGCCAATTATCTCCCCAATTATGGGCGGGCTGGATCTGTCAGAACTAAAATACACAGTGACTGAGGCCGTAATGGAAGGTGAAACAGTCGTCAAAGAAGCGGCGATTGTTGATGTTGGCGCGTTCCTGACAGCCTTGATTTCATTCATCATTGTTGCGTTTGTCATGTTCATGATCATCAAGGGCATGAACAAAATGAAAAAAGCAGAAGAAGAGGCGCCAGCTGAACCGCCGCGTCAGGAAGTTCTGCTGGAAGAGATTCGTAACCTGCTTGCTAAATAAGCAAATAGGGTGCGAAGTATAGCGGCGTTTGTAATTTGTTAACTATTTCAAATTAGATTCCCGCGTTAGTAGAGTACCAGTGTAGAGTGCGAGAGGGGCGGCCGATTGGCTGCCCTTCTTTTTTGCCAAATTTTGCGTTTTTAGCGAGTCATAACGCGGTTTGATTTGCGCCGTGACAGCGACGTGATAGAGAATTATCCATGACAAACATCACACTTCATCACGGCGATTTGCCGGCGGGCATTGATTTTGGCCCGATGGTCGCAATTGATACTGAAGCCATGGGGCTGAACCCCGCTCGGGATAATCTGACCGTTGTACAGCTTTCCTCAGGAGATGGCACAGCGCATGTCGTCCAGCTTGAGCGCAGTTATGACTGCCCAAATCTGAAGGCGCTTTTGGTTGACCCCAAGACGATCAAACTGTTCCATTTCGCACGGTTTGATGTGGGTATGATCAGTCGCTGGATGGGCATTGAGTGCGCGCCGATCTGGTGCACGAAGATCGCATCTAAACTGGCACGCACATATACCGACCGCCATGGGCTGAAGGATGTTGTACGTGAGATTGCGGGTGTTGAGTTGTCGAAAGCGCAGCAAAGCTCTGATTGGGGCGCTGAATCGCTCAGCAAGGCTCAATTGGAGTATGCGGCGTCAGACGTTTTGTATTTGCACGATGTGCAGCGTGGTCTGCAGGCTATGTTGGAGCGTGAGGGCCGCGTGACGCTGGCGCAGGCATGTTTCGATTTCCTACCAACCCGCGCGGCATTGGATTTGGCGGGTTGGAGCGAGAATGATATATTCGCGCATTCCTAAGTTGAGCGCGCGCTTGCGATACTCAATTCGACAATATTGCCAGAATAAATGGGGGTAAGTTTGTTGAGGAAGCTTTTGGGGATAGCTATTTCAATCGTCGCGCTCGCGGTGGTGATATTCTTCATTCTAAAATGGGTAGATCCTTCTCCACCTTCTGTCGTTACCGAAGAGTGCATAGTCGCTGGGTGTAAGTTTTAATAAATACAGTCGCTTTCGTTTTCCTGCCGCAATCTGTATGTTTAGTGGCCCTACTCGCTTTTTTATAGACGGCCGTTTTTCGTGATTGATGCTACTTCTCATTTGGACCCAGCCACTTTGTGGGCCCCGCGTCGCCAGCTAACGCTGGAAGATGCGCGTCGGCGCACCGTGCGCGTCCGGTTTATGAGAATTTTCTTTCTGGTGGGGGCCGCTGTTATGATCGGGCTTCTGCTCGGCTATATTCTCAAAAGCACGATTGAGAACCGCGCCCGTCCGGTTAACATTCAATCAGCTGAGATTATTTCGATGATCAATCCGCGCTTTACAGGCCGGGACTCGGCAGGGCAGGGATATGCAATTACCGCTGATGCCGCGCGTCGCCGACAATTGGGCGACCCCGCCGTTGATTTGGTCGCGCCTGTGATGACCGACTCAAAAGGTAGTACAGTGCGCTCCCCGTCAGGTATGTATGATCGTGAAGCCGGAATATTGGAACTGTATGAAGGCGTTACGATAACTGATGAAGCGGGCTATACATTTGAGACGGACCGCGCGCGCATCTATGTCGAGGAGGGGCGGGTTGAAGGCTTGTCTCCGCTCGTGGGGAAGGGACCGCTTGGCGACATTCGGTCCGATACATATTCAATACTCGAAGATGGCAATAGAATCGTGTTCGAGGATAATGCAACATTGGTACTATATCCGGCTGAGAAAAAGGTCGATGAAGAGGGTGGAACAGAAAATGATCAAACGCCTTAACAGTGTGCTGGCGGCGTGTGCTATATCGGCGATCGGATTGCCAGCGATGGCACAGATTTCGTCGGAAGGTGGCGCGATCTATAGTGACGCGGACCGGATCGAGAGTGTCGAGAGCGACAATGCGGCTTATCTGATCGGCAATGTCGACATCCAACAGGGTGATGCGCGCCTGCGCGCCGATAAGGTGACGATCAAATTTCACCAAGCGGCTGATGGTGAAAAATCGGGTCTAACCTCTGGTTTTGGCGATGTGCGCCAGATTATCGCCGAGGGCAACGTGTTCTATGTAACTCCGGAGATGAAGGCCAAAGGTGATAGAGGCGTGTATGAGCAACACACCGACACAATCACGATGACAGGCAATGTGGCCTTGATGCGTGAGCGTGACGTGGCAGAGGGCCAAAGCCTAAAGATTGAAATTGGAAATCGTCGTACCACATTAGATGGCGGATCAAGCACTTCTCGAATGGTAATTACGCCTGAGGACAACACAGAAAACTAAACTAGATCAAATTTCACGAAGGTCTGAAAATCGACCTTAACTCTATTTTGCTAGGTGAATTGCAGGGCGACTACAGCCCCGTGAGAATGGACGAATAACAAATGACTGACACGCCTACAGGCCTCCATGTCGAAAATCTTGCCAAGTCTTTTGGTAAGCGGCAGGTCGTGCGCGATGTGTCATTGTCCCTTCAACGCGGAGAAGTAGTCGGCTTGCTTGGACCTAATGGGGCTGGCAAAACCACGTGTTTCTACATGATTATGGGCCTGATCGGCGCAGATTCAGGATCAATTTCGATTGATGGTGAAGATGTAACCCGGTTGCCTATGTATCAACGGGCACGTCTTGGAATGGGATACCTCCCGCAGGAGGCCTCCATTTTTCGGGGCATGACAGTAGAAGAAAATGTGCTCGCTGTTGCTGAGCTGGTCGAGAAAGACCGCAACGCACGCCGCGCACAAGTGGATGGCTTGCTCCGAGAGTTGCATGTTGATCATTTGCGTGATCAAGCGGCGACATCCCTTTCCGGGGGTGAACGGCGGCGTGTTGAAATCGCGCGTGCACTTGCATCCCGTCCAAGCTTTATGCTTTTGGATGAACCGTTCACCGGCATTGACCCACTCGCTATCTCCGACATTTCTGATCTTGTGCACTTTCTGAAGAAACGTGGCCTTGGTGTTCTGATTACGGATCACCAAGTGCGCGAAACCCTTCAAATTGTTGACCGGGCCTCGGTTATGTATGACGGAGCTGTTCTCTATGAAGGCACGCCTGAAGGTGTGCTGGCTAATGAGGATGTGCGTCGGGTCTATCTGGGTGAGCAGTTCGCCGCTTGATTTAGAGGGCGCGGGCTTATGGCCATGAAACAATCACTCGATATGCGCCAGGGACAATCCCTGGTCATGACACCTCAATTGCAGCAGGCGATTAAGTTATTGCAACTTTCCAATCACGAACTTGCTGAGTTTGTTGAGGCGGAAATCGAGCGGAACCCGCTTCTCAACAAGGGCGAAGACACTGGCGCGCCAGAATCATCTGGTGACGCACCTGAACGTGAGCAACTCTCGCTTGATGAATCTGGCGGAATGAACAATGCACGTGAGCAGCTTGATGCGCCTGATGCAGACGTTTATGAGCCGGGCACAGGATCTGATGCAGCCGCCCCTGCGAATATGAGCAGTGGACCGAGCGCAAAAACAGATTGGTCGAACACATCTGGCGGCGGGTTTTCTGATGATTTTGACGCGACAGCTAATCTGAGTACAGATATTTCTTTGCACGAGCATCTACACAAGCAGCTTAGCATTGCGGGGCTGTCGGATGCAGACCGTTTGATTGCAGCGCGGTTGATTGATGAAACGGATGATGGTGGATATTTGCGCGCGGAACTGCAGGATGTTGCAGAGGCGCTTGGCGCAGAACTAGCCAATGTTGAGGCTGTGCTCGAAGTGTGCCAGGGGTTTGAGCCGACGGGTGTTATGGCGCGTTCTATTCCTGAATGCCTTGGGCTTCAGTTGCGAGAAAAAGAACGTTTCGATCCGGCGATGGAAGCAATGGTCGAAAATCTTGAGCTTGTCGCGAAACATGATTTGAAAAAGCTGGCCGACATTTGTGGTGTCGATAAAGCCGATATTGCCGATATGCTGATGGAGCTGCGTCAGCTGTCTCCCAAGCCGGGTTCAGGGTTTTCTAGTGACGCGGCGGTTGCTGTTGCGCCAGACGTGACAATCCGTGAGCTGCCAAATGGCATGTTTGCGGTAGAGCTGAATTCAGAGACCTTGCCGCGCGTGCTGATGGATAAGGCTTATTATGCTGAAGTGTCTGCGCTTCCAATGCGTGAGCAGGAAAAAGAGTTTATTACCGAGTGCGCCTCTAATGCGACATGGCTGATAAAGTCTCTGGACCAACGCGCCCGCACGATTTTGAAAGTGGCTAGCGAGATTGTACGCCAGCAGGATGCGTTCTTTGCGCATGGTGTTGCGCATTTGCGTCCTTTGAACTTGAAGCAGGTGGCCGACGCGATCGAGATGCACGAATCTACGGTTAGTCGTGTGACATCTAACAAATATATGTCGACACCCCGTGGCTTGTTTGAGCTGAAATACTTCTTCTCTGCGGCGATCCCTGCGACCAATGGTGGTGAGGCGCATTCCGCCGAAGCGGTGCGTCACCGGATCAAACAGTTGATCGATTCTGAAATTGGAGATGATGTGTTGTCTGACGATCAGATCGTGGAAATCTTAACCGGCTACGGTGTTGAGATTGCCCGTCGGACTGTTGCGAAATATCGCGAAAGTCTGAACATCCCTTCGAGTGTCCAGCGTCGCCGGATAGCCCGCGCGGGCGCCTAGAGCGTATCCACATCTTTTCGGAAGGGCAGGCTAGGTTGCGCGCCGCGTTTGGTGCAGGCCAGTGCGCCCGCTTTTACGGCGAAGGCCAACGCGTCTGATTCAGGCATGCCCTCAATCAAGGCGACGGTTAGTGCAGCGGTGAACGTATCGCCAGCGCCAACCGTGTCGACGACGGTGATAGCAGGCGGGGGTTGGCGGGAAATTTCTTTGCCGCCTTTGTACAAGATGGCGCCCTCAGCACCGATTGAAACGGCGATAAGCGCATCAAGTGCATGTAGTGCGTCTCCATAAAATTCCGCTTCAGTCTCATTTACGCTGATCAGGTCAGCCTCAGCGAGCAGTTCGTTTGGCACGTCCATGGCTGGGGCGAGGTTGAGGCTCACAAAGCCTGTGGCTTTGGTCGCGGCCGCCACCAATGTTGGAATGGGCACTTCGAGCACGCCCATCATGTGGTGAATAGGCCGACTACTGACATCTTCGGGGCGCAGCGCATTGTTGGCGCCGGGGCAAACCATGATGAAGTTCTCGCCCTTGGCATCAACGCCGATAAGCGCGACGCCGGTTGTCTCACCATTGATATGTGCGGTGCCTGACAAATCCATCCCGCTCTTGGTAAGCAGTGCCATCGCCTCTTCTGCCATATCGTCTGCGCCGACCGCACCGATGAGGGAGACAGGTTGGCCAAGGCGTTGGGCAGCGAGCGCCGCGTTTGCACCTTTGCCGCCGGGAAAGCGCGCAAGCTTTCCGCCTGTGACCGTCTCGCCGGGCGCGGGAAGGGTGGGGGCGGTGGCGACGATATCGAGATTGATGGAGCCGACAACAGTTATCATGATGGGGTTACTCGTTTCGCTATGGCCTCGAAGAAGGCATCTTCTTGCACACTGTCATACCAAAAATGGGGGCCGTCTAGCTGGGGTTTGAACGTAGTTTGCCCGAAATGATCCCCCGATTGCACGTTTATGCACACTTTTCCTCGCCGTCCTTCGAAGAGGTTTGAGGCCAGCAATGCAATCAAAGTGGAGGGGTCGTGCATGGGTGCTCTTTGGCCCTCTTTCCAGCGTGCTTCGAGTTGATTGGCCGCGTCCAGCAAGTTCAGCATCAGCTTTGCGTGAGGGGATTGGACCGCGTCTATCTTGGACAAATGCACGTCTTCAGCGCGTACTTGATGGGTGACATCCAGGCTAAGCACACGCGTCGGCAGCTCGGCGTCGAACACGATCTTTGCGGCGTGTGGGTCTGCGAAGATGTTGAACTCCGCGGTGGGCGTGATGTTGCCACCTGCTGCATCTGCGCCGCCCATGACGATCAGCTCTTTGATATTGGCGTGAATATCGGGGGCGATGTTGAGGGCGTAGGCGATATTGGTCATCGGTCCAGTCACCACGAGCGTCAGGCTGCTTGGACCAACGGCGCGCGCATGTGCGATGATGGCTTTTACAGCGTGCCCCTGCGCGATCGGGGTCTGTGGCTGGAAAGGTTCAATGCCGGAGATACCGCTCGCGCCGTGGAAATCTTCTGCGGTAACAGAATCGCGCGACATGGGGTGGCTGCACCCAGCGTGAACGGGCAGGTCTGGGCGTGCCATCAAATCTGTGATCATGCGCGCATTTCTGCATGTCAGCGTTAGGGGCACATTGCCGGCGACCGTGGTGATCGCGCGCACGTCGAGATCAGGCTGAGTAAGCGCGAGGATCAGCATGACGGCATCGTCCACGCCGGGGTCGCAATCGATGATGAGCGGGGTGGTAGGGATTGAAATTGCGAAACTCTCGAATGTGCGGGCATTGGCGCGGTGCTAGCCACCCGAACACTCTAAACCCATCTGCTGGCTGAGGCCAAAAAAAAGCTGATGCGCAGGGCACCAGCTTTGGAAGTTTAGGCATGAGAAGCGATGACACTGTTGCTTCTAAATAGTGTATGCGCGGGACGATTTATCGTTCCAAAAAAACCAATAAAAATTATGATTCTTGCCGTGATTGATGGGATACACCATTTGCGAGAAGAAGGAGGGCGACAAAACCGATTGAGGTGCCCTGACTGGAGAACAACTCCAGCATGACCGCGAAAAACCAATGGGGAAGGTGGGTGCGTTGTTCCGCACGTGTGAGAATGGCGCCGGGCCCTGTGCCGAGCAGTTCAGCATTCGCGGCATCGATCTTAGCGAGCAGTTCATCACGGCGTTTTGCGAGGCCCAGTTCGTTTTGGGCGTCTCGATAGGGTTTTTGATGGGTGCGGCCGACACGTTCGACTTCAGCGATATAGATTTCCAGCCCCTCGACAGAGCGTGTTTCAGCGGGAATGCCGTTGAGTTGTGCGCGCCAATCGGCGATCTGGGTGTTGAGAACGCCTCTATTGGTGCCAGCCTGTTCCATTTGCAGGGCGGCGTTGGTGTTATTTGCCTCAATATAGCTGCTGGTGCCGATAATGCTGGTTGCGGCCCCGGCGATAGCGAAAAGCGCTGCGCGCAGGCTCTCTTTCATACGGCGGGCGGCGGCATGCCAATAGACGAAAGTGAAGCCGCCGAAGCTGACTATTGCGGCGATAACGCCCGTCCACCCCCAAATTTTGGCCTGAAGAGGGTCGGAAACGGAAGTGGAGAAGGCTTGATAGTTGGCAAAGCCAGACAGGCTGGCTGCCATTAGCCCCGCGATCAGGAAAAGAAGGGCGAGACCGCCAATCAGGAGACGCTCACCCATCCCTTTGCGACGCGCCCGGCGGGCTTCTGCCAATCGGTCGCGGCGTTCCTGACGCGTCTCTATGCGGTTTTCCGGTGTGAGGTGGGCAATACGCGGTGTTTCCGGGGCGAGGTTTTTCTCGACTTTGGTTGCGGGCGAAAAACTGGCCGCAGGAACAAGCTCGTGGCTTTTGGATGTCGGGTCATCGCTTGGGGGGCTTAGCAAGCCGACTTGAGCGCTTAGTTTACTCGCGAGCTGAGAGAGATCTCCAGATTCGCCACATGCGCTGCAAGCGAAATGCGTATGGGTCAGCGTCAGGGTTAAGTCGGACGTGGCGCGGCAATCTTTGGACAGGGTGCAGCTGAGCCTGATTTCTCCGGCGTCTGTGAAGACATCGTCGAGGTCAACGCCATGGCTGGCGAATGCTGCGCGCAGCTCGGCAATGTCGTGCTGTTGCTTTGCGTCGCTCATGGCCCCCTCGAACGCAGTTTCATCAGATGTTTCAATACCCTACCAGACGGTGTCCCGTCACCCCTTGGAGTGTGCGAGGTGCGTTCGATGACTGCAATCGACATCTTTTCCGATTGGTGCCAGTATTTTAAGCCAGATAACGAACTGATTGTCTGGAGAACATACTGTGACACTTCCCCGCTCTCTCGCGATTCCGAAAAATTGGAAAACGTTCGATATTCCGAGCTTCTTTTCGGTGTTTTTCTATCCTTTGCTGGGCATTGCTCTGTTTACCACTATGGTTGTTCTGGGCGTCGCGTTGAGCCAGTTGACGCTGCGCTGGTGGTATTTTCCTATTGCGTTTGGGGTGACGGCGTGGACCGTATTTGTCTGCAATATGGGCATTGGGCCGCTACACCGAATTTTGCAGCATAAGGCGGGAGAGTTGAACCCGACCGCGCAGGTCTGGACCATGATCAATTTGATGATTGCGATGCAAGGCAATGTGAAAGACTGGGTAAATTATCATAGCCAGCACCATCGTTTTGCCGATGAGGCGGGCGATCCGCATAATCCATTTGAGTCAAAGCGCTGGGCGTGGGCCGGGTGGATCTTGTTTCGTGATAAGAAGGACACTGCACGCCCCATGGCGGTTTGGTTGAAACAACAGCCCGCGGTTGTTTGGATGGACCGATTTTATAATGAGTTGAGCGTAGTGATCCATTTCGTGATTCCCGCTATTATCTATTTGATCGTCTGGGCGGCTGGTGGCTCGCTGATGTTGACGGCGATGTTGCATGCGAGTTTTGTTATCGGTCGGGCGATCCAGTTTCATGCGACTGTTTACGGCATCAATGTGCTGGGACATTTGAAAACCCCTGTGTGGGCTGACCATGTGATTGGTTTGCTGACTGGCGGTGAAGCGTTCCACGACCATCACCATGATGAACCTGTCAGCGCACTGCACCGCCCGCGCAAGGGCGTGTGGAATCGTATTGTTGATTATAATGGCACATTGCTTCTCATTATGGAGAAGATTGGCTGGGTGAAGAATTTGAAGATCGCACCTCAATTCGCGTAACGCTTAGTCAGATTCCATCGCTTCGGCAGAATGGGGCCATGTCGGCGCCTTAATTGGCACGCACCTTCTTTAGATGAACAGGGCCGGGGGGCTTAGTGTTCACGGGAAGGGACGCCCCAATGAAGAAGTTCATTCTACCCATCGCGATGGCCGCATTCGGCTTGTCGATCGCTGCGCCAGCGAGCGCAAAGGTTTTGCCAAACGAGGAGGCTGACGCTGTGCATTCATACATTCTATTAGACCGTACAGGATCTATGGGCGACATTTGGGACGAGGCCCTTGGATCGGTCAACGCCTATGCCAAGAGCGTAGGTGAGGCTGATGAAGGCGAACTGGAAGGCGAGGATATCGAGACGAATATCTCGTTGGCAGTTTTTGACTTTCAAGAGAGCCTGCAATTTGACGTGTTGCGTGACGGGGTGAAGGCTGAGGCGTGGCAAACCGTTACCGATGATGAGGCAAGCCCGCGTGGCATGACGCCATTGTTTGACGCGATTGGTCGCATGGTGTCGATGGCCGAGGCGGACAATCCAGAAAAAGCTGTCATCGTGATTATGACGGACGGTAAGGAAAACTCCTCACGCGAGATCACAAAGGATGGCGCCAAGGCGGCATTGGACCGTGCGCGGAAAAAGGGTTGGGAAGTTGTCTTCCTCGGCGCGGAGTTCGCAAACTTTGACGATGCTGACGCTGTCGGCGTTTCAGGCGGAAAATCAATGGCTGTCAGCAAGGACATGATGAGCAGCTCAATGAATCGTCTGGCCAAAAAGTCACGCGCTTACGGTAAGGGCGAAGAGGCTGAGATTGTTTTTGATGAAGCGGATCGTGCAGCATCCGGCGAGGAAGACGTGAAGCAGCGCAAGGGGCAGTAAGTCTTAGCTAGCTTGCAATAGAAGAAAGCCCTCCCTCACTATTGTGGGGGAGGGTTTCTTTGTTAGGCGGCTTCTTCGCGGGCGAGGTCGATCCAGCCTTCGACTTTGTCTTCTGCGAGGGGTTCGTCATCGAAGCGGTTCACGCGTTCTCCTTCAGAGGTGCCGAGGAAGTTCATCGCGCTGGCGAAGACATCGGCGGTGGATGCCTTTGCAAGGTCTTTAGCAGAGCGGATGCCGGAACCGACGAGGATTTGCACGTCGAGTGTGCGCAGGCCCGGCACGTCCATCATCAGCATGGTTTGGTCTTGCCAGTCCATTAGCGTGTCTGGCGTGATGTGCCGTGCAGCGATCATCTCGGCGGCCAGCTCCACATCGCTGATGAGTAGATCTTCAATCGTGGTGATGCCAGCTTTGGCGAGGCGTTTGGCGGTCTTTTTACCGATTGATGGCGCGTCAACGACCGGCGATTCCAGCGTTAGGCGGGGGCGACGTGAGCTGTCAGTGTCTTCGAACATGTCGCTAGCAGGCGGCGCGGCAGGATCGGGAATGACCTCTGGCTCCGGGGTCACTTCAGGTGCGGCCTCGATGATCGTCTCAGGCACTGGCTCCGGTTGAGGCGCGGCTTCGATGATTGGATCGGGTTCTGGTGCCGGGGCAGGGGCCTCAGCAGCGATTTCTTCAACCGGTGTCTCCTCGATGATGACTTCTGGCTCGATGGCCTTAGGTGTCTCTTCCACGGCCAGTGGTTCTGGCGGTGGTGCGACTTTTTTCTTCTTGGCTTTGGTGCGCTTGGGCTTAGCCTCTACTTTTGGCGCTGACGTGGCAACGACGAGTTCTTCGGCGGGTGCATCTGCTGTATTTTCTTTAACTGCAGGCTGATGTTTCTGTGAGCGGACAATTTTCGGGCGCTCATCGTTCTGCTCGACTGTGCGCGGTGTGTGTTTGGTGCCGAATGGGCGAAGCGGTTGTGCATCTAGCTCTTTAAGCGGTGTACGCAAGACGACGCGGGCGTGCAGTTTGCGGATTGCTTTATCATCGTCAGGAAGTGTTTTGACGACTTTACCTGTGGCCTGAAATTCCTTGTACATCTTTTCGACCGTGCGTCGGTCTGCGATGGAGTCGAGCTTCTTATCCAGCTTGCGCCAAGGGATATTGGCAGCAGCGATATAGCCGCGCACAGTCATATGTGTTTTTGGAGCGATGACGCCAGCTTCTAATATGGCGGTGGTGAACAGCGTTGCGACGCCTTTTGTAGCGTAAGCGAAACAGGCGGCGACGGCTTCTGTCATTGTGTCGTCAAGGCCATCGCGCGGTTCTTTGACGCCAGCATCGAGATTATAGTGATCGAGGAAGATATTGTAGAAGGGATGGGAATGCTCGGCGGCTGCGAGTACCATGTCTGCGACAAAGCCCTGGCCGCTTGGCAGTGTGACCTCTGGATATCCTTTTGTCTCGATAACGGTTTTCACGCGGTCACAGGATTTGAATATGGACCATTCAACAGCGCGGTGCATCGCGCCTTCTTCTTCGGTTTGTCCGGTGTGGAAGGGTTGGCAAACATCGGCGAAATAGTGGCTTAGCACACCAAGGCAATAGGCGGCGCGCCCCCAGTTTTTCTTACGTAGCGCTTCAACGCTATGTGCATACCATTCAGTCGCCGCATCGCGTGCACCGCCCCATTGGCCTTCACCGACATGCAGGACATGGTTTTTGAAATCTTTGAAATCCGAATCCGGCGCCTTTGCGCCATCAAACAGATTGGCGTTATGACGCAGCATAAGATTCTTCCAGTCTTCTGCGCCCTCAACTTCGAGGTGGGACAACGCATCCAGCGCGATGTGGTGATGCATCGACCGACATTTATGGGCAGCAATCACTCGTTCCAAAAGAGACATGGTTTAAACCTTCTACACACCGTGAGTATTAACTTTCAGGTGTGATCCATTAAGGTTTATTGGGAGTTAAGGCCGCGTGAGGTGAGTGATGTTTTGTGTGAATCAAAAAACGCCCCAACCGAAGAGGAGGGGCGTTTTCTATATTTGCACTTGGGCTGTTGAGATTAGCGCGGGGCCATGCGGATGGCGCCGTCTAGGCGGACGTCTTCGCCGTTGAAGTAGCCGTTCTTGCACATCTCGACTGCGAGTGAGGCATATTCTTCCGGGTTACCGAGGCGGGCCGGGTTTGGCACTTGAGCGCCGAGGGCTTGTTTCACCGGCTCTGGAGCGCCCTGAAGTAGCGGCGTGTTGAAGATGCCTGGCAGGATCGTGTTTACGCGGATAAGTTCGCGAGACAGGTCGCGTGCGATTGGCAATGTCATGCCGACGACGCCGCCTTTAGAGGCAGAGTATGACGCCTGACCGATCTGGCCATCTTCAGCAGCGACAGAGGCTGTGTTGACGATTGCGCCACGTTCGCCGTCGATCGGGTCGAGTGTCATCATGCCAGCCGCAGATTTTGCGATGCAGCGGAATGTGCCGACAAGGTTGATCTGGATGATCATGTCGAACTTATCGAGAGGGAAGTGGCTGATTTCGCCTGTTTCTTTGTCGCGACTTGCTGTTTTGATGGCGTTACCTGTACCGGCGCAGTTAACCAGAATACGTTCTTGGCCGATTGCGGCGCGGGCTTTTGCAAAGCCTGCATCAACGCTGGCATCGTCTGTGACATTGACGTTGCAGAACACGCCGCCGAGTTCTTTGGCAAGCGCTTCGCCTTTTTCGGCGTTGAGGTCGAAGAGCGCCACTTTGACGCCTTGAGACGCCAATAGAGTTGCGGTGGCAGCGCCAAGACCGGATGCGCCGCCTGTAATTACGGCTGAAATGTTTGAATTGAGTTCCATTGGCCTTCGGCCTCCCTTAAAATAACTAGGAAGGGCATGTCTAACCAAGTGAAAGGAGCATGCAATGTCTGACGTGGCGGAAATTATTAACACGGTTGAGGATGCTGACGGCACCTTCAAGGCGAGCACGATTGAACATAATGAGCGTCTTGCGCGTGGAGTCATCCCTAAAGTGCTGCGATTACTGGGACGGGTGCCTTTTGCAGATGATCTGGTGGCCGCTTATTTTGCAGCTCGTGATTCAGACACACCGAAGAAGGCGAAAGCCGTTTTGATGGCAGCGGTCGCGTATTTCGTGTTGCCGATAGATGCGCTTCCAGATGTGATATTGGGCCTCGGCTTTACTGATGACGCCGCGGTTTTGGCGACTGCGCTTGGCGCGGTGGGCACGCATGTGAAAGACAAGCATCGCGGTATGGCCCGGCGTATTTTGCGTATTCCTGAAAAGGTGACCGACGCCGACGGATGAGGTTTCGTCAGCGATTGCTTTGGCGTTGTCGTGAAGATGGCGTTTGCGCAGTGCAGCAAAATGTGCGACACGGGCCGTGGGCCAGCCTTCCCCAACGAAGGTCAGCCTATCTGTGAGGATAGGAGTAAAAACAGATGACGATTATCGCTAAACCCGAAGTGCGCCCGAATGACCCGCACTTTTCTTCCGGACCGACGGCTAAACGCGCCGGATTTTCACTTACACAACTCGAAACTGCTGCGCTTGGACGCTCGCACCGCTCTGCCTTGGCCAAAGGTAAGTTGAAGGAAGCGATTGACCGGTCCAAGGCAATTCTGGGCATTCCTGATGATTACCGCGTAGCGATTGTGCCTGCCTCTGATACGGGCGCGGTGGAGATGTGCATGTGGTCTATGCTGGGCCAACGCCCGGTTGATGTGTTCGCATGGGAAAGCTTTGGTCAGGACTGGGTGACGGATGCCACCAAGCAATTGAAGCTGGATAATTGCGAAACGCATGGCGCGGATTATGGCGCGCTGCCTGATTTTACCAAAGCGCGCGACGATGCCGACATTATTTTCACATGGAATGGCACGACCTCTGGTGTGCGCGTACCGAATGCTGACTGGATCAAGCCCAACCCTGATCGTGTTGTGATCTGTGACGCAACGTCTGCGGCGTTTGCGCAAGACATTGAGTGGGAAAAGCTCGATGTGGTGACATATAGCTGGCAGAAATGTCTTGGCGGAGAGGCGGCCCACGGCATGTTGATCTTGTCACCTAACGCCGTGCGTCGTCTTGAAACATATACGCCGGATCGGGCATTGCCGAAGATCTTCCGTATGACTAAAGGCGGCAAGCTGAACGAAGCTTTGTTTGAAGGCGCGACGATCAATACGCCCTCCATGTTATGTGTCGAAGATTATCTACAGGCGCTGGACTGGTGTGAGAGCCTTGGCGGCTGGAAAGGTCTTCAAGCGCAGTCTGATGCATCACTCGCGGTGTTGACTGACTGGGTTGCGAAGACGGACTGGGTCGAGTTTTTGTGCCCGGATGCGTCTGTGCGTTCTAACACAGGGGTGACGTTGAAAATCGTTGATCCGCGTGTGGCCGCATTGTCAGAGGATGACCAGCGTGCATTCGTGAAGAAAATGATGAAAAATCTGGAAGCCGAGAATGCCTGCTTTGATGCGGCAGGCTATGCGAAAGCGCCTCCCGGATTGCGTATCTGGTGTGGTGGTTCGGTGGAAACGGGTGACGTTTCTGCGCTGACGCCATGGCTGGATTGGGCCTTTGCCGTAGAGGCAGCTGCGCTTTAAGCGAACACCATTTTTTCGTCTTTCATGACATATACAAAATTATAGACAGGATACGGATATGACTAAGGTTCTTATCGGTGACAAACTCAGCCCAGCAGCTGTGGACATTTTTAAAGCGCGCGGCATTGAAGTTGATATTAAAGTTGGGCTTTCTCAAGACGAGCTTGCCAAGGAAATCAAAGGCTATGATGGCCTTGTGGTGCGGTCCGCATGTAAGCCGAACGCGGCCGTTATGGAAGCGGCGGACAAGCTGAAGGTAATCGGCCGGGCTGGTATTGGCGTGGACAATATCGATATCAAGGCCGCGACCGCAAAAGGCGTTGTTGTGATGAACACGCCGTTCGGCAACGCCATTACAACCGCAGAGCATGCCATTGCGATGATGTTTGCGGCTGCGCGTCAAATCCCGGCGGCGAATGCGGGTACGCAAGCAGGGGAGTGGCCAAAGAAAGCGTTCATGGGCACGGAGGTTTCCTATAAAACGCTTGGTTTGATTGGCTGTGGGAATATTGGTAGCCGAGTCGCAGAGCGGGCCTTGGGTCTGAAAATGAAAGTAGCGGCGTTTGATCCGTTTTTGACTGAGGAGCGCGCAAAAGAACTCGGCGTTGAGAAAGTGGAGTTGGATGAAATGTTGGCGCGCGCAGACGTTATTACGCTGCATGTTCCGCTAACGGATACAACAAAGAATATTCTTTCACGCGAAAACTTGGGCAAAACCAAGAAGGGCTTGATTCTTGTAAATTGCGCACGCGGTGGGCTTGTCGATGAGGCTGCGGTGAAAGACCTGTTGGACGAGGGGCACCTTGCGGCTGCGGCGTTCGATGTGTTTGCTGAAGAACCCGCCAAAGAAAACATTTTGTTTGGCACACAGAACTTTATTGCGACACCCCACCTCGGTGCGGCAACAACTGAAGCGCAAGAGAATGTTGCGTTGCAGGTGGCTGAACAGATGTCTGATTATTTGCTGAGCGGTGCGGTAACGAATGCGTTGAATATGCCGTCTGTGTCTGCGGAAGAGGCACCACGTTTGACGCCATATACGGCACTGACAGAAAAGCTGGGCAGCTTTGCGGGGCAGATTTCCGATCACGGCTATGATGAAGTCATCATTGAGTATGAGGGTGAAGTCTCCGAGCTAAACCGGAAGCCACTGACCGCTGCTTTGCTGGCTGGTTTATTGCGCGCGGCGCGCGGCGATGTGAACATGGTGTCAGCGCCTGCGATCCTTGCTGAGAGCGGCGTGAAGTTGACCGAAACGAAAACCGAAGCCTGCCCAGTCTATGGCAGCCTCGTGCGCGTAAAGGTGAAAACTAAGGCCACTGCGAACGCGCCTGAGGGCGGCTGGAGAACGCTTGCGGGAACGCTCATTGCGGGTCAACCACGTATCGTTGAAATCAAGGGAATGGCGCTTGAGGGCGATTTTTCCCCGATCACTCTGTATATCAACAATACAGATAAGCCGGGCTTTATTGGGGCGCTGGGTCAGATGCTAGGTGAAGAGGGTGTGAATATCGCGACCTTTAATCTTGGACGTCAGGCGGAAGGCGGCGAAGCGATTGCATTGATTGGAATTGATCAAGCACCTAGCGATAAGCTGATGGCTGAGCTGATTGCGCTTGAGCAAGTGCGTTATGCTAAAGTGCTAAACTTCTAACGACTTTTTAGATTTTGGACGAAGCTAAAATGTGAGAGAGCGGGTTGCGTTTTTGCGGCCCGCTCTTTTACGTTGTATTGACTGGGATATTTATGCGTGGCGCATAAGTCACGATGAATACTGGCTCTGTTTTGGACGCGAATGAATTGGCTTGACCTCGATACGCAAACACCGTTGTTACATGACAAAATGGTTATAGTTAACGGAGGTTATGATGCGCGGACTGATGTTTTTGATCCTTACTTTTGCGACGCTTACGTTGCCTGCTCAAGCGCAATTGGCAGAGGAGTTGCGGCTTGGCGTCGTTCAGCACAATATTTGCGTCATCGATTGTGATAATGCGGATAAGGAGGATGGACCGAATATCAATGGAGAGGTCGTTTTTGCGTCTCCGGGGTTTCTCTCATTCGCTTTCAGCCCACGCCCTTATGTGATGGGCAGTGCGAATACTGCGGGTAAAACGAGTTTCGGCGCGGTTGGCTTGGAGTGGACTTTTGAAGTGTTTGATGGCTGGGCGATTGAGCCGGGCATCGGGTACGCCATTCATGATGGTGCATTGGGCAACCCATTTCCGCAGGGTAACCCATCGGGCGATGCGTACACGCAAGAAAACGTCTTGCTCGGATCAAAAGATCTGTTCCGATCATCGCTATCTTTGAACAAGGATTTTGGTGAGAATTGGGGCGCTCAATTGATGTATGAGCATTTGAGCCATGGTCAGATATTAGGCAATGGTCGCAACCAAGGTTTGGACAATTTGGGTGTGCGGATAATCTACAAATTCGACAAGTAACCGGGGTCGGTTAGGGCACATAGACTGTGTAGGTCACCTCGGCGGCAATATCAAAAGTGCCGTCTGATAGATCTGCATTGCCAGAATTGTAGCGATAGTTCAGATCAAACCTTACAGATTGGTCTGCAACCGAACCTAAGCCATTAGCTGTGCGCCTGTCGCCGGTGAAGATTGTGCGGGGGTTGCGGATGGCATAAAGGCGCCGATTTGTTAAATACGTGCCAGCGTTTGGGCCGCCCGAATGTGGGAGCTGCGATGCACTTCCGAACGCAATTCCGTCATTGCCCGATTGAGTGACAGATAAGGTTGCAAATACACGTCTGAGATCGTTAAGCGAGGTGGAGCCCGAAGGCGCAGCCACGCCTTCGATCGCGAACGGCACATTTGAGGCGACATAAAAACTGCTGTTGAGTTCCATCTGGCGCGAACGCACGTCGGATGCTGCGCGAATGCTGAATGATGAAAAACTATCCTGATCGGTCATCAGGTCGTCGCCATTGGTGTCAGTCAAAAAATTTGGCTGCCCATTCAGTCGGCGCAATTGAAGCGGCGTGCCTTGTGCTGAACCCATGGAATCCTGCAGCGGCACCAAAGTTCCAGTTTGAACCGTGTGGACGTTGCTAGAAATGAGATCCGCATCATCTGCTGAGGTGCTGCCCCAAGAGGAATTGACGACAAAATCGCTAATCATCGGGGTGGAATTGCCCGTTGCCGGATTGCCTCCGGCCCAGACGATCACCACGCCGAACACTTCAAACTGTGGCGAGCTGGAGCTTTGAGCGTTGGCGGTCATAGCCGAGCTGCCTATCAATAAAGACAAGGCGAAATGACGCAACGCTAGCGCACGTTTAGGGAGGCGATTTTTATTCATTCCCAGCGATAATAGGGGAGAAATACTGTTAAACTGCGAATGTGAAGCGGTAATCTTCGCGGTTCCATTAACCGTGTTGTTGTGAGGGTGCTGAAATTGCCACTTTTACTCTTGCTATTGGCGGCATAATCCTGTCCATGTCGTGCCGCGTGATGGGAGAGAAAGCATGTCCGGAGTCGTAGTTGTCGGTGCCCAGTGGGGCGATGAAGGCAAGGGTAAGATCGTTGATTGGCTGTCGAGCCGCGCTGATGTTGTGGTGCGCTTTCAAGGCGGTCACAATGCAGGCCATACGCTGGTAATTGATGGCAATGTTTTCAAGCTGGCACTGTTGCCCTCCGGCCTTGTGCGCGGCGGGAAGATTTCTGTCATCGGCAACGGTGTGGTAGTTGATCCGTGGCACATGTTGGAAGAGATTAAAGGTATCACGGCGCAAGGTGTCGAGGTGACGCCAGAAACTTTGGTTCTGGCTGATAATGCGTCGCTGATCCTGCCATGGCACAAAGATATTGATGCAGCCCGTGAGGGCGCGTTGGGCGCTGGTCAGATTGGCACCACTAAGCGGGGCATTGGTCCTGCCTATGAAGACCGTGTGGGCCGTCGCGCTATTCGTGTCGCCGACTTGGCAGACCCTGCGGCGCTAGATCTGAAGATTGAGCGCTTGCTGGCCCATCATCGTCCATTGCGCGCAGGCGTTGGGCTGCCTGAGCCTGATGGTGCGGAGTTGAAGGCAGAGCTGTTGAAGATTGCCGATCAAATATTGGCGTATGCGCAGCCCGTTTGGAAATTGCTCGACGAGAAAGTGCGCGACGGTAGCCGCATTCTGTTTGAGGGCGCGCAAGGCGTTATGCTTGATGTTGATCACGGCACTTATCCGTTTGTGACCTCTTCCAACGTTGTGGCGGGCAATGCCTCAGCGGGGGCAGGGGTTGGGCCGGGCGCTGTGTCTTATGTGCTTGGGCTGGCAAAGGCTTACACGACGCGTGTTGGGGCGGGACCGTTCCCGACTGAGCTGGATGATGAAATTGGTGAGCGCCTCGGCACTGTAGGTAGAGAAGTCGGTGTGAATACAGGTCGGCCGCGCCGGTGCGGTTGGTTTGATAGCGTTATGGTGCGTCAAGCGTGTGCCACGAGTGGTGTGACGGGCCTCGCGCTAACTAAGCTCGACGTTCTGGATGGATTTGATGAGATCAAAGTTTGCATCGGCTATAAGCTGAACGGCGAAGAGATTGACTATTTCCCGGCTGGCTTGACCGATCAGGCGGCTGTTGAGCCGATCTATGAGACGATGGAGGGCTGGAAAGGCTCGACCGCAGGCGCGCGTTCATGGGCGCAGTTACCCGCTGAAGCGGTGAAATATGTTCGCCGGCTTGAGGAATTAGTCGGCAAGCCTTGCGCACTGGTTTCCACCTCGCCTGAACGCGAAGATGTGATCTTGATGAAAGATCCATTTGAGGGGTGATCGTGATCAAGCTGCTTGAGTGGACCCAGAGCGAGCGGCACGATATCGCGACCTATATTCTGAAAACCGCGGGTTTGACGCTGGCGGGTGCATTTCTGATTGGGGCGGCGGTGTCAGCGCTGTTCCCGAACGCGATGCAGCCGGATGTTGGTGATGTGACGCTACAGCCGTGGCTCGTGTTTTTTGGTGTGGTGATCCTCTCGCCGATAATTGAGACGCTGATGATGTGGCCAATCATAGCGCTGCTCGGTTGGCTGTTCCGTAAGAAGAGTGCTTATTTGATCGCTGTGCTATCTGCTGGTGTGTGGGCGGGGCTTCATTCACTGGCGGCGCCTATATGGGGGCTCGTGATCTTTTGGCCTTTTGTGATGTTCTCACTTTGCTTTATTAACTGGCAGAAACGCTCTATTTGGCTCGCAATTGGGATGACGACGATCTGTCACGCGATCCATAATTTTGTACCATTTTCGGCGATGTTAGCTCAGCCTTATTTTCCTGCGCCTGCTGCCTGAGCCAAACTAGCGATAGGCTGCTATGGCGCAGTATATTTCTTTGTCTTCGTCGAACAGAAATGTCTCTGCGACCTGCTGATCGCGATGGTTTGTATAGAGCAAAGTGACAGCGTCCGACCCGACAAGCACGTCGTCGAGTTCAAAGAACAAGTCTGTCGCTATTTCGAGGGCTTGAGACCAATATTCACGAAGTTTCGATTTGCCAGTTACAGACACAGCACCGGTATCAAGCACTTCAGAAATGCGGGGAGAGTGGAATACTACCCCATCGGAATAATGCGCAAGAATGGCGTCGAGGTCCCGGTCATTCCAGGCCTCGAGCCAATCTTGCGCAAATTCGTCTGCTTCAGCCCGATTCATACGGGCTGAAGTACTAGGCTTGGCCGCTTACGGCAAGTACATCTTCAACCGTACGCAGACCCGGTTTTGGCGAAGTTACCAGCACGGCCATGTTGCCCGGAAGGTGCTTGTTATCGAGCATCTTTTCGTGCGCAGCAGGGATTTCGTCCCAGCCGAAGACTTCTGACATTCCCGGATCAATGCGGCGATTGATAACCAGCTGGTTGGCCGCTGATGCCTGTTTCAGGTGTGCGAAGTGGCTGCCTTGAAGACGTTTCTGGCGCATCCACAGGAAGCGCGCGTCCATTGTCAGGTTAAAGCCGGTTGTGCCAGCGCAGATAACAACCATACCGCCACGCTTCACAACGAAGACAGACACTGGAACGGTGCTTTCACCCGGGTGTTCAAAGACGATGTCTACGTCTTTTTTACCGGTGATTTCCCAGATCGCTTTACCGAACTTGCGGCTTTCTTTCATGTAATCGTTGAACTCAGGACCGTTTACTGTAGGCAATTGGCCCCAGCAATTGAAGTCTTTGCGGTTCAATACGCCTTTGGCGCCGAGCGACAGAACATGCTCTTTCTTGTCGTCATTACCGACAACACCGATGGCGTTTGCGCCGGTCACAGCACAGAGCTGCACGCCGAAGCTGCCGAGGCCGCCAGAAGCACCCCAAACGAGCACGTTATCAGCAGGCTTTACGATGTGTGGGCGGTGTCCGAACAACATACGGTAAGCTGTCGCCAGCGTTAGCATGTAGCAGGAGCTTTCTTCCCATGTCAGGTGCTTCGGGCGCGGCATGCACTGACGTGCCTGTACGCGGCAGAATTGTGCGAAAGAGCCGTCTGGTGTCTCGTAACCCCAGATGCGCTGTGATGGGGAGAACATTGGGTCGCCGCCATTGCATTCTTCATCGTCGCCATCATCCTGGTTACAGTGGATGACCACTTCGTCGCCCGGCTTTACGCGGGTGACCTTGCGACCGACAGCCCAAACGATGCCCGAGGCATCAGAGCCGGCGATGTGGTACTCTTCTTTATGGATGTCGAAAGGTGAAACAGGTTCACCCAGACCGGCCCAGATGCCGTTATAGTTTACGCCCGCGGCCATAACCAAGACGAGTACTTCATCAGAATCGATTTCTGGGACGGGTACTTGTTCCAGTTGCATCGCAGTGGACGGGCGCCCGTGACGCTCACGGCGGATTGCCCAGGCCCACATTTTTTTGGGTACATGAAACTCGGGCGGAATTTCGCCCATTGCATAAATGTCTTTCTTTTCGCGTTCAGCCATTGTGTCTAAATTCCTCCTCCAGAACCAGTGGGGGGACCTTTGAAGCCCATATTGGTGTCTTCACAGCCCCCTCGAACGGCGGCACATTCGCAATTCAAAAGCGCCAAGGCAAGCAAAAATGTTGCGGCGCACAATGGTTAACCAAGGATTCCGCGCAAAATTATGTCTCAAAACTCGATTGTTTACCTAAATGGAGAGTACTGCACATTGGAATCTGCGAAGATTTCGCCATTGGATCGCGGTTTTCTTTTTGCCCATGCCGCATATGAGGTTTGTGCGGTATTTCGGGGCAATTTGGTGGATTTTGAGGGTCATATCGGGCGTTTAGGGCGCACTTTAGCGGCAATCGACATTCCGAACCCGAAGACTTTGGACGAATGGCGCACGCTGCATGAGGCTATGGTGACGCAAAACAATCTCGATGAGGGGATGGTGTACCTACAGGTGACAGCGGGCGCATATGACGCGCGTGATTTTGCAGGGCCAGAGGTGTTGGAGCCGACTGTTTTTGCATTTAGCGCTGCGCGCAGCCTGATTGGGGATATGGCGCAGCATGGATATGCCGCTGTTTTGGTGGACGATACGCGGTGGGCGCGCCGGGATCTGAAAACGACGCAACTCTTGTCTCAAGCGCTCGGATATCGCACCGCGCGAGATCGGGGGGCATTTGGTGCTGTGATGGTTGAGGATGGTTTCGTCACCGAAACAGCATCTGCAAATGCATGGATCGTGACGGAGGGCGGCGCATTGGTTACCCGCGCATTGTCATCGGCTATTCTGGCGGGCATTACACGCGAACGTGTGGTGCACTTGGCGCAGGATGCGGGTCTCCACTTTGAAGAACGTTCTTTCACGCCCGCAGAAGCCATTGCGGCAAAAGAGATGTTCTCAACCTCAGCGACCGGACTGGTTGCCCCAATAATACGGCTGGATGACCGTCTGATCGGGGAGGGCACGCCCGGCCAAATGACACGGCAATTACAGCGTTTGTATTATGAAAATATGGGCGCTGATATTGCGGTGGTCGCGCCGTGGTGCCTGTAAGCTCGGTTGGTTTATCGTGCAGCCATTACAGCACGAGCCTTCGTCCATAAGATGAGGCTGGCGAGCGCTAATGTTACGATATTGGCGACGATGATCGGCAGGCTGGCAATCATGATGCCGTAGATCAGCCATGCGGCGACGCCGATTGTGAACAGAGAATACATCGCAAGTGAGATGCCCTCTGTCTGCCCCGTGCGTAGCACCAGAACAGCCTGTGGCAGAAACGAAATCGTTGTGAGGCAGGCGGCGATGAGGCCGATAAAATCTGACATGAAAATCACCTCGGCTGAACGCAATGTCCGGCATTGCGCAGATGCTTGAGCGTATAGGTTACGGGCTGGGATATGGCGAGTAGAGAATTGCCGTAGGCGAGCGCTAAGTGCTCAAGGTTTGGTATCGGGGTCTGACAGTTCGCCTTCGATAATCACGCCGTCTGCATCCTTGCTGTTGCCGGGGCTGGTTTGCGCGAAGATGGAACTTATCCCGTCCGTACCTGTGTTGATTTGGGTGGCAGCGATACGCGCGCTAATTTCATTGGCACCCACTGACAGGCCCGTCGCGCCCAGAAAGATAAGCAGGTCGATCCATTGTAGGGAGCGGGCAAGAGCGGTTTCGCGGAATAATGTGAAAATGCCAAGGCAGATGACGAAAAGCCCAGCAAGCAGCCCAAAACGGACCGCTGCACCACTTATAAGCGCGGCGGGTTGTAGAAGCCCTCGTGTTTCGGGTAAGCGGCGGCGCTCGACGGCAGACGAGATCATCATGCCGATCGCTAAGACAGCGACCATAAGCACGCTGCGTTCAAGCAAGGCGAGTAAAACTGTGGCCAGCGGAAACACGACGATAGCGAGCATGCGCAGGTTCAGTACGGTTTTGAGGGCGTTTTGCGGTATCATACGATCCAATGTGGTTGGTGTTTGGCTTGGTCTCAAGAGTATAGTGTCTGCAAATGCGACGAAAGGCCCATACCCAGAATAGGAAAGCAAGCGGCCCGGATATTGCCTTTACGGAACGCACAAGGCATGTTGCGCTGCAATAAAAATTTTCTTGGAGGAGAAATAGACCAAATGGCTGATACTGAACGCCCATTCCAGCACGATGCGGATCGCCCTTGGATCTTTCGCACCTATGCGGGACACTCAACCGCGCAAAAGTCCAACGAACTGTATCGGATGAATCTGGCAAAGGGCCAGACAGGTCTGTCTATTGCCTTCGATTTGCCAACCCAGACGGCCTATGACGCCGATCATGTTCTGAGCCGTGGTGAAGTCGGTAAGGTGGGTGTTCCGGTCAAGCATCTGGGCGATATGCGCCAGTTGATGGACCAGTTGCCGCTGGAGGACATGAACACCTCCATGACGATCAACGCCCCTGCGGCGTGGATGCTCGCACTTTATGTGGCGCTGGCCGATGAGCGCGGCGATGATCGCAAAAAGCTGCGCGGAACAACGCAGAACGATATTGTGAAAGAGTATCTTTCACGCGGCACTTACGTGTTCCCGCCCGAGCCGAGCATGCGCTTGATCTCTGACATGGTGAGCTGGTGCTATACGGAAGTTCCAAAATGGAACCCTATGAATGTGTGCTCATATCACTTGCAGGAAGCAGGCGCGACGCCCGAGCAGGAGCTGGCTTACGCTCTGGCAACCGCGATTGCTGTGCTCGATACGGTTAAGGCTGGCGGGCAAGTTCCAGAATCAGACTTTGAAATTGTGTTTGGTCGCATTTCTTACTTCGTGAACGCCGGAGTGCGTTTCGTAACAGAACTTTGTAAGATGCGGGCCTTCGTCGATCTCTGGGAAGAAATTGGCCGAGAGCGTTATGGCGTGACCAATGAAAAAGCGCTGCGCTTCCGTTATGGGGTGCAGGTCAACTCGTTGGGCCTGACCGAACCGCAGCCTGAGAACAACGTCTATCGCATTCTGATCGAGGCACTTGCTGTGACGCTTTCCAAGAAAGCCCGCTGCCGCGCGCTGCAACTGCCGGCCTGGAACGAGGCGATGGGCTTGCCGCGCCCGTGGGATCAGCAATGGTCACTTCGTTTGCAGCAGATTCTGGCATTTGAAACCGATCTTCTGGAATTTGAAGACCTGTTTGATGGCAGCCATGTCGTTGAAGGCAAAACGGAAGAATTGAAACAGAAAGCCCGCGACACGCTGGCAATGATTGATGAACGCGGCGGCGCGACGAACTCTATCGACTTTATGAAAGAGAGCCTTGTCGGCGCGCATATCGACCGGGTGAAGTCTATCGAATCCGGTGACATGACGGTGGTCGGGGTCAATCGCTATACGGAAACAGAAACCAGCCCTCTGGGTGCGGGTGACGCGGCGATTCAAACGGTTGATCCGGCTGAAGAGGCGATGCAGGTGCGCGAATTGAAAGAGTGGCGCGCAAAACGCGATCAGGGACTGGCTGACTCGACACTGGCTGACTTGCGTGACGCAGCGCGATCTGGCCGTAATATTATGGAGCCGAGCATTGCCTGCGCCAAAGCGGGTGTCACAACCGGCGAATGGGGCACAGTGCTGCGCGAAGAGTTCGGAGAATTCCGTGCGCCGACGGGTGTGGCAATGGTTATCACGTCTGACAAGGAAGATGAGAATATTGAGGCGGTTAAGGTCGACGTTGAGCGTGTGTCGAAGGCGTTGGGCCGTAAGCTGACTTATGTTCTGGGCAAGCCGGGTCTTGATGGACACTCCAATGGCGCCGAACAAATTGCAGCGCGGGGCCGTGAGGTTGGCATGGACGTGACCTATGACGGCATTCGCTTCACGCCCGAGGAGATTGTTGCTCAGGCCAAGGAAAAAGACGCACATGTGATCGGTTTGTCGATTTTGTCGGGCAGTCATTTGGATCTTGTGCGGGAGACCATCGCCGAGATTCGCAAGGCAGGCCTTGATGGTGTGCCGCTTGTGGTTGGAGGGATTATTCCGCCCGAGGATGCGATGGCGCTGCGCCAAATGGGTGTTGCGCGTATTTATACGCCGAAGGACTTTAAGATCACCGAGATTATGGGTGATGTCGTCGGTGTGGTAGAGAAGGCGTGGTTGGCGAAAACCTAACGCGGCAAGGAGTAGTGTGATGAGACGTTTTCTGAGCCTTGCGGCGTTTGCGGCGCTCATCATAGTGGGCAATGGGCGGGCGCAAACCGTGGCCGAGGACGGGCAAAGAGTGTATTCCGGCCCGGCCTATCAGTTTGAAGGCAAATGGTCAGCGCGATTGCAAACGCGTAGTGGAACATTGCTCGAAACACAGGCGAATTGTGCCAAGCCAATTGCTCTGGTGGCGGACAATGGGACAACGCTACGTCGGGCCGATGGCGGCACGATACATGTGACGCAAGTCGATGAGAGCACGCTCAGCTGGTCTGAAAATGGTCAGACGACTTTTGTTACGCCGGAGTCTCATGGCAATTTTATCAGTCTGACCGCGCGTGACGGTGCAGGTTTGATTGATCCGTCAAGTGTGGTGTCATATCTGCGTTGCGGGACGATAGGTGCCACGGCCGCTGAGCAGGTTTGTGTCGACAATTAAGCGTCAGACACGAGAGAAAAGTTTTCCTTTCTCAGTGACAAGAACGACGATGAGGGAGCTGACCCCCAAAGCGACGAAACCCAGCATGAGCGGAATGGTCGAACCATCGTAGAAGTGGCCGATTGTCATGCCGAATATGCTGGAGACTGTTGTGGTCATGAAGCCATACGCAGCGGAGGCTGTGCCGGCGATCTTACCCAATGGTTCCATCGCAAGCGCGCTGAAGTTTGCGCCCATCATGCCGAAACATCCGAAGCAAATGGCGAACAGGATGAAGAAGCGATAGAGGTTTTCGCCAAACAGCCATGTTGTTCCGGCGAGTAACGCGGCGACGGCTGTGAAGACGATCAGTGCGATATGGCTGATACGGCGCATGCCGACCGTTTGGACGATACGGGCATTTGTGAAATTAGCGAATGCGAGCGCACAAGCGATGCCCGCGAACCAATAGGCGAAGGTGTTCTCTTGATGGAACACTTCGCGGAATACCTGTTCGGCTGATCCGATGAATGAGAACAGGGCACCAAAAACGATGCCGGACGCGATCATATAGCCGAAGGTGACGCGTGAGCGAATGACCGCGGCATAGCTGCTGCCAGCGCGTTTAAGGCTTAAGCTTTGACGCTTGGGCGGGGGTAATGTTTCGGGCAGGCGCAGATATGTCCAGGTTAGCATGATCGCGCCGAAGATTGCGAGGACACCGAATATCCACTTCCAATCCGTGACGTACAAAATGATCTGACCAATTGAGGGGGCAATGATGGGGATGATCATGAATATGGTCATCACGAGCGACATGAAGCGGGCCATGTCACGACCGGCGAACATGTCACGCACGACAGAAACTCCCACCAAGCGCGCACCAGATGCGAAAACACCTTGCACAAACCGCACGACCAGCAGGCTGGTAAAGTCCCGCATGAATGCGCAGGTGATGGCCATCAGGATATAGCCGGTCAGCGCAATGAAGAGGGGAGCGCGTCGGCCAAACCGGTCTGAGATTGGCCCCCACACCAGTTGTGGAGCACCAAAGCCCAGTACATAGGCAAAGACGATCATTTGCTGGCGATTGTTACTTGCTTCGCCTTCAGCCGATAGGCCAACGTCTAACGCGATTTGATGAAGCGCAGGCAGCATGATGTCGATAGCAAACGCATTGAGCGCCATCAGACCGGCAACCATTACGACAAGTTCGGTTGTGCCGGGGAATGATTTTGCTGATTTTTGCGGGAGGGGAGCGCCTGCTTGCTTGCTTGCGTCTATGTCGGCCATAGATTCTGACTTTCGGGTGTATTTTTGAAACACCAGAGTGAACCTGTTGGAGGCCGTTGGCTAGCAAAATCTACCCCGGTTAGCCGCATTGTGATGCGGTAGCCGAGGCGATTGAGCTTCTATTGATTGTTCATTTTACGTGCTTGGGTCGGGAAGGATGATTTGCCCGGATAGATTTTCAAGCACTTGGGCCGCATCGAAATAGGCGGGGTCATCAGGCTTTGCGCCTTGGCCCATTTGGATTTCTGCAGTCGCCTCATAAGAGGTGATTTCCCGATACTCAGTCATGCCGCCCCAGAATGGATCATTGTAGGCAGAGCGAAAGGCCGGATGCACGCGTCCAGGGTAATACGCCGGATAGGACGGGCGATAATGGGATGCATAGGGGCCGACGAACCGGTAATTGCAGTGGAAATGGTCGTAAAATGGAGAGTAGGTGCCCCCGATTGGAATAATTCGGCTATCGGCCTCAGTGTCTCGATTCACCACGCGAAAATGATCAAACCCGTTTTGCTTCGTCAGCTCCGCTGCGCGGTACAGAAGGTAGGTCTCCACTGTTTTGCGCTGAGTTAGGCTGTTGCCGCTGAATTGAACCTGAAAGCGGTTATCCTCAATCTTCTGGTCCGAATAGCCTCGGTCATTTACAGAGGCAGCCTGATAAGGGGTCGCCGTCGCGCAGGCTGTCAAAACCGCAATGGCGGCGAAGCCAGCAATGGATTTCAGATTCAACATAGCGCGTCTCCTGTGGGCTGCGGAACTATTAATAATGTATGAACGATGCAAGCTGAACGCCAGTTGAATTGTGCAGTTATGGGCTGAAACTCTGAGTTCAATTTTTTATGGTTAACGACGGTCAACCATTTTGTGCCGCGACGATGCTTGGCCTAGTCTCTTTTGGGTGGCGTGATTTCTTAAGTTATTAGAAGGACGAACCAATGGGTGATTTTAGTGCAAGTGAATTTGAGTGGCATGCTGATGCAGCCTTCTTCCGGCCCGACCGCACTGCCGAGGGTGGTGCGACGATGATAGTCAATCCCGAAACCCAGCAACCGCGACCGGGGAACAAAACACCTTGTTTACCGCCCGGCATGGACACGGAGGCATTGGAGAAAACAGAGTACTTTAAAGCGGCCTTGTTTGAGTTGGTCATGCGCAGAGCGGCGGCGACAATGGAAATGGCAAAGCAGGATCAGGTGAGCAATGAACGGGAACGTTTTGCTGTCGCAAGAATAGAAATTCACTTCGATACGAACATGTTTAAAGGGCATGACAACCAGTATTCGGGAACAAATCCAGCTGGATTTGGCTTTATTCGCGAAAACTACGAGCCGTGCAAAGAGTCTTGCGAAAAGCGAGACCTTACGTTTCCGCGAAACTTGGCCGTTCGTGTCATGATTGACTGGAGCGATAGTTCGAGTTCGTTGGATGCTGTCTGGGTGCTAAACGCAGCTCGGTTGAGTTGTCATACGGGCGGGTGATTTCATCCAGACTCATGCGAGAGGCAGTTTTAAATTGGGCCGCATAGATTTTCTTTTTTCTCGGCCACTTCTGCAAATGACCGAGACCCTACGTTTAGGGTTTCGGTTTCGGCAACATTATAATATCTGCAGGCGGATGGAATATTGTCGCGGGCAAGGCTGATGTCAGCTAAGCCGATTGCATTTCGGATGATGTCACCGGAAAACTTGTGTTCTCTGCCGATTGCTAAGCCTCTGGTGAAGTGAAGCTCTGCGGCGTCTAAATTATCTGCTTCGAGTTCTAATCGACCGAGCATTTGGTAGCCTTGGGCGAGATATCCGGGTCTTTGTAGCGCTTCAGCAATAGAAAGGTATTCGTTCAAATAGTCCATGGCGGCCTGGGTGTTGGTGTCTTGGCGTTCTATTTCGGCGAGTGAGAAGAGGCTGCCTGCCAAGTGGCTGTAATAGCTCTGCATTCTCTGCAGGCTGATTATTTCTTCGAGAGTCCTCCGTGCCTCATCGTTTTGTTCTAAAATAATCAGAAGCATACCCCGGATGTTAACGGCAGCCGATTTTTGATAATCCAATCCCTCGAGAGTTGCTTGATGCTGTATGTCATGCAGCAAATCGGCAGCGGCTTGGTATTCTTGTTCCAAGCCCATATTGAAGGCGCGCGCTATCTCTAGCGTGAGTTCGCTACTTCTGTTGGGCGGCGTTACCTTTTTTGCGGCCGTCACAAATTCCGCAGACGTCTTCGGCTCGTGCTTGTTTGCGTAAATGTCCGACATGAGAAGGTTAGCGGCGAAATCATCAGGATGACTGTCCAATATGGTTTGATACAAGGTTTCTGCCTTCGCCCGATCCGTTTGATACAGGAGCGCTGCCAGTTGATGCAGGAGAACGCGTTTCCGTTGTGGTGCCAGAGAGTTAGCCTTCGTGTTGAGGGTCTCTTCCAGTGCGCCAACGATAGCATTAAAGTTTGGCTGCGCGGCCATTTCCACGACGAGATCGTCGACAGGAATGTCGAAAGTTTGAAGTGCACGTAGAGATTCACGCAGATAAATTTCGTCTATTGCGGCCGTTTTTGGCGCGTCCATGCGTGCGAGACGATCATCCAATTGTTCAATTTTGTCTGCGAGTGATTTTTCGTTGTTCTGTCCAGACAGATTTCCGATCAAGTCCGTTAGGTCGCTGACAACGGCCAAACCAACGACCGCGGCGGAGGCAATCGCGCCTATTGAGAAGATGCGACGTTTGCTGATGGTTCCGGCTGCCTTGCCGGGGCCGCGACGGATTTTTTTGCCCTTTGATATCGTGGAGATGCTATCGAACAAGAGGCGGATGTCTTTGTTGAACCCTCCTTTCCAGTTTGAGAGGTCTAACGTGTGGATTTGGTCGTAGGGTCGGGGGAGGCGGGTGCCATCTGATCGTACGGGAACCAATTTTTTAAGCGCTAATGCTGCGCTAGCCTCTGACTTCACCCAATGGGAATTTAGTGACGCGGATGACCAGACGACAATAACCGCATCACAGGATTTAATTTGCTCATCAATGACGGCCTCTATGTCGTCTCCGGCCAATAGGCGCCTGTCCCACCAAATGGTAAGACCTGTGCGGCTGAGGCGGTTTGCGAGTTTCTCAGCAAAATTGAGGTCTTCGCGCGCGTAGGAAATGAATACGTTGACCATGACGATCCCCATTTTAGCAGGAAATGCTGAAAAGTCAGAATCACCGATAGAGGTGAACTGTTGTGAGTATGGGAATTTAGTTGTGCGCGAAAAAAAATCCTCCCCCAAATAGGGGAGGATTTCTCTTTTTGGGTCGTGATTATTAGAGCTAGGCGCCAATAACCGCTTTCACTTCGAGGAATTCTTCGAAGCCATGCTCGCCCCATTCGCGGCCTATGCCGGATTGGCCATAGCCACCAAATGGAGCCATGAAATCTGGGCGTGAGCCGTTGACAGTGATTTGACCCGCGCGGATGCGGTTTGCCACGGCGTTGGCTTCAGCTTGTTCGCCTTGGACATAACCAGCAAGACCATAGACCGTGTCATTCGCCATTTCGACAGCCTGATCTACATCGTCATATGGGATCATGACCAATACAGGCCCAAAGATTTCTTCTCTCGCGATTGTCATATCGTTCGTGCAGTTGCCGAAGACTGTGGGGCGAGTGAAGTAACCTTTATTGAAGCCTTCTGGACGACCGGGACCACCCGCAACGAGGGTAGCACCTTCTTTGATACCAGTTTCGATCATCTCTTGAACTTTGTTGAACTGGTTAGCGTTGGAGATTGGCCCCATTGCGCCGGGTGTTGCTTCCTTCGGCATCATGACTTTGACGTTTTCAGCCGCAGTCTTCGCAATCGCGATCGCCTCGGCTTCTTGGGCCTTGGGTACGAACATGCGTGATGGTGCGTTACAGGACTGACCCGTATTGGTCATCATCTGCATCACGCCGCCTGCAACAGCCTTGTTGAGATCCGCGGAAGGCAGAACGATGTTCGGGCTTTTACCGCCAAGCTCGAGTGCAACGCGCTTAACTGTCGGTGCAGCAGCTTGTGACACGAGTACGCCAGCCCGGGTTGAGCCGGTGAAGCTGACCATGTCGACGTCTGGGTGCGAAGACAGGCTGGAACCTACGCCAGGTCCATCACCGTTTACGAGGTTGAATACACCTTTGGGCACGCCTGCTTCATGCATGATTTCCGTAAGAATCAGTGCGTCCACCGGGGCGATTTCAGATGGCTTAAGCACCATTGTGCAGCCGGCAGCAATCGCTGGGGCGACTTTACAGGCCACTTGGTTCATCGGCCAGTTCCATGGCGTGATGAAGCCACAAACGCCGATCGCTTCTTTGCGGATCTTTGTTTTGCCTTTCATTTCTTCCCACTGATAGTTTTTCAAAACTTCCAGCGTGTTGGCGAAGTGACCGAGACCTGCAGGAGCCTGAGCGGCTTTTGACAGCCACATTGGTGCGCCCATCTCGTCAGAGATGGCTTCAGCCAAATCATCTTGGCGCGCCTGAAGACCCTCAATGATCTTGCCGAGTAGTTCCATGCGGTATTCGACAGTGGTTTCAGAAAAGGCCGGGAAGGCGTCGCGAGCGGCTTTTACAGCCTTGTCTACGTCGGCTGCTGAGCCGAGTGAGATGCGCGCATAGTTTTCCTCTGTGGCCGGGTTCTCGATTTCAACCGTGCGGGATTCTACCGGATCGACCCATTCACCATTGATGTAAAACTTTAGATATTCTTTCATGCCGTCACGGGCCTCCCAATACAAAATAAGTTTCTCTCTTACAGTTATAGAGTTGGATATAGTGATGCGCGAGTCCTTACCCTATAGGAGAGGCTGTTTTTTCTGATTAATTTGCGCGCAGTCGCTAAATGGAAATTAACATTGGTTTGCTAGGACGTGTCAGTAAGGGGTTTTAGCGCTGGGAGGCGTTACGAGTATGCATTTGGCATCTGAGCATGCGGTCGGACTTGGCATCACGATCGGACTGATCTTCGTCACGGGCGTTGCGTCCGGGGCAGGGCTGTTCACGGGTCCCGAAACGATTGTTGCAATTGTCGTAAGTGTTATTCTCGGATTTATGCCAGTGGCAACGCTGTTTAGCGGACAAAATCCTGAACAATTCGATGAGGCGGATGGCGACTCTACCGTTTAAGCCCGCCCAGAATGCCACGTAAGACATAGCGAACAATCTCTCGTCCGGCTGAACGCGCGGCTTGATTTCCCGCTTTTTGTAGCGGGCTCATTCTGCGCGAGCGTGAGCGGGTTGATTTTGAACGAGCTTTTTTCTTCTCAAGCGCTTGCTTTGCCTTTTCCTCGTCTTTTGCCAGTTTCTCGGCTTTTTCAGCAGCTTCAGCTTCGCGTTCTTCTAGCAGCTCATAAGCAGACTCCCGGTCGATTGCGTCGGTATATTTGCCAGAGAATTGGCTTTGCGTGATAGTCTCTTTGCGTTCCGCATCTTCCATTGGCCCCAAGCGGGAAGCGGGCGGACGGATTAACGTGCGTTGGACCACTGAAGGCGCGCCTTTTTCATCCAAAGTGGAAACCAGCGCTTCGCCGACACCCAGCTGTGTGATGACCTCTTTAACGTCGAAGTTGGGGTTAGGCCGAAAGGAATCTGCAGCCGCTTTTACGCCTTTGCGTTCTGCGGGGGTGTAAGCGCGCAACGCGTGCTGGATTCGATTACCCAACTGTCCCAGCACGCTGTCGGGCAGATCGCGCGGATTTTGCGTGACAAAGTAGACGCCAACACCTTTGGAGCGAATAAGACGAACGACTTGCTCGATTTTCTCCATCAGGGCTTTAGGTGAGTCATTGAAGAGAAGGTGGGCTTCGTCAAAGAAGAAAACCAGCTTGGGCTTATCCGGATCACCAACCTCTGGCAATTGCTCGAAAAGCTCTGAAAGAAGCCAGAGAAGGAAAGTGGAATATAGGCGCGGCGAATTGATGAGGCGCGTTGAGTCGAGGACGCTGATGATGCCCCGCCCGTCTTCGTCTTTCTTCATCAGGTCTTTGAGTTGAAGCGCCGGTTCACCGAAGAAGAAGTCAGCGCCTTCACGCTCAAGCACCAGCAGATCACGTTGAATGGCGCCGAGGGAGGCGGTGGCGACATTGCCATATTCCTTGGCTATTTCATCGCGGACTTCCTTATCGCTCATATGCACGAGGAGTTTTCGTAAATCTTTTAGATCGAGCAGCAGCAATCCGTTATCGTCTGCATATTCGAACGCTATTGTAAGCACGCCTTCCTGTGCATCTGTCAAATCCATCAAGCGAGAGAGGAGGAGGGGCCCCATCTCTGAGACTGTCGTGCGAACGGGGTGGCCCTTATCACCAAAGACATCCCAAAACACAGTGGGAGCGGCGTAATAGCTATACTCCTCGAGGCCAATTTTGTTGGCGCGGGAATGGAGCTTTTCGTGCAGTTTGTGCGTTTCGCTGCCGGGTACACCCACGCCAGACAAGTCGCCTTTTACGTCAGCGCAAAAGACAGGAACGCCAGCATCAGAAAAGCCCTGCGCCAAAATTTGCAGCGTGACCGTTTTACCCGTGCCGGTGGCGCCAGCAATAATGCCGTGGCGGTTGGCAATTTTCAGCAGGAGTGATTGGGCGATATTGGGGGTGCCTGTGCCGTCTGCATCTGCGCCGCCGAGAAAGATGGAATCGGTCATGCTGTAACTCCTTAGATTCGATGGGAAAACTAACCATTCGCAAGACTTCTGCAAGGAATATGGTCATGATTAAGAGTGATTTGGCTGGGAATGGGTGGGCAGTTGGTCCAAGTTCAGCAGGTAAACAGAGTCAGATTCGGTTAAAATAAGGGGTATTTAAAGTGGATCGAGCGAGTAAGACGGGCATCTGGATCATCGCGACAGGCGTGATCGTTGCCTTCATTTATTTCGGACGGGGCATATTGGCCACTTTTGCGATGGCCGTGTTTCTCTTCCTCATCATTGAAGGGTTTGCGACCGCAATTGATAACTCCTCACGTCTCATAAAATTGGGACTGGCGCGTGCGATTGCGATTTTGACAGTCATTGGTGGCTTTGCTGGTTTTATCGCGCTTATGGCGCATGGGGTCGCTCAGTTTGGCCAGGATGCAGCGGAATATGAAACCAAGATCAACGCGCTGATCGCCAATGCCTATGCCGTCGTAAATATGGGCGATGCCCCTACGCTCACATCATTGTTATTCAATGATACGGGGCAACGTTTCTTTGTGACTATTGCCAATGCTACAGGCGGCCTGTCGGGCGATTTCATTTTGATCTTGATTTATGTCGCTTTTCTTTTCGCTGCGCAGGCCGGGTGGACACGTAAGTTGGACAATATTTTTGTTGATTTTGATCAACGCAATCAGGTGCGCAAAGTTGGCGAAGATGCGCGCAGGGGGATTGAGTCGTATCTTTGGACGCAAACAGTGATTTCGGCGCTCATTACCGTGCTCACATATGTGTCATTATTGGCCTTGGGAGTAGAAAATGCACTCTTCTTGTCCGCGCTAATCTTCGTGCTGAACTATATTCCGACTGTGGGTTCTATTGCGGCCGCATTAGTGCCTCCTCTGTTTGCGTTAGTACAGCCTGAGGCTCCTTCTTGGATACCGGGGTCGGCGCCACAGGATGCCTACATTTATGCTGGAATCGTATTTGCGACAGTCGCATTCTGGCAATTCAGCATCGGGAACTTCATCCAACCTAGGATGATGGGCGAGTCACTGAATTTGTCTGCATTGGTCGTCTTATTGGCCTTGGCAATATGGGGCGTTTTGTGGGGCATTCCCGGTATGTTTTTGTCGGCGCCTTTGACGGTATTGATGATGATTTTGTTCGCGCAATCTCAAGAGACGAGGTGGATGGCAATTTTACTCTCTGCCGACGGAAACCCTCAGGGAAAGGGAGAGAAAATAGTTACATTAACGGCTGATAATCAGGACTAGCGTGGCAAAACGAAATGTGCAAAATGGAGCGCTGTGAGTAGTTGCTAGCTACCGTTGTGTGCGCTTCGCAGCTGCGTTGAAATTCTTGTATAGTTCGCTGCATTGCAGTTAAACAATTTAAAGATCGAGCCCTCCGTGTGCGTCCCCCCACCCAGCCTGCGGAGCTCGTTAGAGCCCGCCGAACATGTCCCCGTTCGGCGGGTTCGTCTATTTTGCTTTAAGCGTCCCCTATTTACGCCAACTCAGCATCCATAATTTATCGCAATTGCTACGAGAGCACCAATCAAAGCTGCCTCACAGCGTGAATTCGCGCGTGCTGTGAGTAAATTTTGTGCAAGATTCGCGGTTGATAGTTATTCTGTCATCAAGGCCGTCAATAAATTTGCAGCTTGTGCCTGCCTTAGCGCATGACACAATTGGGCGCGCTCTACACCCTGCGCCAGTGACCGCTCATACCCAGCAATGAGGCTGTTTTGCGCGACGATGAAACGCGTTGCTGTGTTGACACGATCCAATTCGCAAAAGCTCCCGACAAAGCCAGATATCTGTGGTTTGCGGATTTCCGGTATCTTGCTGACGATCGCTTCAAACTCGCTCTCAAACTGAGTCCAGAGGGTTCCGATGTTATCATCATTGCCAAGAGCACTCGACCACATTCTGTATAACTCGTCGCCTGTGAAGTCGTCCGTGAGGGCACGGCTCAATAGAGCAGACGCCGTGTCGATATCGGTGTGACGAACCAATGCGGATAAAATTTGAGATCGTTCATTCTGGTTTTGCGAACTGAGTACGTAATTCGTTGCGGCGTGTGCAAATTCGGTTCCGCCGTCCTGTGCACCTATAAGCATAGCTATGCTCAAGTCGGATGGGGTAACCGCATTTGAATTGGCCGGATCCGATATTCCAACATATGCGCCTGCGTTTGCGAGCATGACTGAGCGCTCTACGCTGCCTTGGCCATACTTCAACAGCTGATTGCGCAGTTTACCCCTTAGCAAAATTTGTGATGCAGATAACTCAGATTCCGGTCGTTGAGACAGGTAACTTGATACAGGACCATAGGTGTTCTGGACCCACTCAGACAGCAATTTCTTGTCGTCTGTATCAAGCATTTCGTCGAGGCGTGACAGGATACTGAGACCATTATTGACGGCCTCAGGCGAGCCAGAGGCAGTCTTGGCCAGTCCGTCCAGCAGTTGGGCGGAATCTAGGTCTCCGGCGGTAAAGCTGGAGGTGAGATGATCCACCATGACGAGTTGTTCGGCTTCAGTTAGGGCGCTGAAATTATTCAGCAGGCTGAGTTCTGCGGTATCATTGAGTGTGTAACGCCAATATCCCGCTCCATCTGCATTCGGCATTACCCAATCTGGGCAGTCGCCATTGAGCGGCACTTCGGTTGTTTCTGTTGTCAGCATTTTTCGTACTGTCCGGATACCGCTAGCGCCATTGACCGTAGCTGCAAAAGGAACAGACCAAATGGACGCGTCTTGATCAATCTCCGATCCGATCGGCGCATAGCGACTCTGCGTGATGGTTAGCAACCCAGACGTGGCTGTGGGGCAGGACAAGGAAACATTGAGAAGCGGAATGCCGGGTTGTAGAATGAAGCTTTCAAACGCCGGAACAATATCATCTTGCCCGGCCCTATCCGCGAGGCTCTGCATGAAGTCATCAGCATCTGCGACACCATCTTCAAATCGCTTCATGTGTAGACGGATGCCATCCCGGAATGCCTCTTCACCCAAATAATTTTCAAACATGTTCAGTACGCTGCCACCTTTGCGATATGTGATGGAGTCGAAGCCATCCATGATATCGCCATTTCGGGTGATCGGATTGCGAATCTGCCGTGCGTTTTTAAGGCTGTCGGACGACATCGCGCCAAGACCGGCAGAGATCGGTGCGAGTTTCCATCCGCCTTGTGGGTCAACAGCGTCCATCGACTTATAGCTGATCCATGTGGCGAATGCTTCGTTTAGCCAAATGTCGTTCCACCATCTTGGTGTGACGAGATTGCCGAACCATTGGTGCCCGAGTTCATGTGCGTGGGTTGTCATGATCCGGCGCTCTCGGTCGAGGCTTGTGCGATCGTCAATCAGAAGAGCGGCTTCGCGATAGATGATCGCGCCAGCGTTTTCCATGGCGCCATAGGCAAATTCTGGCGCGGCGATCAGATCGAGTTTTCCATACGGGTATGGATAGTCGAAATAGTTCTCTTGCCACAAAAGAATGCTGTCAGTTTTAAGCAAGGCCTTGTTCAACTTGTCGCCTTTGCCATGGGCAGCAAAACCCCGAAGAGGGACTGGCTCAGCGCGCAGATTATTTGTTGGTATGTTTGTGGCGGTGCGCATTTCATATGGGCCGACTGCAAGCGCGATGAGATAGGACTGGATCGGTCGCGTTGTTGCGAAGGTGTGGCGAGTCAGGCCGTCTTCAATGGGTTCTTGCGTTAGACTTGCGCCGTTGGAGATTACATTCAGGCCATTGGGGGCATCAACTGTAAGTGTCCACGGGGTCTTGAAGCGGGGTTCATCGAAGCTCGGTACCATGCGCCGGGCGTCGATCGGTTCCATCTGGGTTGCAAGGTAGGGCCTGTCTGCCTGTGTCGCCTTGTAGAGACCCGCGAGAGCGAGATTGTAGGGCGCATCATAGTCGATTTTGAGCGTCAGCTTTCCAGCAGGCAAGGCGCTTTCAAAATCGAGGCGAGATACGCCGCCGGGGGCCTCTTCTCCAGTATATGTAGCGGGTATGACACTGCCGTCGGGAAGGTGAGCGCTCACCTGATTGATCGTTTGCTCTAAGGCGTGGAACCAGATGCGACTCTGCACGCTGTCTAGTTCGACATCAATTTCAACTTGGCCAGAAAAGTGCGTTTCTGCTGGGCGCGTAACCAGATGTAGGCGATAGGCAGTTGGCGTGACGCCCTCTGGTAGTTGGCCAGTTGGCGTGCCCGGCGTGGTAGCTTTAACTGGCTCTGCCTTCTGCGCCGTCGTATCAATATGTGGTGACTCCACCTGACTTGCTGATTTGTCTTTGGCGCAGGCAGTGAGCAAGGCAACTGAGGCGACGCTAGCGTAAAATATGCGTGCAAGTTGTGAAGTGGTCATTTGTAAACCAGTCCTTTGTTATATTCATGCTTGAATAGAGTAAGATCACAAATGCGAGTCTTCCGAAAGATGGTCTAAACATCTGAGAGGACGAACGGATCGGGGAGAGACAATGGACGCGCAAACACCATTAGAATCTACCATTCTTCATCATTGGCCGCTGGACCCGGCGGGCAGGCTGGTTCGATTGCATTTGGGTGAAAAAGCCATTGCGTTCGAGACCAAGATTTCTGCGCCCTGGTCAAGCAATCCTGCAATACGTGAGCTGTCGCCAGGTGCTGTGGCGCCCGCTCTGCTGTTGCCTGAAATGCATGCGATCGGCACGCGGGCAATCTGCGAGTTTTTAGAGGATAGGGGAGATGGTCCTGCACTTTTGCCCGCCGATCCGAAGCTGAGGGCCGAGGCAAGGCGCATTTGGGCGTGGGTCGAGGCCGGATTTGAGGAAGTGACGGATAATCTGCTCACCGAGCGCGTGATGCAGTGGGTGCGTCGAGATCGTGATCCAGACTCTGCTCGATTGCGGCGTGGCGCTCATGCGTTACGTGGGCGGGTGACGTTTTTGAACGCGCTGCTGGAGTCCAACACCAACCTCGCCGGGCGTGAAATGACGTTGGCCGATTTAGCCGCTGCGGCGCATTTGTCGGCTTATGACTATTTCGGAGATGTCGAGTGGGCCGCTTCGCCCGATCTTAGAGATTGGTATGCGCGGATTAAAAGCAGGCCGAGCTTTCGTCCACTGCTGGCTGACAGGCTAGACGAGGTTCGCCCTGTCGCGCATTATGCGGACCTTGATTTCTAGGCTGACCTGAATGAGTTTTTCTGCCCAAGTGAAGCAACTGGCTGACGCGCTGGGGTTTGATGCCTGCAAAGTGTGCCGTGTCGATGAGGCATGGGCTGCAAGCGATCATTTAGTGGCGTTTGTCGAGGAAGGTCGCCACGGCCAGATGGAGTGGATGGAGACCACACTTGCGCGCCGCAAGACACCAACGGCTATGTGGCCCGCCGCAAAGTCTGGGGTAGTGGTCGCGATGAATTACGGTCCAGATCATAATCCGCTAGAGATGCTCGATCATAAAAGCCATGGAAATATCTCTGTCTATGCGCGGGGACGGGACTATCACGACACGCTGAAGAAGCGGTTGAAGCAATTGGCGCGCGGCTTTGTCGAAGAGACCGGCGCGGAGGTGAAAGTGTTTGTTGATACCGCGCCATTGATGGAGAAGCCGCTGGCGGCGAAGGCAGGGTTAGGCTGGCAAGGTAAGCACACAAATCTGGTGAGCCGGGAGATTGGTAATTGGTTTTTCCTCGGCGTTATGCTGACAGATGCTGAGCTTACGCCAGACAATGCGGAGACGGATCATTGCGGCTCTTGTCAGGCGTGTGTTGATGCGTGCCCGACGGATGCGTTTCCTGCGCCTTATCAGCTGGATGCGCGGCGCTGTATCTCTTATTTGACGATTGAGCATTCTGGGCCAATCCCGTCGCAATTTCGGGCGCAAATGGGCAATCGCATATATGGCTGTGATGATTGTTTAGCGGCGTGCCCGTGGAACAAGTTTGCGCGTACCGCAAGCGAAGCGGCGTTTCATGCGCGTGTCGAACTCAGGGCACCCTCGCTTGAGGAGCTGGCGTTGCTGGATGATGGTGCTTTTCGAGAGGTGTTCTCTGGGTCGCCAATAAAGCGAAGCGGGCGCGAGCGCATGGTGCGCAATGTTTGTATCGCCATTGGTAATTCGGGGGATGTGGATCATGTCTCTGGTCTGGTGCCTTTGTTGATGGATGAATTTCCAACTGTACGCGGCGCGGCCATTTGGGCTTTAGCGCGCCTTGATGTTGCCCGGTTTGAGGCGGAAAGAGATCGACTGATGCGGTCAGAACAAGATCCTTACGTGCTAACGGAATGGGCGCAAAACCCCGACTAATCGAGCGGAGCAGGTAAAATGGCCAAGGCAGAGGTGGGTGAAGATCCCCATAGGAGCCGAAGATGGATAAAACGCGGATTGCTATTCGTGTTTGGATTTGTCGCTGGGATACATTTGTATGCTTTTGCGCTGAAATGGGCACCGGTGCCGGGAACTGTTCTGATGGTCCAACGGGGTTTTGCCGGTGACGATGTGCGCAGAACCGGGCGCGGTTTGGATAAAATATCTCCCCATTTGGTGCGCGCTGTTATCGCCGCTGAGGACACGGGATTTTGTGAACATAAAGGTGTGGATGGCGAAGCGATCAAAAAGGCGCTGGATGAGCGGGCTGCTGGAAAGAAATTGCGCGGCGCATCGACCATTACGCAGCAGACAGCCAAGAATGTATTTTTTTGGAATGGTGGCGGCCTGATCCGAAAAGGCGGCGAAGCCTGGATGGCGACGGTAATCGATACGATTTGGGGCAAGCGCCGCGTAATGGAGGTTTATCTCAACGTGGCCGAATGGGGGGATGGTATTTTTGGCGCGGAAGCTGCTGCGCAGGCCCGGTTCGGGAAGTCTGCCGCTGAGCTGACCGAACGGGAGGCCGCGTTACTGGCCGCTGTATTGCCCAGCCCGAATAAATGGCGGGTCGACCCGCCCGGACCATATGTGAACAAGCGCGCTGGAACGTTGCAGGCCCGTATGCGGACTGTCCGGGCGCAAGGGCTGGATTTGTGTGTGCTGGCCAAAGACGCAGAGGGTGTGCGCACGGCACCGCCAAAGCCTGTTGCCGCTGATCCTAAGCCTGCGGACGTGAAGCCGAGTGAGCCGCTGGTTCAGATGCCAGATACGAGCCTTCCGTCGGTGGAGGATGTCGCCGAGCCGAAAACTGAGCCCGTTGTAGATGATGCACTTGATGCTGTGCTCGACGCAGCTGAGGAAGCCTTTGATGAATTGCCGCCGACCGAGCGCATACTTGAGTCAAATGGATATGTTGTGACGCCAGAGCAGCCCGCTGAAACTCAAGTTGAGTAAGCTTAGGCGTCGTCTTTCACAGTGGCAGGCACCATTTCGACTTTAATGGTCGAGCCGGGTTCGATCAGCACCTCTTCGCGCCGCAGCGGGATCGAGATGCCATTCTCGTTGAACAGTTTCCAGATGGCGCGCAATACGTCTGACGCAACATTGCCAGTGCCGTTTTCAGGGTCATCGATCCAGAAGCCGATTTCCAGTTCGATGGCTTCATCGCCGAAGGATTGAATGAAGGCTTTAGGGGCGGGGGTGTTGAGAACGCGGTCTATGCTAGCTGCGCCTTTCTCCATTGTCGTGATGGCCAGTTCTATATCGGACTCATACTCAACGCGCATGACCCGGCGCAAACGCACTTGTTTATCTGAAAAGCTCCAATTGACGACTTTATCGGTGATCAGCATTTCATTGGGGATCAGGTGTTCTGTGCCATCGACGGTCACGACCGACGCGTAGCGTAAGCCCAGAGATTTTACGATGCCGATCTGGTCGTCGACCTCAATGACATCATCGGGCTTGATCGAGCGATCAGTCAGCAAGATGACGCCGGAGATGAAGTTCGACACAATTTGCTGCATCCCAAAACCGAGGCCGACTCCTAGCGCGCCGCCGAGGACGGCAAGGCCGCCAAAAGGAATGCCAAGGCCCGCTAGGGTAAGCAGCGCTGCGCCGAAGAACAGGCCAATCGTGATTGCGTTCCCCATCAAGATGCGGATTGAGGGCTCGACCTTGGGCAATTTTTGCACTCGGGTTTTCATTTTCTTCGCGAGCCAGTTTGCGCCGAAAAGGAACAGAGCAGCCGTTGCTATCGCTTGAAGCACGAAGAGGGGAGAGATGATCCGTCCACCGAAAGGAGGCCCGACCGTGGCCAGCCAGTTGATGACGTCATCGTGAACGCCAAAGGCGTAGAGGACCGCAAAAGCCCAAACCGCCATAGAGAGAGGTTTGCGCAACCCGTCGGGTACGATTGTAGTAATGCCGCGAATGAAGACCCAAGCGATTGCAAGTGATGTTGCTAGCCGAACAAGGCTGGCCGATTGATCCATCGTTGTGAGAATTTGTTCGCCAGCATATAGCGCGCCGACCATGCTGACAGGTAGCACAAAGGTTTTGATGATTTCTAGGACTTTTCCGCGGGGCGGTGCCAGAATTCGGCGCAGGGTGACATGTATGCTGCGCTTGAGAAATGGTGTGGCGGTCATTGCGACGAACATTGCCGCAAAAATCGCCCCGATCTGAATGATCAGGGGCAGGATTACATCAGGCTGCAACAGGGTTTCATTGGCCCAGCCGGATGGGTCTTGTAGGATTGGATCGACCCATTTGTGTGCCTGTGAGATAAGCCCTTCAGAGGCAGATATGGCGGCCTCTGAAGGGGTTGTGCCGACGGCTGCCGGGGGAAGATCTGTCGATTCAACCGTCCGGCAATAATTGAGGCCATCAGCGCCGGTGATGCATTTCTGATAGGTTACGTCACCTGCGGCCAATGGAAGAACTCCTAAACTGGGTCGTATGGGAAGACGCTGGCAGACGCGCCAAGGTCTGTGAAATCCGGCGCCATTGCCGGGAATGCGTGTTCGCAGAGGCTATCGGGTGTCCAGCCTTCGATCTGCGCTAGCGATTTAACCGGGCGCGGCTGATTAAACAAGATCACTTCATTGCCGCGAACCGCGAAGATTTGACCCGAAACCGATTTGCCTTTGTCAGCGCAGAGGGCGATTGCGAGTTGGGCAACTTGATCTGCGCGCATGGCGTTCTTGATCCGCTCGACTCGTTCTGCGCCGGCTTCGTCTTTTACTGGGATGGAGGCGATCATTCGGGTCCATGCGAATGGCGCGATGACATTTGAACGGATGTTCTTGCGAGCACCTTCCATAGCCAGAATGCGTGAAAGCCCGGTAATGCCTAGCTTTGCGGCTGCGTAGTTGGCTTGGCCAATATTACCGATGAGGCCCGATGTTGAGGTGAAGAGGACGAAAGAGCCATCTTCCTGATCGCGGAAGGTTTCAACAGCGGCGCGCGTGACATTGAAGCTGCCGCGCAGATGAACGTCGATGACCTTATCCCAATCGTCTTCAGTCATTTTATGGAACATCACGTCCCGTAAAATGCCGGCTGGATTGACAACTGCATTGAGGCCGCCGAACTCATCTTTGGCTTGTTCGACCATGCCCATGACGGCTTTCATGTCGGTTACACTGTCTGAATTGGAAACCGCTTCGCCACCCGCATCACGGATTTCTTGCGCGACGGTTTCGGCTGGACCTGCGCTGCCGGAATCGTCGCCTGTCAGGGTTCCGCCGAGATCGTTAACGACAACTTTCGCTCCCTCGCGTCCGGCCAGAAGTGCTACTTCTTTGCCGATACCGTTGCCGCCGCCGGTAATGAGAACCACTTTGCCGTCAAGAATGCCCATTGTCTTTCGTCCTTTGCTGAATGTGTTCATATCGGCCAGACTTTAGTGTCCTTGTCGCGATTTGAAAGGGTGGTCCTTAGGGTAAGGTTGTCACGCGCTTCAGTTTAAAATGATGATTTGAAAGCCGCAGTCAGACAGGCTAGAGGAGGGAGTATGACCAAGACCTATCAAGCAATTATCTGGGATTTCGGGGGCGTTTTTACCTCCTCACCTTTCGAAGCGTTTAACAAATACGAAGCGGAAAACGGGCTACCGAATGATTTTGTTCGCACGGTAAACTCTCACAATCCACTTACGAATGCCTGGGCATTGCTGGAGCAAAGCAAAGTGACTGCGGCAGAATTTAATGGCCTGTTTCGAGAAGAGGCGAAGGCGTTGGGTCATGACGTGCCCGGTGGGGATATTTTGGCCTTGCTATCAGGTCGTGTGCGCCCGGCTGTGGTTGAGGCCCTGAAAGTATGCAAAACGCACGGAAAAGTTGCCTGCATCACCAACAACGCTCCGGTGGGCAAGGGTGCTTCGATGACGACCGACCCTGTGAAGGCCGCGCAGTTGGAAGACATATTCAACCAATTCGACCATCTCATCGAAAGCTCCAAGGTGGGAGTGCGCAAGCCAGATCCGAAGATTTATGAAATGATGTGTGAGGCGCTCGACGTCGAGCCGGAAGATTGTGTGTACCTTGATGACTTGGGCATCAACCTAAAGCCGGCCCGCGCGATGGGTATGACGACAATTAAAGTATTGAATGAGGCGCAATTGCTGGCCGATTTAAAAGCAGCGACCGGTTATGCGGTGGCATAAGGGGCTTCTTTTTGGGATGGTGGGGCTATTGCTTGTAAGCTGTAGTTCGGAACCGACCTTTGAGGAGGTTGTGCAGCCTGACGAGAGTCTGACACAAACGCCCAAAGTGGCTGTGCCGGTCGAGTTGTCTGATGAGGCACAAGCCACGCGCGCGGAGATATTGCGGTTTGCGAAAGCTGGGGCGCTTCGCAGCTTGTCGCGTGTCGCCGGGCGCACCGAGCATTTCATTGCCAGTCAAGCCGGTGATGAACCTTATCTGTATTGGGATTTGATGCGCCGCACAGGTTCTGACCCGGCTGTGATGTTACGCACCTTGTTTGATGAGCCGCCGGGTATTCGCGAAGTTGATGGAGAGATTTGGTTTGTTTGGCCTGACTTGGCAGCGCGCGCGCCGGACGAGTTGATTCCTGAGAAGTTGAACTTTCAGGAGCGAGCGCGACTGAAAGAATTGGTGGGTGACGCTGGCATTGCCCGCTTGCGTGCAGGGGAGGGGTATCCCGGAAAACGGACCGCGATATCGGAAGATGGGGACTGGCTCTATTTCGTGACGGGCGAATGAAGTCACAAGGAGAGGTGAGCATGACGAAATTGATCGGGGCGAACGCCGCCGTCGAAACCCTTGAGAACTGGAGTGCTATCGATGGCACGCGCGATGCGATTGAGCGTCGTTACGCGTTTGGGGACTTTAAAGCCGCGTTTGCATTCATGACCGCTGCTGCCTTGAAGGCGGAGCAGATGGATCATCACCCCGAATGGTTCAATGTGTATTCGCGGGTCGATGTCATTCTCACCACGCATGACGCAAATGGCGTGACCCAAAAAGATGTAGAGCTCGCCCAATTTATGGACAAGATTTTTAATCAGATCTCCAGCTAATTAAAGCGCGGAGTGCCGTTTTGTTGGACTGCTGAACATTGCTTCATCAGCGCTGGCGTCACCTGACTTGCGACTGATTTTCCCGCCCAATAGGCGCGAGAGTGCCACAACGAGTTGGCGTTCCTCAATCGGTTTGGCCACATACTCATTCATGCCCATTTGCAGATAGCGACCCCGGTCGCCAGACATGGCATCAGCGGTAAGCGCAATAACAGGCACTTCAGACCAGCTTTCACCAGAGGCCCGGATGCGGCGGAATGTTTCTGGGCCGTCCATGACTGGCATATGAACATCGAGTAGGACGATGTCGAATGGCTCTTCGCCTTCTAACATTTGCAGCGCTTCCATACCGTCGGCAGCTTCAGTTACGACAATTCCCAGAGGTTCCAGAAAGACGCGTGCGACTCGGCGATTGATACCATTATCGTCAACCACGAGCGCTCGCACATTTTGTAGTGATCCCACGCTGCGCGGTGAGCTGAGCGCGACTTCTTCATGCTCGTTTGGTGTAAGTTTACGTGCGGATTCTGGAACGCGCGCCTCAAATGAGAAGGTAAATATGGAGCCTTCACCTTCTTTGGAGACGCAAGACACGTCACCGCCCATCATGCGGGCAAGGCGTCGTGATATTGACAGGCCAAGCCCGGAGCCGCCAAAACGGCGTGTCGTCGAACTGTCCGCCTGCTGAAAGCTTTGGAATAGCTTGGCGATTTCTTTCTTCGACATACCGATGCCGGTATCTTTGATATGGATTTTGAGTTTCAGCTTGTCGCCATCTTGGATATCTGAGGAGACAGCTACGAGAACTCCGCCGTCGCTGGTGAATTTCAAGGCGTTGGAGAGGAGATTCTCAATACACTGACGTACGCGGACGGGATCAAATTCGAGTGTATTGGGCAGGTTCGGGTCGACGACGACTTTGAGAACGAGACCTTTCTCTTCCGCGATAGGGCGATAGAAGCGCTCAATTCGCGCCATCTTGTGTCGCAAATCGTCAGCGATTGGGGATACTTCTAGTTTGCCCGCTTCAATTTTGGAAATATCGAGAATGTCGTTTAGCAAAGTCATCAACGAGTGAGAGCTTTCTAGGATCGTATCCACCATTTCCCGCTCGATAGGCGGCAGGTCTCGATGGCCTAATGCTTGGGCCATACCGACAACCCCATTCAGAGGGGTGCGAATTTCATGACTCATGGACGCAAGAAATTCTGATTTGGCTTGACTGGCGGCTAGGGCTTCGCGTTGGGCGTGGCGTAGTTCCGATTCCGTTTTTACCATTGCCGATATGTCGTGCGTTTGGCTAATCAGTTTGCCATCGCTCAGTCTGACATGTTGCGTGTCGAGGCTGCGTCCGTCGGGTGTGACGACAGTTATTGTCTCGCCGGCTTTTGCGCTTTCTCGAATGAAATGAATTCGAGCTCTGGTTTCTTTTTCCGACAACCCTGTCGATTGCGAGCGGGTTTGCAGCTCAGAGGCTTCGTCAAACACCACGCCTCTGTCCATTGCTTCGAACATGACAGGAAAGTGATCCCTCGCCAGATCGTTGGCATAGATGAGGCGTTCTTCGTCATCATAGACGACAAAACCGCTTTTCAGCGTATTCATGGCCTCGAACATGAGTTCGAGAGAGATTTTGCCGCTTTTATCCACTGTATTGAGCCTCCCAGCACATTCTCGGCATAGAATTTCATAAAACTATTGACGAAATCTGAAGCGAATAATTGGCAAATCTGAAATAAATACGGCAGTTTGCAACCGATAGATCATACAAAGGGAGTAAACCATGGGACGTGTCTCAGGAAAATTCGCATTAATCACTGGTGGCGCGCAGGGTTTGGGCGAAGCGATCGGTAAAATGTTGGCCCGCGAAGGGGCCAAAGTGGCACTCACGGATATTAACGGTGAGGGTGCAAAAAAAGTTGCCGCTGAAATAAACACTGCGCATGGGGAGGGGACTGCCTTCGCATTTCAGCATGATGTGACGAGTCAAACCGAGTGGGAAACTGTCGCGAAGCAAGCGCATGACGCAATGGGTGGTTTGAACGTTTTGGTCAATAATGCGGGCATCGGTTCGATGGCGAATGTTGAAGACGAAGACTATGAGACCTTCCAGAAGGTCATGGCTGTTGATGTCGATTCAATTTTTCTTGGGTGTAAGTATGCGATCCCCTTAATGCGTGACCATGGTTTAGGGTCGATCGTGAACATCTCGTCGATCGCGGGGATTGTGGCGAGTGGAAACTACATCTCTTACAACACCGCAAAAGCGGCTGTGCGCCACATGTCGAAATCTATCGCATTGCATTGCGCCAAAACAGGGGGGCAGATTCGCAGTAACTCAGTGCATCCGGTCTTTATCAACACACCTATTCTTGATGGCGTGAAAGACATGTTTGGCGAAGAGGAAGGGCTGGCAAAGCTCGGTCGCCAGATTCCACTCGGTAAAGTGGGCGAGCCTGACGATATTGCCTATGCAGTTTTGTATTTGGCGTCTGATGAAAGCAAATTGGTGACCGGTGCTGAGCTCAAAGTCGATGGTGGCATCTCCGCGATGTAACCGATTCATCAGCGATCAATCGACGCCCTCTCAATGCATATTGAGGGGGCGTTTTGCTGTTACCAGTGCCGCGTAGATGCAAAGCACAGCCATCAATAGCGCAGAGGCGTAAAGCGGATAGCGGTGATCAATGGCGTACAAGATTGCGCCAACCAAGGGTCCGAAAATAAAGCCCAAAGGTGGAGCCATCGCAAGTAAGGCTGCTGCTCCGGCCTGACTGGGGCGGGGGACAGACAGGCTGCCCATGGCGTTTGCTGCGGGCACAGCCAGTGCTGCACCGATCCCAACGATTGTGAACGCGATGCACAGCGCCCAGAAAGGCTGCACATTGTCGGCCAAAGTATATCCGACTGCGACAAGCCCCAGACCTACGGGCAGCATCCGCCTTGGATCTGGTTTTTTGGGCGTAACGTAACCAAATTGGACAACCAGAAGGGCAACAGACATGAACGTGAAAATTAGCCCGGTGAAGAATACCGCTTGTTCTCTAGCGGACTGTGATGCTGTGTCGATGAAGCCGTAACGATCTTGAATGAACCAAGCCAGTGTTTGTTGAATCATGCCAACGCCGACAAAATAGGCGAAAAGAAACAGCAGATGAGGCATAACACGCTTGTCAAAAACAGACAGGGGTTTTGGGCGCTGTAGTGATGTGCGGCTGGCGCGTGTCGGGGGTAGTGTGAACGCCAAAATGATGGCGACGATGTAGCAGAAGACAATCGTTCCCCATAAAGGGGCTAAAGCACCAAACTGTGAGAGAACTGTTGCTCCTGCCGGGCCAATGATTGATCCAAGCCCCATCGCAGCGCCGAGCATGCCAAGACCCGCTGCGCGATTTTGCGACGTCGTTGCGTCTGTCATGGTCGCCATAGCCGCGGGCTGTAGACCCGGGGCCAGAATGCCGAACCAGAGGCGTATGAAGGCGAGCAGCAGGAAGCTCATTGTGCCCGTCACGACGCCTGTGAGCGCCGCATCCAAACCGAACAGAAACGCCATATTGGTTGTCGCCATGGCACAGAGCGAGAAGATCATCACGCGCTTGCGGCCAAACTTGTCAGCGATGCGCCCCCAAATCGGTATGGTGAAGGCGTAGAGCGCGGCAGAGAAGGTGAGAATTCCTGCCACTTGCAGCTCGGTGAGACCTGCATCTCGTGCCAACGGTGATACGACGACGAAATTAATCGTCATGCCCGCGCCCATAGAGACCATTGCAAGCGCGATGACCGCCTGTTGTAAGCGAGTCAGCGGACGTAAAGCAGTATCGTCTGTATCCATTGATGTAGTCTTCGCCTTTATAGGTTTCACAAGGATGACCGAGCGAGATAGATGTATTTGTCTATCTCATGGCATAAAACAGACTGTGACGCACAGTCTCCCTTGCGGAAAGGGGGCGATGCACCCTAAGTGTTGCGTTGGAAATTGTTTGAACGGAGCTGCGTAGGCGCATGAGAGCCATTGTCGATGTACTTATGATCGTCTTGCAATTGGCGACATATTTGATCCTTGCTCAAGCTGTGATGAGCTGGCTGGTCGCGTTTAATGTCTTGCCGATACAAAATCCAACTGTGCGCACGATCTGGGACACGCTGGAGCGTATTACGGAGCCCGTATATCGACCGATCCGGAAAATCCTGCCGGCAATGGGCGGGTTAGACCTGACGCCAATGGTTGTGCTGCTGGGCATTTTCTTCCTACAGCGCGTGGTCGGTTATTACATCTATCCGGCTTTGCCATTTTAAACCGAACGAAGCGCTGAGCTCGGTCTGCTCTAAATGTCTAAAGTCTACCGTCTAGGTGGTGACATGGGCTTTTGTTGCGTTAAAAGGCGTCGGTATAGACGCCGATGACATGGTAGCGGCGTCACTGGATAAGGTGATGAGCGATGACAGCAACCCGAATTGACGGAAAAGCAGTGGCCGCAGATGTGCGTGCCAGCATAGCCAAAGCGGTGAGCGGTTTGCCGGGTCAACCGTCGCTGGCTGTGGTGCTCGTCGGAGAAGACCCGGCCAGTCAGGTATATGTGCGCAATAAAATTCGCCAAACTGAAGAAGTTGGCATGACATCCGTTCACCACCGTCTGCCCGAAACGACAAGCCAGAAAGAGGTTGAAGATTTGATCTCCTCTCTGAACGCTGATGACAATGTTGACGGCATTTTGCTGCAATTGCCATTGCCTGATGGGTTGGATTCTGATGCCGCAATCGCTTTGATTGATCCAGACAAAGACGTTGATGGCTTAACAGAGGTGTCAGCAGGGCGTTTGTCGCTCGGTAAGCCCGGCCTGCGCCCGTGCACGCCAACAGGATGTGTAATCCTTGCAAAACGCGCTTTGGGCGATGATCTCTCTGGTAAGAACGTCGTCGTGATTGGTCGTTCCATTTTGGTTGGAAAACCTTCCGCACTCTTATTTCTTGCAGAGAATTGTACCGTGACCATCGCACATAGTCGGACGCAGGATTTGGCGGCAGTCTGCCGGGGCGCTGATATATTGGTGCCAGCGGTTGGGCGTCCAAACATGGTCAAAGGGGATTGGCTGAAACCCGGGGCTGTTATCATTGATGTGGGGATCAATCGCATTGATGCGCCTGAAAAAGGCGAGGGAAAAACCCGTCTTGTGGGCGATGCTGATTTTGCTGATTGTGCTGACACAGCGGGTCAAATTACGCCGGTGCCTGGCGGTGTCGGGCCGATGACGATTGCTTGCCTGTTGCGCAATACGGTTCTGGCGGCCTGTGCGCGGCGCGGCTGGGATGTTCCCCAAAATTTATAACGTATGAGTCAGTCAATCACCCCTCCCGATACTGAGTTGTTTCGATCTCTCTGGGATAGGCAGTCTGGACGGTGCGCACTGTGTGAAAAGCCTATGAGTAAGGCTCGTCATGATATGATGCACGCCACGCTCTGGAAAAAATGGCGTCCGACATTCGATCATATTCGGGCGCGCGCGCGTGGTGGGTCTGACAAATCAGAGAACCTGCAACTGGCGCACGCGCTGTGCAACAAGCGGAAGGGGCGGGGATGATTGTTGTTGAAGGCACTATACGCGTGAAGGATTTAGCATTGGCGCGCTCGGCAATGCGCGACATGATCGAGGCGAGTCGATCTGAAGCCGGGTGTGTTTCTTATTCGTATGCGGTCGATCTAATTGAGTCTGATTTAGTGCATGTGTCAGAACGTTGGGAAAGTCGTGAGGCTTTGGCGGCGCACTTGAAAACAGCGCACATTGCAACATGGCGGGCGCAATGGCCGGCAATCGGTATTTCAAACCGTTCCCTGCGATCGTATGAGGCGGAGCCGGAAGCGTTCTAGCTTTCGGCGGCGGCTTTTGCTTTCTTGGCGCCGTCTTTGTCTAGCAAATATCGCGCCCCGGGTCCGAGACGCGCTGCGCGATCTTCTGGGTTCCATAACTGGCAAGCCTTTAGTGAGAGACAGCCGCAGCCGATACATTCATCCAGGCGTTCACGCGTGCGGATGAGGGTTTCGATTTGCTCGTCGAGGCGCTGTCTTAATGCGTTGGACAAGCGCGCCCAATCTTTCTTGGTCGGCGTGCGGTTGTCGGGCAAGGTGGAGAGTATTCCGACGATCTCTTCGATTGATAAACCCAATTGTTGCGTAATCAAAATAAACGATAGTCGGCGCACATCAGAACGCAAAAATCGCCTTTGGTTGCCAGCATTGCGGTGGGAATGCAGCAGGCCCTTTGTCTCATAGAATCGGATGGCGGAAACAGAAACTCCCGCACGAGAGGCTAGTTGACCGATGGGGATTAGATCTGAGGGTTTCATCAGTTTTGCGATTCTTAAAAAAATATATTGACCTAAAGTGAGGTTTAGGAATTATCAAGAAGCCGTCAAGGGGACGAAAATGGTTTTGGCCCTAAAAACGGAGATATAGATATGACAGAGGCGCTTTTTGAGCATGTGAACTATACAGTGAGTGACCCGGATGCGACTGCCGCCATGTTGGTGGAAATATTTGGCTGGAAAGTGCGATGGACGGGTCCAAGTTTGGGCGATGGCTACACTGTGCATGTGGGAACTGCGGAGAGATATATTGCGCTCTACACGCCCAAAAATGCACCCGAAACGCTAGATGATACGAGTACCTCACGACGTGGTGCGATCAACCATATAGGTGTGTTGGTAGGTGATCTGGACGCGGCGGAGGCCAGGGTGAAGGCCGCAGGATATAAGACGCATTCCCATCAGGAATACGAACCGGGGAAGCGGTTCTATTTCCATGACCGCGACCAGATCGAGTATGAAGTCGTCAGCTATAACTGAGGACGAGAGGAGGGCATGCAAATCGTATGCCCTCCTTGAGACTATGCGCCTGCACTAGAATTGCGATTGCCATACCAGTCGATATTGCGCGTCATGTACATTGTAATTGCAATGGCGGCGAAGCTTGCAAAAGCGCCGGCGAGCAGGGCGTGGTCTTCGGCGCGCATGAGCACATAAACTAGCCCGTAGATGCCTGTCAGTATACCGAGCGCTCTGATGCCATAGGCTCGGGAGTCGAACACACTCATCGCATAGGCAGACGTTAGCGTAACGGTCATGGTTGCTGCAATGAGGAAAGAGAAATCAAACCCGATGCGCTCAGCCAAAGCGAGCAAAAGGATATAGAAAATTGTTTGCGTCAGTCCGACCAGAACATACTGCGCCGGGTGAGCGCGACCCGAGCTCGATACTTCAAACAAGAAGTAGGCAAGAAAAACAAAACCAACAAACATGATGGAGTATTTTAAGGCACGTTCGACACTTTGATACGGGCTTACATCAACCATGAAACGTACGCTCATTTTTTGCGCGCCATGTGAGGTGAGTTCGTCGAGACGCAAATCCTGACCCGACCCTGCGACGCCACGCGCGATATAAGGCACGCGCCAGCTGGCGGTGAATCCGTTTATAGCATTGTCATCAGCGTTATGTTCCTTGGGCAGAATGGAGCCTTGGAAGCTAGGGTCGTTCCAGTCGCTAGAGAGCTTGACTGACGTGTCTTTGGCAAAAGGCGGAAAGGTGAGGTGTTCTGCGCCGGTAAAGCGTGTGTTGGCGGTTACTTTCAGAGGAGCGGTAAGCGTTTCAAGTTGAGGCATGGGTGTTCCAGCGAGCGCGAGTCCGCTGAAGTGAGGCCTGTCACGGAATGCTTGAGGATTGCTGACGTGTTGTGTGCTGATCGGCTCCATCGGTGCGCGTTTGCCATTGATTGTGACGTTGAGGTCGTCTTGCAAGCCGCGCGCATCAGAGATGCCCATATAGAGGCGAGCATTGGCCCAGAGAGGTGACGCATTCCTCGGAAGGGCGCTACGCAGCGTCGCGGGATCAAATTCTGCGGTGAAAGTGGTTTGCGCGTCGAAGACTGGAATCTTATGAATTGAACGCGTGCGTTCCGTGACAGTTGCATTTGTATCGATTGAGCCTGTCTCGGCATAGGCATATGCGAGCGCGTATTCAATTCGATCAGGATGCTTAGGGTCTGGGGCCCATGAGTAGGGGACAGCGATAACAGGACCAAGTGCTGTCTGGTTGCCGCCAACGGCTTGGGAGACTTCTGAAATCGCTGATTGCGCGCCCATGCTGCGTTCACGGACCATGCCGAGAACGAAAAGGGAGGGGATCGCCATGAGCAGCGCGAGGGCGCACACGACAAGGAGTTTTAGGCCAACAGAGCGCTGAGGCAGTTGGAAACCCGGTGGCGGAGGTCGCAACGGGGCGGATATCGGGTCTGACATTTTTTGTGTCCTTCAAGACGAATTTTTGGAGCTTGAAGGGGTAGCCATAAGATAAGGCCCGCCAGCGGCAGAGCCGAGGCGGGCATTGGGTGGTTTCATGTTGAGTTTGTGGCGGGGTTAAGCATCCTGCCGGGTGATTGCGCCATGACAATGCTTGAATTTCTTGCCCGATCCACACGGGCAGGGAGAGTTGCGTGGCGTGTTGGCCCAGCTCTCTTCAGCTTGCGGAATGTCTTTGGCGGGCGCGTCCGGTGCCATATCATTGACCCCTGTGTCAGGGTCCAGATGGGTTTCAACTGTCTCAGCGGGTGGTGTTGGCGCTTTGGCTGGCGCAGCGGGAGCTGTGCGCTGAGGCGCTTGTTGCTGCGGCTCAGCTGGCCTGCGAATGTGCATGAGAGAGCGTGTGACCGTGACGCGCAATTCATTTAGTAGCGCGTAGAAGAGATTGAAGGCTTCTTCTTTAAACTCATTGAGTGGATCTCGCTGTCCATAAGAGCGCAAATGGATGACGGAACGCAACTGGTCAATCTGTTGCAAATGTTCACGCCAGCGCAAATCAAGCACTTGCAGCAAGATGCTTTTCTCGATTTGGCGCATCTGATCTTTGCCAATCTGATCGCTCAGGAAGTCATAGGCTTTGTTGACTGCGGCATGAATGCGTTCACTGATTTCTTTGTTCGCAACGCCTTCCTCTGCCGCCCATTCGGAAACAGGTACTTCTATTGCAAGATCGTTGCGCAAGGCTGTTTCCAAGCCCTCAATATCCCACTGCTCAGCATAGGCTTTTTCAGGCATGGCTTGGGCAACGATGGCGTCTACAACGTCTGCCCGCATATCTTCGATAACGTCAGACACATCTTCGGCCTGCATAAAGTCCATGCGTTGTTCGAACATGGCTTTGCGCTGGTCATTGATGACATCATCATACTTCAAAACGTTCTTACGAATCTCGAAATTGCGTTCTTCAATTTTGCGCTGCGATGTCTCCATCGCTTTGTTCATCCACGGGTGGGTGATACCTTCGTCTTCTTTGATGCCGAGGCGCTTGAACACGGTTTCCATGCGTTCTGCTGCGAAAACACGCATCAGGTCATCTTCAATAGAGATGTAAAATTTTGATTTTCCGGGGTCACCCTGGCGGCCTGTACGACCGCGGAGCTGGTTGTCGATGCGTCGGCTTTCGTGACGCTCCGTACCCAAAACATACAAACCGCCGGCATCGAGGGCTTTTTTCTTTTTAATCTCGATATCAGCGTTGATTTCAGTCGTTAGGACGGCCAGCTCACTCTCGGTGAGCTCCCGTCCGAGTTTTTCTTCCTGCGCAGATTTTTCGCTCTCGACCCTCATTTCGAGGTTGCCGCCGAGTTGAATATCGGTGCCGCGTCCCGCCATATTGGTGGCGACAGTGATAGCGCCGGGCACACCTGCATTTGCAACGATGTAGGCTTCGTGCTCGTGCTGTCGTGCATTGAGCACATTGTGCGGAATTTTTTCCGCTGTCAGAAGGTTTGACAGAATTTCCGATTTCTCGATGGATGCTGTGCCAAGCAGGACGGGTTGTCCTTTTTCGTGGGCTTCTTTCACCTCAGTGATGATCTCACGGTATTTTGCCTTGGCAGAACGATAGATCACATCGTCATCGTCTATGCGTTGGATTGGGCGGTTGGTCGGAAGGTCGACCACTTCCAGGCTGTAAATGTCGGCGAATTCAGCGGCTTCGGTGAGCGCTGTACCGGTCATGCCCGCGAGCTTTTTGTAAAGTCGGAAATAGTTTTGGAAGGTGATCGAAGCCAGTGTCTGGTTTTCTGGCTTAATGTCACAATTCTCTTTTGCTTCGATTGCTTGGTGCAAGCCTTCGGAGAGACGGCGGCCTTCCATCATGCGGCCCGTAAATTCGTCAATCAGCATGACTTGCCCGTCTTTGACGATGTAGTCTTTGTCCCGCGCATAGAGTTTGTGAGCGCGAAGTCCCTGGTTGGCGTGATGAACGAGCGAAACGTTCGCGGGTTCCCAGAGCGACCCCTCGAGCAAGCCGAGCTCGGTTAGCCACTGCTCCATCTTTTCCGTGCCGTCCTCTGAATAGACGACGCTTCTTTGCTTTTCGTCGAGTTCAAAATCGTCCTCTTCCAAGCGGGGAATCAAGGCATCGACAGCCTTGTACAGATCGGATCTGTCGTCGGTGGGGCCGGAAATAATGAGGGGTGTCCGGGCTTCATCAATGAGGATGGAGTCAACTTCGTCGATGATGGCATAATGGTGTGAGCGCTGGGCCATTTGCTCCAGCGAATATTTCATATTGTCGCGCAGATAGTCGAAACCGAACTCGTTGTTCGTGCCATAGGTGACGTCAGCAGCGTAGGCGGCCGTACGTTCGGTGTCTGACACACCGCCGACAATGACGCCTGTGGTGAGCCCAAGGAAGGTGTAGACTTCGCTCATCCATTCGGCATCACGCTTGGCAAGGTAATCGTTTACTGTAACGACGTGGACGCCCTTGCCCTCGAGTGCGTTCAGGTAAACAGGCAGCGTTGCCATCAGCGTTTTGCCTTCACCCGTGCGCATTTCTGCGATTGCACCGGAGTGGAGAATCATCCCGCCCATTAGCTGAACGTCGAAATGACGCATGCCCAATGTGCGACGTGAGGCTTCACGAACAACCGCGAACGCCTCTTCAAGCAAGCTGTCCAGTTTGGCGCCATCGGCGAGGCGTTTGCGAAACTCAGCCGTTTTGGCTTTCAGCGCTTGATCTGACAGCGCTTCCATCATTGGTTCCAGCGCGTTGATCCGTTTCACACGGGTTTTAAGCGGCTTTAGCTTACGGTCATTAGTCGAACCAAAAATCTTGCGAGCAACGGAAAGCATATCAGATAGCACCAATCCACTAAGGGCAGTCAAAATACAAAGCCTGATCTTATAACGATCAATCAGGCGAAAATGGGTTCTCCCATCGCGTGTCCCCGAACGATACCACTCGACCAGAGCGCCGGTCAGACTTAAGAACGCCTCATTGGGGTGTCAATGCAACGCTATCAGCCAATTTGAAAGAGATGACACATGCGTAACACAAAGCCGAACTGTCTATGCCTAATAGCCTTGGGGTTTGCTGTCCTCTTCACTGTCTCTGCGTGTAGTGAAAAAGTCGCGCCAGAGATACCAAAAATTGAAGAAGGTGAGGCCGCAGCGATCGTAAACGGTGAGAAAGTCTATGTCAGTGATGTTGAGTTAGAAGCCGTTGCGCGAGGACTTATTTCGGCGGGGACGGCTTTCGGCCCAGATCACCCAGATTATAAGATGGTACTGGATCAGACGATTGATCAAAAATTGATGGCGCAAGAGGCGATAAAGCGGGGTTTGGAGACTGATCCAGCCGCGGCCCGGCGACTAGCCATGGCCCGCGAACGTATTCTTGGTAATTTGCTCGTGGAAAGCCTCATCGCATCTGAGGTTACCGATGAAACAATCGAAGCTGTTTATGCTGATCAAGTGCGGTTGCAGCAGCTCAATGATCAGGTCTCGCTTGCCTACATTTTGCTTGAGACTAAAGACGATGCCGACGCAGTCTATGAAGAACTGCAAGCCGGAGCGAGTTTTGAGAGCATGGTGCGAAGCCGGTCTCAAGATATGCTGACGCGCATGGAGAATGGGGATTTGGGATATGTGCGGCCCGAAGAAATGGAGGCACCCTATCCGGCGATTATCGCTGAGACGGTGACAGGAGCCCATTCGAAGCCATTCAAGGCGAGCAATGGGTGGCACATTTTGAAGGTCAAAGACCGTCGTACGGCGCCGCCAAAAACGCGCGAAGAGATGCGTCCCGAAATTGTTACGTTTCTGACGCTCAATGAAATTAGCGACCTTTTGCGCGTTTTGCGTGTGGAGGCGCTAATTCAGGAGGGGCAGAAGGGGGAGCGTATTGAACCTGCGACCCCATATAGTTTACCAGATAGATCGCGTGATGTCCCCGCGCCAAGCAATCAGGAAGGAAGCACTCTGTGAATCTGAAACCGTCACCCTTTGCGCCGAAAACGTTCCCGAAGCTTCCGCCGGTAAAAGGTGTGCGCAGTGCGACCACATCGCGTGGGTTTTATGCGGGCAGAGGGTTGGATCGCGACGATGTGTTCTTGTTCGCCTTTGATGAAGGTACCCATTGTGCGGGTGTTTTTACCCGGTCACGTACCGCCTCGGCCGATGTGCAGTGGTGTCGGCAGGCGTTGACAGAGGGCGGACAACAGGCGCGCGCGCTGATTGTGAACTCAGGTAATTCAAATGCGTTCACCGGGCCCAAGGGTGTGGAGAAAAACACCGCGACACTGAAAGCGCTTGTTGAAACATTGGGCGTCACTGAAGCGACTTGTTTTATCGGCGCGACTGGGGTTGTTGGTGAACCGCTGGCTGACCCAAATTTTGTTGGATCAAGTGTTCCCGAAATGTATGCCCAACTCGCCGCCCCGGATTGGCAGGCTGCCGCTAAAGCCTTCATGACGACCGACACATTTGCAAAAGGCGCAGGAACGGCATTGAACTTGGATGGCGTTGATATTGGGATCGCAGGTATCGCCAAGGGGTCGGGCATGATTATGCCGGACATGGCCACCATGCTGTCTTATATCTTTACAGACGCCGCAGTGGCGCGTGATGTGTTGCAGGAACTGTTGAATGAGATTGTCGCAGTAACGTTCAATGCGATCACGGTGGACGGCGATACATCGACCTCAGATACATTAATGGTGTTTGCGACCGGGGCGAGCGGCGCGCCGGAAATTACCTCGCGCGCCGATCCGCGCTTTGCGGATTTCGCAGCCGCCTTGCATGGCGTCATAGAGGATTTGGCGCTTCAGATCGTGAAAGATGGTGAAGGGGCCAGCAAGTTTGTCTCGATCATGGTGGAAGGGGCGACCACGCCGCTCTCGGCCAAGAAAGTGGGCATGGCAGTGGCCAATTCCCCACTGATCAAAACGGCGATGGCGGCAAATGATGCCAATTGGGGACGCGTCGTCATGGCTGTCGGGAAATCTATGGAGCCGATTGATCAGAACAAATTGGCCATTTGGTTTGATGACGTGCAAGTCGCGAAAGATGGCGCGCGTGCAACTGATTACGATGAAGAAAAAGCCAGTGCTGTGTTTGCTCGCGATTCCTTCCAGATTCGCATAGGGTTGGGTGTTGGAACCGCCGCGTTCAAGGTTTGGACGTGTGATCTCACCCATGGTTATGTCGATATCAATGGTGCCTACAGAACATGAGCACTAAATTAGTCTTGGTTGTGGCGATTGCATTGCAGGATGCGAAGGGGCGGTATTTGCTGGCCCAACGCCCTGAAGGCAAGTCGATGGCCGGTCTGTGGGAATTTCCTGGCGGTAAGATAGAAACAGGCGAAACACCAGAAAATGCTCTTGTTCGCGAGGTTTTCGAGGAGTTAGGGGTCGAAATCGACGAAAAACACCTCGAGCCTGTAACATTTACAAGTTTCGCTTATCCAAGTTTTCACCTTTTGATGCCATTGTATCGCTGCAGGACGTGGATCGGTGAGGTGCAGTCCAAGGAAGGTCAATCCTTTGCTTGGGTCAAACCAAACTCACTCCATGATTACCCGGCACCGGAAGCAGATCATTTCTTGTTTGATGTGCTGTCGGGAAATAGTGTTTTGGAGATACCATGAGTAACAACCGTTCTTTGCTGACCCGCTTTCTTTCTGATGAATCCGGTGCCACCGCTATCGAGTACGGTTTGATTCTGGGACTGATGGTAATCGGAATCGTCGCAGCGTTGACGAGCGTCGGGGCTTCGACAAACGAAGCGTTTACGGCTGCAAATGACGGGTTCACAAACTAAGTCGTTACCCCAAAATTTAGTCCGATGTGCTGCGCCTTTTGTTGATCGCATCAGCTAAACTCACCTTGGCTGAGCCGGGGCGTTTTGGCTGTGGTTGATGTGGCGCGGGGGCCCACCCCGACAAATAAACTATTTCAAATGTTGCGCGGATGCGGCCATCAGGGTCAGCATAGTTTTCGACATAGAGTTCCATCGCGCGCATCAAGATACGGCGAGAGAAAGGTTGGGCCATTCCTCTTCTAAATGCGGCTTGCTCTCCCATCCCTTTTAGATCGTGAAGCAGCTTCAGCGGTGAGCCATAGCGCACTGTGACCGTGTCCTTGTCGACAACAGGCAGTGCAAAGCCAGCGCGCTGCATCAATCCCGCCAAATCTGACAGGCCGGGAAGAGGGGATAGGCGGGGTGAGACACCGCCACGTATTTCGGTCTCAGCGGATACCAGACAGTCACGCAGTTCAGACAGGGTGCCAGCGCCAAATAATGCGCCCAGGAATAGTCCATCCGGCTTCAGCGTTTTCTTGATCTGGATAAGCGCGCCAGGCAAATCATTGACCCAGTGAAGAGATAGAGCGCTGATTGCCAGATCGAACTGAGCATTCTCGAATGGAAGGTGTTCCTCGTCTGCGATTTGTGTTTCGAGGCCGCGATTGGCTGCGAGGGCGATCATATCCGGAGATATGTCTGTCACCAGCATTTGTTTTACTTTGGGATCATCAATTAAAGCGGCTGACAGGCGGCCATCGTGCGCGCCCAACTCCACGCCTGATGTGAACATGTGAGAGGTATCGTGCAGTCGCTCGATCAAATCTCTCGACACGCGGTCTTTCAGAAAGGCATACTCCTTAAAGGTGCCGGATATCCTGCTTCGGTTGCGAGCATGCTTCTGGCGGTCAAATATTTGGGGGGCGGATTTGGCACTCATGGAGGCGATATGGGCGGAAAATTCAAAATCGCAAAGCGCTTACTGCGAGGTGGGGTCGATATTGTGTGGCCTGCGAGGTCGATTGTTTCCAATCAACGAGGTGTCGGGCGTGGCCCGCTGACCGCTGAAGAATTCTCCGCTATCCACTTTTTGACGGGTGCTGTCTGTGACCGGTGCGGGGTGCCATTGCCTATAGATATTGGCGAGGTGCAGATTTGTGTGCCCTGTATGGCTCGGCCGCCGAGATGGAATCGCGCGCGTGCTGCGATGATTTATGATGAAACGTCTCGCCGAGCTGTGTTCGACTTAAAGCGCTCAGGACGGCGCGATGGCATCGCGGTGCTGAGCCGATGGATGGAGCAGGCCGGTCAGGAGTTGTTAAATGATGCAGCCATTATCGTCCCCGTTCCATTGCATTACCGTCGTTTAGTGAAACGAGGGTATAATCAGTCGGGCTGGCTTGCGCAGGCGATCGCCAGACGGTCAGGTGTGACCGTGAGCGTGGATGCATTGAAGCGTACGCGTAACACGCCCAGTCAGGGCGGGCAAAGTGCGAAAGCACGCCGTCGTAATGTTGCCGCTGCGTTTAAGGCCCGCAAATCGAGAGTAGATTTGCTTAATGGAAAAAAAGTTCTGCTGATCGACGATGTGCTGACGACAGGCGCGACGGTCGGGGCCTGTGTGCGTGCTTTAAAAGCCGCTGGTGCAACGCAAGTTGATGTTCTTGTCCTCGCGCGCGTTGTGAGAGAGACAGACATTACCATATAAGGGGAAGAGTCTTTTTTAGGAGCAGACACCCAATGCCAGATATTACGATTTATACGCGTCAATTATGCCCATATTGCACCCGCGCGGTTGCTCTATTGGAGAAAAAGGGAGCGGCTTATGTGGAAATTGATGCCGGTATGGATGCTAAGAAAAAGGCGGAAATGGTAGAGCGTTCTGGCGGTGCCCGTACGTTTCCTCAGATTTTTATTGGCGGTAAACATATCGGTGGATGCGATGATCTCATGGCACTCGACAGATCTGGTAAACTCGATCCACTTCTAAGCGAGGCCTAGATGATCCGTTACGCACTCATTTGTTTGGACTGCGACTTTGGTTTCGATGCGTGGTTTGCGTCTTCAGCAGCCTATGACGAACAGTCAGAAGTTGGCCAAATAAGTTGCCCTGAGTGCGACGGGAATTCTATTGCAAAGCAAATTATGGCGCCCTCAGTGAGCGGGACAAAGCGAACCGGGGGTGCCACCGTCACAAATACCCAGAGCGATGCAGAGGTGGCGGCATTTTTAGACGCCGCCCGTCAGCATGTGGCGGAGACTTTCGACTATGTCGGCAGTGATTTTGCTGATGAGGCGCGGGCGATACATTATGGAGAGACCGATGCGCGCCCGATTTATGGAGAAACGACGCCAGAGGAATCGAATGCGTTAAAGGAAGAGGGGGTTGAGGCATTGCCTTTACCTGCAGAACTGATCCCCAAAAAACGGCGTAACAAACAAAAATTGAATTAACCCTTCCATGGGGACTGGGCGCTTTGACGCGCTTGACCATGTGGGGGAGATTGATATTACCTCATGCCACAAAGTTTCACGGAGAAATTCCACATGGCGACCAGCGATTACACACGCGGCGAAATGGACATATCAAGCCAAAAAGCGACTTGGGACGGTTTCATCAAGGGCAGCACTTGGGGGAGTATGATTACGATCCTGATGGTTGGTTATGCCACTCTGGCGCTTGCCATGGGCATGAACTGGATGATTGCGCTTGGCTTGATGGCGATTGTTGGTATTGGCGGCGGTTTGTTCATGAAGATGGGCGCACGCTGGATGGCGACAGTTGTTCTTTTGATCATTCTGGCCTTGGTCGTTCAGGGCTTTATCTGGCTGTTTGGCGCTGTGCTCTAAGCGCAAATTACACGGTACAAAGTTTCCAAACACCGCCTAGAGGTCTAGGCGGTGTTTTTTGTTGGGCAGAAGAGTCAATAAACCGCCCTGTTGGGTAAACTTATTGCGAAGGGCTCTTAAATTCTTTGAAAGCTCGGGCGGTCATGCTGTGGGGATAAACGCGTCGTTTGCGATTGCAGCGTGTTAATTGTCTGAGGAGGCACCGCTTTGACCACTCACCCACTCGTTCTGGAGAATGTGACGAAGCACTTTGGTGGCTTCACAGCCGTAAACGATTTATCGTTTAGCGTGCCTCAAGGGCAAATATTGAGTTTTCTCGGTCCCAATGGAGCGGGTAAATCGACTAGTTTGCGCGTCGCGCTAGGCGTGATGGCACCCGATGCTGGGAATGTGGCCTTGTTCGGAGGCAAGCCGACTGTTTCTTCTTTGCGCCGGGTGGGTTTCTTACCTGAGGAACGTGGCCTCTATAAAAAAATGACGGCCCGGGCGACGATCGAGTATTTTGCGCGATTGAAGGGATTGTCAGCCGGAGAGGCTAGAACGCGTGCGGACGAACTTTTGGACGCCACGGGGCTGGGTGAGTTTCGCACGACGCGTATTTCCAAATTGTCGAAAGGCATGGCGCAAAAAGTCCAAATCCTTTCTACGCTTGCGCACAAGCCGGATTTCTTGATCCTTGATGAACCCTTCTCGGGCCTCGATCCAGTGAATCAGCAAGCTCTGGAAGACCTGATCCGGTCTGAGCATAAACGCGGCGCGACAATCCTGTTTTCAACACATGTGATGGAGCACGCGGAACGCTTATCTGATCGCATCATCATGATGGCGCGAGGTCGCAAAGTATTCGATGGCACGCTGGAGGAGGGGTTCTCTGCGCTTGGCAAAGGTGTGCGCCTGTCTGTTGAAGATGGATTTGATTTGAAGTCTGCCCTGGCCGGAAAAGGGTTTGAGGTAGATCAGTTGCCAGAGGATGGACTACGCCCGGAATGGCGTGTTTCGTTGCCAGCCGGAAAAGGCTCACAAGATGTCTTACGGGCAGCGATTGAAGCTGGGGCGCCTATCGTCTCATTTGTGCCGGAGGAGGCGCGCTTGAGGGATGTGTTCGTCGCGCTCAGCAGCGAGGCCGACGCAGAGGCATTGCGCCGCGACGAGCAGGAGACGCAGCATGTGGCATAGTATTTTTCTGGTCTTCCAGCGCGACTATTTTGGATACGTCAAAGCGTGGGGCTTCTGGTTGAGCCTGATGGCTGTTCCATTCTTTATGATCATCGGCGCAGCAATGGCTGTGCTTGCTGCTGAAACCACGCCGGAGCGCTACTATACCGTGGTGGAAGAGGGCAGCGTGTATGCTGACGCGATTGAGGGCGAGTTTGTACGGGCCTATGAGCGGGATCAAGAGCGCGCGGCTGAATTGGTCAGCAATCTGGATATTGAATTGCCTCAAGCCTCAACGCAGACCGAAACATCCGGCGTCATTGATGACCGCAAGTTCCATCTCGTGGCGTCACCTGCGCAATCCATCGAGGGACTGCGGCCCTATTTAACAGGCGAAAAACTCGTCGATGGCCCATTGGGCGCCAAGCCCCTATTTGCGGCGTTCATCCTATCAGAAGACGGTCAATCGCTTGAGTATTGGAGCAATGACGTAAATGTCGATACGCTGAGATACTATGCTGAGACCGGGATGGTGCGTCTGGCGCGAACTCAGGGTCTGGCGGCGGAAGGTCTTTCAGGTGACTTTCTCGAGGCGATAGATGATGGAGCCTTGTCGGTTAAAGCCAAGCGACTACGCAATGATGTAGCCGCCAGTGATGCGGCGTCAGATGTGACATTGGCCGATAAAGCGCCGACCTATGTGGCGGGCGCGCTCTCCTATTTCCTGTGGCTAATGGTGTTCTCGATCATCCAATATCTGTTGATGGGAACCATCGAGGAGCGGTCTAACAAAATTTTCGATACGCTCCTTACATCGATCAAGCTACCTGAACTGCTATCTGGTAAGTTGCTCGCCGTGTTTGCTGTAACCTCCACGATGATGATTTCGTGGGGCTTGTTCGCGGTTGTGGGCGGCGGCGCGATTTCCAGTCAGTTGCCGGGCGCGTCAGATATTCTCACGCCATTCCTGTCGGCTTTGGCGGATCCGAAACTCTTGATTATTGGCCTGCTCAGCTTTGTGCTTGGCTATTTGATGTATGGTGTGATGTTTATGGCGCTTGGCTCATTGTGCGATACGATTCAAGAGGCGCAAACCCTCCTTAGTCCGATGATGATTTTGCTGATGCTGCCAATGTTTGCAATCCTGCTAGCCTTTCAGGATCCGGGGTCGCCGATTGTTGATATTGCGACATGGATTCCCTTGTTTACGCCCTTCCTGTTGATCTTGCGGATGCCGACAGATCCGCCGCTCTGGGAAGTTGTGGCCCAATTGGCCTTGATGGCGGTGACGACGGCGCTGATTATGTGGGGCGCCACACGGGTTTACCGCGCAGGCGCTGTGCATGGCGCAGGGATTGGTGATCTGTTGAAAATGTTTGGCCGGACAAAGGTATCAACCTGATCTGGCAGCCGGTGGGTGGCAAATAGAGAAAAGCCCCGCTCGCAGTGATGCGCGCGGGGCTTTATAATTTGGTCGTCAGGCGCGTGGCCCAATCAGAACACTGTCTAGATAATGCCTTCGCGCTGGGCGCGTTTGCGAGCCAGTTTGCGGGCGCGGCGAACAGCTTCTGCGCGCTGGCGTGCCTTACGCTCAGATGGCTTTTCAAAATGCTGACGGGCCTTCATTTCGCGGAAGAGGCCTTCACGTTGCATTTTTTTCTTTAGCGCACGAAGCGCTTGTTCGACATTGTTATCGCGGACGACGATCTGTACGATGGGTCTTCTCCATTGAGTTAGGGGCGTCGCCCCGATGTGTCTCTTAAATGGCCTTTTATAGCCGTGAAGGGGCGCCTATATCATGGTGAAGTGCCTTTGGCAAAGCCTAGAATGACGTGAAAGTGCGATATGACGACGACTCCAGCATATGATTTACGCGCAAAGTGGCTTGTTGCCTTGCTTCCTGAAGTGGCATTTGACGGATGGACCGATGAGGCGACGACAAAAGCGGCTGATTCCATTGGACTTTCAGCCGGTGAACGAGCGCTTGCCGCGCCACACGGCGTTGCTGACCTGATTGAGCACTTTTTTGATGACGCTGAAAATGCTGCGCGCGAGACGCTGAAAGAACTGGATGTGTCCGAGATGCGGGTGCCTGACAAAGTTAAGCAAGGCGTGCTGGCATGGTTGTCAGCGCTGGACCCTCATCGTGAAGCTGTGCGGCGCGCCGGTTTGCGGGCGGCACTGCCATGGGCCACAGGCCCAGCAGCAAGCCGTGCTTGGCGTGTTGCGGATATGATCTGGACGGAGGCAGGTGACACGTCTGAGGATTACAACAAATATTCCAAGCGCGGAATTTTGGCGGCGGTGCTGCCATCTATCGTGTTTCGCTGGGCTGATTCGCCGGAAGATTCGGAGTTGGACGCCTATATTTCTCGTCAACTGAAACGGGCGTCGAATACAGGTCGTGCGGCGGGCAAGCTGATGAAGCCGGCTCTCGACGCGTTCAGTCGACTGTCTTCAAAGACCTGAATTGCAATTAAATCAATGCGCCAGCGCACGCAGTGGGCTGCATCATTTGTCTGAGTATTGTTAGAGAAAATTGTCGGACGAGGGCGGAACAAGCGCCCCAGGGGGCTGGGGGGGCTGATGGGTCCGGGGTGCCTGTCAAAAGCTCCCGTCCGACAAGTACAAGATGGGCTTGTCGTGGGGCGGACGCAAGGCGCAAATGTGTCGATTTCGCCGTTATTCGATTAAATCGCGGTAAGGCGCGGGCTGACTTGCCTACAGCAGAATACAGGCTAACATCGTCCACGCTCATGACAGATAAGATTACGCGCTTTCCAACCCCCGCTCCTAAAGTCGTTTTCCACCGCAAGGAGCTGCAACCCATTTTGAATGTGTATGGCAAAATGGTGATGGCGGGCGAAGCGCGTGACTATGCCATCGGGATGGAAAAAGACGTCGCCATCTTCGCGATCTTCAAGCGCCACGCCGAAAAGCCAACCTATCGTATCGAGAAACAGCCTGCCTTGGCCAACATGCAGGGGCAATATGTGGTTTATGGCGCTTTTGGTCAGGTGCTGAAACGTGGCCGGGAGCTGTCTACCGTGCTGCGCGTTTTCGACACAAGGCGTTTTCAGGTCATTAAGTAAAGGCGCTCAATTCGAACGCCTGCGTTAACTTTTCGTTTACGATAAAATTCTTGCGTTCCGGTTTGGAACATTTTAAGAACAGAATATAGGAACGGAGCAAGAACATGAATAATCAAGTTAGTTTTCGTGGTGTCTCAGGCAAGGCATGGTCTTTTCAAGAGACACCCGCACACGCCCCTTGGGCGCGCAGCCCCGGCGTTGTGATATTTGCCTCACCGGAAGCGTTTGGATGGCGGGTTCTCCGCGTCATGGAATTGACCGGCAAGCCGCATGACTTGCAACCCATATGGGCGCTGGCGGAGGCTGAGCGTTACGGTGCGACGACTGTTTTTGTTGCGCTTGAGTTTGAGGGCAGTGCACGCAAAGAGATGGTTAGCGATCTGGAAGCAGGCTTCTCACCTGTTTGCGGTTCAGCCAATTTGGTGCCGCTCGCCGCCTGAAAGCGTGGTGTGCCTGCTGATGTGTTCGCTACTTTATCTGGGCCGTGTACCATGCATTGACGTCCTTATCGACGATATGCAGGGGACGGGGTCCACCCTTCAGGATGACATCATGAAACGCGGCAACATCAAAATCTGGGCCTAACACGCGTTCTGATTGTTCTCGCAGATCGAGAATGTAGCGTTGCCCAATCCAATATGCCGCCGCCTGACCGGGCCAAACTGTGTAACGATCGACTTCATCGGCCATCGCTTCGGGGGATTGTCCAGTTACCGCTACCAAGTAGCCAATCGCATCGTTGCGAGACCAGCGCTTATTGTGGATACCGGTATCCGTCACAAGGCGTGCCGCGCGGAACAATTGCGATTGAAGATACCCGATGTAACCATATGGATCGTCACTATAAAGGCCCATATCAGTCGCTAGAGTTTCTGCGTACATGCCCCAACCTTCACCATAGGCGGAGTTCCAGATCATTTGGCGGATTAGGGGCAGGTTTGCCTGCTCGGCAGCGATGCTGGCTTCAATATGATGACCCGGAATGGTTTCATGAAAGACGAGTGTCGGGAGTGTAAAGTCTGGCCAATCTTGAACCGATTTCAGGTTTATTGAGAACAGTCCGGGCGCGGTGCCATTGGCTGGCGCGGGAGTGTAAGTCGCAGCAGGAGCCGAAGCCTGTAAAAATGGAGAGACTGCGGTCACCACGACAGGGGTCTCTGCACTCTGTCCGAGTTGGGCTCTCGTGGCGGTTTCTGCTTTAGCAATCAGCCCGGTGATGCGATTGAGCAAGGCGGCGCGCCCTTCGGCGTCGTCGGCATAAACTTGCCCGTCCATTTGTGCCAATAACTGCAAACGCTGAGCAACTGTTCCCTCAGTCAGCTCAATAGCGATCAAAGCGGCGTCGAGCTGAGCGGTAATATCAGCCACTGCAGCGAGGCCTTGGGCATGTATTTCAGATGGGCTTGCCCCCTCTATTGTGTAAGCTGACAGCGCCGCAGCATAATAGGCCTCGCCTTTGGGCACCTGCCAGACGCCGGGGATGTCAGACGCTTTGCCGTGCAGTACGCGCAACGAATCTTCGAGGCGCTCATAGGCTGGGTAGATTTTTTCGCGAAGTTCCGTCTCTGCACGGGCGATGAGGTCAGACTGATCCGCTGGAGCAATACTGCCAGAGCCCGCCATCAAATTTGAAAGATGTGCCAAAAGCGTGTGGTCTCCCGGCGCGCTAATTGTCATCTGTCGCGCTACATCCCGCATACGTGCGATGATGGCCGAGGGCGGCACAATTCCAGCCTCTGCATCTGCGAGAAGGCGCCGACGTTCATCATCGATGGCATCTGCCAGAAACGAGATCCGGCTAACATAGGCGCGCGCCTCATCGAAGCTTCCGACTGGCTGGGCGTTAATCAGCAGATCCGGGACATCAATATAGGCACCGCGCATGTGATCAGCTGCGTACGGGTAAGAGCGTCCGAGTTGGGTTTGTCCGTTGCCGAAAACTGATAGGCTTTCCGCCGTCTTGTAGGCGGCAATGAGCGTATCTAAATCACGAGCCATCGGACTGCTCGGGGCAGGGCGGCGTGCCTGCTCAAGTGTTTCAAGCGTCTCTAAGCGTGTCACTCTGATGCGTTCATAATTGGCTTGAGAGCGGTCTGTCAGGTAGCGATCAAACGCATAACCTGCAGATTTTTCTGACAATCCCAGCCGAGTCGCCAGCTCAGGATCAAACGCGAGCTCTGTTTGAGCAATTGAGGTCATCAAATGCTTCAAATCATTTGCGAGGTGTTGCGGTGTACCAGATTCGTCTACTGGGGCCGAGCAGCTCATCGTCAAGGTCATTAACCCTGCAATCGTCAGCCTCTTCAGGCGGTTTGTGTATCTGAATGCGTTCATAGCGCTGTTATAACTGATTTGTTCAGCACAACCATGAGGATTCGGGTGTTGTGGCTGCTACTAATTTCCGGTATCGCAATTGCCAGCAATCTAGGAGAATTCATAGTGAACACCCCTCCCAATCAACCGCCAATGGGCGGACAGCCGAATCTTTCGGGTCAGGTTCTTTTCTACAAAGACCCACAGCCGCTGTCGCCAGAGAATCATGGCGGCCTTGGCGTAAAACAAATCGATCAGCCTTTTGCCTTCTTGCGTGAGGCGCATGCTGTGCCTGTCACCGTATCAGAGTTTGGCATGTCAGCAGGCTCATACCCTGTAATCTTCGTGGGTGATGATCGCACACCTGTTGCCGTAATGGGCGTTCGTCAGGGACAAAATTTGTTCGTGAATGATCAAGGTACAGTCTTGGATGACCACTACGTGCCGGCATTTGTTCGTCGTTATCCTTTCGTATTCGCCGCTGACGATGGGTCCGATCGCCTTTTGTTGTGCGTGGATCGTCAAGCGCCAATGGTGACGAACCAGCCGGAGGTTCCATTCTTCGAAAACGGACAGCCGTCACAATTTACAAATGACGCTATCGAATTCTGTAAAGAGTTTGAACGTCAGCGTCGTGCAACGTCAGAGTTCACTGGGTTGATAAAGTCCCATGATCTGTTCGAGCAGAAGACTGTCAATTTCCAGCCGCGCGATGCGCAAGGACAAGAATCTGGTCCCGTTCAGAAAATCGCTGACTATTGGGCGGTTTCCGAAGAGAAGCTTAATGCGCTTCCAGAGGCAACATTCATCGAGCTGCGCAACAATGGCGCAATAGGCGCGATTTATGCGCACCTTGTTTCACTCAGCAATTGGCAAAAAGTCATTCAAATGGCTGTGCGCACCCCTCCTCCCGGAGAGGTAGCTGCCGGGAACGCTTAGTTCGCAGAGCTGAGCAATAGAGTTGAGAACAGGCGGTCTTTTTGGGCCGCCTTTTCTTTATTTGGGCATGCCTGCGACAGTGCAGTATCGTGGTGTTTAGATCTATCGCATATAGGATGCTCCCAATGGGCCATCGGAGTCGGAGCGAAATATGATACGTTTTTGCATCATTGCTGTCTGTGCGATTTGGTGGGGGCTTGCCAGTGCAGCCCAGGGCTTCGGTACACCCCATGCGCGCGTCAGCCTGCTGTCAGAACGCACCGCAGTGGTGCCCGGTGAAACGATATATGCCGGACTGAAGCTAGAGATGGATGAAGACTGGCATGTCTACTGGCGCAATGCTGGCGATGCGGGTTTCCCACCGCAACTTATCGTTCAAGATGGAAGTGATATCCCGAGTGATGCGATCGGTGAATTTATTTGGCCGATTCCAGAACTGTTGCCCGTCGTGGCGGGCGAGATCATGGATTATGGCTACAATGACGAAGTCGTGCTGCCCTTTGCTTTGACGGTGCCTGAGCTGGCCAGCCGCTCGGTGACGCTGGATGTGGTGGCCGATTATTTGATCTGCAAAGAGATTTGTGTGCCGGAGACCGCACGTGTGACTTTGACCATGGATGTCGCAGCGCCAAAAATTGACGAGGCTGCAGGAACCGAAATCTCAAAATGGGCAGCGCGTGCGCCGATAGGTTTGGCGGGTGAGGCGCGTGTCGATACGTCCGATGAACTGTGGCAGTTGAGCGTGCGCCCTGAGGTATTCGCCCCGGCGACCGAGGCGCGGTTCTTCCCCTATGGTCACGAAATTAGCCACCCACCTGCCCAGCCATACGAACTGGGTGCTGACGGCTTTTCTCTCTTCCTGACCCCTGATGGAGAGGGGCTATTAGAGGCTCCATTGGAGGGTATTATTGTTTTGAAAAATGCCTCTGGCGTGCGCGCCGGCTTTGAAGTTTCCGCTGAGCCGGGGGAGGCTTTGGCGAATACTTCTGGAGAGCTGGTGACACGGGCAGGGGAGGGAGCGAACACCTTGTCAGGGATCGGCTGGCTTATGGGTTTGGCCTTGTTGGGCGGACTGGTGTTGAACCTTATGCCCTGCGTGCTGCCTGTTTTGACAATCAAGGCGCTCGGGATGGTGAGCTCTGCTGCGAGCGGGAACGCGCGTGAAGTGCGCGCTCATGGGGTTTGGTACACGGCAGGTGTTCTAATTTCGTTTGCGATTCTGGCAGGTGTCATAATTACTATTCGGGGCGCGACGGGGTCTGCAAATCTTGGCTTCCAACTTCAGAATGGACCAACGGTTGCGCTTCTGGCGTTGGTTATGTTCGCCATCGGTTTGTGGCTGATGGGCTATTTTGAACTGGGCACAAGTATTCAGAATACAGGGAGTGAATTGGCGTCTCGTGGCGGAGCGGTGGGTGCATTTTTCACGGGTATTCTGGCTGCTGTCGTTGGGGCGCCATGTGTCGGGCCATTCTTGGGGGCGGCGCTTGGTGCGGTGATGACAAAATCTGCGCTGGCGATCCTTTTGGTTTTCATTGCCATGGGGTTTGGGCTCGCATTGCCCTTTCTCATTTTGAGTTTTGTACCGGGATTGCATCGTTTGCTGCCTAAACCCGGCCGTTGGATGGATACGCTGAAGCAGGCGTTTGCCTTCCCGATGTTTCTTACCGCTGCATGGCTGCTCAGTGTCTTGGCTGTTCTGACGGGTGGCGGCGCCGTGGGCTGGACGGTGGCGGGGGCGATAGGGCTCGTCTTCGCAATCTGGCTGATGCGTCGCGGTGGACGCGGGGCAATCGTAGCGGGCAGTTTGGCGCTCGTCCTCGTGGTCGCTGGTGTTATTCTGAAAGCGCAAACAGTTGCTGGCCCGGTGCCGTCTAATCTCGCTTATTCTGCAAACTACGAAGTCGGCGTCTGGAGCCCTGAAGAAGTGGAGGCGTTGTTGGCTGATGGCCGACCTATCTTCGTCGACTTCACGGCCGCTTGGTGTGCCACGTGTCAGGTCAACAAAGCCACAACACTCAAGTCGGCATCTGTGCGCGAGGCATTCGAGACACACAATGTCGCATTCCTTGTCGCGGATTTTACCCGCAAAGATCCGATAATTGCTGAGGAGTTGAAACGGCATCAACGTGCCGGAGTGCCAATGTATCTTTGGTATCCGGCGGGTGACAGTACGCCTCAGTTGTTGCCCGAACTTTTGTCGCCGACACTCGTGACGGATTTAGTGAAAAAATGATTGGAGCCTTCAACATGCTGTCACGTCGCAACCTGTTTCTTGCCTTGGGCATGATAACGGCTGTCTTGTTGACGTCAGCGGCATTGATCGCTTCGGCCTGATATAGCCATCAAAACGCCCATGGTGAGTCGGCGTTGTGAGGTCAGAACGAGTTCCCAATTTTCAGCATTGGATTAGCCGGGCATGCGGCAGGTGTTTCGCCTGTATTATCTGCGTTAAGCACCGCAGAAGCTGCAGCAGGGCCGATTTGTTGCGCATCATCCAGTAAAGCCGAAAGACGTTTGAGCGCAGCGATCTGCTCGTTTTGTTGTGCCTTACCTGTCAGTGTGTCCAACTGCACCTCGATATCTTCAGCCATGCCACGAAAGATGCAGCCTAAATCTTTGGCGCCACCTTCGGCATCATTCCATGAGCCAAGTTGGGCGGCTGTGTAGGCAAACCGTTCGAGTTCTACAACGTAACTGCCCTCAAGAGGGGGGCGCGATGAATACTTGTAGGCTTGCATGTGCTCCGTCGTTTGCAGGTATAGATCACCCGCTTTGGCGGACCAGGTTTGCGCCAGTTCAGGGCTAGCGTTGGCCAGAGGTGCGGCGGCGAGACATAACAAAGACAGCACAAAATGTTTCATCGCGGTACACTCCATTTTATTCTCCTTTTAGGCGAGCAATTATCGTGCCGTCTCTCGGGTTAAGAGAGTTCGAGCGCTTCAGTTCAAAGGGCCACCCCAACATTCTGAACGCCGGGTCAAGCTTGCCAGCGAGACAGGAATAGGCAGAATTGCAGCGAAATTAGAGGATCGTCGCATGAGCCCGCCAGATGAGAGCATCGTAAAAAATCAACCTGCAGAATTTCCGCGCGAAGGTGGGCCGCTTATTCTGTATGACGGAGATGTGCCGCCCGCACCCAAATGGTTTCAGGATGCTGTGGCGGTGCCGTACGAAACGTCGAAAGTGGATGTCGACGGCGCGCAAATTCACTATCAACGATGGGGCAATAAAGGGAAGCCGGGCCTTCTCCTCATCCACGGCAATGGCGCGCATGCACATTGGTGGGATTTCATCGCTCCATACTTCTGTGAACAATATCATGTGGTCGCTATGACATTCTCCGGAATGGGAGATAGCGATTGGCGTGATGCCTACGATATGGCTACGTTTTCGCGTGAGCAAATTGCGGTGGCCGAACACTCTGGATTGTTTGAGGCGGGGGTTAAACCGATCATCATCGCCCATTCGTTTGGTGGTTTTGTTACGATGATGACGGGGGCAGACTATGGCGAGAGATTCGCGGGCACAGTGATTGTTGATAGTCCCGTTAATCCGCCCGAGAGACCTCGTCAGGAGCCAAGTCGGTCGGGTCGCGCACATAATGTGTACCCTGATCTTACAACCGCCTTGGGGCGTTTCCGCCTTGCGCCGCCTCAAGAGTGCGAGAACCATTATGCAATGGACTATATCGCGCGATGGAGCCTCCGGCGTGTGGAAGACGGGTGGACATGGAAGTTTGACCCAAGCATTTGGACGCGATTTGAACTCAACCGGGAAGCCAGCGAATTGTTGAAAGGTACGGCATGCCGGATCGCAATTATTCGCGGTGAAGAAAGTGACTTAATGGAAGATGATGTGGGAGACTATATGCGCGAGCTATTAGGGTTCCAGGTGCCGTTTATTTCCATTCCTCATGCGCGACATCATGTGATGCTGGATCAACCCTTGGCTTTCATTTCTGCATTGCGGACATTGCTGGCCGAGTGGGCGCACTCTAACCCGCACCGAGAAATATGATGCTATGTTGATCTAATAAGGAAGGCGCAAGGTCGCGCGCAAGCCACCCATCAGGGAATCGCTTAGGCGCACGTCTCCGCCATGGGCGCTGGCTGTATCTCGCGTGAGGCTGAGACCTAGGCCTGATCCGGGGATGTTTTGTGTGCGGGCTTCGTCGAGGCGAGAAAAAGGGCGAAATGCTTCTTCTCTGCGCGCTTTAGGAATGCCTGGTCCATCATCATCTACATGTACTTCAGCCGCGCGCGGGCCCGCAACAACTTCAATGCTGACCTGCGTTGCGTATTTCGTACTATTGGATACGAGGTTTGAGAGCGCCCGTTTCAATGCGAGAGGACGGCCCATAATGCTGACGCCTTTAGCGCCTTTCACTTCAATGTGAGGCCCAAAGCTCTCTGCAATTTCGCGCGTCAATGCTGATAAATCAATTCGGGTTGGTTCATCACCTTCTTCGCCCTTCGCGAAGGCAAGATACTCATCCAGCATCAACGCCATATCATCCAAATCGGCGCGCGCGGCGGCAATATCCTCACTGTCATCCATCATGGCGAGTGCCAATTTTAAACGCGTGAGCGGCGTGCGAAGGTCATGGCTGACCCCTGCAAGCATAGCGGTGCGCTGATCCGTAAAGGCGGTGAGGCGGTTCTTCATGTCGATTACAGCACGCGCTGCATCCCTCACTTCTGTTGCGCCAGATGGCCTGAAGCCTGGCGCGTCCCGCCCTCGTCCAAACGCTCGCGCAGCCTCAGACAGGCGCAGAATGGAACGCACCTGTTGGTTCAAAAATGCAATTGCCAAAGTGATCATCAGGAATGATGACAGGATGATCCACACCATGAAGAAGTGGGCATTGACGCTAAATGCTCGCTTTCGTTCTGTGACGACTTCGATTTTGGGGTCGTCGGCGGGGAACAAAATATGGAGCTGTCCGTCACTTTTAGATAACCCAATTATAACGGGTACAGACAAACGATTTACCAGTTCATCCCGCAATACATATCCATAAGACAGTTTGTTCTTCAGCTCTGTTGGAGGATCGCTCACGGCGCAGTTAGCTTCAACATCCAAGAGGTCAGATAACGTCTCAAGTGTCATCGCACTCGCCGTGGGATCAGTGCACCATGTCTGTACAAGTTGGGTGTCGCGCGCGAGTGATTGTGCTAGTTTACGGTTCACCTCTGCGATATGACTGTCATAATAGTACCATGTGATCATCATGAGGATCAGCGCGATTGGCGCGACAAGCATCAGGACGCTGCGGGCATATAATCCGTGTGGGGTGAAATCTCTAAGGCGTAACATGGGTTTGTTCAATCCGGCATCAACCGATACCCAACACCGCGAACCGTTTGAAGGTGGATCGGGTCTTTAGGGTTGGGCTCGATTTTGCGGCGCAGTCGTGTGACCTGTACATCAACCGAACGCCCCAATCCTGCAGATGTGATTTCGGAAATTTCTTCGCGCGTGACTGGTTCGCCGGCGCGTCCAGCAAGAACGGTTAGCAGTTGTAGTTCGGCATCTGTCAGCTTGATACGATCATTGCCGTTGTGAAGCTCTCCCCGCGCTGCGTTGAAAACGAGCCCAGACATTTCCAGCTCTTCCGGGGGAGGGGCTTTGTGGGAACGGCGGAGGATTGCCGCACAGCGCAGGCTTAATTCCTCTGGCTCAAAGGGTTTTGCAAGGTAATCGTCGGCGCCAATTTTTAACCCGTCTATTCGGTCCTGACTTTCGCTGCGGGCGGTGAGTAACATGACGGGAGTCGTTTCATTGAGGCCGCTCCGGATAGCCGCAAGTAGGCTGAGGCCATCTTCGCCTGGCATCATGATGTCGAGAATGGCGAGGTCGAAGTCCAAAGTTGCCATCAGGCGCCGGGCCGCGGCGGCATCACTCGCTGCCGTCACGCGATATCCCTCACGTGTGAGGAAGCGCTTCAACAAATCTCGGATGCGATCATCATCGTCAACGACAAGAATATGGGGTTGGTCGGTGCTTGCCTGCGTCATGGGTTGAGCGCTTCCAGCGCGATGCGCATGCCAGCAACTGCGTCTGGTCCTGCGACCCGGAATGCGTTGCGCAAGCGATCTCTCATGGCGATCGCAATTGGGGTTGAGAGCGTGGTTCCAGCCTCAGAAAGCGTGAGGCGTCTCTGGCGAGCATCCTTGGCTCCGCGTGTGCGTTGGATAAGTCCACGTTTCTCGAGTGTGCCAATCAGTCGCGCAAATGTGGGAGTTGTCATGCCCAGTGACGTCCGCATTTCTGTAACAGTGAGGCCCGGTCTGTGGCGAACTGCCATGATAATATGCAGCTCTGCCTTGCTTAACCCGGCCTTCTCACGGGCCGTTTCGGCGGTTGTAATGATCTCAGATACACCGGCAATAAGCAGACCCACGCTCTTATCCAACTCTTGGTCCATCAGGAACAAGCGTTGATCAAAAGAGCGGTTCAGGTTGACGTTGGTTGCCATACAGTGAAATGAACGCGAAGATAACGAAAAGTGCAAGCGAGGAGCGCGGACCGATTATGGCTACGATGGCGTATGATGATCGTGATGGACACATTTGGATGGATGGCGAGTTTGTGCCGTGGCGTGACACAAAGGTCCATTTGCTGACGCACGCACTACACTATGGATCATCTGTCTTTGAGGGCGAACGCGCCTATCGAGGCCAGATTTTCCGTTCGCTGGATCATTCTATCCGACTGCATAATTCAGCAAAAATTCTTGGATTTGAAATCCCCTTTACCGTCGAACAGATCGAAGAGGCTAAACGTGAGACGCTGGCGCGCACGGGTCTTGAGAGCGCTTATATTCGTGCAATCGCGTGGCGCGGGTCTGAAATGATGGGCGTTTCAGCGCAGCACAATACGATTCATCTTGCAATCGCCGCTTGGGAATGGGGCGATTATTTTGAGGACAAGATGAAAGGTATTCGGATGACGCACGCCAAATGGCGTCGCCCGTCCCCGGAAACTGCACCGAGCCACGCCAAAGCAGCGGGCCTATACATGATCTGCACGCTGTCAAAACATGCAGCCGAGAATGATGGCTACGCCGATGCGCTTATGCTCGACTATCGCGGCCAAGTGGCCGAAGCGACCGGCGCAAATATCTTTTTTGTACGGGATGGCGCGCTCCATACGCCCACGCCAGATTGCTTTTTGAATGGGCTGACCCGTCAGACAGCCATCAAATTGGCGAAAGCGAGACAGTTGGAAGTTATAGAACGAGCGATCATGCCAGATGAGCTTAGCACATTCTCCGAGTGCTTCATCACCGGCAGTGCTGCCGAGATCACACCTGTGGCTGAGATTGGGGCACACACCTATAAACCGGGCAATATTAGCGGTGACCTCGTGAGTGATTATGCGCGTCTTGTGAACGGTGAGATGAAAATTGATCTCTAGATAGGTGCTTTAACTGCAAAAAAACGCGCCCTGCAAATATGCGAGGCGCGTTTTTTTATGTGGAGAGCTTTGTGCCTATTTGTCCGGCTGTGGGGTGAAGCGTAGATAAGGTTTCACTTCATTATGACCTTTGGGGAACAAACGCTTGATCTCTTCAGGATCCTGTAGGGACGGGACGATAATCACATCCTCGCCTGACTTCCAGTTCACTGGGGTCGCTACTTTGTGCGCGTCTGTGAGTTGCAAGCTGTCGAGTAGGCGCACAACTTCATCAAAGTTTCGTCCGGTGCTTGGTGGGTAGATGATTGATGCGCGAATTTTTTTGTTAGGATCAACGATATACACAGCGCGGACCGTGACGTTTGCGTCGGCGCTCGGGTGGATCATATTGTAGAGCATTGCGATTTTTTTCTTCGGGTCAGCAATAATTGGGAAATCGACGCTGGCGCCTTGTGTTTCCTCAATGTCTTTGACCCACGCATTATGTTCTTCAACTGTATCCACTGAAATAACGATGGCTTTGGCGCCGCGCTTGGCAAATTCGTCTTTCAGTTTTGCTGTATAGCCCAGCTCTGTGGTGCAAACGGGCGTGAAGTCTGCTGGGTGAGAAAAGAAAACAGCCCAATCATTTCCAACCCATTCATGGAAATTGATACGCCCTTGGGTCGTATCAGCCTCGAAGTCTGGAGCAACATCTCCGATCAAAAGGCTCATTGTGTGATCTCCTGTCTCTTGATTTCTTCTGTGAAAATGGTGCCTAAGAGCCAGAAGACCAATATGCATCACCTATTGCGGTCGATAAGAATTTCTAATCGGCCCTAATTTTAGGAACCCTATGAAGCGTCTCATTCTCATGCGCCACGCTAAAACTGAACCCTTTTCTGAGGGAATCGATGATTTTGGTCGGGCGCTGCTTGATCAGGGGTTAGGCGATGCGCGGCGTATGGCCGAACAGATTGTGTCAATGGGGTGGAGTCCGGGGCGGATTCTGGTGTCGACGGCCCGCCGTGCACGAGAGACATGTTCAGAGGTGGCGCAAATTGTCGAAGATGAGCGTGTGCGCCCTATGGAGGCGCTGTATCTTGCCGGCACGAAAGTGCTTGAGGAGGCGGTGGCGAAAAACGCTGACGTTGAAACGCTCATGGTGATTGGTCACAATCCGGGAATGCACGAGCTTGCTCTCTTGATCCTGCGTGCTGCGGGGGCGCGTGATGATTTTGCGTCAGCCCGTTTGGTCGAAAAATTCCCAACCTGTTGCGCAGCCTTGTTTGAATCTGAAGAAGATGAGCCGTTTGCGCTGCCTCACTTTAAGTTGGTTGATGTTCTGCGCGCCAAAGACTTACGGCCTAAGCGCGCTTTGTAGCGGCGTCAGAAATATTACCATTTAGGCCGCGACAGCGGGGCCAAGATCAAAACTCAATTGTTCTGGTGATGTGATTTTTTTCGTGCGGCGCGGGGCTTGTGATGGCGCGCGTCGATTGATGCCACTCATGGGTAAATGTGGTTGAGCAAACTCTTTTTCGGCAGGTGCGCTGGTTGCGCTTGAGGCCGTGGCCACATGATCCACAATCGGCATTGGATAAGTCTGTCCGAGAATAACATTTGCGCGCTTGAGGCTGGCTTTTGGAGCATCCCAGGGCGCATGTATTTCTGCGTCGTTCAATGCTGCCAGTTCAGGTAGCCATGCGCGCAAAAAGTCACCATGCTCTGACAATCGGCGCGATGTGTGAACAATATGCTGGCCGGACGGCTGACCCGTCATCATACGCTGAACATTCATGTAATGCAGCGCCGGGGAATAATCAGTCATTAGGCCCGCGAGCCCTTGCGCAACATTATTGGGGTCGAGCCATAAAAGCCGGGTCGCAAACCCCATGAGGAGGGCGCGCATGCGATAGGGCAGCCAGCCTGTATGATGAGCGCACCGAATGGCGGCATCTATGATAGGAAAGCCGGTGCGTCCGCGCATCAGCGCTTCCATCAACAAGTTCTCATTGTCTGATGGCCCCGTGGCCGGGGTGAAAGCGCGGCCCGAGAGGGTCGTGCTGTCCTCAACGGCTTGCAACAAACGCCGCCGCGATTGAAGGCGTTCGAGAAACCGATCAAGCGCATTTACAAAAGTGGAATCTCCGTCCTCGTTAAGCGCAAACCGCGCCCGACTGGCATATTGCCATACTTCGCGGCTAGACAGCGTACCCAAGGCAAGGTGCGCTGAGAGACGCGAACTGATCGCAACGCCTTCAGGGGCTTGCGGTTGGCCATCATAATCACGTGCGCGCCCTGACAAGAAGGCTTTGAGAAGAGCGATGCCAGATGCACGGCGTCCATCTGTGCGCGCCGGGCAATCATCTTCGGCGATTGAAAGATCTCGTGCGCTTGGCAAGCCTTCTGACGCAATCGGGGCCATCGTGATCGTATCAGGCGCGATCTTGCAGGCTGCGGACAAGTGATCTGCGGCTAGTTCAGCCAGATGCGGATGATCTTTCATCGCGATGCCATGTTGATCCTGAGCGCGTAGGGAAATGCCCGCTTGCCGGCACCATTGCGCGATCCGGCGATCACGCAGCAGCGCGAAGTCACCGCTTGTCTCGTGATGAAAATGTAATGCGCGAATGCCATGCTCGCGGTGTATGTCGGCGAGAATGCGAGCAGGCGATCCGGTGCGGATACATAGATCGGCGCCACGTGCTTGTAGACTGGTCCGCAAGTCTGCGACGGCTTCTGTCAGCATATCAAACTGGCGACCGGTGCGCTCAGTTTGTGCCCAATCTGAGGGATCAAAAATAAACAATGGCAATACATGCCCGCCACTGCTCACCGCCGCATTCAGCGCGGCGTTGTCATGTATGCGAAGGTCATCTCTGAACCAGATAATGTGTAAATCCATCATGAGAACAAAAATAGAACATTTGTTCTCATTGCGCAAGTGCCAGGGAAGGATGCGGCGTTAAAGCCTTGTCTTTATGAGTATATTTTTCACCCTCATTGCGCGAATTACTACCAAAGGACGTAATTGAGTGGCTCTGTGAGACAAATTGCAACCTTGGCGCGGTGGATTCTCCCATGCATACCCGTGTTTGCTGCTGTCCATGCGAGGGGAAAATCCAAACAAGTTCAGATCTTTAGACAGATCGGTGCGTCTGGTTAGACCAGCGCCGGATACCTTTTTGGCTGAGCATGCTGCAAACGGGTTGTGGCGAGCCTCCCCTCATCTCTCCGCAAAACGGGTTGTCACGGGAAGTCAGCAGCGCGCGGGGTTGCGCATATTTGCCAGCCTCGGTGTGGCAGGACTGCTCTGGCCATTGAGCCTCGTGCTGGGACTGTGCCTGTGTGGAAGTATTCTCTTTGCTTTGAGTTTCTTGCTTCGCTTCTATCTGGCGCACATGCGAGGGGAGCGCAGGGCTGCGCCGCGCCTGACAGGGCAGGCAGATGTCTTGTTGCCCGTCTACACCTTGTTGGTCGCCCTGAAGGATGAGGCGACGTGTGCGCAACAGCTGGCGACCGCCATCCGCTTGCTTGACTATCCCGCGTCAAAACTCGACGTGAAGCTACTCGTTGAAGCAAGCGACACCGCCACCCAGCGCGCGCTGGCGGCTGAGACATGGCCAACTGGAACAGAACTCGTCATTGTGCCGCCCGGCATACCACAGACTAAACCCCGTGCATTGAATTATGGCCTAGCCCGCGCGCGCGGGGAGTTTGTTGTCGTGTACGACGCTGAAGACCAGCCAGACGCGCAGCAGCTGCGCGCCGCGGTGAGCGCATTCGCGCAGGGAGGTGGGCATTTGGCGTGTGTTCAAGCGCCGTTAATCGGGGATGCCGCGGGGCAGGGCTGGCTGAGCGGTCAATGGGCATTGGAGTATGCGGTCCAGTTTGGCGCAGTTCTTCCCGCAATGGCGCGTTTGGGTTTACCGATCATGCTGGGCGGCACCAGCAACCATTTCCGACGCAGAGCGTTACAAGACGCAGGGGGATGGGACGCTTGGAATGTGACAGAGGATGCAGACCTCGGATTGAGGCTCGCGCGGATGGGGCTGCGTGTGGGAATAATACAGCCCTCAACTCTTGAGTTGCCGCCGCAGACGCTCGATGTGTGGATCGCCCAGCGCTCGCGCTGGCTTAAAGGGTTTATGCAAACATGGCTGGTGATGATGCGTGACCCGGTTGATGCATGGCGAACCCTAGGGTGGGTGCGGTTCGGGGCTGTCCAGCTCACATTGGGTGCGTCGATATTGGCGGCCCTCATACATGGCCCTTGGGCCTTATGGTGCTTGATGTGCATTGTCCTGCCGCACGTGCAGCTTGGTGCATTCACTGGCGGGGTATGCGCTATGTCTATTCTTGGCGGTATCTTGGTTTCATTGCGCGGCGGACGTGCCGCGCGACTGGGGTTATTGGCGAGTTTGGTTTTCTACTGGCCTCTGCAGACCCTTGCGGCTTGGCGGGCAGTTTATGGATTGATCCGAAGCCCACATTTCTGGGCAAAAACCCCACATGTTTCACGGGCCGCAGTAGAAAAGTGAAAACTGGGTATGGTCTGCCCCGCAAGGTCAGTCCGATTGAACTGAAAATTTATGTGTCAGATGCGGGTTATCGTAGCGGTAAGCTAAATTATGCGTTTGCCGGGCTTGGCGCGAGTGAATGTTGGGCCTACAAATGCCCCAGATACTCACATAGGGAGGCCGTAATGGCTCAAGACGCCGGAACTGATCTGGAACAATTTCGCACTGAGACGCGCGCATGGCTGGAGGAGAATTGCCCACCATCAATGCGCACACCCATCACCGAAGACGAACAGGTCTGGGGTGGCCGCCGGGAAAAATTCAAAAACCCGGAATCTAAAGTATGGCTGGAGCGCATGGGCGCAAAAGGCTGGACAGCACCGGAATGGCCAGCCGAATATGGCGGTGGCGGATTGTCGAAAGAACAGAACCGCGTCTTGCAGGAAGAGCTACGTCGCATCAAGGCGCGTCCGCCGCTCTTCTCGTTCGGTCTGTGGATGTTCGGCCCCGCTTTGCTTGAATTTGGCAACCACGAACAAAAGGCCCGTTTCATCCCTGATATTGTCATGGGTAAAACGCGCTGGTGTCAGGGTTATTCAGAGCCAGGCGCGGGGTCTGACCTTGCCGACCTGCAAACCAAGTGTGAAGATAAGGGCGACCATTATCTGATCAATGGTCAGAAAGTCTGGACATCCTACGCCGATCAGGCGGACTGGATTTTCTGCCTCGTGCGCACCGACACAAGCAAGAAGCATGAAGGTATCAGCTTCATCCTGTTCGACATGGAAAGCGAAGGCGTCGAAGCCAAGCCGATCCTGTTGATCTCCGGTTCCTCACCATTCTGCGAAACGTTCTTCACTGATGTGAAAGTGCCAAAAGACCAGCTCGTCGGTGACGTGAATGGCGGCTGGAAGATCGCGAAACGTCTCTTACAGTTTGAACGCAACTCTATTTCATCTAGTGGCTTTGGCAGCACGGGCGGCTCAGGCATGTTGAGCCTTGAAGACTATGCCAAGCAACATGTCGGCACAGATGCTGACGGTAAGATCGCTGACGGCGATTTGCGTGCCCGTATTGCTGAGCAAAAAATGTATGAGAAGGCCTTTGCGCTGACAGTGGCGCGTCAGACCGAACAAGCGAAGGCAGGTCAAGCTGTCGGTCATACAGCCTCCATTCTGAAGTATGGCGCGGCGAAGATGAATCAGGAACGTCACGAGCTGATGGTCGAGGCACTCGGCACTGAAGGTCTCGGCTGGGAAGGCCCGGGCTTTGAGGAAGGGCCGATGAAAGTCATGCGAGGCATGCTGCGCTCGAAAGGTAACTCCATCGAAGGTGGCACCAGCGAAATCAATCTGAACGTCATCTCCAAGCGCGTGCTTGGTCTGCCGGAAAACAAATAGTCGCCGGCATCACGCGACTGACAAAGAGATATTGAGGATTAAGATATGACATTTGTACTGACTGAAGATCAGGACATGCTACGCGAGACGGCAATGGCCTTCGCGAGAGATGAGATGCCTGTAACGCGTTTGCGTGAGCTGCGCGCTGCCGGCAAGAATGGTAAAGACACAGCGATCCGCCAGAAGCTCGCAGAGCTGGGCTTTTTTGGCGTAATCATCCCTGAAGAGCCGGGCGGTGAGCATTTTGGTCTGGTCGGCCTTGGCCAGATCCTTGAAGCGCAAGGCCGGACACTCGCTGCAACACCTTTGATGCAGACGGCTCTGGTGGCATCCAGTGCGCTCCAGCTTGGCGGTAGCGCGGCGCAACAGGCCGAATGGCTTCCCAAGATTGCAGCAGGCGACACAACTTTTGCCCTAGTGATGGACGAAGCCTCGCATTTCAACCCGTTCAACATCTCAACGAAAGCAGAGAAGAGCGGTGACGGATATACGCTGACAGGCGAGAAGCGTTTCGTCTCGGATGGTCACCATGCTGACATGCTGATCGTTGTGGCGCGCACCTCTGGCAAAGCAGGGGAGGAGGCAGGCTTGTCGCTCTTCCTCGTGCCTAGCGATGCGAAAGGTGTTTCCATCACGGAACTGTCCACAGTTGACAGCCACGGCGCGGCGCACATCTCGCTTGATAATGTGTCTGTCGATGGCAGCGCATTGCTGGGGTCAGCAGATGCCGGTGCAGACGTGCTTCTGCCCGTTCTTGATCGCGCGGCGATTGGGCAGGCGGCCGAAGCGTTAGGCAGCGCGCAAGCGGCCTTCGATATGACGCTGGAATATTTGCAAAACCGCAAACAGTTTGGCGTGCTCATCGGTACGTTCCAGAGCCTTCAGCATCGTGCAGGCCAGATGTTTGTTGGCCTCGAAATGACACGTTCGGTTATCGCTGCTGCTCTGGCTGCTGTTGATGCGGGCGCAGACAATGTGCCTCAACTCGCGGCGCTCGCAAAAGCGAAAGCCAGCGATCTGGTTCATCTGGTCTCGAATGAATGCGTGCAGATGCATGGCGGTATCGGCATGACGGATGAGGCCGATCCCGGCCTGTATATGAAGCGTGCGCGTGTTCAGGAAGCCCTGTTCGGCGGCGCCTCTTATCATCGTGATCGCTATGCAAGCTTGAACGGCTACTAAGCGTTTAATTTTCAAACATCTTGAGAGCCCGGCGATATATTGTATTGTCGGGCTTCATTTAAATTGGGGGACTTTCAGATGAAAAAACTTTTGGCAGCACTTGCTGGATCATTGGTGTTGGCCGGATGCGGCGGCGGGCAGGGTGGCTTTGTTAAAGCGTGCTCGAATGGCTTAGTGAAAAATGATTATGACGATGCGGCAGACCGCAAGGCGGCGTGCGCGTGTATGCATGGCAAGTTGGACGAAAATCTGAGCAGTAAGCAGATGAAGATCGCAAAGCACCTCGTTGCTGCAGAAGATAGCGCGATACTGGAGGAGTTGGCTACAAATTCAAAAGGCGGAGAGTTTGTGGCTGAACAGCTGATGGCTGCAGGTAAGGAATGCATTGGATAGGGGCGCGGTTGCGCAGGGTCTGCGTCGCCGTCCTAATTATAGGGCTGGGGGCAGGCCTAGCGATCGGACTGTATGTGCGATCATTGTCTGCGCCTGTGCCTCTTTCCGGCAAGGTCGACGTGGATGACGCGCTGCTGAGCGCGCTGCACGCCAATATACAACCCGGTGATCTTATTTTTAGAGGGCGCGCGAACTCCTGGGGCGATCTCGGCGCGCGCTTGTCAGACCGTGATCAACGCTTTGGTCATGTGGGTGTGATCGTGCAGGGCTCAGGTGCTGCGCCGTCATTCGAAGTGATAGATGCGGCTGGACACCCATTGAGCCGGGAGGCGACCGTTGCCCGCGGGCGGCTCGACCATTTTTTGCATCGCGCCGATCAAGTGGGTGTGTATCGTGTTGTGGTATCAGATGAGCGACGCAAAGTATTCTTGGCTGCGCTGGAGCGTCATGCGGATATCCCGACGCCATTTGACAATCATTTCTCGTTGGCCAGTTCAGATGCTTTGTATTGCACAGAGTTGATACGGGCGGCATTGATGGAGGCGACCGGCGTTGACCCCATTGAAGAGGTGACGCTCTGGCAAGGAGAGCGGGTTATTGCGCTTGATGATTTGCAAGGCTCACCCATTGTGTTTGAAGTGATGGCCTGGTCTTCACTCCCGCCATAAAAAACGCCGGGTGCAGTATGTTGCGACCCGGCGTTTCTATAGATGTTGTATTGAGGCGATTAGCCTTTAAGCGCTGAGCCTTTTTTCGCTGCTTTGGCGATAAGATAGTACACCACCGGACGGTGCTTCGCCCGCACAGACTTGCCGTACTTAGCAATCGCGTCGGCGATGAACTTGTCAGCCTTCGCTTCGTCTGTGATGCCAAGACGCTTCGTCATGAAGCCCTTTTTAACACGTGCAAGTTCTTCTTTGTCTGAAGCGGCAACGGTTGCTGTGTCAGCCTTGTAGATTGTTGGGCCACAGGCTTTGACCGCTGCGTTGAGCAGCTCAAGGTCAGGGCGTGCTTCGCCTACTTTTTCTTTCAGGTCTTTGATGTATTTTTCCATCAGCACTTCTTTCTGAGAAGGTGCCTTTGCTGGAGCAGAAACAGCTTTTGGTGCAGCGGCCTTTTTGGCTACGGCAGGTTTCTTCGCTTTTTTGGGTGCAGCTTTCTTAGGTGCAGCCTTTTTCTTTGTTGCGGCTTTTGCCATGGGAGAGTCTCCTCGCTAAGAGCCCAAAAACTGGGCGGAATAAAGTCAGTACGCAACTGATGTAACGAATCACTTTGACGCGTATGCCAGACATTGTCCTTGAAACCTATAGTCTGCCAAGCTTTTTTTCCCGTAAGGGGCGAGTGAAACATTCCAATATATCAAGTCCGTATAAAGATATTCACACCTTATTCGACTTAGCGTCCGCACTCTTGGTTGACAAGATATTGGGTGTTGACACGTTCGGGGTTGAAGGGACAGCTAGTCATGTTCGCTGAGTGTGTCAGCGCTTGAAGAAGAAAGAATACAGCATGTCTAGATATCTTCCTGTCATTATTGCCGTCATCGGTCTTTCCTTGTGTTTACTGTGGATTAGAGATCATTGGTGGCTCGCATTCCCTGCGGTGTTCTTCGCTTTTCTTATGGCGCTCGGCTATTATGATTCTCTCCAGAAAAGTCACACCTTGTGGCGTAATTTTCCCGTGCTCGCGCGCATTCGTTGGATGGCAGAAGAGCTTCGTCCTTTCGTGCGCGCTTATGCGGTTGAGAGTGAAACAGAGGGCAGACCTTTTAATCACGAAGATCGCGCAATGATGTATCGCCGTGCGAAAAATGTCTCATCAGTTGAGCCATTTGGGAGTCATCTTGATATAGATAAGCCGCCCTATGAGTGGCTTGCGCATTCCATGGCGGCGAAACACAGTCCCATAACCGACCCACGCATCACAGTGGGTGCTCCCGGTACGCGCCAGCCTTACGAGGCCAGTGTGCTGAACATCTCAGCGATGAGTTTCGGTAGCTTGGGTGGGAATGCAATTGAAGCCTTGTCGACTGGCGCGGCAAAGGGTGGTTTCTATCAAGACACGGGAGAGGGGGGCATCTCGCCTTATCATCGCAAGGGCGGCGCAGACCTCGTTTGGGAGTTGGGGTCCAGCTATTTTGGGTGCCGCACATCAGACGGAAAATTCGACCCCGCAAAGTTTGCGGAACTGGCTGTCGACCCGCAAGTGAAGATGATCGAGATAAAGCTTAGTCAGGGCGCAAAGCCTGGGCATGGCGGTGTTTTACCGGGCGAAAAGGTAACGCCAGAGATCGCTGAAACACGTGGCATCCCGGAGGGGGTAACTTGTGTGTCGCCGCCTTATCATTCAGCCTTCTCAAACCCGATCCAAATGATGGAGTTTGTTGCACAGTTGCGAGATTTGTCAGGCGGCAAGCCTGTCGGCATTAAGTTCTGCGTCGGCAACAATTGGGAAGTGTTGGCTTTGTGCAAAGCAATGCTGGAAACCGGCATCCGTGTTGACTTTATGCAAGTCGATGGTGGTGAGGGCGGAACTGGCGCGGCACCTGCGGAGTTTTTGGATCATGTGGGTGCACCTTTGCGCCAAGGGCTGGTGCTTACACGGAATGCCTTAGTGGGCACTGGTCTCGATAAAGACATCAGGCTCGCTGCCTCCGGTAAGCAGATCAGTGCCTTTGCGATTGCCAGCTCTCTTGCGCTGGGTGCAGATTGGGTCACAACGGCTCGCGGCTTCATGTTCTCGCTTGGGTGTATCCAGTCATTGCACTGTCATAACAATTCTTGCCCGACAGGCATTGCAACATCTGATCCGTTGCGACAGCGCGGACTGGTTGTTAGCGATAAGTCAGAACGCGTCTATAATTTTCATCGCAATACGGTGAAGGCGTTGATGGAAGTTGTTGGTGCAGCCGGGTGCGAACATCCATCAGAGCTCAGGCCACATCAAATCATGCACCGCATTTCAGATGAGGTCGTGATGAATGCTGATGTCGTTTATGATCTGCTTCAGCCGGGTCAATTGCTTAGCGAGCCGGGCGGCACCCATTTGGGGCGTGACTGGGCGCTTGCGCAATCAAGTAGTTTCGCGGCAAAAAGTATAGACTAATGGTTTGGTTTAAATGGATCGTTCTCGGCGGTGTTGTTTTACTCGCCTTATGCGCGATTGTGATAAGCCTGAAACAGGCCCGCCATGATCGGGTTTGGGAGGAGGGCGTCGTTCGCTTATCCGATCTGTCATTGCAAGACGGACAGTTCAGCATCGCCCAGTATCGCGACTGGTCGTATGACGAAACAGGTGCGATCGAAAAGGCGTGGCGCGCAGCCGGCCCATACGAGATCACCAATGCCAGACGTGCGTGGCTGGTTGTCGAGCCGCACCCCGGCTTTGCAGGTCTGATGGCGCACACAATGATGGTGTTCGAGTTTGAAGACGGCGAGCTGCTAGGTTTGTCAGTTGAGGCGCGTAAAGAGCTGGATGAAGAATATGGATTGCTGCGCGGCGCAACGAACGGCTTCGAGCTGACATATTTGTGGGCAACGCCCCGCGACATGTTTGGTCGCCGTGTTCGCATGCAGGACCATGAGATTTACATGTATGAATTGGCGCTCTCGCAAGATGAGATAGAGGCCTTTTTGGGCGCGCTTATTAACAAAACGATGGCGATCCAATCCAAGGCGCGGTTCTACAATACGTTCACGTCCAATTGCACCAACGAGCTGGCAAAGACCGCCGGGCTATCCTGGCGACCGGCTTTTATTTTGACAGGTTTGTCGGGGAAAGCGCTCCACAGTTTGGGGCGGCTGAAAAGCGACGCCAGCGTGGAGGAGGTAAAGGCCGAGGCGAATGTCACGGCATTTGTGCAAGAAGCCAGCGAGCTGGACGAGGCAGCGTTCAATGCCGCGCTCGTCCGTGAACTCGACGGGCGGTGATTATTCCGCGTTCGCTTCTGATTGAAGCATTGTGTAGCGCTCGATACCGATGCGCTCGATCAGCTCGAATTGTGTTTCGAGGTAATCGACGTGCTCTTCCTCATTGTCGAGGATTTTCACAAATAGGTCGCGGCTGACATAGTCACGCACCTTATCGGCATGCTCAATCGCGTCGCGCAGCACTGGAATGGCTTCGTGCTCGACCTTCAAATCGCATTCGAGAATTTCTTGAACGCTTTCGCCAATGTGCAGCTTGCCGAGGTCTTGAAGATTGGGCAGGCCGCCAAGAAACAGGATGCGCTCGATCAGCCAGTCCGCATGATGCATCTCTTCGATCGATTCATCATGCTCTTTCTTGGCGAGCTTCGAGACGCCCCAATCCTTGAGCATGCGGGAATGTAGGAAATATTGGTTGATTGCTGTCAGTTCATTTTTCAAACACTGATTGAGAAACTTAATGACTTTTGCATCGCCTTTCATAGCAGGCTCCTATTGATTCGTGTCACAGGGGTATGCTGGAAGATATACGTATATCTCACGCGAAAATCAATAAAAATCTATATAAAACAAAGACCTGTGAGACTGCAAGGCACTTGCATTCGCAAGGGGTTGGCTATTCGGCGGCGATTACAGCGCTTTGCGGCTGGACCTTGTCCATTTCCTTGGAGATGATCTCGCCCATGGTGCAGCTACACTTGCCGCACTGGAAACGACATCCGTGATGCGCCTGTACAGCCTTGGGGCTGCGCGC
>JBOEGK010000033.1:0-56202 GCA_050633385.1 Hyphomonas sp.
GCTGTGCTGGTGTCTTATATCATGGCCGCGGTTCCCGACCTTGCGGCCAGATATCAGGCGATATGTGCGCTGCGAGACAATGGTGCCGATATTATCGAATTGGGCGCTCCATTTACGGACCCGATGGCCGATGGCGCCGCAATTCAGAAAGCTGGCCTGCGGGCGCTTGCGAAGAACACAACCGTTCAAGACACGTTGGCATTGGCGGCGCGCTTCCGAGAGGATGATCAGGAAACGCCTCTTATTTTGATGGGATATGCCAATCCAATTCATATGATGGGATATGAGGCGTTCGCAAAAGCGGCTGCCGAAGCGGGTATAGATGGGTCCATAATTGTGGACTTACCCCCCGAGGAGGACCAAGTGCTGCGGGACGCCTATGTGGCCCATAACTTATCGGTTATTCGGCTGGCGACCCCGACCACGGATGAAAAACGCATGAAAACGGTTGCTGAGGGTGCATCTGGCTTCTTGTATTTCGTTGCTGTCACGGGCGTTACCGGCGCGGGATCTGCTGACCCACAGAAGATTGCGGCCAATGTTGCAATGGCACAACGCGTGTCTGGTTTGCCAGTTTGTGTGGGCTTTGGTGTGCGGAGCGGGCCGCAAGCTGCGGAAATGGCTAAAATTGCCGATGGGGTTGTCGTAGGCTCAGCTTTCGTGGAGCATGCGGAAAGCGCCCACGAATCGGGTGATTTTGCTGCCGCAGCCCCCGCAATTGGCGTGCTGGCAAAAGAATTAAGCACTGCTATAAATGCGGTGTCGAAAGCTTAAATAACAGCCATAGGCTGAGGAGATGAGCGATGAACTGGATCACAAAGGTTACCCCGCCGGGCCTGAAGACCATGCTCAACAAGAAAGACACGCCAGATGATCTTTGGATCAAGTGTCCAATTTCGGGTGAGTTGGTCTATAAAACAGATCTGGAAGAGAATTGGTATGTGACGCCCGCGGGTGCCCACTTGCGGATATCACCTCGCACACGCTTGCGCCTGTTGTTTGACAATGAGCGCTGGGAGCCATTGGAGCTGCCCTCTGTGCCGACTGATCCATTGAAATTTAAGGATGACAAAGCCTACCCAGCGCGTTTGAAGGCGGCAAAACAGAAAATTGCGGCGCGTGAAAAGCGCGAAACCAGCGCAGAAGGCGGCGCGCCGATATTGCAGGATGACTGCATGGTTGCGGCCTATGGCAAAATTGGCGGGGTTCCGGCCGTCGTGCTGGTTCAGGATTTTGACTTTATGGGCGGCTCTCTGGGCATGGCGGCAGGCGAGGGCTTCGTCGCGGCAGCAGAGCTGGCTTTGGCGCGGAAATCTGCCTTTGTGGTGTGCACCGCATCTGGCGGGGCGCGGATGCAAGAAGGGACGCTGTCGCTGATGCAGATGCCCCGTACAACGTTGGCGATCAATGATCTGGCCGACGCAAACTTGCCCTATATCGTCGTGCTAACAGATCCAACATCGGGTGGCGTGTCTGCCTCTTATGCGATGCTGGGTGATATTCAGATTGCAGAGCCGGGCGCGATGATCGCGTTCTCTGGCCCGCGCGTAATTGAGCAAACCATTCGGGAAAGCCTGCCTCCTGGGTTTCAGCGATCAGAGTTTCTGAGGGAAAAAGGGCAAGTGGATATTGTTGCCGATCGGCGAGAGTTGAAAACGACTCTGGCCAGGGTGCTGTCTCACCTTTTGCCGAATTCACGCCGTAAAGCCGACCGTGCGCCCGCAACGCTAACGCAGCCAAAGACTCATGCACCAAAGGGTAAATCAGTTTGATCGGAAATAGTGAGGCGGTCGCTGCTGCGCTGTCTCGGTTTGAATCACTTTATCCCGAGACAATTGAACTCTCTCTAGGGCGCGTCTTGAACGCGCTTGAATTAATGGGGCGCCCGCAGGATAGGCTGCCTCCCGTCATTCACGTGTCTGGTACGAACGGGAAGGGGTCGACGACGGCGTTCATGCGCGCGATGGCCGAAGCAGCTGGCCTCAAAGTGCATGTCTTCACTAGTCCGCATCTGGTGCGGTTCAATGAGCGTATTCGGCTTGCGGGAGAGCTGGTGGATGATGTCCGCCTCGTTGAGTGGTTGAACCGCACATATGACATGGTTGAAGGTCATGAAATTACGCAGTTTGAGGCGACAACTGCGGCGGCATTGCTGGCGTTTAGCGAGGTTGAGGCTGATCTTTTATTGCTTGAGGTCGGGTTGGGCGGTCGATTCGATGCGACCAATGTTATTGATGAGCCAGCGTTGAGTGTCATTACGCCGGTTGATTATGATCATAAGGCGTTTTTGGGATCTGATCTCAAGAAGATTGCCGGGGAGAAAGCAGGCATTATCAAGCCGGGGCGACCTGTGCTTTCTGCGATCCAGACGAAAGTGTGTGACGACGTTATTGCTGCTGAAGCCAAGCGACTGGGCGCGCATCATTACCGATTGAAGGCGCATTTTATTGACGCGATGCCGGATGAGCTGGGCTTATTGGGCGAACACCAGCGAGCAAACGCCGCGCTGGCGGGCATGGCGATGCAGTTGTTCGGAAATTCTACGCGTATCGACCAGAAGGCCATTTTTGAGGGTGCCAAGTCAGTTGTTTGGCCAGCGCGCATGCAGAAGTTAAAGCCTGGTCCTGTCACCGAGCTGGCCGGTGATAAAGACGTGTGGCTCGATGGCGGACATAACCCGCACGCCGCCCGGGCCATAGCGCGGTTTCTGGAAGAGCAAGACGGTGACACCGTATTTGTGTGCGCCATGCTCGCGTCCAAAGATGCGACCGGATTCTTTTTGCCATTCCGGCTGCTCGCACCAAAAGTATTTGCGATCCCAAATGTGGCTGGGCATCGCGGTGCGGAGCCGAGTAGCCTCGTTGAATCAGCTTTGACAGCTGGACTTGATGCGGTCGCGTGCGGTGACTTTGAAGCGGCCATGAAGGCGGCGAGCGAGACGGATGCGAAGCGCATTCTGATCTGTGGGTCGCTTTATCTGGCGGGCGAAATTCTATTTCAGAATGATCAAACGCCGACATAGAAATCTATTTCTCGCGGTACGCTGTCTTGACTGACGTTGGGCATCCCTGATTTGGGTGTGGCTGACTATAGTGAATACAAAAATAAGGGAGGCCCTGTCTTGGAGCCATACTTCCACTTGGACGGAAATAAAGTCGTTGCGAGCCAGCACACTGCGGGACCATGGGACCCAACAATGCAGCATGGAGGCGCGCCAACCGCCCTGATTGCTCATATTGCAGATACGATCCCGTCAGACGTGCCGATGATGATTTCACGGCTAACAATAGATATGAAGCGACCCATTCCTGTAGGTGAGTTGGACATTAAGACAGAAGTGACCCGGAAGGGACGTAACATTCTGGCGGCTGACATCTCGCTTTGGTCTGGTGAGAAGGAAGTGTGTCGCGGCGCGATCTTGAAGATACGTGAAGCGGAGTTTGAGCTACCCGAAACGGTGCGCCCGCCAGAGGTGTATTACCCGCCGGGCGACACAAAGCATGATGTCGTGCGGTTCAAAGGCTTCAATGATGGCGTCGAGATTTTCGACGCGCTGGATAAGCCTGCTCATGCCCGTCGTGCGGCATGGTTTCATATTTCGCGTCCGTTTTTCGGAGACCAGGACACAACGCCGATCATGCGTGCAGCTGCCACCGGCGATTATTGCAATGGATTTGGGTCTGGCCTTGATTTCAACAAATGGACGTTCATCAATGCTGATTTGACAATTCATTTGGCTCGAAAACCGGAGGGTGAGCGCATCATGCTCGCTGCAAATGCGTGGATTGGCCCGGACGGACGAGGGCTTGGGTATGGCGAATTGGCGGATGAACGGGGTTTTTTCGGGCGTGCGACACAATGTTTAGTCATAGGAAAACGATGAATTTGAGCTAGAGCTGTATTCGAAAAACCCCGACTGGGTATGGTAATTATGGTGCGGTGCACCATTATGGGTCACTGTGACTCTAGGTTAACAGTCCGCGCCGAATTGACACTTACGTCAACGTCAACCTTGCGTCCTGCGTTTCGGGGCGGTAGGGACACGGTACTAATTAGCAACCCCAATGCTTGGAGCGAAACGTATGAAGGTGCTTGTGCCCGTCAAACGCGTGATCGATTACAACGTGAAAGTTCGTGTAAAATCGGACCAGACCGGCGTCGATCTCGCCAATGTCAAAATGTCTATGAACCCATTCGACGAAATTTCTGTCGAAGAAGCGGTACGCATGAAAGAAGCCGGTACGGCCACGGAAGTGATCGTGGTTTCAGTTGGCCCGCAACAAGCGCAGGAAACACTCCGCACCGCGCTCGCAATGGGCGCTGATCGCGGCATCCTCATCAAAACCGATGAAGCGGTTGAGCCGCTTGCCGTTGCGAAATTGCTGGCCAAAGTTGTTGCTGATGAAAGCCCAGAACTGGTGCTTCTTGGTAAGCAGGCCATTGATGACGATTCAAACCAGACGGGTCAGATGCTCGCTGCGTTGCTTGATTGGCCGCAAGGCACGTTCGCATTCTCGATTGCTAAAGATGGTGACAAGCTGACTGTTGCTCGTGAAGTTGATGGTGGTTTGCAGACGGTTGCGTTGAACACGCCTGCAGTTGTCACTGTGGACTTGCGCTTGAATGAGCCACGTTTTGCGTCGCTGCCAAACATCATGAAAGCCAAGAAAAAGCCGATCGCGGAATCGTCGCCTGCTGATCTCGGTGTGGATATTGCTCCGCGTCTTTCAACCCTGAAAGTGACCGACCCGCCAGTGCGCGAAGCCGGTGAAAAGGTCGAAGACGTTGCGACACTTGTTTCTAAACTCAAAGATGCAGGAGCTTTGTAATGGCTGTTCTCGTAATTGCTGATCACGACAATGCTACACTGTCTGATGTAACCAACAAAGTTGTGACTGCTGCGTCACAAGTTGGTGGTGACGTTGATATTCTCGTTGCTGGCGAGGGTGCTGGCGATGTGGCTGCTGCTGCTGCTGGCATTGCTGGCGTGCGCAAAGTTTTGCATGCTGATGGGGCCTCTGTTGGCAAGCAGCTCGCTGAAAACATGGAAAGCTTGGTTGTGCCTTTGATGGCTGGCTATGATGCTTTGTTTGTTCCTGCGACAACGACGGGCAAGAACATTGCGCCACGTATCGCTGCGAAACTGGATGTGATGCAGATTTCTGAAATCATCGAAGTTGTTGATGCGGATACGTTCGTACGCCCAATCTATGCGGGTAACGCGATCCTGACTGTTAAATCTAACGACCCCAAGAAGGTTGTGACGGTTCGTGGTACTGCATTTGCGGCGGCGGCTGACGGCGGTTCTGCTGCGGTTGAGACCGTTGATGCACCTGCTGCGTCTGACAAGTCTGCTTTCGTTTCAGAAGAAATGGTCAAGTCCGATCGTCCTGAACTCACTGGCGCGAAACGCGTTGTGTCTGGCGGACGTGCGCTTGGTTCTGCGGAAGAGTTTGATCGTTTGATCGTGCCGCTTGCTGACAAGCTGGAAGCAGCTGTCGGGGCCTCACGTGCTGCGGTCGATGCCGGCTATGCGCCTAACGACTACCAAGTCGGCCAAACCGGTAAGATTGTGGCGCCTGAGCTTTACATCGCTATCGGTATCTCTGGCGCGATTCAGCACCTTGCGGGTATGAAGGATTCTAAAATCATTGTTGCCATCAACAAGGATGAAGAGGCTCCAATCTTCCAGGTCGCTGATTATGGTCTCGTAGCAGACCTGTTTAACGCTGTTCCAGAATTGACTGGCGCGCTGTAAAAGATCCTATCAAATTGAATTTTGGAAAGCCCGGCCCTTGTGCCGGGCTTTTCTCATTCGGAGGCAAACCGCGTGCTGGGGATTGCCTCGCCCTCACAATTGGGTATCTATTATGTATGTTTTGTGCGCCGCACAAAAATGCGAATTTATTGGGGCGCGTTAGATCGGGTGGCAAATACAGATGACTGAATTGAAAACAATCGGCGTGATCGGGGCAGGCCAAATGGGCAACGGTATCGCGCATGTCAGTGCTTTGGCCGGCTATAATGTCATTCTGTCTGATATTTCTGCTGATGCCCTTGAGGCGGGAGTTGTGGCTATTGAGAAAAACATGGCCCGGCAACTCTCCCGTGACTTGATCACAAAGGGTGAAATGGAGGCGGCTTTGTCGAAAATCTCGACCTCGTCGTCTATTAAGGCGCATGAGGCGACCGATTTGGTCATTGAAGCTGCGACGGAGCGACGGGAAATTAAGGAGCAGATTTTCAAGTCAATTTGCGAAATCGTGCCGAGCCACACTTATTTGGCGACAAATACGTCTTCGATATCTATTACGCGCCTAGCATCAACCACGGATCGCCCGGAAAAATTTATTGGGCTCCATTTTATGAACCCAGTTCCTTTGATGCAATTGGTTGAGGTTATCCGCGGATTGGCCACCGATCAGGTGACTTATGAAACGGCGATAGAGTTTACCAAACGCCTGAAAAAGACGACGACCAATGCTGAAGATTATCCGGCCTTTATCGTAAACCGAATTTTGGTGCCGATGATCAATGAGGCGATCTATACGCTGTATGAAGGGGTTGGAACTGTCGAGTCGATTGATACGGCGATGCGCCTTGGGGCGAACCATCCAATGGGGCCGTTGCAACTCGCCGACTTTATCGGCTTAGATACATGTTTGTCGATCATGCAGGTTCTGCATGACGGATTGGCGGACACAAAATACCGTCCGTGTCCGCTTTTGGTGAAATATGTCGAGGCTGGTTGGGTTGGCCGGAAGGCTGGTAAAGGTTTCTACGACTATGCCAGCGATGCGCCCGTCGCCACACGATAAACGCACCCAGAAGGTGAGACCTTAAAGCGGCATTAACCCAGGTCAGTCAGACTTGTTTCCAGAGAATTGGAGACAGGTATGACATTGGGCACACTCATAAAACCTTGGATGGTCTCGGTTGTGATACTTGGCGGCTTTGTCGGTTTGGTCACTTTCGCCGCTCAGGCGTCGACTGGGTCGTCTGACCTGATTTATTGGTCTGATGGTGACAGTGGCCGTTTGCCAAGTGGCACTAAGTTCCGCTTACACGGCGTGGATGCGCCAGAAACGGGAAGTTTGAAGCAACGCGGTGGCGCGAAGTGCGAAAGCGAGCGTGCGTTGGGGTATGAAGCCAAAGCGGAAGCGGTGGCGCTCACACGCAATTCTGAGGTGCGTGTCACACGGGACTATGGCGCCGACCGTTATGGCCGCCTTGTCGTAGATCTCGAAGTTGACGGAATGGATGTGGCTCTCGCGCTGGTTGCTGCTGGTACACATCAGGTCTGGGACTATGATGGCGGTGATAAGAAGCCGACATGGTGTGGCGGTGCGGCAGCGACGCTGCAAGTGTCCCCTTAAGGCATTATGGCATCAATGAAATTTATAGCCTCAAGCGATGTCCAATCGGCTTCGCCGGTGAGGCGAGCGAGCTCGCGGCCGTCAGCACCATAAATGACTGTGGTTGGAAAGCCTGAGACACCAGCTGCGTAAGCGATGCGCATACCCTCGTCTGATGGGGATATGTAGAAATCGAGTTGTGCAGAACCGAGCGTTTTGAGGCGTTTTTGGGCATACTCGGTATCACCGGATGCGTCGACGCTGATCGCGACCACTTTAAACGCATCACCACCTCGTGCTTTTTCTAATGCTGCGATAGAGGGCATTTCTTGCTCGCAAGGGGGGCACCACGTGGCCCAGAAATTTACCAGAATGGCCTGACCCTTGAAGTCGGCAAGTGTGACCGCGTTGCCATTAGCATCTTGAAAGGGTTCTGTTGGCGCTTCGCGGTATGACTGGGGGAAGGTCAATTTCGACATTTGGCCTGAAGCATAGGCCTCAAGTGGATTATTTTGAGGTTTTCCGCCTACTGCGCTGATCAGCGTGTAGACAATTGCGATCAGGCCGATCAGAAAGAGGCCGATAAGAGCATAGCGTGTCATGAGCGGTACCCCGTTTGTGTATGAATAAGGATATGGCGATGAATACACCTAAAGGCCAGAGCATGTGGGGCGGACGGTTTGCCGCGACCCCTTCTGAGATCATGGACGAGATCAATGTCTCGCTCGATATTGATCGCCGTATGGCAGAGCAGGATATTGCCGGAAGCCGCGCCCATGCCGACATGCTGGCGGAGATGGAGATCATTTCGTCCGAAGATTGCGCTGCCATCCAGGAGGGGCTGGACGCCGTTCAGGCTGAGTTTAGAAATGGGACTTTCCCTTACCGCCGCGAACTGGAAGACATTCACATGAATGTCGAAGCGCGCCTGAAAGAGATTGTGGGTGAGCCGGCAGGGCGGTTGCACACGGCGCGCTCGCGGAATGATCAGGTTGTCACTGATTTCCGCTTGTGGACGCGCGGTGCGCTGGAGACGAGTCGAGGGTTGATCGCGGGTTTGCAGACGGCACTTGTTGCCCGAGCAGGGGAGAACACTGAGACGGTGATGCCGGGCTTTACGCATTTGCAAACCGCGCAGCCTGTTACGCTGGGCCACCATTTGATGGCATATGTGGAGATGTTGTCGCGCGATGCCTCTCGCCTGCATGATTGTGCGCTTCGCCTGAATGAGAGCCCGCTTGGGGCCGCCGCGCTTGCCGGAACGGGCTTCCCAATTGATCGCGACATGACAGCGGATTCGCTCGGCTTTTCGCGGCCCATGGCAAACTCACTTGACGCGGTATCAGCGCGTGACTTTGCACTGGAGACGCTGGCGGCATTATCGATCTGTGCGACGCATTTGTCGCGTCTGGCCGAGGAGATCGTGTTGTGGACGAGCGCGCAGTTTGCGTTTGCCAGTCTGACAGATGAATGGTCTACCGGGTCGTCCATCATGCCACAAAAGCGCAACCCTGATGCGGCTGAACTCATTCGCGCGAAAGCGAGTTTGATTGCCGGCAGCTATGTCGCGTTGCAAGGCGCTGTAAAGGCGTTGCCATTGGCCTATGCAAAGGATTTGCAGGACGACAAGCGCCTGACATTTGAAGCCTTTGATACGTTTGATCTGTGTTTACGAGCTATGACCGGCATGATCGAAACGATGACCTTTAAGCCGGAAAATATGCGTGAAGCGGCCGCTAAGGGCTTTTCTACTGCAACTGATCTGGCGGATTGGTTGGTGCGTGAATTAGGCATGCCTTTCCGTGAGGCGCACCATGTGACGGGGACTTTGGTGGCCCTGGCAGAGAAGAAGTCATGCGATTTGGCTGACCTCAGCCTAGAAGATATGCAATCTGTGCATGACGCCATCACTCAGAGCGTGTTTGATGTTCTGACCGTCGAGGCCTCTGCCTCATCACGGACATCTTATGGCGCTACGAGTCCAGTGCGTGTCGCTGAACAAGTGGCGCAGTGGAAACAGAGACTTGGACAGGAGTAATCTGACATTATGAAACGTACACTTTTGCTTGGCGCAGCATGTCTTGCGCTGTCTAGCGTATCAGCGTGTGGCCTGACGGGTGATTTGAAACGACCCGCTCCGATGTGGGGCGAGGGCGCGCAGGATGTGGAACCGGCCGAACTGCCAGATGCTGGCCGTTCGCAGCTTCCACAACTGCCGGACCGCGAAGATCCTGAAGAGGACACTCCACCGAATGCTGAAGATGAGCTTCTGGGTGGTGTGGGTGGCTCCCTATGAGTCAGGCAAAGCGCGGTGTTGTCGCATTGGCGCTGCTCGGCGCGATGAGCGTGTCTGCCTGCGCGATGCTGGACAACAAGCCACCAGTGACGACTTATAAGCTGCTTGCAGCGGCGTCCGATATAGAGCCTGTTTCAGTCGCAATGCCCTTGGTTGCGACGCGAGGCTCTGGAACGCAATATAATCAGTGGGGTGGCACTATCCCTGAAGCAAAACCCACCGTACCCGTTGATGATGGCGGGTTGGGTGAAATTTACGACTAGGCAAATTTATGCACCATTTTTCCTACAAAAACGGCCAACTCCATTGTGAGAACGTGTCTTTAAATGCGATTGCGGATGCTGTCGGGACGCCGTGTTATGTGTATTCCACAGCAACGCTGACGCGGCATGCTCAGGTATTGAAGGCCGCGTTTGAGGGGCAGGACTGCCTGATTGCATATTCGGTGAAGGCGAACGGAAACTTAGCGGTTTTGGCGACACTGGCTGCCGAAGGGTGCGGCGCTGATGTTGTAAGCGGCGGTGAACTTCAGCGTGCGCTCAAGGCTGGGATTCCGGCCAACAAGATCGTGTTTTCAGGTGTGGGGAAAACCGTGCCGGAAATGGAGTTGGCGTTAGAGGTGGGAATCCATCAGTTTAATGTCGAAAGCGCAGCGGAATTGCGCTTGCTGTCGGCAGTTGCCAAGCAAATGGGTAAAACCGCCAATATCGCGCTGCGTGTGAACCCTGATGTGGCAGCGGGCGGGCATCCGAATATTTCTACGGGCAAACAGGGCGATAAATTTGGTGTGCCATGGGGGGATGCGGAGGCTTTGTATGCTGAAGCGGCCCAGATGGACGGTTTGAACGCTGTTGCTGTCGATGTGCATATTGGCAGTCAGATTTCAGACCTTGCGCCGATGCGGGCGGCGTTTGAAAAAGTCGTCGGCTTGGTCAAGCGCTTGCGCGAGGCGGGTCATTCGATCTCACGCATGGATGTTGGGGGAGGCCTGGGTATTCCTTACTCTGATCAAGATAATCCACCGCCGCCCTCTGAGTATGCTGAAATGATTGCGGAGATTACTGATGGTCTGGGTGTTCAGGTTATTCTTGAGCCGGGCCGTGTTATCGCCGGGAATGCGGGGGTTATGTTGAGTACAGCCCTTTACGAAAAAGAGGCACCAGACCGGACGTTTCTTATTATCGATGCGGGGATGAATGATCTGATGCGCCCGGCGCTCTACAATGCGCATCATGATATCCTCCCGGTGGCTGAGGCGGATGAGGGCGCGCCAAAAACGGCGTATGATCTGGTCGGGCCGATTTGTGAGTCGACTGATAAGTTTGCCGAGGCGCGGGAACTGCCGAAAATGAGGGAAGGGGATCGTCTGGCCTTTATGTCTGCAGGAGCCTATGGGGCCGTGTTGTCATCGACGTATAATGCGAGGGCTTTGGTGCCGGAAGTGTTAGTGCGAGATGGATCTTACGACATTGTGCGTCGCCGTCCGTCCTTTGATGAAATGGTGCAATTTGAATCAGTGCCAGACTGGGTGACGCCAGCGACATGAAGATAGTGGACAAACGCATTGCAACCACGAGGCGCCGTTTGACGGCGTTGTCGATTGGTCGTGCGTATTGGCCACTTTTTGTCTTTATCGGATTGTTTCTCGCTTCTGCGCTTGCGGGTGTGTTTGATCGGTTGCAGCCGGCGATTGGCGCGGTGTTTACGCTTGTGTTTTTTATCGGCAGTATTCTGCTGGCGATACGCGGCGCGCGGCGATATTTCCCTACAGAAAATGGGTTAGCGGAAGATTTGCTGGACAGGCAATCTGAACTGCGCCCGATCTCCGGGTTAAAAGATCGTCCTGTCGTACCGGCTTCGGACCAACAAAGCTTGTGGGTGCGTCATCGTGATCGACTGCTTGATGAGGTAAAGCGTTTGCGGCCCCCTCGTTTTATTCGCGAGTGGCGAGCGCTTGATCCTTTTTATCTGCGCTATGTTGTGCCCGTTGCAATTCTGGCAATTGCCGTGATTGGCTGGAGTGAGCTGCCCAATCGGATGAAGACGGCGTTTATGCCCGACTATGGTGCGCTCATGGGCGCGGACAATATGGTGGTGGAGGCGTGGATTACGCCGCCCGAACATTCTGGACAGGCGCCCATTTTCCTGACTCCGAAATCTCAGAATTTGAGAGTCCCAGAAGGGTCTCGCATTACGCTGCGGACTGATGCGCGATCAGCGCCAAAATTGATAATGAAGGCCAAGCGTACACTGAAGAAACGCTTCGAGCCGACGCCAGATGGTGTGTATGAGGCGCAAGCCAATATCATGGCCGATACCCGCGTGTCGGTGAATTGGTGGGGTGAGCGGGCTGTTTGGACCATTCTGGCCTCGCCTGACGACGCCCCTGTCGTGGAGATGGTTTCCCAGCCCACATATTCAAAGGGAGACCGAGTTGAGTTTTCGTGGCGCGCAACAGATGATTATGGTGTGAGCCGATTAGAGCTGGCGATGGAGCGTGTGGAGCCGCACATTGGCGCGCCGGATGAAGAGAAACGTGTTCGGATTGCGCTGCCGGGATTGGCCCCGAAAGAGGCCACGGATGTGACACAACTGGATTTGACGCGTCATGCCTGGGCGGGTCTGCCGGTGAAGCTACGGTTGGTGGCGACAGATGGCGCGGGGCAGGAAGGTGCGAGCGAAACGATTGAGTTTACGCTGCCTGAGAAATTCTTCCTCGATCCGTTGGCAAGAGCTGCACAAGAGGTGCGCGTGACCGTGCTGCGTGAACCACGTGAGTATGTGACGCCTGAACCCAATATGTATTCACTCACTCAAGACGCGCTGAACACGACCGCGGCGAACCGGATCAACAATGCACCGGCTGATGTTCAAACAGCGGCACTCATGCTGGATACACTGACCTATAAGGCCGACCGGTATATGCCGAATATTACCGCGTATCTGGCGCTGCGTACTGCGCATGGCATGCTGGATTCTGCGAGCGAGAAATCTGAAGCGGACGCCATTGCGCCTTTGCTGTGGGCGCTTGCGATGAAAACGGAATATGGCAGCGCGGCAGATGCTTTGCGGCGCCTTGAAGCCGCCCGCAAAGCGCTGGAGCAGGCGTTACGTGATGGCGCATCAGAAGAGGAAATCAAGCGTCGGATGGAGGCGTTCCGTGATGCGGCGAATAATTACCTCGCGGCGCGAATGGCCGAGGCTCTCGCGGGTGGGTTGCAGAGCCCTGACGAAAACCCAGATGGGCAGGCGTCCGCCGGACAAGGGCCCAATATGGGCGGGCAGGATTTTGAAGATATGCTCAACGCGCTGGAAGATCTCGCCGATACGGGCGCATCCGATCAGGCGCGGCAATTGCTGTCAGACATTTCAAACATGTTGCAAAATTTGGAGTTCTCCGAAGGCGGATCGAGCGGGAGCGGAATGCCGGGGATGCCAGGCCAGCCGGGCGAGAGTGAAGGCGCAGAGAATGTGCCGGAGGAAGAGCAAGAACTGACCGATGCGATGAAGAAGCTGTCAGACATTTTGAGAGAGCAGCGCGAGCTGAATGATGACACGCTCGCCCAGCAGCGCGGTGAGCAACCGAGTCAGTCAGGTCAGCAGCAATCGCAAAGTGGCGAATCCAGTGCCGGGGAAACTGCCGAGAGTCAGCAAGGTGGATCGCAAGAGGGTGAAGGTCAGCAGCAAGGCGAGCAGGCAGGTGGGCAAAGTGGTGGCCAACAATCCGCCGATGCGCAGGGTGGTAGCGGCGAGAATTCTGGCGATGGCACAGAAGGTTCGGGCGGCGGACAATTGTCTAATAATGACGAGACAGGCACAGGCGAAGGTCAACGCCCCAGCGGTGAATCATTGGCGGAACGTCAGGCGCGTTTGGGCGAGTTGGTTGAGCAATTTGCGCGAGAGAATGGCCTTGGTGAAGGCGCTGGAGAGAATGCACTGGAGGGTCAGATTGATCCTGACGCACTGGACGGTATTCGCCGGGCACAGCGCCAAGCAGAACGTGCGCTAGAACAGGGCAATGAGGCGCGCGCTGCACAGGCCCAAGAACGCGCGACGCAAGCGCTGTCTGAGATTTCTCGCGGCGTTGCCGAGCAGCTCGATGAGATTCGTGAGGCGCGCACGGGTGAGGCAAGAGGCGGCGCCGAGAGTGATCCGCTGGGTCGGCCTTCCAATGGCGCCGGAAACAATGGTGATGCGGTCGATATTCCGGATGCGGGCGAGCGGCAGCGTGCCAAAGATATTCTTGATGAGCTTCGCAAGCGCTATGACGATGCTGATACGGACGAAGAACGCGAGTATCTGGAGCGCCTGTTGGATCGCTTCTAAGCGTTGGTTTGCAAGTGGCAGCAGACCGGGTGATACTCTCAGCTAAAAAAGCTGGAGGACGCGCTGATGACGACACCTTGGACCTATCGCAAAGGATTACATGATATAGGCAATGGCCAATTTGCGTGGTTGCAACCGGACGGCGGCTGGGGCTGGTCAAATGCTGGCCTGATCGTAGACGGGGATCAGTCTTTGCTGGTCGATACGTTGTTTGATATGACGCTGACGCACGAAATGTTGGGTGCGATGGCGGACGCCACCGGACGTAAAGCGGAAGACATTGGCATTATTGTCAACACACATGCCAATGGTGACCATACGCATGGAAATGGCTGTTGCCCGCATGCGGAGATTATTGCTTCTGAAGCCAGCGCGCGGGAAATGGAGGCAGTCAACGCCGCCATGCTTGCGCAGTTAATCGAGAATGCAGCGCATTTGGGGCCAGCAGGGGCGTACTTCAAAAGCATCTTCGGCATGTTTGATTTTGCGGGTGTAGAAGAGCGCGCGCCAACCAAGACGTTTTCGGGCAAGCTGGAGGTAAAAGTTGGCGATAAGGCGGTGGAACTGATCGAGGTCGGCCCTGCGCATACGGCTGGTGATGTGCTCGTACACGTGCCGGCAGACAAGACAGTTTTTACTGGCGATATATTGTTCATCGATGGCACACCGCTCATGTGGGCGGGCCCAGTGTCAAACTGGATCAGCGCCTGTGACCGCATTTGCGACATGGATGTTGATATCATCGTGCCGGGACATGGACCTATCACTGACAAAGCGGGTGTTCGCCGTGTGCAGGAATATTTACGCTATGTGGAGGCCGAGGCCAGAGCGCGGTTTGATGCCGGGTTGAGTGTACGCGACGCCGCACTTGATATTGCGCTAGGCGACTTTGAAAGCTGGGGAGATGCTGAGCGCATCGCGGTCAATGTTGATACGCTTTATCGAGAATTTAGCGGAGCCACGGAAGAAACACCGGTGGTGGAACTGTTTGCGATGATGGCGGAAACGCGAGATGCGATGCGCCGCGGTTAGCGATTTGCGCCCGGCACCCATTTCACATCATCAGCGCCATTATTGTTGGCAAAGCGCCCGGCGACGAACAGCCAGTCTGACAGGCGGTTGATGAAGGCAAGTGCTTCGGCGCTGACGGGTTCATTTTCCATGCTCATCAGTTCTGCCATCTGGCGCTCCGCGCGGCGGCATAGCGTGCGCGCGACATGGAGGTGTGTGGCGAGGGGGGTGCCGCCCGGCAGGATGAAGCTGTCGAGCGGGGGAATGTTCTTGTTCATCTGATCGATTTCTTGCTCCAGACGCTCAACCTGCGCGCCGACGATGCGCAGCGGTTCCCATTCGAGCACGCGACCCCGGTCGGGTGTCGAAAGATCAGCGCCAAGGTCGAACAAGTCATTTTGGATGCGCCGGATGGCTTCTATCAGATCCTCGCCCGCGTTCAGCGCCGCTACGCCTAGAGCGGCGTTGACTTCATCGACCGTGCCATAGGCGGCCACGCGTGGGTGCCACTTATCGACTTGCTCGCCGGTTGAAAGACGTGTCGTGCCCTTGTCGCCCGTGCGCGTGTAAATCTTGTCTAACTTTACCATTGAAGCGGCCTTTAAAATCCGAAATTGACGGCGCCGGTTGCAACACCGATGGCGACGAGAAGTGCGATGACAATGCCTTGAACGATCACACGCATACGCATGAGCTTGTTTGAGCGTGTTGGTTGGTTCTCATCAGTACGGGCCAGATTTAGGATACCAACAAAGAGCACGATCACGAGAAGCGCGAGCGCGGCGAAGAATGCGATGCTTAGCCAGTTTTGCATGGGGATGCCCTTTTGATCCTGTTGAACAGTAAGCAGTTATTGGTTGGTGCGCCAATGTGACAGAGGTGCAGTAAACGTGCGGCCTATTGGCCCCCCTCAATTCGATTGACGATCGCATCAATGCGCGCGGCTGCATCTGTTATCGCTGCCGCACAGCGTTGTTCTGTTTGAACGGAGATGGGGTCTTTTTTGCGCATATCGTCTAATTCATCGAGGAGTGCGAGGGCGGCGACCAGCAATAGCCGCTCGTCACCAATGTCGCCGACAGCGTCCACGATTGAACGCAGGCGGGTGTCTAATTGCCCTGCGAGCGCGTTCACGCGTTCTTCCTGGCCGGGGGCGCAGGCGATGGAGAATGTGCGCCCGCGTAGTTCGATATCGGCTTTAGCCATTGGGTTTACTCCTCACGGCCAAGGGCTGCACGTACTTCGGAAATCGCCGCGCCAAGAGCGACGCTGGCCTCGTCGGCCAGTGTTTGAAGATCTTTTTCACGGGCAAGCGATGAGTCGAGCTCTTCGGCCAGTTTAACCCGATCTTCAATGAGCGCGTTAAGCTCTGCTTTCGTGGTCGCGGGGTCGCCGGCGCGAGACAATAAAGTGTCGAGTGCGCCCTCTAGGCGTTGCAGCGCCGCATCGAGGCGGAGGGTGGCTGTATCCATGTTTGTCATGCTGTTCCATGATTAGCGGGAATAATGCTTTGAGCCAAGCGGCTTGATTTTTGCTGTAGACTCTGGCCTAGCAATCGCAAGCATTAAGGAGACAAGCAGAATGGCTGTTACGAACCGGGATATGGCAAATGCCGTCCGCGCGCTTTCAATGGATGCAGTTGAAGCTGCAAAATCCGGACATGTTGGTTTGCCGTTGGGTATGGCAGATGCGGCAACTGTCCTATTCAGGAAATTCCTGAAGTTTGATCCGAGCAATCCTGATTGGGCAGATCGCGACAGATTTGTGTTGTCAGCGGGTCATGGGTCTATGTTGATCTATTCGCTGTTGCACCTGACAGGATATAAGTCAGTTAGTCGTGATGATATTCGTAATTTTCGCCAAATGGGCGCTAGCACGCCTGGACATCCTGAGAATTTTGTAACGCCGGGCGTTGAAACCACAACAGGCCCATTGGGGCAGGGCATTGCAACGGCTGTTGGCATGGCGATCGCGGAGCGTCATTTGAATGCGCGCTTTGGTGATGATCTTGTGGATCACCATACTTATGTCGTCGCTGGCGATGGATGTCTGATGGAAGGTGTTAGCCAAGAAGCGATTACGCTGGCCGGACACATGGAGCTGGATCGTTTGATCGTACTGTTTGATGATAATGCCGTGACGATTGATGGCGGAACAGACCTTTCTGACAAGACCGATCAATGCGCACGTTTTGAAGCCTCTGGCTGGGTAACCAAGCGCGTAGATGGGCACGACGAGAAAGACGTCACTGCGGCGCTGCGCTGGGCTAAGCGCCAGAAAAAACCAGTTATGCTGGCGATCAAAACAGTTATTGGTTATGGCGCGCCGACGATTGCGGGCACGGGAAAAGCACATGGCGGCCCTTATGGCGCTGATGAAGTTGCAGGCGTGCGTGAAAGCATTGGCTGGCCGCATGCGCCATTTGAAGTACCAGCTCCGATTGAAGCCGCTTGGGAAAAAGCAGGTCAGCGCAGTGTAGAAGAGCGTGAGGCTTGGGAAGAGCGTCTGTCGGCCTCACCTCACAAGGGTGAATTTACAGCCGCACTGGCAGGACGATTGCCGCGTAATCTCGCTAAAGCGACGATCAAACAGAAGAAAGCGGTTGTGAAGTCCAAGGCCACCAAAGCCACGCGGCAGTGGAGCGGCGCGGCGCTTGAAGTGCTTACGGGCATTGTCCCTGAGATGATTGGCGGCTCTGCCGATCTAACAGGCTCCAACAATACGCGTACGAGCCATACAGAGGCGTTGACGCCTGCGAAGATGGATGGCCGTTACATGCATTATGGTGTGCGTGAGCATGCTATGGCAGCAGCGATGAACGGTATGTCGCTGCATGGCGGCATCATTCCGTATTCAGGGACGTTCCTTGTTTTTGCGGACTATTCACGCCCTGCGATTCGTTTGGGCGCGTTGATGGGCACGCAGGTCATTCACGTCATGACGCATGATTCCATCGGTCTCGGTGAAGATGGCCCGACCCACCAGCCGGTTGAGCATGTGGCCAGCCTGCGCGCGATGCCCAATATGCTCGTCTTCCGTCCTGCGGATGGTGTCGAGACGGCAGAGTGCTGGGAGCTGGCGCTGGAACACAAGACAGGCCCGTCAACACTGGCCCTGACGCGTCAGGGTGTTGCGCCGGCGCGTACCGAGCATGATGACGAGAACTTGTCGGCCAAGGGCGCGTACGTGCTGTCCAAGTGCAAAGGCAAAGCGCAGGCGACGATTATCGCCACGGGTTCTGAAGTTGAGATTGCCATGAACGCTCAAGCCGCATTGGCTGAAGAGGGCATCAAGACCAATGTCGTTTCAATGCCGTGCATGGAGCTGTTTGAGCAGCAAACCAAGCGTTACAAGCAAAGTGTGCTGGGCAAAGACTTGCCGCGTGTGGCTGTTGAGGCTGGTGTACGCTTCGGGTGGGATCGCTGGATCGGTTTTGACGGTGAGTTTATCGGGATGGATAGCTTTGGGGCGTCTGCACCGTATAAGAAGCTATACGAGCACTTTAAGATTACACCGGATGCTGTAGTGTCTGCTGTGAAAGCTCAACTATCGGACTGATGAGGAGAGAGCCGGATGTATGAAACAATTTATTCGGTTCTCAATTTATCTGTCATACCCGCCTGGGTATTGTTGATCATATTTCCGAATGCACGACTGACAAAACAGGTCGTGCATTCGTGTTTGTACCCTTTGCTTATCGGGTTGTTCTATCTCGTCTGTCTGACGCTGAGCATGGGGTTTGGGCACTCTGCGCCGGGCACCAGCATGTCGAGTATTGGTGGGGTGACGGCCCTGTTCAGCCATCCGAATGGCGTGTTGACGGGGTGGAGCCACTTTCTGGTGTTTGACTTGTTTGTCGGCGCGTGGATCGGGCGGGACAGAGCGGAGCGGGGGATCTCGCATTGGCTGGCGGCGCCCACACAATTGCTGACCTTTATGTTCGGTCCTGTCGGTCTGTTCCTGTATATAATACTGCGCCTGGTGATGCGAAAAGGCGGCTGGATGCTGGATGCGAAAGCGCCGTCTGACGCCTAGGCGTCCGATTTAGGATTGCCGAAAAGGTCCATTTGGTTGGGGTCGATTTTCTTGCGACGGGGCTTTGTGCGCCCGCGCCGAAAATAGAGATCGTCTGTGTGATCCTTTGGGGCAGTTTCGGGCGTTTCAGGGGCATTCCGAGGCGCTTTGGGTGCAGTTTGCGGCTTTTCGGGTGCCTTTTGCGGCGATTTTAGTGCGGTCTTCCAATAAGTGACCGCGACAACGGGAGTGCCCTTTTCATCTTCATAGCGCTGGAGAAATCCGCTCGCGGATTCTTCATCTTTGCGATTGAAGAGGGCGTCGACCTCTGCCTCGCTCATTGGAAGCCAATCTGTTTGCAAACTGTCGATCACACATTCGGGTGCAAGCGATTCTGCTTCGGCGCGGGTGCGCGCTGATTTGAGGCCGGGGGCGATGGCGGCCTTGGCGTTTTTGGCGAGAGGATAGGAATGGCTCATGAGACTCGGCCTGTAGGCGAGGCGAGCGCTGCCGTCCAGTCTGCATCGTGATGAGACTGAAGCCTTGTTGCGGCGAGGCGGCCAAATTTGAGCAGGACAGATTTGCGCCGCGCCCCAGAGAGCTTGACCGTTTGGGCCTGCCTGATGATCGCGCCGTCATAATTGTCTGCGACGATGAGGCCGACATCTTCAGGGATGAGGGCTTGCGGGAAATCCGGGTTCACAGCGAAATAGAAGCTGTCGCAGAACTCCATATAATGATGCCACTTCGCGTCTGAGCGGAAATCAGCCACGCTGGACTTCACCTCGGCGATGGTGATGTGCCCTGAGGCATCAATGGCGACGACATCGGCGCGGCGGTTGTTTGAAAACGTCATCTCCTGAAGGCCTGCAAAGCCGAGGCCAGATAGAAGGCGCAATGTGCCGCGCGCGATGGATTCTGCGGCGCGTGTGTCAATTGAGCGGGGTGTGGCGGAGCGGGTGGAGATGGACATTGGATCATCCGGCTGAGTGTTCCTGAAATGTTCGATCAAGGTAACGCTGAGACTTATACTGCGTCAACAGGGGAGTGGGAGGATTGATGCTAGTCTGACATGAGTTGAAGATTCAGAGGGTGGCTAATCTCCATCTGACCATCTTTGACATAGCCGCGTGCAAGGATATGCGCGCCTGCGTCAGCCTGACAAAGCTGTGCGGCGTCTCGTTTGATTGTGACGGTCAGGGCGGCGCTTTTAAGGCTCCACGCACATGAGGCGCCGGGCGCGTCACTACTGATGCGGGCGTCCAAAGTGGCGTGCACGAGTTGGAACCGGGTGAAGGCTGGCGGCAAATGCGCGGCGCTGGGAATGGTGTAGACGCCCAAGGACCACAGACCCCGGCGGGCAGCGCGGGCTTCTGCTTCTTCAACAAGTAAGGGGGCGTTGGCGCTGGCGGTGTCTGGATAAACACGCACCCTTGCGCCGCCGCGCCGGATCATTTCGAGATTGACCCAATAGGGCGGGCCTAGTTCATCTGTTGTCTGAACATGTGCGAGGGCGCGGTCATAGCGATCTCTTGTGAGGCCCGCATATCTGAGCTGTACTGTGCGGCCGAGCGCGATGTCTTCCAGCATGCGTTTGGACTCTTTATGATATGCGTCTCCATCGCGATCTTTATAGGGGCGTGCCGGAGCCTCAATGCCGATGAGCCGGACGCTTTGGCCCGTATCGAGCACGAGCGCATCGCCGTCGATGACCCGCACGACGCGGCCCTGTTCACCGGCATGTAGTGCGGCCAAGGGGTCTGCCTCCCGACAAGCATTGAGGGGGAGGCAAGCGAGGCTGAGGCCAATTAAGAGATGCAGCTGCCGTGACATGGGTTGAACATGACAATGCAGAGGGCTGTCTGTCGAGTTGATACTCTAATAGCGCGAGTGCCTACACCGGAACCTTGCCCGGAGACCGAAAACGGCATGGCGGGTTTGGAATCCTTTCTCTCAACACCAAAAACAGCTTCAATTCTTACCGCGTCAGTTCTGAAGAGTGCGGGGCTGAATTTTGAGCGTTAGATGGAAACACAAGGCTGTTGGGTTGGGCCCAGACGGGCGCGGCCGTGGGGTGAATGGCCAATACGACCATGGCTATGAGGCAGAATTTTTTCAAACAGGGCATGATGTGTGGCGTGATACGCCGCTATCTCTCTGCGGCGATGCGAACATCATTATTCATGCTGGCAAGCTTTACACTGACGATATAGGCTTTCTCTGTCTCCATCGCGGCGAGAATGAGGCCTGCTTGTGAACTGCTCAGCTTACGCAGGAAACCAGCGGCAAAACCGGGGTCCATTTTGTTGAAGATCTGCGCCGCCTGATCAGGTTTCATCGACCCATACATTTGGGCGAGGTGTTTGATATCTGCGGTCGAGCCAGCCTGCATTTCTTCCCATTTCGCATCGAGCGCTTGCTGGAGCGCTTGCAAATCATTGGTTTCTGCTTTGAGTTTGGCTTGCCAATCTTTCAGCTCAATCTCTTTGGCGCGCAAAGCAGCCAATTCTGTGTCGACGAGGGCGCGGTCTTTAGAGATTTGCCGCGCCGTTTCGCCCGTCAGGCAGACACTTGCATCGGCTGCGACGGGCATGGCTTTGGTGGCAGGGGTCGCGGCAGTATCATGGGTGTCATCGCCGTGCTCGGCTTTCTCTTCACTGTCGTGATCGTCGCCGCTATCCTCAGTGTTTATAGGGGCGGCAGGCTTTTCTACAGCGGTGTTAGGGCCTTCTGCTTTGGCGAGTGCGCTGGGCAAAAAGCGCGCCGCTCCACCAATTGTAAAGAGGATGCCAAGCGTGAGCAGAACATGAGAGCGCTTAGATTTAGTCTGTTGCATGATGTGTAAACTACTCAGATGTTTTAGGAGGAAAACAGGACAGATTTTTCGCTACGTTGAAGGGCTTCTTCGATGTTGAATTTTGAACGATCCGTCAGACTGCGGACCTGTGTGGCGAGGGTTGTCATATCGGCGACTTGCTTGGCGCACTGAGTGAAGACGCTGCGCATTTCGGCATCAAAACCATCTTGCGATGATTTGATTGAATCGAGAGTTTCGGAGAGGCGTTTTTCGGCCTCTTCGATCTTCGCATCTATCCAGTCGCAAGAGGTTTCAGCCTGCGCGAGTGCGTCGTCATAGCGATCAGCGTGTTCGGTTTTTAGGGCTTCGAATTGCGACCGAATGCGGGCGTATTCTGAGTCAGCGCTTTTGACCATTTCGTCGAAACGATCACACGCGTGGGCATCGAGATCGCGGGTGAGTTTTTCAATCCGCTCGCAGACCTGCTTACCTTCAGTGGTGGCCTTTTCGATGAGGCTGGAATGTTCAGAGTCGAAATCTCTTGAAAGGCTTTGCAGGCGATCGGATGCGGCATTTGCCTCGCTGAGCAGGTCGGCAAGACGACCGGCGATTTGGCCCGCATGGGTGCGCGTTTGCTGCGTGCTTTGTGACATGTCCGACACAGATTTGGAGAAGGCGACAATGGTCGCCCCCAAACCGTCTTTGGTGTCTTGCAAGGCTTTCAAGCGCCGATTTAGCACGATGCAATAGATGCAGGCCGCGGCTGAGATTAGCAGAATTGCAATATCAGTAGGTTGGATGTTCATGGAGTTATCTCAACAGAAAGCTGGTGACGAGGATTCCGTCTGAGGCTGAAGAGCCGAGGACCAATTCTGAGCGCCGGGACAATTGCTCGCGCATTTTGCCGTAATAGGCGGGGTCTTCGAAATCTTCCAATTCGACAGATCGCAGATAGTTGATGAATGCGTCGATGAGAATGGGAGCGTCTTGTTCGACCTGATAGGCGTGTTCGGCATCTGTCATGACTGACACCTCCATCTTGAGGAACCGCGTTGCCGGTTCGCTGCCGATGGTGATGAGGATTTCTTCGAGCGGCACGAATGTGTGATCTTTGCGAACCGGTTCGTGCACTTTTGCGACATCATGCGGCGTGCATTCAGCCATTTCAGTGGGCGCGGCAGCAGCGGGAGTGAGCATGTAGCTTGCGCCAAACGAGGCCGCGATTGCCGCAACCGACAACATGACGACGCCGATGAGGCCACCACCGCCTTTTTTGCCTTCTGTCTCGCCATCAGCAGGAGGGGTATCCGGGGTCTTTTTCTTACCAGCCATTTGATCTGATCCCTTCAAAGAGTGAGACCCTAAAAGATCAGCGCTGGGTAAAGGATGTGTTAATATATTTCTCCCTATTGTTAACACACTTCAGAAATTGCGACGGGACCGGCGGTTGACAAATGAATTTCTTAGACAATTTGCGTGGATTGCCACTTCAGCGTCAGCTCGTATTGGTCGCAGCCGTTATCGGCGTTTCGGTCGCGATGATGTTCATGGTGCGCGGCGCGATGAAAGAGCCAATGGTTCTGCTCTATGCCGGCCTGGACCCACAGCGTGCGGGTGAGATTATTGGCGAGCTCGACCAGAGCAATGTCGAATATGAAATTACGCAGGAATCGATCTTTGTACCGCGTAGTCAACGCGATGGCATTCGGTTCAGCCTAGCGCAGAAAGGACTGCCGAAGCAGGCCGTGAAGGGGTATGAGCTTCTGGATGATGTGAACGGATTTTCCGTGACGTCTGAAATGTACAATGCGTCTTATTGGCGGGCGAAAGAGGGTGAGTTAACCCGGACGATCCTGGCGATTCGCGGTGTTGATGCGGCGCGTGTTCACATTGGTGCGAGCTTGCGGTCAGGGTTTTCTCGGTCGAAAGCGGCGCAGACGGCATCTGTCACGCTGACAACGACAAGCGATCTCTCAACTCCGCAAGCCGAAGCGATCCAGTATATGGTTGCGCTGGCTGTCTCTGGACTGAACCCAAAAGACGTTGTGGTGATCGACCCGAAGTATGGGATTATTGCGGGCCCTAATATGGACGGCAAGGCGCGACCCATGATGATCGCTGAAGATCAGTCTAGTGCGCTTGAAGAAAAAATTCTGCGTCTGTTGGAGGCTCGTCTTGGGCCGGGCAATGCCCAAGTTTCAGTGTCACTTGATGTGCGTCGTGAGCATGAGCGGATTTCTCAAGTGAGCTTTGACCCTGAATCACAAGTTGTGCGCCAGCGTTCGACAACAGAGGTGAGTGCGGAGAGCACAGGCGGAGGCGGTGGCGCGCTGACAGTCGCTAGCAATTTGCCACAGGGCACGGAAGAGGGCGGTGAGAAAGGCAGCTCAAGCAAGAACTCTACCGAGAACGTGGCCTATGAGCTGAATGAGACGCGTACTGAGATTGAACGTTTGCCGGGCGAGATCACACGCATGTCGATCGCTGTGCTGGTTAACGAACTGGCGCTCGGGGTTGAGCCGGATGATGTGACCGCCGCCGACGCTATGATTGCCGAGTTTGAGGCGTTGATTGCATCTGGGGCTGGATTGAATTTGGATCGGGGCGATAGCATCACCGTAAATACAATGCCGTTTACGCTTCCGGTTGATGGCGAGTTAACCCCGGCGCCAAGTGCCGTTGAGCGCTTTATCGAGCAGCATATGTGGTCGGCCGTTCAAGCCTTGTTGTTGACCATTGTGACCCTTGTTCTCGGCATGGGCGTCATCAAACCAATCTTGTCACCTAAGAGAGATGAGGAGGCAGAGGGCGCGGGAGCGGGCAACGGGTTTGGCCTTGATGGCGAAGAGAACGCGCCGCCGGATGCTTTCGATTTCTTGAAAGATTATGCGCGAGAGCGTGAGGAAGAAACCGCAGCCTTGTTGCAAGACTGGCTGGCTGAAGACCGGGGAGTTGCTGTAAATGAGTAGACAATTGCTAGCCAATCTGCCGCGATTTGACGTGCCTCAACCCAAACCAAGGGAAGGTGAAGGCCAATCCTGGTTACGCGATCTGGGGCCTGAGCAGGTGGGGTCCAATTTTTCGTCGGACTTTGAAAGTCCGGAGCAAGATCAGAATACGGATATTACGTCTATGGAGGATCATCTGCCGAATGATTGTGAGATTGACGACGGGAATTCGGAGCTGGACGAGACGGGTCTTGAGGCGCTCAATACGCTAAATGTTTCGCTAGCCGATGTCATCGCCCAGCTGGGCCGGGATGCGCAAGAGCAAGCGATTGCGAATGTGCAAACCATGGCCAAACAGTTGTTCCCTAAGCTTGCTGAAGTTTTTCTGGCCGATGAGTTAGCCTGTCATCTGCCGAACTTAATCCCGAAACTCGCTCCTGAAGTGGAAATTTCAGTGCCGCAGCATTTGCTGCTGCCCCTTCAGGCTGCTGTTGAGCGGACCCACGCGTTGCCGGAGAATTGTCGATTTGTAGAGGCCGGAACAGGCCAGTCAGACAATGCAATTCGAATCATCTGGCCCAAGGGCGGATATGATTTTGATTTCAACGCACTCTTGGCTGACTGCATGTTGCACGTGAACGGCCAAGCCAAAATGATGGAGAGCTAAGTTATGGCAGCGGACGGAGAAACCACCGAAGGGCCAAAAGGTCGAGACCGGCGAGATAAATCTGCGAGCGGTGCACATCAACGGTCAATTTTTGGCGTGCCTGTCATCGTCACAGTTTCAATCGGTCAGCAGCGGATGAGCGTTTCATCTTTGCTTGAGCTGGCTGAAGGTTCAGTGGTGGCGCTCGCGTCACGCATTGAGGATCCGATCAATTTGATGGTTGATGACAAGCTGATTGCGCGTGGCGAATTGCTCGAAACAGAGACGGGCGGTTTGGCCGTGAAAATCACAGAGATTGGTGAGCGTTCGAGTGACTAAGGTGGCGCCCCTACGCTTTATGATTCAGTTTTCCCTCTTGCTGGGTGTGGCTGTCTGCATGTGTGTGGGCGGTGCTTATGCACAGCAGGCCGCGCCGGTTCCATTGCCCGATATTGCGGGATTGATGAACGAGAATGGCGAGGGTGGCCTGAGCAATAGCGTCATCCAGATGTTCATGGTCGTGACGGTGTTAAGCCTGGCACCCGGCATTGCGATGATGGTGACGTGTTTGCCGTTTATGGTGATTGTATTTTCTATCATGCGGCAGGCATTGGGTATTCAGCAGGCCCCGCCGAATATGATGATTATGGCGCTGGCGATGTTTCTGACTTTTTTCGTGATGGAACCAGTATTCATGCAGGCCTGGGAGACTGGCATTTCGCCTTATATGGATGGTGCGATTACTGAGCAGCAAGCCTGGACGATGACGACAGACCCATTCCGGTCATTCATGATTGCGCGGATCGAACCGGAAACGCTGACTGTATTGGCCGATGCGGTTAACCGGCCGATAGGGGACGGAGAGGAGCCAACATTCTCGTTGCTTGCGACGGCGTTTATGCTCTCTGAGATCAAACATGCGTTCCAAATTGGGTTTGTGATCTTCCTGCCCTTCATGGTGATCGACCTTGTTGTCGCGTCTGTGTTGATGGCTGTGGGTATGATGATGGTGCCCCCGACCGTCGTGTCGCTGCCGTTCAAGATCGGGTTTTTCGTATTGGCCGATGGTTGGCTGAAAATTACTGAAGCACTTTTGAGTGGATATGCGTGACGCGTGTAGTGGCGTTTGAGGAATGATAGAATGAACGATCAAGTGAAAAGCCAAGCCGCTGGGACGCCGTTTGTGGCGACACCTGCGCAACGCGCGGCGATAGTGATCGCAATGCTTGGTGAGACGGCTGCGCGCCCGATCATGGAAAAACTGGATGATGCCTCGCTGGCGCGGGTGAATCAGGCGCTTGAGACGATAAAGCTTATTCCGAAGCGTGATCTGACCCAAGTTGTTTTGGAGTTTTTGACCGAGCTTCGTCAGACTTCTGGGGAATTGCTGGGGGGTAAGGTGCATGCCCGTGAGCTGATCGCGAATATTGTGGAGTTTCGGCAAGAAAGCCTTGATGCGCAATCGGCCCCTGCGGATGCGCCCGATACTGGCAAACCTGTCATTGCCGCCACGGTGTGGGGACAGATGGCAGCCGAGGGTGCAGAAAGTGTTGCGACATACCTCAATGGATTGAGCCCTAATCTCGCCTCTCTGATATTGCGCCGTGTGGAGACGACGTTTTCATCGGAAGTTTTGAACTTTCTGGATGATGATAAATTGCAGCCAATCATGGAGCGCCTCATCGAGCCGGATAATTCGGACGAAGGAATTGTCTCGGTTATCGAGCGAATGGTTGAGATGGAATTCCTCAATACTGAGACCGGCGCTGCGACTGAAGATGACGAGCACTTGGCCGGAATTGGCGAAATATTGAGCTTGATCCCAACCGATAAACGCAACTCTCTGGTCGCATTTTTGCGGTCAAATCATGAGGCGAAGCTTGAGAGCATCGAGAAGGCGCTGTTTACGCTAGACGCGCTGCCTGACCTGTTACCGAGAAATGCTGTTTCAGTCGTGTTCCGTGAATATGGCACACCTCAAATGACGGAATTACTGGCGACATTTTCGGGTGAGTTGGAAGTTGTGTCTGAGTATTTCCTGACCAATATCTCGTCCCGCTTGTCTGACCAAATACGTGAAGAGGTGCCATCGGTTCCAGCGATGGAGCCAGATGAGGCTGAAGGGGTGCAGCGGAAGTTTCTGCTGGCGCTGATGACGATGAAACGTAAGGGCGTTATCGAGATGAACGATAAGCCGAAACCTGCAGCGGCGTCAGCATAGCGCGATAAAACATCTTTGAATTAGAAAAGCGAGCGCGGCCTTCTGGCTACGCTCGCTTTTTTGCGGGGAGGAATTCTCATATGAATTTATGGAATGACCAACTCAGCATGGATGGCACCAGCAGCGCTCATAGAACGGATGATGTCAGCCATTTCCTGAGGGTCAACGCCAAGGGCATTGAGACCCGCAACCAGTTGAGACAGCGTTGTATTGGGTTCGACGACTGCGATATGGCCGCTCCCGGTTTTGTCGATCGTGATGGTTGACCGGGGCAGGGCCATTGTTTCACCCTCCGCAAAGGGGTTAGGTTGAGACACCACGGTGGACTCGCTGACTTTGATAGAAATGTTGCCTTGGGCAATTGCGACTTTTGAGATGGTAACATCCTCGCCAAACACGATTGTGCCTGACTTTTCATCGATGACGATGCGTGCAGGGGAGGCGACGGTAATTGGCAGGTTTTCGATGCCGGCGAGGATTCTTGCGGGTGACTGAGACAGTCCGCGTAGATCGAGGTCTACTGTTCCGGGGTCTCTCATCATGGCGACGCCGGCCCCGAGCGCAGTGTTTACGATGTCTTCGAGGCGTGCGGCTGTGGTGAAATCGGGTGAGCGCAGGGCTAGTGTGATGGTGTCGCGTTGGTTGAAGTTATAAGCGACCTCGCGCTCGACACGGGCACCATCAGGGATGGCCCCGGTTGTCGGTGTGCCGCGCGTGATGCGCTCTGCTTGCGCCTCTACGTCAACACCGCTGACCAAGACGCTGCCTTGTGCGACGGCGTAAACAGCGTTGTCGGCGCCCTTAAGCGGTGTGAGGATGAGCGTGCCACCTTTCAGGCTGGAAGCATCGCCAATGGAGGCAACCGAAATGTCGATGGTTGAGCCATTGCGGGCAAAAGAGGGTAGGGTTGCGGTGACGAGCACGGCGGCGACGTTTTTGGGTTTGATGTCTTCGCCCTGAACATTGACGCCGAGGCGCTCTAGCATATGGGATAATGTATCTTCAGTGTAGGGCGCGTTTCGGACTGAGTCGCCGGTGCCGTGGAGACCGACAACAATGCCGTATCCGACCAGATCATTTTGGCGAACACCTTCAACATCAACAATATCGCGCAGGCGCGTTTGAGATTCTGCGGGCAAGGCCAAGCAAAATGAGGTGAGAAGTGCGAGTGCGCCGAGTAGGGGAGACCAATTCATGAAATTACCTCAAATAATTCAGAAGTGACATGTCTGAGAGCCGCGAGGTGAGCACGTAGGATGCTTCCAGCGAGGCCTCCAGATCTTTGAGTTCCGTTGCCGCTTCATACTGATCTCTGGCGGTCAAAGAGTTGAACAAATCGGTGAGAATAAGTTCTTCCTGGGCCAACGCGCTTATATCTTGTGCGATTTGCTCTTGATTGACGCCGCGATCACCGCGCAGGTTTACCAATGCTGTTTCCGCCGATGAAATATTAAGCGCCGATTGTTGCAGGGCAGGGGACTCAAGGTCGAATATTGCGATGTTTTCACCCTTCTTGGTGAGGGCGAGTGTGGCAAGGCCGGCGATTAGTTTTGTAATGGCCGGATCAATCGCGACAACGGCGTCGGGGTCTGACGAGGTAGCGGTGCCGCTATAAATTGTTGTCTGCCAGTCGCCTAATGGATCATTGAAATAGGTGTCGAGCGCGGCGCCATAGGTGGCTGTGTCTGGGCTGGCCTGTGCGATTGTTCTGATCTGATCGAGCATGACATCGGGCGAGGCCAAGGGCGGTGTTGAGGTGGCGTCACCTGCAAAGAGGTAACGATCGCCGTGCCGCACATTCAGGGCGCTGAAAATCTGTTCGAGGGCGGCTTCGGCGTCTCTGCCAGCAAGTTCGAGGCTGGCGACATCACCCCGGCCAATAGCAGCCTGCATCTGTGCGCCCAGCGCACTGGTGGCGGTTTGAACGCGCTCCAAAGACACCTGCGTCATATCAAGCCGGGTTTCGCGCAGCGCCAAGGTTTGACGTTGAAGCGCGATGCCCTCGACCATTTTGTGACTGAGCATGGCTTTGCCAACTTGACCGTCCAAGTGCTTTGTCACGTCGCTATGGCGACCTGTGACGGCCTCTTGCGAAGTGGTCGACAATTGCTCGCGTATCTCAGAGATGCGGCTGTTGAGGGCGGGTGTAATCAGGCTGGTGAGACTTGGAATGCCCATTCTATAGCTCCATCAATCTGTTTATCATCTGGCTGGCGACTTCGATGACGCGAGCGTTTGCGGCATAGGCTTGCTCAATAAGAAGAAGATCTTGCATCTGGACATCAATATCCACGCCGGTCTCTGACAGCTCGGCCTCTTGTAGGGCTTGGTGTTGGGCCTGAATGGAGGAATTTATGGATTCGTGACTGATGCGAGACTGTCCTGTGAGGGAGGAAATATGCGCAGCAAGCTCAGTTGAGGAATATGAGCCGCTGATACTCCCATTGCTGACGGCGCCCACTGTCGTCACAGCGTTTAGCATTGCGTTGAGAATGGTGGCATTGCCTTCTGGGCCGGTACCGGTGGCTTCGAGGCCGTCCCGCAATCGACTGAGCAACCCACCTTGAGCCGGGTCGACCGCGGCATTGACGGCGATGCGGCCAGCAACGCCGACGCCATCCAGAGGGGAGGGGTCAACAAATAGCCCGTACTCGCCGGGTGTTTTGGTCGGATCAATTGAATCATCAGACAGCCGGGTGATTAAGTCATCCGCCACGGCATCCAATTGGGCAGAGAATTGCGGAACATCTGTGTCGCGCAATTGGAATAGGGCGCCGAACATACCGCTGGAGATTGCGCCGAAAGAGTTGGCACCAGGGGTCAGGTCTATGCCTTCAACAGAAATGCCTGATAGCTGACCGCCCGCAAGCGTTTGGTCGGGTTGGAAGACGGCGGAGGGATCAAATTCTATCTGGCGCGCTGTGCCGGCAACGAGGTAGACGCCTTCTGTCGTGAGAACGTCTATGGCACCGCTCTCGCGCGGATAGGTTTGGATAGATATGTATTCTGATATCTGATCCAAGACCCGCCCGCGTTCATCGCGAATGACAGAGGCTTGCTCGCTTGTGGGGTTAACGGCGGCGAGATCGGAGTTGAGTTCTTGAATTTGCCGCAGGGCTGTGTTGACGGTTTCTACGCCCGTTGCGATCTCTCTATCGGCTTCTCTGCGCATATCGATGGCGACAGTGGAGAGCGAATTGAGTTGCTGGGTGAGGCCGGTCGCTGTGCTTAAAAGATTTGCAGCAGCGGAGGTGCTCTCAGGGGTGGCTGCCGCAACGGTTATGGCAGATTCAAAATCTGCAATGGACTGAAACAAGCCAGCACCATCTGACGTGTCGCCAATGCTGGTGGAGAGCGATGCCCATGCTGATGAAAGAACATTAGACTGAGACAGGTCGCTGGAAAGTTCACGGCGTTCGCCTGATATAACTTCATTGCCAGCGCGAACAATACCATTGGAGGTGACGCCAGTGGTCTGTTGGCCCGCGATTGTTTCGGACACGCTGACAGAGCGCCGCACATAGCCGGGGGTGGCGGCATTTGCGACGTTTGTGGCAACCGTCTCGGCCCGCTGGCTGGATACCTGCAGGCCGGAACGGGCCGAATTGATTGCACTTGATAAGCTCATTGGATTGGGCTTTGCGCTCTAATCAACTATCGCTTCAGATTCGTGGTTTCCTGAAGCATCTCATCAACAGTCTGAACGATTTTGGCATTGGAGGAGTATGCCCGCTGAGTTTCGATCAAGTCTGTTAGCTCGGAGGCGATGTCTGTCGTGGATTCCATCAGGGCATAACCCTCAATGGAGCCGACCGGTCCTGTGCCTGCATCCCAAAGATACAGATCGCCACTGTCTGCTGACACCGTATAAGCCTGACCATTCTCCGCATTCATACCATTCATGTTCGGCACGTCGCCAACGGGAATTTGGTAAAGTGTGCGGCGGAACCCTGTGTCATAAACAGCCTGCAGGAAGCCGTGTTCGTCAATATCAACTGACTGAAGGTCGCCAATCGGGGAGCCGTCTTTGCTAACGGCTGTCGGCGAGTAAGCGGCGGACAATTGCGTCATGCCTTCGTCTACATCTTCACGGCCGATGAAGACTTCAACAGGGCCGTGAGACAGCGTAATTGATACGATACCCGTGGCCGGATCATATGTGGCGCCATTAGACGCGGTGGCGGTATCCAACCGACCCGGTGTTGATGCGCCTTCGTGGAATTCTAGCGCCATATCACCAATGCTGACGGCCGGATCACCCGCGCTATCGAAAATTTCAACAGTCCACTGATTGCTTGATCCGGTTGCGGGAACAACGGGTGTGAAGTCAAATGAAACAGTGTGTGCCCGGCCCAAATTATCATAATATTCAACGGGTAAGGTGTAAGACTGACCGGCTGCGCCCACTTGAGTTTCATCAGCGGGGAGGTTGATGCCGACCTCAATATTTGCTGTCGGTGAGGCGGTGAATTGTGAAGCGGAGACGTTGACGGGCTCAAGGCTTGCGCCACTGCTGCGGCTGACGGCACCAATATCGCCATTGCTATCAGCAGGCCAGCCGAGAAGGAAGTGCCCGCTCTGTGTGCGCAGATTACCATCTTCGTCTGCAATGAAAGAGCCTGTCGGAACCAGCATTAGCGCGCGATCAACAGGGGTTGCATCAACACCGGAAAAATTAGTGACTGGAACCAGTCCTCTGCCGGACACGGCAATATCTGTTGCGTTGCCAGTCGATACGAGAGAGCCGGTCGCTGAGACGTTTTTGAAAGTTTCCACCCGAACGCCACCTGCGGCGTATGCTGACGTTGTTTGCTCTAGCACCATGCTGGAAAACTCGGCTTCACTACGTTTGTAGCCATAGGTTGCTGAGTTTGCGATGTTGTCAGAAATGGTGGCCAATCTCGTTGAGTTGACGTTCAGCCCAGCCACTCCGGCATTCAGGGAGGAAGAAATTGTCATTGGGAAGCTCCTGCTTTAGACAGCGCAGATTCTGACCCAGACTCCTTAACAAGTTGATAAGCCTTTTCTCCCCTTAGGTTTTCACTAGGTGCCGTCTCCTAAATCCTTGCTGGCATCAGCGATGGACCCAGATAAGATCACGATCGCGATGCGGCGATTTTGTGCCGCAGACGGATCTTCGGGGATTAGAGGCTCCGTATCGGCACGCCCCGCAACTTCGCGGATGCGGTGGGAGGCAATGCCATTGTCGGCCAAAAGGTCGCGAGCGGCATTTGCGCGGTCACTTGAAAGGTTCCAGTTATTATAATCCGCGCCTTCGCGATAACTGCGATTATCTGTGTGACCAACAATTTTTATGTCATTGTCGAAATTGTCGAATGAGCCTGACACCACATCTAAAAGTGTGCGGAGGAGGGGAGTCGGGTCACTGCGGCCAACAGGGAAAAGCGGCATATCATCTGAATCTGCGAGCTCGAGAACGATACCTTCCGGAGATAATTTCACGGACATATGCTCTGAGAGGTGTCCCTCGGATTCCTGAAGCTTGATCTGTAGCGTTCTTAGGTTTTCGGCGATCGTGGCGGCATCGACTTTGCCCTTGCCCTCATCAGCCGGGGTTTCGGTGGTTGTTTTACGCGTCGCGCCGGTCCCCATTCTTGCGAATGTCTGCTCGGTAAAGATAGACGAGCCGTTCAGGCCATCTGAGCCACCACCGGAAATTCTACTGATAGGGATGGTTGGGTTGAAATAATCAGCCAAACCTTTGCGCTGTTCCTCAGTGGTCGCATTAAGAAGCCACATGAGCAGGAAGAACGCCATCATAGCGGTCACGAAGTCAGCATAGGCTACTTTCCAGGCCCCACCATGGTGCCCGTCACCTTTGACGACCTTCTTGCGCTTGATGATTATTGGCGCTGGAATTTCTGAATCTTCGGTGAGTGCCATGGGGTCTTCCTTGGTTCGATGGGAGAAACTTATCAAAACAAGGCGAATTAACCGCGAAGATTCACGAGGACATTTTTTGGGTTGAGGTAACCTTTTGTCAACTCGAGCACGTCAAAGGTTACCGGGTTAGTAACTAATTTCTCCCTTCGGTGAATCTCATGATGTCGGCCCTGCGAAAAAAAATGGAATCCAACAGCGGATTGCCTCCAAGCATTTTGGAGATGCGGGCGTTCTGGGACCAAATGGCTGGAACGGTTCAGACTTGGGCCGCGAAGACGACCAATCTGGAAGCGTTTTGCGAGGTGAAGGTGCGTAAGGTTTTGCCAGCACATCTCGTCAACGACCTGTTCAATGAGGATTTGGAGTTTTTGTTCGCGGCCGGCCCTGACACGGGGCCATGTGTCATTCTATGGGATCAGGCTTTAGTCGCGCAAAGTGCGGCGAGACGGTTTGATGACGACATTGAGACGATCGCAGCGTCCTCCAAAGTGTTTTTGAAGTTGGCGTGTGAAGCATCGGCGGTGAACCTGTGTGAGAAAATCAGTACGGATGTGTTGTGGCAGGATAGTGCCCCGGCGTTGGGAACGCCCGAAGGATTTGTACCCGCTGAGAACATATTCATCGGGGACGGGGAGTATCTTCACGTTCGGTTTGAAATTGTTCTGGGTAAAAAAGTTACGGGTATCGGGATGTTGTTTCCGATCGATTCAATCCGCGCATGTGCGGAGAAGCGCTGGAAAGCGCTGACCGGGCCACGGGATGGATCGGGCGCCAGCAGCCATAGAGCATTGCGTAAATCTGTGCGCACCTCGTCAATTACAGTGAACGCTGTCCTTGATCAGCTGACCATGTCGGTCGGGCAGTGCTCCCGCTTGGATGTGGGCCAAATTTTGCCGCTAGAAAACGCGGACCCGAAGTTTTTGCGTCTGTCTACGGAGACAATCAAAGGTCCACTCGACATTGCTGAAGGTGAGATGGGAATTTGGAAAGAGGCGCGTGCTGTAAAATTATCGAGCGCCGTATCGGACGCTTTTTTGAGAAATGTAGCCGACCTTTAATGGGTCATGAGTTGGGATTTTAAGGGAGTAGGATTGTGAACGCAGGACTTGGATTAATCGTTACGATGGTCATGGTTTTCGGGGGTTACACCCTTGCGGGCGGTAAGATGGGGATTATTACCCACTCCTTGCCGTTCGAGATGATGATGATCGGTGGCGCTGCGACCGGCGCGTTTCTGGCGTCTAATGATTTTGCAACGATCAAGCACACTTTAGGTGACTTGGGCGCTGTTTTTAAAGGGCCGAAATGGAAGAAGAATGACTATCAGGATCTTTTGTGCCTGATGCATGAGCTTCTCAACATTTATAATCAGAACCCGGTTGATATTGAAGCACACATTGAGTCGCCAGAAAGTTCAGACATCTTTGCGCGTTACCCGAAAATCGCGAAAGATCACGCGGCGCTTGAGATGATTTGTGACACGTTCCGGTCGATGATTATGAATTTCGACAATGTGCATCAGGTTGAGGAATTGCTGGAAAAACAACTGGATAGCTTGCTTGAGGATCATCTTCACGGCTCGCACGCATTGCAGAATATGGCAGATGCTCTTCCGGCGCTGGGGATTGTTGCGGCGGTTCTTGGTGTTATCAAAACCATGGCGTCAATTGATAAGCCCCCTGAGGTTTTGGGTGGCATGATTGGTGGCGCGCTTGTGGGTACCTTCCTCGGCGTGTTCTTGGCGTATGGTGTTGTCGGTCCGTTTGCGGCCAAGGTGAGCCATACCCGTAAAGAAGAGCATGTCTTCTATGCGATGATTGGTGAAGTGCTTGTTTCGAACTTGCACAAGAACCCAGTGAATATTTGTGTAGAAGTGGCGCGCCGTCATGCGCCATCGCGTTTGCGCCCGTCATTCGATGAAATCGATCAAGCGATCCGGGGGCTGAAGCAGGCGGCATGATTAAATTCGTTCCTCTCTCTTTGGCTGTCTGGAGCTTACTGTCACTTAATGTGGCGTTTGCTGCTCCAGAGAAAGCTGCGCCGACGAGCGCTAAGCCAACCCCTGAAGAGCAATTATCAGAACGCCTTGATGCGTTTCTGAATGAAGCTATTGAGGGCGGACTGCTTCAGTCCGGGGAAGAGGAAAAGGCTGCACCGGCGGAAGAGCAGGCGACCCCCGCACCGACGAAGCCTGCGGAGAAAAAGATCTCCTATAAGTGTACGAAAGATAGCTCTTTGGAGTTTTCTGACTATTCAGACCTGAAAACGTATGAAGACCTGACCCTGTATGTCGAGAAGTATGAGGAAGACATGAAGGCAGGCTCCAAGACCGCTGCCCGATCTGTCGCGAGAGCCTATATGGCGCTTGGTCTCTATGCAGAAGGACGTTTGCTGTATCAAAAGGCCGTTGAAAAAGACGCTAGTGCCCTTGTTCAATTGTCCCATTTGCTAGAGCGGCATAATCGCCCGGATTTATCTTTCTTTAGAGCACATGCGGCCTGTAATGAGGATTCTCAAATATGGCTCGCAGCGGCATTGCTGTATGAGGGGCAAGGTGAAGGGGCTGAAATACTGTCTCGCAATCAAACGCAATTTCGCGAGTTACCATTGCAGTTGCGCATTGACGTGACGACGATCGCCATTCCAGAGCTAGACCGCCTGCACAAACGTGATCTTGCGAAAATGATGTTCGCCTCTTTTGATGCGGACGAGATAGAAGGGGCCTCGCGCCTCGGTTTTAGTCAGGCGCTGATGGATGCGAGCGAAGGCAAAGAGTCCATTGAGGAGGTGATGCAGGAATATATGCTGCACCCAGAGTATAGAGCGGCAGCAGCGGCAGCGCTTATTCGCTACAACAAGCCGGTGCCGGTCTCTGACCGTGATGTGCTTTTGGAAGAGTTGGTTAAAGATTTGGGGCAGTCAGAAGGCGGTCGAGATATTCCTCTGAAGCTGAAAATCGCTTTGCAACAAATGAGCGCTTTATCTGACTATTCTCAATTGCATGATTTGATCGCTTTGCCTGGGTTGCAATCGCAGCAAGCGATGGCTGAAGTTCGCAAACAATTTGTTGTCGTTCTTAAGGACGATTTGGACAGCGCTGAACCTGTGCGTGTGCTGGCCGTTGTTGAGGCATTGTTGAGCCATAAAGACTTGTTGCAGGAGCATTCGGCTCTACCAGAGCTGTATAAGGCGAGTGTCGAATTTGCGAACGCGCAAGGTTATTTGTCGCTCGCTAAAGAGCTGGGTCGCCAATATGGATTCGATGACGCGGTTCTTGCTGCCGACCTTGCCTATCGCGAGAAGAACACTGAGGTTTTGTATGCGTTGGCTCAGGAGCATTTAGACAATTCACAAATTGTGTTGTGGGCGGCATTGGCGGCGATTGATCAAAATGATCCGATGCGAATTCTGAAGCTAGAAGACCATATCCCACTTGATATCGAAACGATTATTCCCCTGATTGAGGCCGATGCGTTGAGCGGGAACTGGGTTGTGCCCTACGCTTTTTATGTTGCGGCAGATGAGCTGAAAACCGAAGAAAACGCGACCAAGATCCAGCAAATTCTAGACCTGCGGCAGCGAGAGCGCACAGGCAAGGATCGCGTGGGCAATCAAGGAATTTTGAATGCCACCGAGGTGCTGGAGGCATCTGCTGCGTCTTTGTCAGAGATAAATGGGGGAGCAAGCAAGTGAGTGCATCCATATATGCAGCGCTGAACCGCCAGAGGGGCCTGATGCAAGAAATGCAGGTTGTCTCGAATAATCTAGCCAATTCTAGCACAACTGGCTTTAAGGCTGATCGTGCTGTGTTTGCTGAATTTGTGGTTCCCACTGGTCCTGACACGGATTCTATCTCAATGGGTGGATTGGCTGGACACACGTTCGAGCTGACCCAAGGCAGTGTGAAGACCACGGGTGGACGACTTGATGTTGCCATTCAGGGGGACGGATATTTCGTACTTCAAACCGATGGCGGTGAGCGCTTAACGCGAGCGGGTCATTTTGGACTCTCCGCCGAGGGACAATTGATAGATGGCAACGGAAACCCCGTTATGGGCGGTGGTGGACCGATCACGATTCCGCCTGAGGCGACGTCTGTTTCTATCGCCGGAGATGGCAGCATATCGTTTGATGGGCAGTTGATTGACCGCTTACGCATTGTGATGCCGGAAGGGGAGCTTTTGCGCGAAGGGGACACGATGTTCTCCGCGACAGAAGGGTTTGTAGATTTAGAGAATGCCTCAGTGCTGCAAGGTGCATTGGAGCAATCGAATGTTTCACCTGTTTTAGAAATTTCTCGCATGATTGCTGTGCAACGCGCCTATGAAGCCGGACAGACCATGCTGGAACGTAACGATCAAAGACTCACGAAGCTGCTTAGCACCGTTCGCGATAGCTAATTGGCAGCCAGTGAGAAAAGGAGATTGAGATGAAGTCACTACAAATTGCCGCAACCGGAATGGCCGCGCAGCAAACACGCGTCGATGTCATATCAAACAATATTGCGAATATGAGCACTGCGGCGTATCGGCCGCGCGTGGCTGAATTTGCCGATCTCGCTTATCAACAGGTTCTTACACCCGGGACAATCACCTCACAGACCGGAACATTGGTGTCTAGTGGCATTCAGATCGGAACCGGGGTTCGCCCTTCCACTGTGTCGATGCAAGTGACTCAAGGGTCTTTGCGCCAAACGGGAGCGGAACTCGACATTGCGATTGATGGGGCCGGATTTTTAGAAGTCACCCTCCCATCTGGTGACGTGGCCTATACACGCGACGGCAAACTGAACCGCAGTCCGGAAGGGGAGGTGGTGACCAGTGATGGTTTTGCGCTTGCTGATGGTATCGTCATTCCCGCTGATGCGACGCGAATTTCGATAAGTCGAGATGGTGAGGTTGCAGCTTATTTTAATGATTCTGCCGAAGGCCAGCCAATTGGAACAATCTCGCTTGTGCGGTTTGTGAACGAAAAGGGTCTTCAGGCATTAGGCGACAATATGTTTCGTGAAACAGAAGCCTCTGGCACACCCAATCAACTCGTGCCGGGCACGGAAGGTGTGGGCGTTCTTCGCCAAGGTTTTCTTGAAGATTCTGGCGTTGATGTTGTGAAAGAGATTTCCGATTTGATTGAAGCGCAACGCGGATATGAGTTGAACTCCAAAGTTATCACCGCATCTGATGAGATGCTCGCGGCAACGACACGGTTGAGATAGCGTCATGAGCATTTTGTCCGCTTTGAGTATGGGTGCTTTGTCTTTGCATGTTGGAACGATGTCGCTTGTCGCGACTGACGTCATCCGCGCCGGAGACCGAATTTCCACTGCGAATAGTGAAGTGTCCGAAGGTTTTGGGTCAGCGGAAAATGATTCCATGTTGGGCCGAGAGGTGCGCCGCACGGTTTATGCGGGCCAGCCGATTGAAGAATCGAACACACGTTCACCTCGCTTGGTAACGCGCAACCAGTCAGTGACGGTGAAATACATCGCAGGCGGTCTGGAGATTACCATGATGGGTCGGGCGATGGCCGATGGCTCAGTTGGTGAAACTGTTTCAGTTATGAACCCTCAATCACGTGAACTGGTCCACGGGACCGTCACGGACAAAGGATGGATACTCGCACAATGACCTATCGTATCTCCGCATTTCTGGCCGTGAGTTTTGTGACCGGATGTGCCTCGGCACCTGTTTCGGACGGCGTTGACGCATATCGGCCCGTATTGACCCGAACGGCTGCGGCGCAACAAATTGCAGTTCCCGAACCCGAAGAGGCATCAGCCTCGCTTTGGGGGACGACCCCGAACACATTGCTGAGTATGCGGCGGGCGAAAGAGGTGGGGGATTTGCTCACTGTCGTGGTTGAGATGAACGATCAGGCGAGTTTGCAGAATTCATTGACCCGGTCTCGTAATTCTAGCGACGACATGAATGTGAATGCGCTACTTGGCTTGCCCGAGTGGGCCAATGGGGTGCTGCCGGGGGGGGCAACTTTGTCTCCCGGTGTCGATATCAACCGCAATTCCGCGCTGAATGGTAGTGGCGCGGTGAACCGTGCCGAGAAGATAACATTCCAATTGGCGTCTCGCGTTGTTGCGGTGGAGGCCAATGGTAATCTTGTGATTGAGGGATATCAGGAAACGCGTGTTAGTAATGAAGTGCGATATCTAACCGTATCCGGAGTTATTCGCGCGCAAGATATTACGCGCACCAATACCGTCACCTATGAAAAAATTGCTGATGCACAGCTTGCTTATGTAAGCGAGGGCGTGGCGACCGGCGGTGTGAGGCGCGCCATGGTGCCAAAACTCATCGATAAGTATTCACCTTTCTAACGCGTTGGTTTCAGCGCTTCTGGACCCCTCTACTGAGTTAGGACCGATTCTATGAAGAACATTATTGCTGCAGTCGCTGTTGTCGTTTGCATTCTTGCCGGAAGCTTTGGTGGGAGCATGCTTAAAGGGGGCGGAAGCTCTGGCGCCGATGATGCTCATGCGAAGGACGAGAAGCACGCTGATGCGGGCCATAAGGCCAAGGATAAAGACGGTCACGGTGCGGATAAGAAAAAGGACAAAAAGAAAGATAAGAAGAAGGATAAAAAAGACAGTCACGGTAAAAAAGATAAGAAGAAAGACAAGCATGGTGGCGACCATGGTAAGTCTGCCGGGTATGGCGGCGGCTCCGGTGAGTTCATGTATTTCAGCTTTAGTCGTGAATTTGTTGTGCCGATCATGCGTGACAACCGGGTCGATAGCCTCGTGATTTTGAACCTGAATCTTGAGGTGGATACCGACTACTCCGATAAACTGTTCTCTTTGGAGCCAAAGCTGCGCGACAACATTATGACGACATTGGTTGGCCTGAGTAATGACGGCACAACGCTTGATAGCCCGACAAATGCTGAAAGTTACGAGACTATTCGAAGTGTGGTTCTAATGAACTTGCAGTCAGTTGTTTCAACGGGTGTAGAGAATGTTCTTATACTGGATATGGCAAAACAGGATTTGTAAGCAAAAATTTGGGGGCTAGCGAAAAGCAGCCCCCAATATGATTGATATAGAAAATGATGTTTGTCTGTCGCGCTCCCCCATGAGGGGAGCGTTTTAGTTGGCGTCATCTACTTTGCGAACAGAATCTAATTCGGTCTGCACATTGAGTGCTGTTCCCAATACGACCTTGCCGTCTTCGGTGGCAAATTCTGTGACTGTGGTGTGGATTTGTGGTGCAACAGAACCGATATAGGTGTCACCGTCGAACAAATCGATGCTGAATTGGTGAAGCGTGTCGGGTGTGACCTGGCCACCATTAGATGTGCGTCCATCCCAGCTGAATGTTTGATCGTTTAGGTTAAGCCCCTCGCTCCAGCTTGGGTTTCCATCAGAGTCTCTAATGGTCAGGACGGCGCGGTCAACGTCCTCAGAGCGATCAAACTCATATGTAATTGGATCACCGGAGTAGGGGACCCACGAGGATTCGACGGTCACTGATTGGCCGAGCCAATCATTGGCAATCACCGTGTGGAGATCATTCATAATGCCTGCAATGCTGTCGAGACGCGTGTTGGAGCCAACTTGCTGTTCCAGTGTGGAGAAGGTGGCCAATTGTTCCACAAACTGTGTGGAGTCCAGCGGGGCCAGCGGATCCTGATTGCGGATCTGTGCGGTGAGGAGTTTGATGAAGCTGTTGAACTCTTCGCCAGTTTGTGCGGCTGTTGTGCTGGCTGCAGCACCTGAAGCGGAAGTTGAGCCAGCGGTAGAGGGATTGAGTATGGATGCGATGGTCGACATATCCGAAAACTCCTAAAGTTTGAGATCAAGACCGGAATCGACCTTGGCATAATGTGTGGGGCGCGTGGCCCGTGGTTCTGAGAAATCTGGTTCCGCTGCGATGTCTTGAGATGTTGTCTCGGAGATTTCAGCAGGATGCTGTTGTGATTGGTTTGAGGTGTTCTCGGCGAAGCTAAGTTCGCTTCCCGATATCCCATTGTCTTCCAGTGCCTGTAAGAGCTCAAAATGCATCAGACGCAATTGCTTCAATGCCTCTGGCGACTCTCCTGTGATCGTTACGGTTTGCAGGCCAGTGGCGTCGAACTTAAAATCGATTGCGACACGGCCGAGTTCTGGTGGGTCAAGCTGAACGACGATGCGATCTGAATTGTCTGGCTCATTGATGAGGCGCTCTGTAACTACGCCCGCGACGGCCTGAGGGGGCATCATCGGAATGGGCGCTGTCGGTTGCGTGGGCGTTACTGTCGGGGCGCCAACGTTAAGTGCGGAACTCGTTGCCGTTGTTGTTGCTGCGCCCAATGTGGTGGTTTGCGAGGTGCTTGAAGCTGTATTGATACCGTCTAAAGATGCGGCGCTGCTATAGGCGCTAGATGTCGCCTTCGGCGCATCTGTTTTCGGTGCTGTCGATGGGTCTACACTTGCGAGTTTTTGCTCTGATGCCTGAGCGTCTCGAATTTGAGGAGTGGTGGCGTCGACGGTTTGAATTGGCTTAACGTCTGTGTCTGGGCTGTTCGTGCCAAGTTGTGCATCAGATATTTGAACCGTTGTGACTTCTTGAGTGATCTTATGCGTTGCTGGATCAGTTTCAACGGTTGCAACTGGATTTGCGCTGGAAGGCTCAATCGAGCGTGGGGTGTGAGCATGCTCTACTGTGGCGCGCGTGGGCGGTGCTGGTAGATCAGGTTTTAGCGTCGTATCGCCTTCAGATCGTGCGATCGTCTCAGTAGGGGTGGTTTGAGCACCTTGCTTTGGTGATACAGCCTGTGATGGCGCGCTGGCCGGTGAGGGGATCAATGCGGGATCGGCGTTTGTTGATGCGACTGAGGACGTTCCCGTGGCCGACGCTGGAGACGTTTTCACGGCGTCATCGATACGCTCCAAAGGTTTGAGAGAGGACTGTTTTTGTACGATGTCGGGTTCGGATTTGGAGGCTTCATAGTGAGCTGTCGGCTTTACTTCACCATGCGGTAGTGTTGTGATTCCTGCACGCGGTTCGGCGGTCAGGTCTGTGTTTTTCAATGATGTTGTATCTGGTGAGGGGGTGTCTGGAACCGCCTTTGGAATTGATTCTGTTGTAACGTCTTCCAAGATTGCCTCAGAATTGGTGTGGGCGAGCGGAGCGAATTTTTTATCATCGGTAGACAAATTAAATTCAATTGCGACATTTTTTGCAGCCCCGGAAGAGGTGATTGTCGCGTCCTGTGGGGCGCCGATCTCGATCCAAGGAAGTGATGATGTTTCTGTTTCGGAAGAGATGACGGGCTCTGCTGCTGATTCCGTCGCCTCTGCAGCGATGAGGAGTTCACCGAATTTTGCTTGAGATTTTCCTGTGATTTCCGCGCTTTTGACGGCATTGGGGAGATCTTCACTCGGGGTCTGGGGAGCGGAAGGGGTAAGAAAATTAATCATGACGAATTCGCGTTCCTACGACTGATGAAGACAGAATGATTAAGCATAGTAAAAACTCCATTAACGATTTGTACGTCAAATTCTCCCCAAAGTGCGATGAACGTCCAAGGAGCAATCAATGCTAAACTCAATTTCCGGGATCCAGATGCCAACCGCATCTAGTTCAGTGACACCGCACCGTCAGGCGGAGTCGACCGAGGCGAACTTTGCGGACATGCAAAAACGCTTTGAGCAGATGTTATGGTCAGAAATGCTGAGTCAATCTGGATTGGAAGATGCGTTGACCAAAAGTGGCGGGCAGGCAGCGGCACCGTTCGCGCGGTATGTCGTTGAGGCCATCGCAAAAGATATAGCTGAAACGCATCCTCTCGGATTATCGACGCAGGCTGCCCCAATCCCCGTGAAAACAGAGACGTAGGACGAATTTGATGAGCGCACTCAAAACTCATGCTGAACAGTTGCTCGGACTTTTGGAAAGAGAAATCAGCTTGCTTAAGGTGGGTAAGTTGGCCGATGCGATCGCGCTAACCCAAGAGAAAGGCAGCCTTTTGCGCGCGTTTGAAATCGCGCTTCAGGAGGAGGGCGTTTCTAGCCCTATCCGCCCCGTGATTGAGGCTATCGTTAAGCGGGCAGGGGAGTGTGAGCGCCATTTCATTGCCGTTAGGAACGGTATGCGCAGCGTGATTACCCGAATGGAGGGGTTGGATCACGATTCATATGTGGGGTCTTATAATCAGTATGGGGATAAATTAGCCTTCACCGGGGCCACCGGTGGGTATTTGAAAAAGATATAGTTGTTTACCGAATATACACGGTTTTCTCCCATAAGTGTTTGTGAAACCTAGAGAGTTTCATCGGGCCTCCCGATCGTCAGGATGACAAGCGACTTTAAAAAGAAATTTGGCGGCAAATTGTTGCTTTATTTCAGTATAATTAGGAACACAAAATGTCCTCCATTCTTACAAATAGCAGCGCAATGGTTGCGCTCGACACGCTTCGTAACATCAACAAAGACTTGTCTACTGTCTCCAACGAGATCTCGACTGGTAAGTCGGTTTCAAGCGCTAAAGACAACGCAGCGGTTTGGTCAATTTCAACAGTGATGTCTACTGACGTTGAAAGCTTTGAGCAGATCAATGATTCATTGAACCTTGGTTCTTCGACTGTTGGTGTTGCACGTGCCGCTTCCGAGCAAGTGACTGAAATGTTGCAAGACATGAAGTCTCTTATCGTTTCGGCTCAGGAAGAGAACGTTGACCGTTCAAAAATCCAAACCGATATTTCTGCGCTTACAGACCAAATCGGTTCGATTGTTGGTGCGGCTCAGTTTAACGGCATGAACCTTCTTGATGGCAGCTCCACTGCTGACATGAGCATCTTGTCGTCACTTGACCGTGATTCAAATGGAAATGTTACACCATCATACATCGACGTTGCCCGTCAGGATTTGTCACTGACAAATGGAACAGGCGCGGTCTTTGGTGCAGGCGCTAACACTGACCTTACAATCATGGACAACAACAGCGTAAACTCAGGCACAGCGAATGCGATTGCCACGGGCGCAACTGAAGCGCTTCAGATTACGTCTGTTGCGGGTGGCCACAGCTACCGTATTGAGCTTGATGACTCGGCTGGTGCAAACTCAATCGGCACACGCACATTTGAGTATGTTGCTGGTGTAGATGATAGCGTAGCTTCGGTTGCGGAAAATCTGACTGATCAGATCAATACTTTTTTGTCAGCAACAGGTGAGACTAACTACACTGTCTCTTTGAGTGATGACACAATCAGCTTCACAAACGCATCAGGTAGCTCAATGGACCTGACAGCGACCGCTGCAACCGGCGGTACCGCCGGAACAGCAGGGGGGCTTGGTGCTCTTAACACTCTCGATGTGACAACAGGTGCTGGCGCTACGTCTGCTCTGACAGCCATCGAAGGATTGTTGAACAAGTCAATCGACGCTGCTGCTTCATTCGGTTCTGATCAGAAGCGTATTGAAAACCAGGGTGAGTTCGTAAATGCTCTGGTTGACTCACTTACAACTGGTATTGGCGGCATGGTCGACGCGGACATGGAAGCCGCATCAGCTAAGCTTCAGGCCCTTCAGGTTCAGCAGCAGCTGGGCACGCAGGCCTTGTCTATCGCCAACCAGGCACCACAGAGCCTTCTGTCTCTGTTCAGATAATATAATACTCCACCCTAACTGGACCGGGTTTTCCTACCCGGTCCTTTTTTACCGCATAGGAGCGTATTTTGCAGGCATTGGCTTACAGGGCATACGGAGAGGTCAGAGACCGAACCGCAAGCAGCACTACTATCGAATTATCCCTGTTCAGGCAGATAACAGCCGCACTCAAAGAGGTGGCTGCTTCTTCGACTCCAGACCCTGCGTCTTGGGCTGATGCGCTCAGTCGCAATATGTCCTTGTGGGCGATACTTGCGGCAGACCTCATGCGTCCAGAAAATGAGATGCCGTTAGAGATAAGAACAGGCCTCATCAACCTGTCTGAATTTGTTCGCAAGACAAGCATGCGCGTGCTGTCGGGGAGCGATGAGATTCAGGATCTGATCGATGTGAATATTACGATTACCAAAGGCCTCGCAATTCGTGCGGGCGAAACTGTATAGTAGGGGGTAGAGGAATGTCGGGATTGGTTTTGAAGGTTGCAGCAGGGGAACGCTTTCTTGTGAATGGCGCGCTGCTCGAAAATGGCGATAAGCCAGCGAGAATCCGAATCAAGGATAATGATGCGCGCGTTCTACGCTGCAGCGATGCTTTGAAGCCTGACCAAGTTGATACACCCGTAAAGCAGGTATATTTTGCGATTCAATTGCTGATCACCGGTGATCTCGAAGTGGACGCAACTTTACCGTCGATCCTGACCGAGTGTGAGAAATTGGCCGATGTGTTTTCCACGATCGAACCCAAGCTTATTCCCACACTTCAGCGGATGTTAGAGCGCGGTAATTTTTACTCAGCCCTTTGTCATCTGCGCGGCGTCATCGCTGTTGAGGCATCGCTGTTAAAGCGCCTGACCCCAGATGATCCGACAGACCACGCGGCGGCTGCGTAGCGGCATGTATAACCCGGTCATCCCCACATCAGGCTTTGCTGGTTGGAACTTTCTGCAGGCGACATATGATCGCCAGCTGCAAAGCCATTCAGATTCTGTGACTGTGGCGAATGACCGAAACTATATGCTGGAGAAGTTATCCAGTCCGATCACGCAAGAAGATTTTCTCGATGATCGTAGATTGCTCGGTGCTGCTATGGCAGCGTTTGATTTGGGCGGCGAAGAGTGGAAGCGCGGCTTTATAGACAAAGCATTGACCGAGGCCGCTGATCCTGAGAGTTCGTTTTTGGCGCGTCTGAACAATCCACAGTATACTGCTTTTGCTGAAATGTTTCGGCCGAGTGGGGGTATAATAGCGCTCTCTGAGGAGAAGCTAGCTGAGTTGAGCCAAGATTATAATCGGGAAACATTCGAAACGGCCGTAGGCGACGTTGACAACTCCATGCGCCTGGCTTTGAATTTTCAGTCTGGTATTTCAGAGCTTGTCGGCGAAAACTCTAGCGAAAAGGCGATCTTGTATCGCATGCTCGGCAGTGTGCCAGTTCGTACCGTTCTGGAAACAGCAACAGGATTGCCAACAGATATTCGCAGCCTGTCGTTGGATAAACAGGCCGATATGCTGCAGGATCGTTTGTCTAGTCAGTTCGGTATTAGCGATTTGAACCAGTTGAAAGATCCCGAGATAATCGACAAGGTGCTCACGCGGTTTCAGGCGATTGAATCAATTAATCAGGGTGTGACAGCAACAACACCCGGCTCTACTGCGTTGACCTTGCTTCAGGGCATCGGCAGCACGGCGAGCCAAAACTTATTCCTTAGCGGATTGTTGTAACGTTTCTGAACTGAAAACTTCACGCACACAATAAAGCGAACCTATTGATTATGCGGGCTGGATCTCATCTGAAGCGCCCCCGGATAGTATTTTTCGTAACTCATAAAACGCCTCTTCTATCGTGCCTGGATTTGGCGAGCCAACAAACTCGTCAAGGGCGGGATACAGCGCGATAGCTCTATCTGTTGCGGCGTCTTTTCCGTATTCGTAAAGATCTGCGCGCAGCATGGGTGCAACCTCTTCGTAGAGTGCGATATTACGTCGATAGTCTGTGAGCAGTTGGTTCTGCTCCTCATTTGCTGCGTTGGGTAAACTCCGAGATACGCTGCGCAAGATATCCACAGCGGGATAACGTCCGCGTTCAGCGATGTCTCTTGAGAGGATAATGTGTCCATCCAGCACGCCGCGTATCATGTCTGCAACCGGTTCTTCCATATCTGACCCAGCCACGAGGACGGAATAGATTGCGGTGATGTCGCCTTGTGTATCTGCACCGGGACCAGACCGCTCGGCAAGTTCGGAAATGACTCTGACTGTTGAGGGGGGAAACGCATTCAGGGCAGGGGTTTCGCCAGCTAGGAGTGCGGTTTCTCTATGCGCTTCGGCGAAGCGGGTGATCGAATCCATGATGAGCAAGACTGAATGCCCTTCATCCCGGAAATGCTCTGCAGCGGCCGTGGCGCAAAATGCTGCGCGCTTTTTAGCCCCCGGTGGTTCGCTGGCGGTGGCGGCAACGATGACTGTGCGTGCAGCCGCCTCCGGGGAGAGGATGCGTTGGGCAAATTCATTGACCTCCCGGCTGCGTTCGCCAATCAAGCCGATGACGATGCGGTCTGCTCCGACGCCTTTGGCGAGCGCACCAAGCAGTGTAGATTTGCCGACACCTGACCCTGCGAACAGCCCGATGCGTTGCCCCCGGCAAATCGGCAAGAGCGTGTCGGTCATCATCAAGCCGGTATTTAGGCGCCCACCGAGAGATCGGCGATTGCGTGCATCAGGTGGGGGCGAGTTAAGGGGGCGACTGGCGACTTGTCCAAAAGGTGACTGATTGTCGGTGACATCCCCGCGATAATTCACAACTTTGCCGAGCCAGTGATCTCCGACTGTGATGGTTGCCTCAGGGTGGACGACGACGCGATCTCCGATCCGCACCTCTTCGCTACCCGAAAAGAGAAGGGCGATTGCGTGTGTTGAGGAAACAGAAAGAATTTCGCCGTGCAGCGTTTGCCCGCGCGTGGTGATAGAGATTTCGTTCCCGATACCCGCAAACTCGCTGATCCCCTCAATGGTGATCATGCCTGATGAGAGTGCAGTTACGGTTCCCCAGAGAGTGAACATATTATGTGTGCTCGTATGTGAGGGCGCCAACATCTTAATTTTCAGGCCCGATTTATTAACGAATTATTCAACTTATTCTCCCACCTTTGTCAAAGAGTTAACCAAGGTGTATCTGTCATGATTTCCGATCTGCCGTTATTTCAAGTGTATGGTGCCATGGCGCGCCATGCTGCTGAAACTCAAAAAGTAAGCGCCACCAACATCGCACGCGCTTCAGAGCCGGGCTACAAGGCCGTTGATGTTGAGCCGTTCACCGATTTTCTAGCGCGAACTCAACTGTCCGAAGCGACAGGTGGGAATGGTACGTCAGTCAAAAAGATCGAATCGAACAATCCGGCCGCCCCGAACGGGAACACAGTAAGTCTTGAACAAGAAGTTATGCGGTCAGCCGAAGCCGTTAGCCAGCATGATATGGCGCTAACGGTCTATACTAAGACCCTCGAATTGATGCGCACCGCCATCGGGCGCAGAGGCTAAGGAGAAGTTTAATGGACGCTCTTAAAGCTACAATGCAGCAGGCGATCAACGGTATGGGGCTTCAGTCCCAGAGAATTGGTGTGTCTGCTGAGAATATCTCAAATGCCGATACGCCGGGGTATAAGCGTAAATTGCTCGTGCCGGAGGCGGGGGAGATCCCGGAGGGATTGTTTCGTCAGGCGCAGGTGATACTTGATCAAACCGAGGGTGAATTGGTTTACAATCCTTCCCACCCCATGGCGGATGAAAACGGCTATCTAACCAATTCGAACGTGTCGACGATTATTGAAATGGCCGATATGCGCGAGGCCAATCGCGGCTATGAAGCTAATTTGAATTCATTCCAGCAGGCGCGGACGATGTATCGCTCTTTGCTTGATGTTCTGCGTCGATAGAGGGCTGACACAATGGCTGGACTTAATCCTTATGCATCCTTTCAGGCCGTTCGGCCCGGCGCGGCGACCCCAGCATCGGCACCGGCAAAGCCTGAGCAGGAAAAGAATATTGTCGCCGAAGGTGTTGCAGACTTCAAGACTGCGCTGCAGGAAGCCGAGACAACAGCGATGCAAACCGCCGTGTCGGGTGCTGATCCGCATGCCATGATTGAAGCATTAGCGAATGCTGAGCTGGTGCTGGATACTGCTGTGACCATTAGGGATAAGGTGGTTGAAGCCTATCAAGAATTGCTACGCATGCCAGTCTAGCGACTGAGTAGGAGGCGCTCGTGTCCGAGGCTGAAATCTTTGAAGTGCTCAGAGCGTCCCTTTGGGCCGCAGTGTTGATGGGGATGCCCATCCTTGGCGTCACGCTTGTGCTCGGTTTTCTTATCGGTCTTGCGCAAGCTTTGACGTCTATTCAGGAAATGACATTGACGTTTATTCCTAAAGTACTGGCGGTTGTTGTCGTGTTCTTCCTTACCCTTGGATATATGACACGTATCTGTCTCGACTTGTTCAATAATTCGATCTTGCCAATCGTGGCGGGTTGACGCTGATGGACCACAAAAAGTTTTTCGATCTTTCCAAGCCCACGGCTCTATTGGCTATCGGGCTTATGCTGATTATTTTGGTGATGGTGCTGCCTGTACCAGCATGGGTGATGGACATCGGCTTGACGGTTTCTTTTGCCTTCGCGATCTTGATTTTCACGACGGCAATCTTCATCGAAAAGCCGTTGGATTTTTCCTCCTTCCCAAGTGTTCTCTTGGCCTCGCTTATCCTGCGGCTGGCGCTGAATGTGTCGTCTACAAAACTTATCATCAGTGATGGGCATTCGGGGACGAGTGCCGCTGGTGGTGTGATCGAAGGGTTTGCGATGTTCATCATGGGCGGCAATTTGTTTGTCGGCCTTGTTGTGTTCGGTGTTTTGGTCATCGTGAATTTTATGGTCATCACCAAAGGCGCGGGGCGCATGGCCGAAGTAGGCGCTCGTTTTGCGTTGGATGCGATGCCGGGCAAACAATTGGCCATCGATTCCGACTTAGCCGTTGGCGCGATCAGCCATGAAGAAGCCAAGATACGTCGCCAACGTGAGCAGGAAGAAGCGGCATTTCTTGGCTCGCTTGATGGCGCGTCAAAGTTTGTGAAGGGCGATGCGGTTGCCGGTCTTTTGATCACGGCGCTAAACCTTGTGGCCGGTATCGGTTTTGGGCTTACGGCGCATGGGCTCAGCTTTGAGGAGGCGCTTAGCAACTATTCAATTCTGACTGTAGGTGATGGGCTCGTATCTCAGATTCCCGCGATCATTGTGTCTGTTTCAGCAGCTCTATTGCTATCAAAAGGCAGGGATGACGGGGCAATAGACCAGGCGTTGACTGACCAACTTGCTAGCAACAAAACCGGCTTGATGATTGTGGCGGGAATTTTGTTTACGTTTGCTTTGTTTCCCGGCCTTCCTTTCGTTCCGTTTATGCTGGCAGCGGCAGGAATAGGGGCGCTGGCTTTGGTCATTGGCAGGAAAGAAACATCAGCGGCGAATGAGGTCGTTGAGGTGGAAGAAGACGAACGCACCGCATCAGAAAAGATTGGAGATTCCATTTTCTCTGATGAGATCCATCTCGAAGTTGCGCCTGATCTGGTCAATATTGTCCTCAATGGTGAGCAAGGTGTTGAGAGCCGTATCGACAAAATGCGCCGGTATATCGCCGAAGAGTATGGATTTGTGCTGCCATCTATTCGGATTACCGATAACCCCACCCTGCAGAAGAATAATTATCGTTTGCGCATTCAGGGCGTACGTCTGGATTCAGGTGTGTTGCGGCCCGGTTCTGTGTTGGCGTTGATGGAGAATGATCAACTGCCGCATTTGGCGGGTGAGAATGTTCGCGAGCCGGTTTACAAGGCCGCTGCACGCTGGGTGCAGGGGAACAAAAAGCAGGAACTGTCTGCATCCGCTATCCCGATCGTTGAGCCAATCGAAGTGTTGGCAACGCACATATTGGAGATTATTCAGAATAACTTCTCCCTCATATTCACACGCTTGGTCATGTTGGAAACGCTCGATGCGCTTACGCAAGTGAGTGACGCAGATCGGGCGAGTGCCAACAAGCGGTTGTTGGATGAATATATTCCCGGAAAAGTACCACCCGAGTTGCTGCTCTCTGTGCTGAGGGCGTTGCTGGATGAACGCGTGTCGATCCGGAATTTATTCCTTATCATTGAGACAGTGGCTGAAGCGAAGCCGCAAAATCTCGGTTTACCACGTCTTGTTGAACTCGTTCGTCAGCGCCTTGCTTTCCAGATCGTTGACCGCCTGCAAGATCAGGAAGGTCGCCTGCCGCTTGTTCAATTATCTCCGCAGTGGGAACAGCGCTTCAGTGAGCATGAGGTTGCAAATGATAGCGGTGGCTCCGATGTCGCTTTGCCGCCTGAAATGTTTGGAGAGCTGGTCGCGAGTATTCAAACGAAGCTGAACGAGTCAGCGCAGAAGGGGGTTGTTGCGGTCATTGCCACGTCGTCTCGACGCCGTCGGTTCATGCAAACAGTATTAGCAAGTAAGGGTATTCGAAATGCTGTCCTTGCCTATGAGGAAATTAGCCCGAAAACACGACCCCATATCGTTGGCGTTGTGTGATGCCCTTGCTGTCGGTTGAGTTTTTACCGTTGGGCGTTTGGGCGGCAGCCTTTGTTCTGGTAATTGCTCGACTATCTTTCATTGTCTTTTTGATGCCGGGCATTGGTGAACAGGTTATACCGGCACGCGTGCGGCTTGTTTTGATATTGGCGTTGGCCATGGCGCTGTATAGCAGTGGGATTGAGATATCGGTGCCGTTCGAGCCGTTCTCCGGTTATCTTTTGGCGCTGATAACCGAAGTGTTCATCGGGTTTATTCTGGGTGTCAGTTTGCGGTTGGTAATCTGGCTGTTATCGATTGCAGGCGCTGTGATTGCTCAATCGATCGGTTTGGCACAGTTTCTCGGTGTCGCGTTGGAGCATGAAGCGCAAACGATCACAGCCAACCTGTTATCTATGGCTGGCGCAGTGATCTTGCTGACGGCAAATTATCATGTCGAAGTGTTCGTGGCGCTAATCGATCTTTATGCTGAGGTTCCGGTTGGATTGGTTTCATCACTCGATCAGGCATTCTTTATCGAGGGAATATATACGGCCTTTGGAATCGCTGTGTCGCTGGCATGGCCGTTTGTTGCCGTCAATCTTATCTACAATATCTGTCTTGGTTTTATAAATAAGGCGCTGCCACAGCTCATGGTCGCGTTTGTCGGCGCGCCGTTTATGGTCGGGGCTGGGATGTTCTTGCTTGCGGTGTCTATCGTTAGTTTTCTAATGGCTTGGAAAGCGATGGTTCCGGATTTGGTCGGATGGTTGTGAGGTAAGTCATGGCAGAGGAGCAGGGCGACAGCGGCGAAAAGGAATTTGAAGCCTCCCAGCAGAAGCAGGATCAGGCTCGTAAAGATGGTAACATCCCGCAGTCCAAGGAGACGAGCAATTTAGCGACCGTCCTTGGGGTGATTATCGCTGCCGTAGTTTTTCAAGCAGTGCTTGGGAATTTGTTGTTCTCCAAGTTTTCTAGCTTGCTGCTTAATGCTGAAGACTATGCCCATGACTCGTTCTTTGCCGGGGGCGGGCAAATGAATCGCTGGCTGCAGGGCGTATTGATGAGCCTGGCACCATTGTTTGGTATTCTGGCGGTGATGGCTATTTTGATGCTAGTGATAACGCAATCAATCGCGATCTCTGCGAAGAAAATCAAACCAGAGATGAAGAAAATATCGCCTATCGAGAATATCAAAAAGAAGTATGGCAGCAGCGGCTTGATCGACTTTTCCAAGGACACGGCCAAAATGTTGTTCGCGGGGGTGATTGCGTCAGTGTTCCTGCTCCAGTTCGCGCGTGAGTATTATGCCAGCAGCGCGATTCAAACGGGGCAGATTTTTCAGTTCACGTTCGAGCAGGTGCTCCGGCTTATCGGCGCCTTTGCCATTTTCCAGTTTTGTCTTGCCGCGATTGACTTTCCAATCCAAAGGCGGCTGCATGCCAATCGACTGAAAATGACCCGTGAAGAACTGAAGAAGGAGGTCAAGCAAAGCGAGGGGGACCAACACGTCAAACAGTCACGCCGGCAGCGCGGCGCTGAGATCGCCAGCGGTAAGATGATGCAAAACGTCAAAGAATCTACCGTTATCATGGTAAACCCGGAGCATTATGCGGTGGCTTTGAAGTGGGACCCGAACAGCCAGCAGGCACCAATCGTGATGGCCAAGGGTGTCGATCACATCGCGGCAACCATTCGTGAGATAGCCAAAGAGAATAACATTCCGATTTATCGCGACCCGCCAAGCACGCGGTCGATATATCGGCTGGTGGATGTCGATGAGGAGATTCACCCTGAGCATTTCGCAGCCGTTGCAGCGGCAATCCAATATGTGGATCGGGTCAGCAAGAGTCTTGATTTTTAAATGGCGGATAAGGGTAGAAAATCTGAGCTGGCGCTCTTGCGTATCGCGGCACTGAAACGCCAGCAGGCTGAAAGTCAGTATCAGTCTATAGTTTTACAAAAACGGGAAATAGACGCTGAAATTTCTCGTTTACGTGGGCAGGTTTCGGCCATGTCCGTCGCGGCCTTAGATGATGTATCTTTGATGATGGCATCTCAGCAATATGCCGAGCGCCTGATTGCCAAGATAAAGGGGCTGGAGCGCGCAAGAGACGGTCTGCTGCCTGCTTTGGGTGAGGCGCAACGAAAATTACAAAAAGCCATGTTCTCGGAAAGTCAGCTCAAATTGCTGTAATCGGCACCGTATCTCTCGCGGTGAGAGGAGGATTAGGCTGCGGCGCGCTTTGAGCTGTTAGCCAGATCGAGAAGTATCGTGCGTAGGGCAATAAGTTGGGCTTCAGATGTCGTATCCAACACAAGCTTCACAAGCTCTTGCTTGAGCACATCTACGCGCTGCTCCGACTCCAGCGTTTTGCTACCGCGCAGGGTAGGGGGAAAGAGGTCCGCTACCATGCAATCTAAAGACTCGGCGATTTTTACCATCATGCCAGCGGAAAAGCGATTTAATCCCGACTCGTATTTATGGTATTGCTGGTGAACGATGCCAAGACCCGCCGCGACGTCAGCTTGGCTCATTCCCTTTTGAAGCCTGATCGAGCGAATGCGTTCGCTCACATCTTTATCCACTGTGGTCGGTGCGCTTGATCGTTTGGATGTAACCGATGTCATGGCTTCATTCGCTCCATTGATTTAATTCAATGGTTGTATGAGCAACAAAATTCACTTTTTCAAGCCTGTCTTCACACATTCACCGTCTTATCCTTCAAGGATATCATTCAAGGTGGTTATTTGGTCTCGCTCCGGGTGCAAACGGTTCGGTGGATGTGCGATTTCTCACTTTAGGTTGAGTCAATCCCTACCTAGATGTTTTCTGATTCGTTTGTGCTGGACAGAAATTCTTCTGGGGCGTGTAATGCTGAAAATTCGCGTTTACCTTGTAAATTAACGAATTTCAATTGTTATGCTTGGCTGCTTTATCATTCCTGACAGGCGAAAAATGCAATCTGATCGAACGGTAATGGTTGTAAAAAGTGTTAATCTCTGATAAGAAAGTTATCTAAAATCTGTATAAATTGATCGGTCTGTGGCTAGTTTGACTGATCAACCTCTGGGTAACAGACGAGTAGGACAAAAAATGAAAAAGTCTGCCGTGCGGACGTACCGAAATGCCGAGCAAGAAGGCGAATCGGCTGATAATAAGTCTCTTTCTCAGCTAATGCTTGCGTGGGACGAAGCTGAGACTACTATGGAAAGGATTTTCGAATTGGAAGTTTCAGGGGCTGTTTCCCTGAAAACTGATGTCGCGCTGAGAGACCGATTCGAAAGAAGATTGAAATCAATTGAGGCTAGGCAAGTTTGGCTGATCGAGCGCATTGCTGACCTCCCAGCAAAGTCAATGGATGAGGTTCTCAAGAAATTGGTGCTGTGGCGTTCTATGAACCTTGCTGAGCCTGAGCCCGGTGAAGATATAGAGCTTACGCCAGCCGAACGATTGATCTCTGGCGCGATAAATGATCTGGACGGATTTCTGAACGGGTCTCATCAGCCGATGGCAGCGAAGGCCTAGCCTTTTCAGTCGACCGGTTCCGCGGGAACTGGCTGCCAAGACGCAGCCTGTGGTTTCTATTGGGCGTTTATGTTGTTCTGGTTTGCTACGAGAGCGGACAGCAGGATCGATGCTGCTCTAAGGGATTGTTCGTCGAAGATTGATTTTAGATCGCGCTGGCATTGTTGCTTGATCCGTCCAATCTCATACGAATCGCTGTTTTGAGCGTGAGGCATTTCAATCAGATAGCCGGGGGAGACATTGAGCGCATCGGCAAGCTGAACAAGCGTGCCTGTACTAATTCGGTTGGCTCCGATTTCGTATTTTTGGAGTTGTTGGTATGAAAGCTCAAGTATTTCGGCGAGTTCTATGAGGGACAGTCCGAGTTTCTTGCGCAGGGCACGAATATTCGACCCGACCTGAATGTCGATATCTTTGGGAGATCGGTTTTTAGTCAATTTCGCCTCCGGATCCTCATTCTGAACTCTTTCAATCATCGTAGTCGTTTGATCAATAGTTCGGCTTCATCAAATAATGAAATGCTACTGCCAGTGGATTTGAATCAGTATCCTCTGTCGGTTGTTTAAAAAACCGGCCGATTCAATGCCGAACCGACCGGGGAGTCACGATATTTGAGAAGATGGAGCTCTTCTGTTTTTCAGGATGGGAGAATATGATTAAATTTATCCAAATATTGGAATATTTGTCCAAATTGTATTTTCTAGAATAACTCAAGTGAGTTCGAGAATGCTTTGTGTCGGATGGCTGTTAATCGTGGCGCTGGATATAGGAGGAGGCGGGGGCCTGTTCCAAGCAAATTGCGATCTTGGGTGCGTCGATTTATGTGCGCTCGTTAGTTTCACTGTCAAATAATTGAGCGATCAGGCAGGGATATCGCGCGCGATCTTTAGCGTTTACAACCGCGGTTGAGGTGGGTTTTGCCCGGGAGGGGGCGGGTGTAAACGACTCAAAATGGTGCCGCTAAGGTG
>JBOEGK010000034.1:0-608 GCA_050633385.1 Hyphomonas sp.
GGCAACGCTTCAAAAAGTCTGCGACGATGGCTTCCCCCATATCGAGATGGCCTAACCCAATCCCCGCCCATCCCAGCGAAAGCTGGGACCCAGCTCCGATTGCGGCCTCTCGTGCAGACGGCACTATTCCGAGATGGATACCTGCCAGCGCAGGTATCTTCGGGGGGGAGATCGCGCTCAAAAAATCGTTTTTCAATTCCAATACTCCGTCATCCCGGACGCGGAGCGATCCGGGACCCAGAACAGGTAAAGCGATCTCTGAAAACTGGGTCCCTGACCATGCCTGCGGCGTGAAAGGCGTTTGTGATTGCGCTGCGCTTTGCTATGTCACCGGTGTAGACACTTCACAGGATGACGCCCCATGCCCGCATATCGTTCCAGAACCAGCACCCATGGCCGTAATATGGCTGGCGCACGTGGCCTCTGGCGCGCGACAGGCATGAAAGATGGTGACTTTGGCAAGCCGATCATTGCGGTCGCAAACTCCTTCACCCAATTTGTGCCCGGCCACGTTCACCTCAAAGACCTCGGCCAACTGGTCGCCCGAGAAATCGAGGCAGCAGGCGGCATTGCCAAAGAATTCAATACCATCGCGGTGGATGACGGTA
>JBOEGK010000035.1:0-43100 GCA_050633385.1 Hyphomonas sp.
CCCCCGGCGACGCTCAACACCAGAGGACACATCAACCGCACTTGCTCCCGTCGCCGCAATCGCCTCAACAACATTCTCTGGTGTCAGCCCACCAGCCAAGGTCCACGCCTTGGGTGCTGACCACGCCTCCAGCAGCGTCCAGTCAAAAACCTCGCCATGACCGCCCGCCTGATTTGCGCCCTGCGGCGCCGGCGCGTCGATCAACAATCTATCGGCTGTCTCGTAGGTTGCGGCGCGCACAAGATCGCAACGTGACCTCACCCCAATCGCCTTCCACACTTCCCGGCCCGTCATTTTTTTCACGTCCGCAACCCGCTCAGGCGTCTCTGACCCATGCAGCTGCAGAACAGGAAATCCGATATCAACAATAGTCTTAATCAACGCATCATCCGGGTCGACCAAAAGCGCCACCGGGATCGCCTTGCCGACCTGCAACAGCAATGTAGCCGCCGCTTCTGGCGTAATCTGGCGAGCGCTAGGCGCGAAGACAAAACCGATCCAGTCAGCGCCCTCACGCGCTGCCAACCCAACCATATCAGGGTCACTCAACCCGCATATCTTAACTTTGACCATACCCGAGGCGTTACGGTATCTGATGGTTAAGGGCAAGCCGCCAGCCTATTTGATACGGGCCCGGAAACTCACTGAGAATGTCGGATCCGGATCGCCCGCAGCCATCTGCCCTTTCGGGTTTATGCATAGGAACGTCAAATCAGGCCGATAAGTGTTGTCAGGCGCAACTGCTGAACATTGGCCAAAATTGGCAGGGGGCGTTGCGCCTGTCGCAAACGCAATATCCGTCCCGTAAGTCAGCGTGAGGGCAGATCCATTAGTCTGCACAAAACCAACAGGGTCTGTTCCCGGGAAGGCGCTGCCCCCGCCTGAATCGATATCGCCATTCCAGAATTCAATTTCAGCAGGAAGTGCATCGGAAAGGAAAACCGAATCAGCATCGGTCGCGCCACTTCCCTCATTGGTGACAGTGATCGTGTAGATCACATCATTGCCCGGCAAAGCATATAAACCTGCATTTGTCGGATCATAAATAGCATTGGTTTTTTGGCCGCTCAACAAGGCCGATGGGCACGCATAAATCTCCACATCATCGAAACTGAATGCTGCCGGCGTTGCCGCCGTGGCGCCATTATATTGGATGTTGAGATTGCCAGAATTCGTCAATCCAGTCGGAATTTGCAGCTCCAGTGGTGTCAAAACCCCGGCCGTCAGCTGCGAAATATTCCCTGTCGTTCCGCCTGAATAAGTGATCGTCGCAATATTACCGGCGCCCGTCGGCCCATCAATACGGGCTTGGAGACTGCCATTGACGTTGATGTAAACACGGGTGAGGTTCGATGCACCGCCGCCCTCTTCCCACAAAACATTCAAGTGAACGACAGGACCGCCTCCAGAAGAGGGTCCACTTTTCAAACCCACAACAGATTGTTGAAGAGTCGATTGGTTTGCAACTTGGGCACGCGGTCGATCAGCCCCAGTCCATGCACCGGACGTAGTCCAATCTGTCCAAGCTGACGCGCCGCCATTCGTGAAATCACCATTTGAGATTAAAGTCAGCGCCGGATCTGTTCCACACAAAGGCGGAGTTACCGGCGCGGGCTGTACGGTAATCAGATAATCTTCCACCTCCCCGCTCGTCACCAAACCAGACGACGCCAGCCCAGAATCCGCAGACCAACGCAGGCGTGCAATTGTTGGCGTCAACGCCGCATTCGCCGGAATAGTCAGCGGGAGTGATGCCGTGCCGATAGACCCCAGAATCGTAGCGTCGACTGCAACTTGTTCACTCTGTCCACCAACAGTATCGTCGAAATCACCATCGTCATTCCAATCGATCCACGCCTGTAAAAATCCGTTAGCCCCGGTAACAGGTACATCGAGCGTCGCGGTCTGACCCGCATACAATATTGGGAATACAATTGATCCCTCATCGGCCACATTAGTCGTGTCGTCAGCATCTGCATTGGTCGAGTTCTGCGTGACAACTTCCCCATCGGGCGCAGTGGAGCCTATATAAAACCCGGGCACAATCAGGTGAGCAGCCGTTGTATAAGTCGATGGGGCATCGCCCGCATCATACTCACGCGGACAATAAGCCAGATCATGCACCGACATAGCCTGATTTCGGGTTCCTGTTGCAGTGTCTGAGTTGGAGTAGTTGATCGTCACCTGATCGACAGGCTGGGTAAACGTGATCGTCATATTACCCCGGGATTCGGTTGCGCCCGAGGCTGAAACACCGCTCGCCACGTTTCCAAAAGCATCATTTGCTTCTGAATCGGTCAGCACGGGCATGACTGATACGCCCCCTAAATAGCCGATCACCTCAATCCGGTCACGGAACTGGTTGAGACCATAGTCAATGTCGAAAATGTCAAACTGTAGCTCCGCAACCCCAGTTCCAGCCGTACCAACATCAATCGTAATCGTAACCGACTCAGTATTATCTACTGTGTTCTGAAAGTATCTAAGGCTTTGCTGAGCAGGAGCCAGGCCACCGGAAAAATCAGCGTCAGTCACTGGCGTTTCGTCACCTGCAGGCGTACCATTGTTTCGCCTGTCCGTATCGCCCGTAAACGCGAACGCGAAAGTAGTACCGTCTGACCCGCCCGCCGGATAGGTATTCGACAAGGTAGTCGTCGAAGGCCAAGCATTGCTATCCCAGTCGAAACTATCAGGCACCGAACATGATAATGTTGGGGCAACCCCGCTAGAACCACCCGAAGCAGCGCCTGGAGACAATGTCAGACTGTCCGAGTCATCCTCAAACGGTGATGAGCCGGAATTGCCCGGCGTTGAGTCTGGGTCTGTTGTCGATGAAGCAGTAATCTCGCTGCTAATTGTGTAACTGCCTGTCGCTTGCGCTTGTGCAGTGATTTGCAACTGCGCTGACGCACCCGGCGCCAGTGTGCCTATCGTCCAAACCCCGGTTCCAGAATTGAAGGTCCCTGCCCCACTGTGAGAAACATAAGTCAGGCCAGATGGCAGAGTAACGTCTGCCGTAACACCATTCGTTGAAAGATCACCAACCTCATTGGTGACATCAACTGAAATAATCGTATTGCCGCCATAAGATGGGTTGGTCGGGCTTGCGGAAAGATCAAGTCTCAAATCCGCAAAATCCTGCGTCCCGGTAAGGATCAACTCAGCCCGCTCAACACTCCCCGTCGTAAAGCCGCTGGGATCGCATGTTAACATCATCCACGTTCCAACGGCGCTTTCTCCGATGAAGTCGTTCATATTTCCTTCTGGACGAACGGGATAACGATATGGCGTATCGGCGACATTGTTATTGGTGCGTTGGCTTCCTGTATCTACGACTTCGCCCGCAGATTGATCAAACTCGACGTTATAATCATTATAAAAACTGCCATTCTGATCGATCAAATAGGTTCGGGTTCCCAATGGAGAATCCAGCACCATAATGATATCGCCGCGATTATCATGATCGACGATGAGACCAAAATCGACATCTGTAATCGTCATTGGGGTCGTCACATCAAACGTGCGAGTCGTCGCCGCACCACAATTAGTGCTGATCCCACTGGATGACGTATCGAGGAAATTCTCAGTCACCTGACCGTGTGCAGTGAACAGAGTGCCCGACAACGCAGCAAAGGCCACAGCTATTGCTGAGGCCTTTGAAAATAGACGATTAGATTTTAAACTTATCATGACACTAAGGCGAAATCTTCTCCAACAATCCTTTCGCAGTGTGCTGGTCAAACTTTACGCGAAGTTTAACGAAAGCGCCTTTTCGGCTATATTCTGCGCCTTCGAAGTCATCATCTGTATATCCAGAGAAGTTATATCCAACGCTCACCCAGACATTTTCCGCGGGTTTAAAGCCCACGCTCGGCCCAAAAGCATAGTCCTTTGTTTTCGTTTTATCATCCATGAGAACAGAGGCTGACAGGCCAACATCAATACGCTTTGTCAGGTCATGACGAATTTCACCGCCTACCAAGTGAGTAAAGCCGTTGACCTTAGTGCCAGCAACAGACCCCTTGCTGTACTTCACACCCCAGTTAACTGCCGCTTGCGTCCGCTCACTCAGCATTGTGTTTGCACCGAGATTGTTGACGATTTTCTGCGTGTCCATCACACCATCAAGTCGCTCATGCTTAACATCTACGCGGTCGAATACGATCGTCCCCTCACCTTTCGGACGCCAGGCAGAGCCGATACGAGCCTCCACTAGCTCATGGGTTGGCGCAGCGGCGAACGTTTCCTTCTGCGCCCGCATTGCGACACCATAAGACAATTCTTCGCTCGCCTCGCGCGCCGCTCCAACGGTCGCCGAAAGACGCTTACTTGTTGCACCATTCCTATACTCGACGCGGCCTGAACCGGCAGCGCTGTCCGTACGATAGCCAACACCCGCATAGGCTGAAGAGTAATTTTCGCTTTGAACAAGATTCGAACGCACGCCATCTTCCAATACACCGGCAACATCGTCGGCGGCCAGATCACGCGGCTCATCACCACCATCGACGCGCGCGCGACGAGACGCCCCAACTGATGCAGACCACGTCTCATCAATAATAAAGGTCTGATCGACACCCAGTGTTGCGCCAACTTGGCGAGCTGAGTCTTGCGTAATCGTATCCGCAGACGCACGCACCTCACCGCCAGCCCACGGCTTAACCGTCACGCCCGCAACAGTGTTGTTGCCTGACGCATTTGCTCCATTATTCATTTCGTGGCGGAGATTTAGCGTCACTTTCTCGTTTACAATCTTGTCAACGCCTAACTGAGTACGCATTGGGAACTGTGTGGCCTCATCACCCGCATCTCCCAATGGTTGCTCGTGCGACGCCGTCAAAGTGATACCTTGCTCAACGAAAGTCTTGTTAACGGACCCAGTAAGTAGCAATGATGTCCGCTCGTCTTCAGAAGCGTCATATTTCTCACGAACCGCCTTAAGACCAACCGACCCGCCAGCCATCGACATTTCCTGGCGAGCAGAAATTTCTGCAACATCACGCGATGCGTCGGTTGAGAGGTTTTCTTCACGATAAGCATTCGCATCGACAAGGCGACGACGTGTTTTCGCTTGCTCAGTCGCTGTCTCGTCGATCAGTGCAGAAACTTGCGCACCAATGCGGCGAATAGAGTCCGTGTTAGATGCCTGCTGACCCAAGCCGAAACCAGCTTCTTCTTCACGATAAAAACCGGTGACGGTGAGCGTTTCGCTCTGACGCTCAACCTCAAGGAGATATGCATCTGCACGTTCTGTGCCCGCCCCGGCCTCACGGGTAGACGTCGCAACCTCTGCCCGCAATTCTGTGACTTCATCCAGTTTAGCAGTCGCATCGACGGCCACGATTGAAGACGACTGGTCATCAACCGTTGCGCCGCCCTCTTCGCGCACATAAGTAACCCCTGCCTCAAGACGTCCATCCTCAGTGCGAACCGCGGCCCGGCCACCTAGCGTCACATTGCGCTCAGCCACGCCTGCGACTTCATAATCAACCACAATCACATTCGGGTTGAAGTTTGCATCGGTCGCAGCAATCGGATGGCGGAAAATAATTTCTCCGCTCTGGAAATCAATCTCATAATCGAAGTAGCGCGTCAGTGTGCGCACGTTAGAGACAGCATCCGGACGCAAACGGTCGCGTGTCTCCACCGTAATCACTTCAGAATTACGCAACATCGGAGTCGACGTGACGCGGAACGGACCTGATGTACCATCAGCGGCCAACTCATCCTTCACAAAACTCTGATTTGTCTCAGCAGCAAACGCAGTGAAAGAAACCTTCTCAAAATTACCCGTCGCTTTGAAACCCGACATACGGCGACTATACCGGCCCAACACTGTGTCATTCATATCGGTGTCATAATCACCGAAGATCAACTGCACAGCATCTTTCTCCAAACGCACATAAAGTGGATAGCGGCTCTCAGCGTCAGCGTGCTGATAGGTTTGATCCCCATAAAGCGTATAATAGGCATTCGGATCTATATGATTTTCGAACACCGCGACATCACTATCCCCACGGCGCTTTGCGGTATCCACAGCCAACGTCATCAACCAGTCGCCTTTGATCATCCCCTTCGCGAAGAAGGCAATACGACCATCATTTAGCGTTTGCGTGCCGTCATCAAACGCGCCCTTATCACGCGCCAACTCCATTGAGCCTTCAGCGAGACCCACCACAATCCAATCGCGCTTCTCAGGGGTCAACCACACATCAATCTCTTCGCTGCGGCCTGAATCCAGCATGACATTCAACCGAACACGGCCAGTCTGCAATGTCGGCTCCAGCTCAACATGCGCAACACCATTGGCATCGACAGAGATGCCTGCATTGGCAGATGCTGCCACGAGCGCAGCTTCACCCTCAAACTCCACCTCACGCTTCAGCATGAATGGCTCAGACACATCAACCCGCACGATACGCCCGCGGTGCACAGGGCGACCCGCATGATTTTCTAGACGCACCGCAATCACAGGAATGCTACGCCCATCAGCGACCAGCACAGACTGGTCCGCAACCAAGGTGGCCTTCTCAATCTTCGCAACGTGCCAAATCTCTTCCCGCAAAACAGTAACTTCGGCGCCAGATGGGTCCAAGACACGCGCTATGAACTCATTCATCCCATCACGGATGTCTACGCCGCGCCAGCGACTGATCTCCGCCGGGCCCGCTTGAGCCGAATCGCGACCGCTAAAATTCGTCGCCGAAACAGGCGTGCCATTCAGGCTAAGCTCAACAGTATGGCGCTTTGGGTGGACAATACCAATATTTACACTGCGTGATGACGGCGTGCGGTCCACATTTGGATACGCCCAGCGCGGTGCAGCATCTGCTGTCTCCAACCACTCAAGGTCGAACTGACGATACTCGACAGTGTCATCAAATTCTTCAACAACAACCTCTTCTTCCACGCCTTCGCGCTTGGTCAGATAGAAGTTTGCTCTCCAGATCATGCCGCCCTTCGCGTCTACGAATTTTGAAATCGCAGAACCGGCATAACGTGAATTCTCCTCACAGATCATTGGCTCATAACCAGGAGGCAACGTCTCTTCGTCGATCTGCAATACATGCGTACCGGGACGAACGCCTTGGAAGTGATACAAACCATCCTGATCGGTCACCACATATTCGCCAGTTTCCATATAAAGGCGAACACCCGGTACCCCGAGACCATGCTCAAGGTCTTTAGCCCAATCTTGATCCGGATCACACGCCGCCTCGGCAACACGGCCAACCAATGTCAAACGCGAGCGAAGCAGATCTTCGACAATCTCCACAGCCGCCTCAGACTTATTCGAAACGGGGTTGCCCGCTGTATTCACAGCAACCGCAGAATTGACAGCAGTACCAACCTTCGCACCCGCTGTAACAGAAGCAGCATACGTCAGTGTCAGTTGCTCACCGGGGAACAATATCCCCCCCTGAAAGGTCACTGTACGACCATCATCTGAAATAGAATCAACCTCAACAGATCCGACATCAGATGAAACAGATCCATCAACATAGCGCATACCGCGTGGCATAATATCTTCCACCCGAATAAGTGCAGGCACGATATCGCGGTTCATCACTCGAATAGAGTATGCGACTGTGTCGCCCGGTGCAGCTGAATCGCTCAGCGCATTCTTTAGAACCACCAATTCCGCAGCTGGATCAATCGGAATGTCAAAATTCAGCGGCCCAGTCGCTTCCACTTCAAAGACCCCGCCATACGAACCCGGAATAATCGCAAATGGCGCGTTGTTGAGGTCTTCAAACTGCGATTCCTCGAACGATGACGCAAATAGATACCCCTCTGGAGGAGAAACAATCACACGATACAATCCAGGACGCATAAGCGGGAAAAGGAACTCACCTGGCTCCAATTCATAGACCTGCCCGCCAGCATCCGTAACCACTGATCCTGTAACAAGTGTTGAAGGATACGGGCTAACGCCATCAACCCCGAATACATCCGCTAACTCACCAGTAGCTGCATCCACAATTGATACTACGGTGCCGTCTATCAACTCACCTGTGAATGAATCAAACACACGCCCGAACGGGTCCACGAGCGCGGTATCTACCGACACCTCAGTCGCATCAAACGCGTCGACATAGCGCGCCGTAAGCACAGTTTTATTTGGCGTACTCAGAGTCACATCATTTGGAGGCGTTTCTTCACGCGAAGAGGGCACATAAGCGTAGAATTCGCCTGTATCTTCGCCAGATTCATACAATCGAAGCTCAATTTGGTCGCCCAAATCCGTTTGAATCGTGATTTCGATACATTCTATTGCCGTAGGATCGCCATTCTGCCCAACATCTATGACGCGGACGATCATCAATTCACCTGGAATATAGGTTGTGGCGGCCACCAACGAGACTGGGACAGAGAAATCCAGTTCCATGTTGCCAATGGTCTGCGGCTTTCCAACAGGAACGAATGTATCGCCACCGCTTGGCTCTGCTGCACCACTTTCTGGATTGTAGTCTGAGCCATTTATTCGCGCTTGGAAGCTGTCCGGCGCGTTTGGCGCGTAACGGAAGAACTCAATCGTAGACGGCGTACGGAACGCCTCAATGACAAACTCAGCCGGGTTCGTCTGATGTGTCAGCGAACCACGGTCAGTGTCATAAGAAACCGTCGCAACGTTTGTGACTGTACGGCCCAATTGCGCACTCGCCGTTCCCGGCTGCACAAACCATGCAAGCACAATACACAGTACAGATATAAAGCCCATAAAAGAGCTCGAAGACGTTCTACCGTCAACCATCATTCTATCCCATCATCACCCTGCGCAGCCACCTCTTTTGGGTTGGTCTGCAGAATTTTTCCCACGTCCTTTTGGATCTTTGGGAACTTACAAATCGGAGTGTCTCATATCTTGGTTAATGTTCCGCTCACTCAGAACGTTGAAATTTCACCGAATTTCTTACCAGAAAGCGAAAACCCCCAGCGCACGGAGCGCTGGGGGTTTCAAATATGAAGGCTTTTGGCCTGTCTGTTTACTGAACAAGTGCCCAGATATGAACGACCCCGGTGCTCCCTCCAGCGAGCATCGCATCGCTCAAAGAGATGGAGCAATTGGAACCGTTGCAATCTACTGCACTGCCCGGCTCAACCAAGATTGGTCCGGCGCCAGCAATACCAGTATCATCGGAAAAACCGGATGTAGTGGCATCTAGGAAACGCACCTCAGACGGTAGTTCATCGGAGATGACCAGATTGGTTGCGGTACCTGTACCGGTGTTAGCAACACTGATCTCGTACCGCACACAAGCACCGGGCACACTGTACTCATCCACACTTGCCGGAGCGGTCAGCGCAGTACAGGCTGCCTCACTCGCAGGCGCTGTTTCAAACACAGCAACAGACTTGGTCGCGTTCAGGGTTGCCGCCAACACGGTCAGGACAGACTGCGCTGAATAATCACCCGCATTGTTGCCATCAGTAACACCGCTACCATCTGCAAGAACCGTCTCGGCCTCGCCTGTGAGAGAGTTACCATCGCTATCACCCGTCACGGCCGTGCCTGGCGTACAGCCAACAGAACATGTCGCGATAGGGTTGGATGGGTGCAGCGTATCAGCAGTCAGAACAAGCGTGGCGGTATCGCCATCCACTGCGCCGCCAGGTACATCGCTTTCTACGAATACAACGACTTGCGCATCCGGCGCGATATCATCGGGTTGATTGGCACCAGAATAAGTCTGCAGCGACTCACCGCCATCCAGAATGTCGTTACCATTGGTATCGACGAAGTACTGGATCGTTACGGTTGATGGTGTGTAGTCACCAGAAGACACAACGCTCAGGTCATACGCCTGATTATCGTTGCCCAAATTGGTAAGACGAAAAACAGCACGGTTATCAGCAGCAGCAGAACCTGGCGCTACTGAAAGCGTTGGATCCAATGAAGTGATGGTCAAATCGACCAGCCGGTCAACCGTGAACTGTGTAGGAGAGCCTGAATTGTCGATTGTGGGCTGCGGAGTGCCGCCAACATCATAATCCAGCGTGAACGTGTTGCTTACAGTGGTACCGGCATCGATACCTGCGGCGTGGGCTGTGCCCGCCAGAAGCGTAACGCCCACAAGCGCCGCTCCAAAACGCTTTATGAGTTTATTCTGTGTCATCGTGAGAGTCCCTGCTATTATTTTTTTTAGCCCTTCCCTTTTCGTGTAAAAAGATTAAGGCGCGCCTAACTCAAAAGCGGCAGATCAATCCAAGGACGCAAAATTCTCAACAAAAAAGGCGACCTCAATCGGTCGCCTTCTGTAATATATACTTCAGGTTGCGGCTATTTCAGCACAGCCTTATAGGTTAATGTGCCGCTGGTTTTTCCAGCGACTTTTTCAACATATGTCCAGCGAACATGCGTGATATCCCGGGCTTGTGCTGAAACCGCGGAGTCTGCCGCCGTCACAACCAATTTATCCCGCGTAAAAAAGGTTTTTCCATTATCCGCAGAGAAAGTGACCACGGCGTCAGCAGCTTCGGCCGAGCCTTCAATGTAAGTCACTTCCGCAGGCACAGGCACTGTAAACACAGCGTTTTCAGCGGGTTCAGCATCAACATTCTCCCAATTGAGAGAATAGGCCAGCATCTCGCCCGGCACGACAGTAACCGCAGGAACGAGCTCCTCAGTAAGGCTGCCATCCTCCTCGGTTGTCACAATAACGCGCTCAACCTCTTGTGATGCTACGAGTTCTGCAGAAGCGCCCAATGCCAACACCGCGCCTGCTGCGCAGAGTGTTACAAACTTCATCATGTCCATTAATCCTCATTAACGCCCAAATTATAGTGGGTGAAGGATCAGGCATTTGCGTTAACAAGACCTAAAAATGCCTGCCAAGCGCGCTACATCGCTAATAAGCACCTGATATCTCAGATAAAAGATCGGCAGTCACTTCCGGGGTTTAAGCCCAAAAAATCCGGCCCGCTGGCGGTGAGACAGGGATTCGAACCCTGGAGACGCGTTAACGCCCACACGCTTTCCAAGCGTGCGCCTTCAGCCACTCGGCCACCTCACCGTTTCATTACCAGCTTTGGCTTGAAGTTCGGTCAAATAGCCGATGGACACCTTTATCGCAAGCCACCGATTGCCGATTTGCTCATTAACAGCCATATCTATGGAATAGTTAACAGATTGGCCCGTTATGTTTACAAAAAAACCAAAGCCCCTCCCAACCGCTGAAAATGCACTCCCAGGACGGCAAAATTCCATCCAAACTGCGGACAAACATTTCATTTTCGACCGAGAGTTGTGCGCAAACCCTCCATCAGGGCACGAACTAGTGGTCATGGCACTAGGTTGCTTCTGGGGTGCCGAGCGCATTTTCTGGCAAACACCCGGAATCTGGTTAACACGAGTGGGGTACGCAGGCGGTATGACCCCTAATCCTACCTATGAAGAGGTCTGCAGCGGCCAAACAGGGCATACCGAAGTCGTCGAAATCGTATATGATCCGAATACGATCAAATTTTCAGAACTCATGAAGCTCTTTCTTGAAAGTCACGATCCGACCCAAGGGATGCGGCAGGGCAATGACATTGGCACACAGTATCGCTCAGCCATTTATTATACGACCGATGCGCAGAAGCAGACCATTGACACGATGCTGGCTGACTACCAGTCAGCCCTGATACAATCAGGTCATCGAGGCGAAATCACAACTGAGGTATTACCCCGAACTCAGGTCTATCTGGCAGAGGATTACCACCAACAATACCTGGCCAAAAACCCCGCCGGATATTGCGGCATTGGTGGCACCGGTGTGTCTTGCCCCCTCCCCCCAACTCCAAAGTCGGTCTAAAAGCATGACTCGAAGTCAGACCTGCGGGCAAAGTATGACCGCAATCCTCCGAATCAGCATACGGATTAATTAAATCGGCCAAAAAGTAGTACTTTTGAGTTAACAGTCACACCAAAATTTGAACGTTCCTGTTAACCTTGGTAAAAAATGAGTAAACAGAGGGACCGCCTCAAAATTTCAGTTTACGGACTATTTTTCCCGCATCAAAAATACTACTCAAAATTGAGTGCGAATCTTTTCCGGTTTTCCAGCATCGTTTGCGCTTTAAACATCGCATCCGATGCAGATTGAGCTTGCTGGATATTTGGATTGGCGCGCAAAGCTTCGACAACTTGCGATAATTCGCGGATCGCCTCTTGAACGGCTTTCTGATCGAACTGCTTTTCGGCTCTCGCAAGCAACGCCCGACCTAAATCCATCCGCGCTTGGTTGACCCGCGCCGGGTTTGAGGCCGAATTTGCCGCCTCAACATGCGAGCGGCGCAAGGTGATGACTTTTTCGAGTCCCTCAATATCACCATCCTGCTCGGCAACATGCACGCTGCTCGCGCAAAAATCGCCCTCCAAATGCTCTTTCAGACCAATCGGCAAATCTGGCGACTCTTCCAAAATCACCGACAAGCGCTCAGCCAGCACTTTCATGCGTTCCGGACGAAAAGATTGCGGGTGCTCCAGAGCAGGTTGCAATTTTTTGGCAAGGAAATAGGCGGCTACTTCATCAACCCGCCCTCTTCTACTTTTCTTTTTTCCCGGCAAAAACAAGGTGAACGGGCGCATCTCATCTGGCCGCAAGCCTCCGCCCCGCGATAGTCCATAGACCTCCAAGCCCATATCCCGACCATTCACACGGTTGGCCCAGATCATCATATCTGCATCAGACGCCACCATCATTTTGCGGGCCTTCGCAATAGATTTAGGCGCAAGACCACCCCGTATGCGACCCGTTTTCACCAGATGAAGTGGGGCTCCAAAACTAAAGTCCGACAAATGCTCATCAGCCAAGCGCGCCAACCAACGGCTCGCGCCAGCAGAGCCCGTGACCCCCGCAATCAGCACTCGATACCCAACGGAATTGTCTCTTCGTGCCGCCTTCAAGCGCAGAAAATCTCTCACCCAACGCAGGCCACCCACAAGAATCGCCACCCCTAACAACACCGCCCCAAGCGCGATGGCTGACAACATTGCAAAGCCAAACAGAGCAAGGTCCTGTGACGGATAGACATGGCTCGAAAGCCCGTCCCGTAATCCCTGAATCCAGTCACTATTAACCATAATCTCTACACCTCAACGCCCGTCGCAATAAAAGTCTTACCAAATCCTTGCAACAGGCAAAGAGTGCTGAAACAGTCTTTTCCAATTCCTGCAAACGAAATTCGAACATTCACGGTGAGACGAGCGTACAATTGGAAACGAAAATCTATCGCTCCCGCTTCGCGCCTTCACCAACTGGATACCTCCATCTCGGCCATGTCGCCTCAGCTTATTATGTCTGGCAGGCCGCCTCTCAATCGAGTGGCGAAGTCCTGCTCCGCATAGAAGATATAGATCGCGGCCGCTGCCGCCCGGAGTTTGAGGCTGCCATTATCGAAGACCTCGAATGGTTAGGCTTTGAATGGCCCCTCCCCATCCGTCGGCAGTCTGATCATTTCAAAGACTACGAGGCCTGTCTGAACGCGCTGCAAGCCAAAGATCTTATCTATCGTTGTTTCAAAACACGCCGTGAAATTTCAGCGGCCCTGCCTGCTGGTTCCAATTTGGAGTCTGCGCCATATCGCGGCAAACCACTTTCTGCGTCAGAAGAAGAAGAGCGTCTTTCTCGCGGTCATGCTTTCGCGTGGCGTCTCAATCTGAGGGCCGCAATTGAGACGCTGGGATCAAGGTATGACACCCTGCACTATTTCGAAAAAAAGGAAAATAAAACAACGCGAGTTAAGTCAGACCCCACCTTGTTTGGGGATGTCATACTGGCGCGTAAAGACACCCCAACCAGCTATCATCTGGCGTGCTGCCATGACGACGCTCTGCAGGGTATGACCCATATTGTGCGCGGCGAAGACCTGCGCGCCGTCACAGGCTTGCACACACTGCTACAGGCCCTCTTGGGCTGGCCAACCCCGCTTTATCGATTCCACCCGCTCTTGTTTAAGCCAGACGGCCGCAAACTTTCCAAAAGCGCAGGCGATCCCAGCATCAGAGACTTACGCGAGCAAGGGCTGACACCAGATCAAATCAAGGTTATGGCCCTGTCGAGATGACAGACACAACACCTGACACAGCTGCAACGACGCCGCTGCAAAATCGCCTCTGGCTTGGCCCGCTCATGGTCGGCCTCGGCGCCGCTTTTGTGGGCCTCGCCCCTATCGGTCTGCGTCTAGGTTTGGATGATTTGGGTGCGCAGGCCATTGCATTCTGGCGATACACTTTCGCGCTTCCGGTCATCATGTTGCTGGTCATCATCGCACACAAACGCCTCCCCGCGCGTCCCAATTTTTTCATCGTACTTGCTGGCCTCTTTTTCGCGCTCGACATTGCTCTGTGGCACCATGCGCTCACCAAAACCACGGTCGCAAACGCCACCTTTATCGTTAATCTCGGCAGCGTCTCCGTCGGCTTCCTCGCCTGGATTTTCCTGAAGGATCGCCCGCAAAACCTGTGGTTCTTTGCCGTCTTGCTCGCCATCGCTGGCGCCGCCGCCTTATCACTGGGCGGCACAAGAAACGAAGTGCTCGACCCGGTGCTTCGGGCAACGTCAACACAAGGCGATATGATCGCCTGTGTCGCCGCCTTTATGATCGCCAGCTATTTACTGTTCTCAAAGCTCGGACGACGCAGCATGGGTGGTCTCGATGCCATTTTCTGGCTCACCTTCGTTGAGATCGGCGCGCAAGGGCTTATCGTTCTAAGCACCGGAGAGGCCTTTTTTCCCGAAAAATTGTCCGGGTTCTCAGTCCCACTCTTTCTCGCAATCTTTGTCCAAATTTGCGGACAGGGCCTCATCATCGCCGGGATCGGCCGCACCCCTGCCTCCATCGCTGGCGTCCTCATCATGATGCAGCCCGTCGTCGCAGCGGCCATTTCCTGGAACATGTTCGGCGAACCCCTCTCCGCCATTCAGATTGGCGGGGCCTGCACAATTCTCGCAGCCGTTTGGCTTGCACAATTTCAAAAACCAGCGACAATTCCCGTAACAACTCCGTAAGCGTCACACAGCGTCATTTGTGTGAGCCTCTAGTACACACTCAGATTGGGATCTCTCTCATGCGCCTTGCTCTTCCACTCATCCTTGGCAGCGTCGCGATTACCGTACTGGCATGCACATCCCTTCCCAATGCAATCGGACAAACTGACAATCTGGATCGCACAGCAACGCTGCCCCAACAGGCAGACGACAGCTATTATCAGAGCGCCAGCAGCGCCGTCTCCGCCCGTATTGAACAACGCGGCATCAAACCCGCCAAGAACGTCATCCTTTTCATCGGTGACGGCATGGGAATCTCCACTATTACAGCGGCGCGCATTTATGCTGGTCAGTCCCGTGGTCTTGATGGCGAATCCTACAAACTGACGATGGAACAGCTCCCCTATGCGGCGCTCTCCCGCACTTACAGCCATGACTATCAGGTCGCTGACAGCGCCTCGACCGCAACGGCCATGGTTGCTGGCATAAAAACCCGTTCGCGTGTCCTCGGCGTGACGCAAGATGCAGCTGTTGGCAATTGCCCCAGCATTGAGGGCAACCGCACAGATACACTCTTCGACATCGCTGAGCGGGCTGGCCTCTCAACTGGCATCGTCTCAACCGCCCGCATCACCCACGCCACACCGGCTGCGGCCTTCGCAGAAACACCTCATCGTGATTGGGAGGCTGATTCCGACCTTAAAAGCCAAGCCGCTGAAGGGTGTGAAGACATCGCCAGCCAACTCATCAACTGGAATGAAGGCGACGGGTTTGAAGTTGCCATGGGCGGCGGACGTCGAAATTTTCTGCCCAAATCAGTTGCCGACCTTGAAGATAAACTTAAAAAAGGCGACCGCAAAGACGGGCAAGACCTGACAGCGCAATGGGCAGCGAAATCAGACGCCCATACCGTGATCCACACACAGGCTGACTTTGACGCAATAGATTTCGACACAGACGCCAAAGTCCTCGGCCTGTTTGAACGCTCCCACATGAACTACGAACTCGATCGCGCTGACGGTATCGGCGATGAACCCTCCCTCGAAGAAATGACCCGTGCAGCCATCACCCGTTTGTCACGTGATGAGGATGGATATGTCCTGATGATCGAAGCTGGTCGCATCGACCACGCCCATCACGGGGTCAATGCTGCACGCGCCCTTGGCGACACGGACGTTTTCGATCAATCCGTCGCCGCAGCATTAGAGATGACAAACAGCGACGACACTCTCATCATCGTCACCGCCGACCATTCCCACACAATGACGATTGCGGGCTACCCCTCGCGCGGCAATCCCATCCTTGGCAAGGTAGATACGGGCCTCGGCGAAGACCTCAAAGCGGCCGATGGTAAGCCCTACACAACCCTGTCATACGCCAACGGTCAGACCGCCTGCCGCATGGTCGCCGGAATCCGCGATTGCGCCCGTACTGACTTGAGTAATACCGATACCACCGACAAGAATTTCAAGCAGCAATCACTGGCATTGGCGCCATCTGAAACCCATGCGGGTGAAGACGTCGCAATCTTCGCGACCGGCCCCGGCGCAAACCTGATCTCAGGCACCATGGATCAGAACGAAATTTTCCACGTCATGGGCCGCGCCAGCGGCTTGGTCGCGCCAGAGTAAGCGACGACCCCTCCGCCACGCCATCCCCTATTTGCCCAATCTGGTTTTCTCCCCCACACTCTGGATCATAAAAAAGATACCCGGAGGAAACCATGAAAGCTGCAGTCATGCGCGAGCCTAACGCGCCGCTATCCATCGAAGATGTCACCATTGATAAGCCCGGCCCGCGCGAAGTGCTCGTGCGGCTGAAAGCCGTCGGCGTCTGCCACTCAGACGTACATTTCTGGGATGGTAACTTCCCCACCGAAGTGCCTGTTATCCTCGGTCATGAAAGCGCTGGCGTGGTCGAGGCTGTCGGCAATATGGTGTCCGCGGTTAAGCCCGGCGACCATGTTATTTCCATCCTGTCGCCCTTTTGCGGCACATGTGAATACTGCCTGTCGGGCCACATGTCGGTTTGCCACACGATCAATAAAGAGCAGTTCGATCGCCAGATGACGCAGGCCCCACGCCTTTCCATCAAGGGCGAAAAGGTCGGCCAGTTCCTCAACCTCTCTTCCTTCGCTGAGCAAATTCTCGTCCACGAAAACGCCCTCTGCGCCATCGACAAAGAGATGCCCCTCGACAAAGCCTGCCTTATCGGCTGCGGCGTCATCACAGGCGTCGGCTCAGTCTTCCACGCGGCCAAGGTCGAACCCGGCTCCACGGTTGCCATTATTGGTTGCGGCGGTGTCGGCCTTTCTACCATTAACGGCGCGGCCATCGCAGGGGCCAGTCGTATCATCGCGGTGGATCTTGCAGACGACAAGCTGGAACTCGCCAAGAAATTCGGCGCAACCGACACAGTGAACCCGTCAAAAACCGATGCCATCGAGGCTGTCAAAGAGATCACCAACGGTGGCGTGCACTATTCCTTTGAATGCGTTGGCCTCAAACAAACCGCAGAGCAGGCTTATCACATGCTTCGACCGCGCGGCGTCGCCACCGTCATCGGCATGATTACGCCGGGCGTGAACATCGAAGTGCCGGGCATCGAGTTGCTGGTCACGGAGAAGCGTCTACAGGGCGCTGTGATGGGCTCCAATCGGTTCCGCATCGACTTCCCCCGCCTGATAGACCTCTACAAGCAGGGGCGTCTCCACCTCGATGATCTGGTCTCCGACACAATCGGCCTCGATGGCATCACCGGCGCATTGCAAAACCTGAAAGACAACAAAGGCACCGTCGCCCGCCAAGTTGTCCTGTTTGATTAATCCAGAAAGGAGACCGATATGTCAGCACTCGAAATTCGTCCCTGCAACGGCGTCGGCGCTGAAATCCTCGGCGTTGATCTGAAAAACCTGTCACAGGCAGAGTTCGACACAATCCGCGATACGTTCTCACAGCACGGCCTCGTTTTCTTCCGCGATCAATCCGTCTCAGAAGAAGACCATATCGCGCTGGCCGAACGGTTCGGGCCCATCAACATCAACCGCTTTTTTGCCGCCCATCCAGACCATCCCCAAATCGCTATGGTCGCCAAGGATGTCGCTGATCGAGACAATATCGGCGGCGGTTGGCACACCGATCACTCCTATGATCTGGAACCCGCCCTTGGCTCTATCCTCGTCGCACGCGAGCTTCCGGCAACAGGCGGCGATACACGCTTCACCAGCATGTATCGAGCCTATGACACCCTGTCCGATCACCTGAAAGCGCAAATTGAGGGCAAACGCGCCATCCATTCCACGCGCCACATCTTTGGCTCGCAGACTGACAGTTATTACCAAAACTCTGATAGCGGTCAGGGACGGATCGGCAACTCGGCTGCCGCAGACGTCATGCTAGACGTCACCCATCCCATCATCATCACCCACCCGCTCAGTGGCAAAAAAGCGCTTTATGTGAACCCCGCCTTCACCACAGGCATCGTCGGCATGGATGACGCCGACGCCAAACCCCTGCTCGACCAGCTTTACGCCCACGCCTCCAATATCGACAATGTGCTGCAATTCGTCTGGCGGCCCGGCTCCATCGCCTTCTGGGATAATCGCGCCACATGGCATTGGGCACTAAATGACTATCACGGCCAGCGACGGGTTATGCACCGCATCACGATCGAGGGCAGCGCGTTAGGCTAATTACGCCCGCAACAACTCGTTCACCGCAGTTTTGGACCGCGTCTGCGCATCAACCGTCTTCACAATCACTGCGCAGGCAAGGCTCGGCCCACCATCGGCGGCGGGTAGTGTGCCCGGCACAACCACTGAATAGGGCGGCACCTTACCATAAGTGATCGCACCCGTCTTGCGGTCCACAATCTTGGTCGATTGGGTAATGAACACACCCATCGCAATCACAGAGCCTTCGCCAACGATCACGCCTTCAACCACTTCCGACCGCGCACCGATGAAGCAATTGTCTTCAATGATGGTCGGGTTGGCCTGTAGTGGCTCCAGAACGCCGCCAATGCCCGTTCCGGCAGAGATGTGGCAGTTGGCCCCCACTTGCGCACAGGAGCCGACAGACGCCCATGTGTCGATCATCGTGCCCTCGCCCACATAGGCACCAATATTCACATAAGACGGCATCAGAACCGCATTCTTGGCGATGAAAGACCCGCGACGCACCGCAGCCGGCGGCACTGCGCGGAAACCGGCGGCCTCGAATTCTGCCGCGCCCCAGCCTTCAAACTTTGACGGCACCTTGTCCCACCATGCGCCGCCACCCGGCACACCATCAATCACGCCATTGGCATTAAGACGGAAAGACAGCAGCACGGCCTTCTTCAGCCATTGATGCACAACCCATTCCCCGTCAGCGCCCTTCTCGGCCACACGCGCCTTACCGCTATCAATCAAGTCGATTGCGCTAGTTACGGCGTCGCGTACTTCACCTGTTGTGGCTGTCGATAGATTATCGCGATCATCCCAAGCGGCTTCGATGGCGGTTGCAAGTGCTGCGGTCATGGAATGTCTCCGGTTTAAGTCAGTGTATCAAGCGCCGCATTCAAAAACGCAGCAAGGTCGCCCGTCACATAGTCGATGTGATCTGGCCCGTCATCCTTTAACAGGTCTTCAAGTGTCGCAGGGCGGGCCTCGACAGGCTCATGGCTCCAATCTTTTTCAGAATGCACCAGCACAGTCGTAAAGCCCAAATCCTTGGCGGGCTTCAGATTACGGGCCATATCTTCAAAGAAGATCGCGCCGTCTGCTTTCACATCATGCTGTTTCAAAAACGCATGATACGAATCCAAATGCGGCTTGGGTGTATAGGCGGCATCTTCGATCCCAAAGCTGCCATCAAACAAATGATCCAGCCCCATTTTCTCTGTCACCCGCTCAGCATGGCGGCGTGACCCATTCGTGTAGACGAATTTTCGCCCCGGCAGCGCGCTAATCGCGGCGCGCAAATCCGGCAAATCTGGCAGAGGCGACAAATCAATTTCGTGCACATGATGCAAAAATTCCGCCGGGTCCATATCATGCACATGCATCAGGCCAGACAGCGTCGTGCCATATTCTTTGTAATATTGTTTCTGCTTCACGCGCGCCTCAGTCGGCGGCAAACCCAAGAACCCTGACACAAACTCGGTCATCCGTGTGTCTATCTCGGCAAACAGATCGCACTCTGCTGGATACAACGTATTATCAAGGTCAAACACCCAGTCAGTGACGTGCCCAAAACTCCCAAATGGCGAGAGATGTACGCCCGCGCGCCGATCAGTCATTACTGGCCTTCGCAAAGTCACGCTCAAAAAATTCAAACACCAACTTACGATCTACCGGCTCTGGCGTCGCTGCAAACAAAGCCGTGCGATAGGCTGATGCCTCACACTCGTCCCGGCCCACAATCGCAAACCGAGAGCGGCCCACACAAAACGCGTCCGTCGCCTTGGCGAGTGTGCGCAGCTTGCCGCCATCTTCCAGCTCGCCATAAACATAGTGCTCACTTCCCCGCAGCGGATTATCTATCACGCGGGCACAGGCACCCGCCTCCAGCATCCACCAGCCCCGGCTTTCCCAGCCTTGTGTGCCCCGGCGTGCAATTGCGCTCCACACGCGCTTTTTGGTGCGGTTACACAAGGTCATCCCGACCGAGCGCCCACGATCCTTTGCCACTTGCTCAAGATAGTCGATCAGATCCACGTCTGACGTTGAACTTGGCAATCCATTGCGTTCCAAAAACCGGCCAATCGCGGCCCGCGTCTTATGGCCGATATGCCCATCGATCGAACCGGAAACCACGCCCGCCTCTTCCAGCAAGCGCTGCAAACCTGCGGCCTGCGCTTTCTCAGCCGAATAATTATCGACTTCCGTAAAGTTCGTCGTCCAACTCGACCGCTTATTGATTTCGATGGCGCGGAAGCCCCGCGACTCAAGCCCCATTGCCGCGCAATCTGGTGGGCTATCAAGCGAGAAGCTACCCGTCGGGTCTACACACAAATCAGTTTCACCGCCCCACTCACGCGTGCCGCCGCGATGCGCAGATGAAGTGCGGGCATAAAGAAAATGAAACTTCGGCTCTAGTGGTCCCGGCACCGCTAAAAGACATTTACCCGGCCGCACCTTGTTCCAGCCATCGACCATAATGCCGTCATCAGCCGGATGGCCAACGGCGGCCTCAATGATGTAACTGGTCTTGTTGCAAAGATTCCACCCCTTACGAGACGACTGCGCCTCGGCGGGTGACGCCAACAAAAACACGCCAGCCAGTGCCAGCGTCAAACTAAGAAATAAGCGTACCTGCGCCATGTTCGGTGAATAGCTCCGTAAGCAGGGCATGCGGCGCACGCCCATCGAGAATTACTGCCGCCCCAACGCCATGAATCACAGAATGGGCCGCTGTTTCAAGCTTCGGAATCATACCGCCCGCCGCCGTTCCGTCCGCAATCAGACCCGGAACCTCACCCACCGCGATCTCCCGCATCAGATTTTTGTCCTTGTCCAACACACCGGCCACATCGGTCAAAAGCAATAGGCGACTGGCATCCAGCGCCGCCGCAAGCGCACCCGCTGCCGTATCCGCATTCACATTATACCGCGCGCCATCCCTGCCGACACCCACAGGCGCCACCACTGGAATAAGCTGTGAATCGGCCTTCAGCAGCGCATCCAGAACGCTTGTATCCACACCGCTCGGCTCCCCCACAAAGCCAAGATCAAGCACTTGTTCGATATGGCTGTCAGGGTCACGCTGGGTTTTGTTGGCTTTTTCGGCCTGTATCAGATTGCCATCAGACCCAGACAAGCCAACCGCCTTGCCGCCTGCCTGATTAATCGCCCGCACGATCGATTTGTTGATCGGGCCAGACAAAACCATTTCGACAACTTCCATCGTCGCTTCGTCTGTCACGCGCAAGCCGCCCTTAAACTCAGACACAATGCCCAGCCGGTCGAGCAGTTTGCCAATCTGCGGGCCGCCGCCATGCACAATAACGGGGTGCAGCCCCAACGTTTTGAGCAAAACCACATCCCGCGCAAACATGGCAGACAGTTCCTCATCCACCATGGCGTGCCCACCATATTTCACCACAATGGTCTGGCCCGCATAGCGTTGAATATAGGGCAAAGCCTCAGACAGGGTCTTGGCAGTAAAGTTTGCAGTCGCGTTCATATCAGTCATCGCGCTCCAATAGCGCGCTTTGCTGGCCTACTCAAACAGGTTTCGCTAAAGCGCCCGCGACATGAACACACTCATCGGGTCGAGCGTGTAATCCCCGAAGGGCCCACACAGTGCAAAGCCGTGTTTTTCATACAGGCGTCGCGCGGGGATAAACCCCTCCGGTGCGCCCGTTTCCAGATACAGCGCTGTCATGCCGCGCGCCCGTGCCTCGGCCATCACATGCATCAACATCTGCTCGCCCAACCCGCGCCCTCGCTCCGCCGCGCGGGTGTGCATCGACTTGATCTCGCCCTGCCCATTGCCAATGTCTTTCAGGGCGCCACAGCCCAGCAAAGCCTCGCCCTCCCATTGCGACCACATGGTCACAGCAGGGTCTCTCAATCCATCGATCGGCAAAAAATGACAGCTCTCGGCAGGAGATTGCGACAACATCAGCTCTGCATGGGTCTGCAACAGGGCAGCAATTTCCGGCCCGTTCAGATCATCAATTCTGATTTCGACTGCCATCCGTCACTCCCTTACAGCAGGCTCACAATCTCGGCCCGCAATTCCGCCAGTCCCCATCCCTTCTCGGAAGAGGTCAACATAACGACCGGGTGCGCCGCGCCATGTTTCTTCAGCTTCAGGGCTGTTTCCTCGGCCAGCTTCTCGCCATCGCCCTTTGACAACTTGTCCACCTTGGTCAGCACGATCTGATACGTCACCGCCGACGTATCCAGCATCTTCATGACCTCAAGATCGGTGTCCATCAGGCCCCGGCGCCCATCCACCAACAGGAACACACGGCGCAAATTCGGCCGTCCGCGCAGATAGCTGCGGGTCAGCTTCATCCACGCTTCGGCCTGTGTCCGGCTCACCTTGGCATAGCCAAAGCCCGGCAGGTCAACGAGAAACATTTGCCCCTCGCCCAGATCGAAATAGTTCAGCTCCCGCGTCCGTCCCGGTTCAGCGGAGGAACGCGCCAGCTTGTTACGATTGGTCAGCGCATTGATCAGGCTGGATTTGCCCACATTCGACCGCCCCGCAAAGCACACTTCGCTACGGTCGCCCACGGGCAGTCCATCAAGCGCCACAACGCCCTTCACAAACGCCACAGGGCCGGAAAACAAGACACGGCCCGTTTCCAGTTGGTCTTCACTATAGGTGGGCGTGTCTGTCATTGTTTAACTTGCATCCTTGGCTTTGCCGCCAAGCATACTCCTGATCTTTTTCACAAATTCGGGTTCGACCCCATTTCTGTGCATGATGAAATATTGCTGCCCGAATGACAAAAGGTTCGACCACACCCAGTAAAGCACGAGGCCAGAAGCAAAGCCGCCAAACACGAACATGAAGACGATGGGCAACATCATCATCATTTTCGCCTGCATCGGGTCGGCTGGTGGCGGGTTGAGCGTTTGCATCGCCGCCATCGTAATCCCGTAAAGCAGCGGCAGAATACCAATGCCAATGATAATGCCAATCACCGGAATCGCCTTGATGTCACTGGCCGCCCACGGCAACAGCCCGAACAAATTACCGATTGCAGTGGGGTCCGGCGCCGACAGATCCTTCAGGAACATAAACGGTTCGTGACGCATCTCGAGGGTCACATACAGCGTCTTATAAAGCGCAAAGAAGATCGGGATTGTCATCAGAATGGGCAAACACCCGCCAATCGGGTTCGCCCCCTCCTGCTTATACAGCTTCATGACTTCCTGCTGCTGACGTTGCGGGTCGGCCTTAAACCGCTCGCGGATTTCCTTCATTGGCTCTTGCAGCTTCTTCATCTTGGCCATGGATTTATAGCTCTGATTATACAGCGGCACGAGCGGCAGTTTGATCAGAACAGTAAACGCTAGAATAGCCAAACCGAATGACCCGACCTTATCGCGCAGCCATTCCAGCGCATAAAAGAATGGCTTCGTTAGAAAGAACGCCCAGCCCCAGTCAATCGCATCGACCATGCGCGGAACACCCAAGTCGTTTTGATATTCCTGCATAACATCAAATCGCTTTGCCCCCGCAAACAACTGGTTCTTGATTGATACCTTCGACCCTGCATCCACGGTAATAGGCGCGCTCTCCGTGCGCACTTGAAGCGCACCGCCTGCCGCTAGCTGGCGCTTATTGACCAGCGCTGTGAAAGGTTGCGACTGATCGGGCACCAATGCGCTCATCCAATACTTATCAGTCAGGCCCCACCAGCCCCCCGAATTAGTCGAGAACTGGCCGTCATCAGACTCGCCCTTCATGTCTTTCCCTTTGAAGGCGGCTTTGTATTTCTGCATCCGCAGATCACCGTCCATCACACCCATAATGCCCATATGGGCCAAGCCGCCAGCGCCTGACGCGGCAGAGCCCGGATCGGTCGCTTCAAGAAAGTCCTTATAGCCACCCTGACGTTCAATCGTCCCAATCGCGCGCAGCGAACGGGGCGCATTGGCGGTGTTGATAAGCGTGTCTTCAAACGAAAACATGTAATTGTCGTCTAGCGTGATAACCCGCTCAATCGTCAGATTTTTACCCGTGTCCAAACGCAACATCAGTGGATTGCTGGACGATAAGGCTCCGCTATTGAGCCTTTCCCATTCAGATCCTGCTCCGGCAATCAGCGCGTTACCTTCGGCCCAATAATAAGTACCAAAGAAGCTGAAATCCGTCGCCTCTGGGCGCAACAAACGGATCTCTTCTTTCTTCTCGACCGTCACGAAGTGTTTCTTCAAGCTCAGATCATCAATACGCGAACCTTTAAGCCGCACAGATCCATCAACCGATGTACCATCGAACGTGGCCCGCGGACTGATGAGCAAGGCCTCTGCAACGGGCACCTTCGCGGCGGTTGCAGATGTTACAGACATGTCTGTTCCGCTCGCCTGCAATTCTGCCGCCGCAACGGCCTGCTCGGTCTCGTGTTGCTTCTTGGACGGCTCCCAGAAGAACTTCTGGTAAGCGAACATAAATGCAAACAACAGGACCATTGCGAGAAGGAAATTACGCTGGTCTTCTTTTTCCATGGAACATGCCCCGAATGGTAATTCTGTCTTGGCGATACGCTGTCGCGTACGCGTGTGGTCAATCAGCCGCGAGGCTTATCAGCGCGCTTTCCATATCGTCAAGCAAGCGCTGCCAAGCAATGTCAGCCGTCACATTGCGTGCGATAAATACATAGTCCCATCCCGGCTGGCCTAAACCGGGTAAAAGCTGGCGCGAAGCCTCTCTCAAGCGGCGCTTACATTTATTTCGAATAACAGCATTGCCGATCTTTTTGGTCGCTGTGAATCCCTCGCCAATATGTTTGAGGGGCGCGTCCCCTGCCCGGCGACGGGCCTGAACCAAAAGCGACTTCCGCCGTTCTGTAATTCCGTTGCGCGCAAAAAGAAATTGAGGCCGCCGGCTTAGCCTGACGACCTCAATTCCATGTGTCTTAGTCATGTGCAATCGCGCTGAACAGCTAAACGCCATCCGCCTCCGGTCTTAAGCAGACAGAGAGTTGCGACCCTTGGCGCGGCGACGTGCCAACACCTTGCGGCCATTCTTTGTCGACATGCGCTCACGGAAACCGTGTGTGCGCTTACGGCGAAGATTGCTTGGCTGGAAAGTACGTTTCATGGGAATAGCCCTAGGATATTCTAAAATCTCGAAAAGGGGCCAATACAGTGTGGGCTAGTGCGGGTCAAGCCACCGCACAGCTGAATCACACTTTAGGTTCTTCACTCTGATACATTATCACAAACCCGTGACCAATAACATTCGGGTTGTGAGGTGTGTCCATTCCAGACAAGCCCTATATAAAACAGATAGATACGTCGCGAGTCAGGACAAACCTTCATTATGCTCAGAGCATTCATCAGCGTTTTAACCTGCATCCTCTTGGCCTCGCCCGTCATGGCACAATCGCCAACCAAGATGTGGGGTAAGGTACTGACCTCTCATATCTCCACACCAGATGATGGCGTCGCGCGCTTTGACTATGCAGGCCTAAAATCAGACCCGGCAGCTCAAGACGCCCTTACCGCCTATCTGCATCACTTCGAGGCGAAAGACCTCAGCGAGGTCACACCTGAAAACTTCGCCAACTGGATCAACATTTATAACGCGGCCACAATCCAACACATCGTCTCCCGTTATCCGACAAAATCGATCCGAGATGGCTACCTCTTTGGTGGCCCGTGGAAGAAGGTTCATATCACAATCAATAACCAACCGGTCTCACTTCACGAAATCGAGCACGAAATCCTGCGCGAAACATACAAAGACCCGCGTTTGCACTATGCCCTCAACTGCGCCTCATATGGCTGTCCAGACCTGAAATCCACGCTGTGGACAGCCGAAACACTGACTTCAGATTTAGACGCGGCCGCACGCGCCTATATCAATCATCCGCGCGGCGTGACTGTCACATCATCCGGCCTCACCCTGTCACGCATCTTCAAATGGTATCGTGATGATTTCGGCGGAAGCGATGCAAGCATTCTCACCCACCTTCAATCTCATGCCGATGAACCGCTCGCCAGCGCACTCGAAAATCGCCCATCCATTCGCAACTACGAATATGATTGGTCCCTAAATGACCTCAAATAGTCCCCAAACTGCATCAAACCGCACCAAACTGCCCGTTTGGATACGCCTATGGCCGCTCTATCTGATTGCAGGCGGGCTAATTGCAGCATGGCTGCTCGGACTGTTCGACTTCCTATCATTAGAAACCCTCAGAAACCGTCAGGAAGAGTTGCAAGCCTTTGTCGCCAGCAACTTCGCCCTGGCTGTGCTTGCCTATCTCGGTGTGTATGCGGCCAGCACCTTCTTCATGATCCCCGGTGCGCTCTGGATCACCATTGCTGGCGGTCTCCTTTTCGGCCTGCTCGGCGGAACAATTCTGACCGTGATTGGCGCAACCCTTGGCGCCAGTATGCTCTTTCTCGCCGCCCGCACATCCTTTGGTGAAAGCCTGAAGAAGGTCGCAGGCGGATATGTCGAAAAGATCAGAGACGAGTTCCACCAAAGCCCGCTTAGCTACATGTTCGCGATGCGCTTTATTCCCGCCATGCCCTTCCCCGTCTCCAATATCGCTCCGGCACTATTGGGCGCCAAGTTTCGTGACTATGTGCTCACCACATCCCTCGGCATCGTGCCGGGCGTGCTGGCATACACTTGGATCGGCGCAGGGCTTGGCACGACATTTTCCAATGGCGAGGACCCAGATTTTGGCTCAGTCGTGCAAAACCTGTTGCCCGCTGTGATCGCTCTCCTTCTTGTCTCGCTATTGCCCATCGTCTGGAAGAAAATAAACCGCAAAAAAACCTCACAATCGGACACAAACACCTGATGAACACGCCTGCAAACACTCCCCGTAGCATCACTGCAGACCTCTGCATCATCGGCGCTGGCTCTGCTGGTTTATCCGCAGCCGCAGGCGCAGCCATGTTAGGGTTAGATGTCGTCTTGTATGAGCGCGGCGAGATGGGGGGCGATTGCCTCAATACTGGTTGTGTACCCTCCAAGGCCCTCATCAGTGCGGCCAAACATGCCGCTACAATTCGTGAGGCCAGCGCCTTTGGCGTGCACACAGAGCCCCCACGCACAGATTGGAATGACGTCAAAGCGCACATTCGCAAAGCTATCGACACAATCGCGCCCGTGGACAGTCAAGAACGCTTCGAAGGGCTAGGGGTCACGGTTATCCGCGAGCATGCGCATTTCATTGATCGCCATACAATTGGCTCTGCCACCACGCGCACAAAAGCCCGACGCATCGTTATCGCCGCCGGGTCTCATGCTTTCATTCCGCCCATTGATGGCCTTGCTGACACACCATTCCTCACAAACGAAACCCTGTTCGACATGCCAGAGTTTCCAGAGCACTTGCTGATCCTGGGCGGTGGCCCCATTGGCATCGAAATGGCGCAAGCGTTCCGCCGTTTGGGTGCACAGGTCACTGTCATCGAAATGGCTGAAGCCCTCAGTCGGTCAGAACCGGCGCATGCTGAAATCGTCCTTCAAACCCTCAAAAAAGAAGGTGTCACCGTGCTTGAGGGCGCAAAAGCAACGCAAGTTTCTGGTGAAGCAGGCAACATCAACGTCACCATAGAATCTACTGGCGGCCAAAGCACGATAACCGGCAGCCATCTCCTCGTCGCCGTTGGGCGTCAAACCGCACTCGAAGGCCTCAATCTGGAGGCCGGCAACGTAGCATACACCAAAAAGGGCATCACCGTAGACGACACACTCCGCTCAAACAGCAACAAGCGTGTTTGGGCGTTGGGCGATATTGCCGGCATGGAGCAATTTACCCATGTTGCCGGCTGGCACGCCTCGGTCTTCGTTCGCCGCGCGCTATTCAAGCAGCGCACAAAAGCGCACAGTTTGCCCTTACCTGCTGTCACATATACCGCACCGGAACTCGCACAAATCGGGCTCACCGAAGCACAAGCGCGAGAAAAACACGGCGATCAGATAAAGATTTCACATTTCTCCTTCGAGGAAAATGATCGAGCAATTTCAGAGGGAAAACCTGTCGGAGAAGCGCGGTTGGTCATTCGAAAAGGGCGCATTATTGGCGCCTCCATCGTCGGCGAAGGAGCGGGTGAAACGCTCCAGATCATTGCGCTTGCAATGTCCAACAAGTTGAAAGTGAAAGACCTGACCAATTTCGTATCGCCCTACCCAACGCGGTCAGAAGTTGTAAAACGTGCCGCTTCTAGTCACTTCACAGATGCACTATTTTCCCCCCGTACAAAAAAACTCGTAGGCTTGTTGCAACGCATTCGGTGAAGTAGCATTCTGATGTGACTTCGGCTCCGACATCTGAGGCAGATAACGCCCCTTGGTACACTGGCCTATCATCGCGACTGTTCGCATTGACGCTTGTGTCCATTCTCTTGATCGAACTTATCGTTTTCATCCCTAGCGCGTCAGACTTTCGAGTGACCTGGCTGTCTGATCGTGGTGAAGCAGCCCGCATTGCCGCGCTGGCCTTGGAGGCAGCCCCCTCTCGCATGGTCTCAGATGAGCTGGGACACACTCTCTTAGACTCCGCGGAGGTTCTGTCTGTCAGCGAGTCAGAAGACGATATGAAAACCCTGTTGTTGACTCCCGTCGAACCCATTGAAGGTACCTTCCATTTGGTCGATCTCACCAAAGACAGCGGCATGACTCATTTGATGAATATGCTGGGCCTCTTCATTCCGTCAGGCGAGCACTACATCATCGTCACAGATCAAGGCACTCGCCCCGATCGACAGATTGAATTTATCGTCCCAGAAACTCCACTCAAAAATGCATTGAAAGCCTATGCGTGGCGCATTGGCGGGCTTTCAATGCTAATCGGCCTCATCTCAAGCACGTTGCTCTACTTCGCACTGCACTACTATGTCGTCTCTCCGATCAAGCGCGTCACCAAAAGCGTTCAGCAAATAGGGGAAGACCCTGGTAGCTGGACCCAACGCCTACTTCCGACCAGTCGGCGCGATGAATTAGGGCGTTCACAAAATGCGCTTGCAAAAATGGAGACCGCCGTGGCGGAGAGTTTCCGGCAAAGAACACATCTCGCTGAATTAGGATCAGCCGTTGCTAAAATCAGTCACGACCTGCGCAACTCGCTGGCCTCGGCCCAGATCGTTTCGGAGTCCTTGGCCCTTTCCGATGACCCGCGGGTCGCCAAGGCCGCCCCGCGTCTCGAAAAATCGCTCGAACGTGCCATACGATTGGCCAATGACACTTTGGAGTATGGTAAAGCTGCGCCTCAGCCGCCATCATTTATTCAACTCTCACTCGCTGTCGCAGCTAAGGAAGCCACCGAGGAAGCCCTCGCTCCGTTTCCTGACACCAGCTACACTATCGATATCCCAACAGACTTATATGTTTCAGCCGACCGCGAACATTTGCACCGCTTACTTGTAAATTTAATCCGCAACGCCGCACAGGCAATGACACAAACGCCTCATCAAGCATCCATCGTGAAGCTATCGGCTCGCACCAATACATTGCGCATCTCAGATTCTGGTCCCGGTATCCCACCCCGCATCAAGGATTCGCTCTTCACGCCGTTCAGAAGCTCAGCCAACACTGGCGGCTCGGGCCTCGGTCTCGTGATCGCAAAAGAGCTCGCTGAAGGAATGGGGTGGACGCTCCAACTGGAATCTTCAGACACGAGCGGAACCGTTTTCCGCGTGTGTTTTTCTCAAACCCCTTCAGTCTGATTGCGGCGCAGGTATCAGCCACTTCACCGTATAGACTGCGAAAATAGAACCGATAATCTGCCCCAGAATAAACCCCGGCACATCTCCGGGCCGCACTCCAGCAAACGTGTCACTCAAAGCCCGAGCAATTGTAATGGCCGGATTGGCGAAGCTGGTCGACGCTGTCCACCAATAGCCCGCACAAATTGTCAGAGCGACGGCGGCAGGTACGGCACTCGGGCGCCATCGCAGCGTCGCCAATATCGCAAACACCAGCATGAAGGTTGCCGCTCCTTCGGAAATAACTTGGCCTACGCCAGCCCGCTCATGGGTTGATAGTTGAATGACTGAAAGGTCAAACATCACATGTGCAAGCAGCGCACCTAAAATACATCCAATGATCTGCGCCAAAACAAATGCAATTGACGACCCAATAGACATCTCACCCCGCAGCCAAAAGGCCAGCGTAACAGCAGGGTTGAAGTGCGCGCCAGAAATGGGCCCAAGCCCAACGATTAGAACATACAAGATAGCGCCCGTCGCCGCAGTGTTCCCAATCAATGCAACCGCATCATTTCCGCCCGCCAGATTTGCCGCCATAATGCCCGATCCGATGACCGTAGCGGCCAAAATCATTGAGCCCAACCATTCGGCAAACACTTTACGCAAACCATCATCATTCATCACGGCTACCCCTTACGGCGCATCGACTTACACAATCGCTCGTGCTTTTACATTTTGCGAGCGCTTTGTCAGTGCCAATTTTTCGTAGTCTGCTTTTCAGAGATGCCCGATCACCAATCATATTGCCCCCCCTTACCATCCACCAACCGACCCCCTTATGGTGGCGTATAGTGATCCACACATTTTGGTTATCAACAAACCCAGCGGCCTTTTATCTGTTCCTGGCCGCGGTCCAGAAAAGGCCGATTGCGCACTCTCCCGCGTACAGCTGATCCATCCTGACGCGCTCACCGTTCACCGCTTAGATATGGACACGAGCGGCCTACTCATTTTCGCGCGCGGTAAAACCATTCAACGCGCACTTTCCATTCAGTTTGCGAAGGGACAAATTTCTAAACGCTATGTCGCAAATGTTTGGGGGGCACCCGAACGTCCGAAGGGTCTGATTGATCTTCCCATAATAACCGATTGGCCGAACAGGCCTCGCCAGAAAATCGACCATGATACGGGCAAGCCAAGTCAAACACAGTATGATACAGCTGGGCACCACGCCAATGGCGCGCGTTTGATCCTCTCCCCCCTCACGGGGCGCACCCATCAATTGCGCATTCATCTCGCCGCGATCAATCATCCAATTCTGGGGGATGATCTGTATGCACACGAAAAAGCACTCGCAGCCTCTGCGCGCCTTTGCCTTCACGCTGATCATCTCTCTTTCAGTCACCCGGCGACTCAAGAGCCCCTTCACTTGAGCGCGCCATGCCCATTCTAAAGGGCTGAAAATTTTACAATCGCTTTTTCGTTCGCCCCTCATGAGGTGTGGCCTTTGCGGGGTCATCCGGCCAGTCATGCTTGGGGTAACGCCCACGCATATCTTTTGCCATATCCTTGTATCCGGCGAGCCAAAATGCCGGTAGATCCTGCGTCGTTGCTGCAGGTTTCATCCCCGGCGACAAGAGTTCTACCGTCACAGGCACGCGCCCACCAGCAACACTGGGGTGATGGTCGACACCGTAGAAGGCCTGCGCCCGGGCTGACACTAAGGGAGCTCGCGCATCCAGATAATCTACGCGGGCAGACTGACCAGAAGCGAGCACGAGATTGAGCGGCGTCTCCTTACGCAATGCTTCCTGAATCTGCCAGTCAAAACTCTGAACCAACGCTTCGCGCACCTTTGCATCAGACGGCAACTGCGCACCGCCCTTCACAAGCGTTGGCCGCAGCCATTGTCCCGCCGTTTCAGCGAGAGCCTCACCATTTGGACGATCAATTTCAATCAGGCCGGCACCGGCTAATATTCGTAACCGCGCGCAGGTCTCCGCGATCACGTCGCCTGCACCAATCGCCTCCCACCCAGTTTCAATCACCGCCGACAACATCGCATCAGCGGCCATGTTCGCATTTGGCTTGGGCAAAGGCGTTTCCGATAGAACAATCGCGCCAACAGCTTTCACCCGCCGCGCCGAGAACCGTCCCGAAACCGGGTCGAAATCAGCGGTGTCTTTAGTTTGAGCAGGGTTGATCTTCAATGCATCCGCTTCTCTGATCGGAACCGCTAGACTGATCCGCGCCTCTTTGGAGGCACCCCCTAAATCCAATATCACCAGCCACTCGCTTCGACCTAAACTATCAGCTTCATCCAGTCGCGCCGCCCGCCCCGACGCCATCAAAAAGGTCGAGCCCGCCTCTGAGCGCTTGCGGGCGAGTTGATCGGGAAAAGACCGCGCCAGAATATGCGCAATTTCTCCGCGTGGGTCGGCCCCACCACCCCAACGGCTCGCCTGCTTCTGCAACACGCGCGCGCGCGGGCTTCGTTCCGATCGAAACCGTGCCAAGCGATCACGAATATCCGCGCTATTTCCGCCGATACCCCGCTCACCTGCCAATGCCGCAACTTCGGCGGCCAGCGCTCGCTCATGCGGGTCTCTGCATCCTGCAACCAATGCCGCCAATCGCGGTGACAGGGGCAGTTTTGACATCTTCGCCCCCAGCGGCGTGATCGCTCCGTCTGCCTCAAGCGCACCGAGAGATAAGAGAAGCGCGCGTGCCGCTTTCACTTTCCCTACAGGCGGCGGCGTCATCCATGTCAACTTGACCGGATCGCGTTCACCCCACTCCGCAAGCGCCAAAAGTAAGCCCGACAAATCACTGGTCAGAATCTCGGGCTCAGGCGCAGCGGGCAAGCCTCGCGTCGCGGCTTCGTCCCAGAGGCGATAACATATGCCAGACTGTGTTCGCCCCGCCCTGCCTTGTCTCTGATCAACAGACGCTCGTGATGCCTTCACTGTCCGCAAACGCTGTCCCATTCCGCCAACTGAATCTTCGGCCACACGGGCAAGCCCTGAATCTATAACAATCCGCACACCATCAATTGTCAGCGCGCTCTCCGCGATATCCGTTGCCAATACAATCTTTCGCTGACCGTCCACACAGGCGCTAACAGCCGCATCCTGCTTTTGGGGTGACAGTGCGCCATAAAGAGGCGCAACATGTACATCAGGACCAAGGTTTTCCAGTCGCTCAGCGGTACGATTGATCTCCCCGGCACCCGGTAAAAATGCGAGGACAGACCCGTCTTGCGTACTCAAAGCTTTCTTAATCGCGCTGGCCATACGATATTCAATCCGCTGGTCAGATCGGCCCAGATAGACAGTTTCTACGGGGTATGCCCGCCCCTCGCTCTGTATGACCGGCGCATCAATCACCTCAGACACCGCACCGGTATCCAAGGTCGCCGACATCAGGATGACCGACAAGTCATCTCTGAATGCGGTTTGCGTTTCCAATGCCAAGGCCAACCCAAGATCTGCGTTTAATCTGCGCTCATGGAACTCATCGAAAATCACTGCGCCAATCCCAGACAGTTCCGGGTCGGATAAAATTCGCCGTGTGAACAATCCATCCGTAATAACTTCTACGCGGGTCTCGGCCGTCACTTTTCGATCCACACGGGTGGAGAGTCCAATCGTCTTGCCCAGCGGCTCACCCAGAGATTTGGCCATGTGTTGCGCCGCCATACGCGCCGCAACACGGCGAGGTTCCAGTAGCAAAATCTTGCCGGATACACACGCCGCCTCACCACCTAAGCCCGCGAGGAATAACGGGACGCGCGTTGTCTTACCTGCGCCCGGCGGCGCCGCCAGCACCAGCCGGTTGCCCGAACGCATTGCCTCCCCAATCCCTGGCAAGACCTCATCAATTGGCAGACCCTTTTCCATCTGCTCTGGCTTACGCTGCCTCGCTCAACAAAGGCAAGGGTCCACAACAATGGCCCAAAGGCGCTTTGAGGAGGCACAATAATTGTATAGGAGAGGGCAGGATAAACCCGCTCCAGAAGGAGTGGCTAAAAGGGTAAAGAACATTGCTGAACAAGTTTTCGATCAGATCGAAGCTACTTGCGCTCGTGCTCGCGCTTGGCATCTCAATGGCTGTCGGCATCGCATGGGTTGCGTGGAGTAACGCAATTTCATCAATGAAGGCCTCAGCAGAGGCCCAACTAACGTCTCTGCGCGAGGCGCGCAAACATGAGATCGAAGTCTATTTCAAAACCCTTGTCTCAGATTTTAGCCTTCAGGCCGGAAATCCTATTCTCGCGCCTGCTGTTGTCGATTTGCGTGAAGCATTTGACAATTTCGACCCCGATCGAGTTGACTTAGACGCCCTCAAGGCTGGCTACGCTGAGAAATATTTCGCAGACATCAAGGAATACGGCGCCAAAGAAGGCACTCCGGTTTTTGAACGCCACGCCCCGTCAGACCCTCGCGGTCAATTGCTGCAATTGGCCTATTACACGAACAATCCAGGTGGCTGGGAAGAAAAAGCAGAATGGCTACACAGCCAAGAGCCTTGGCTGATCCCAGAATATGATCTCGTACATGAACGTATTCATGAGTATTTTTTTCAGGTCACCGAGGAACGTGCCTATGAAGATATCATGCTGCTCGATCCTGACGGTAATATCATTTACACCACCTACAAAGAATCAGATCTGGGCGTAAATGTCCTCGAGGGCACCATGGCCCGCACGTCATTGGCCGAAGCCTTTATTCGCGCCACGGCCGTCGGAAACGAAGGCCGCGTCGTCCTTGAAGACTTTCGGCCCTATCCACCAAGCTTCTATGCCCCGGCCGCCTTCATGGCCGCACCAGTCTTTTCCAAAGCCGGTGATCTTGTCGGCGTCATCGCCACCGAAGTTCCCATCGGCGCCATTGATGAAGCCATGACGGCGAGCGGCAAATGGGAAGAAAGCGGGTTCGGAAAATCTGGAGAAACATACCTCGTCGGAAGCGACCGCTTTATGCGTTCCTCTTCTCGTTTCCTGATTGAAGACAAGGAAGAATATCTGAAGGCCATCGAAAAGATCGGGACACCCGCCGACATGCTGGCGCAGATCAAAAAATCTGACACGTCTGTCCTCATGCAAAAGGTCGAAACGCGGAGCGTGGAGGCGGCTTTCAAAGGCGAAGAAGGGTTTACTATTGTCGATGACTATCGCGGCGTGCCCGTCATGTCGTCATACTCATTGGTCGATGCAGGGGGCATGCGCTGGGCCATTCTTGCGGAAATGGATGTAGAAGAAGCCTACGCCTCCGCTGTCGATTTCCGTAACAAAATGCTACTCACCACGACAGCAGCCGCGATCCTTTTGTCACTCGCAGCGCTCTGGCTGGCGGGATTGATCATGAAGCCGGTTGAGCAACTTGCCTTCGCCGCTAACAAGCTTGCAGAAGGCGAACGCGGCATCAGAGTGCCAGATAAGGGAACGGACGAATTTGCCGTTCTCGGCCAAAGATTCAATGCGATGGCTGGTGAGTTAGAAGCGCGGGCTGATAAACTGGAAGGACAGTCCAAAGCCTATGAAACCATGCTCCGGTCCATCTTCCCAGAAATGATTGCAGATCGGCTTGGCGCAGGCGACCGCGTTATCGCAGAAACTCATGATGATGTCTCAGTGCTGATCGTTCTGATCGAAGGCATCGAAGCCCTCATGGTTGATCGCACGGCGAGCGACACGCTCAAACTGCTCAATGATTTAGTTGGCTCATTCGATAGCGCCGGAGAGCGGATTGGCGTGGACAAAGTCAAAACGCTTGGCGAAATTTATGTTGGTGTCTGCTCGCTGGCGGGCCATCGTCTTGATCATGTGCGTCGCTGTATCAATGCCGCAAGTGCGCTATCAGAAATCGTCGAGCGCTTTAATAAGACACATGGCATGACGCTCTCCATTCAGGTCGGCATCGCCTCTGGTGAGATCGATGGCGGTGTCGTCGGCACCCAGCGCCTCGTCTATGATGTCTGGGGCTTACCTGTTGCCGCCGCGCGTCGCGCCGCGGAGAAGGCAGATCACGGAACAATTGGCATAGCCGAGTCCGCGATGAAGGATGTTAAATCCCTCGTGATGGAGACAGCCAAACCCCTCGAAGACATCTATCTCGGCGGGCAAAACCAGATCATTGAAAAGGCTTGGCAACTCCCAATGAACGCACTTGGCAACAAGCCGTCCAACTCCAGCACCACACGACGCCCAAGTGGGGCAAAACCAAAATGACACTTTGGTCCATCATAATTCTGATTGGGTTTCCGATCTCATTGATCGTCTTCAACGAGATCAGCCAACGCACCGCACTGCCCAAGCCACGGCTGAGCAAGGTCGTGCGTATGGCGCGGGATACAGTTTTGCCACTCGTCGCCGCCACCCTGTTTGTTCACTATGTGATGGAATTGCCCCAATCGTCAGTTCTCTACCGCGTCCTGTTCACTTTTGCGGCCATTGCCTCGCTAAATGCGCTCATCGCTCTTTTCAATCTCGCCTTTTCATCTGAAGGGCGGTATCGCGTTCCTACGCTACTGCTAGACCTGATACGGATTATCATGGTGGCGACGGGCACAGCCGTGATTGTCGCGTCCGTGTGGGAACAAGATCTCGGTCAGCTTCTCGCCGCACTCGGCGTCGGTGGTGTCGTGATCGGTCTCGCTCTTCAGGGAACGCTGTCGAATCTGTTCTCGGGCCTCTCTCTACTTTCAGAGCAAGCCGTCAAAATCGGGGATTGGGTCCGTGTCGGCGAAACCGAAGGTCAAGTCACACGCGTCACATGGCGGTCTCTTTCCATCCGCACATATGAGGCTACCACCGTCATCATCTCGAATGACGGCCTCGCCGGCAGTCCTATCGAGAAACTCACGCGGGAAGACGGCCTGACTGAATTGCAAATCACCGTGAATGTCATGCCATTCGTACCGCCGGAAACAATTCGCCGCGCCTTTATGGAGGCCGGTCGCGCAGTCCCTCACACCAATGGCGAGCCAGTTGTCACCTTTGAAAAATACGCGCGCGAAGGAATTGAGGTTGAGATGGCGCTACTATTGCCAGACTTCACCAAAAGAGACACCGCGCTAGACGCCTTTAACAGCTTGATTTGGTATGCCTGCCAGCGTCACAACGTGCCGCTCGCTTCAGCAAGCTGGCGACAATATGATCCTCGTCCGGAAGAGCTTATTCGCGGTGCCAGCGCCACTGAGCGTATGGAAATGCTCCGCGCCAGCGCAATCTTGCCAGACTTGCCAGACGACATGCTCACCTCTGTCTCAGCGCTCACACAGTATCAAGAGTGGCGCAAAGGCGAACATCTGGTCTCGCGTGGGCAAATGGGCAACGGCGCCATTTTCATTCTATCCGGACAAGTGACGATTGAAGCGATGGACATTGGCACACTGTCGGAAATAGACTCGCTCAAAGCGGGTCAAGCTTATGCCCTGCCCGCACTGATGCGGCGAGATATCTCCCCTGTCACCCTACGCGCAATTCAAGACTGTTCCGTCCTGCACTTGCAAGCCGACGCAGCTGAACGCCTCATGACGCAAGACGGTGATTTCGCCCACATGCTGGAAGAGCTAATGGAGTTCTATGAGGCCGATTTACAAGAAGCCGAAGACCTCGACCGCACCGAAACGCGCAGGATTAGCAAACAACTCAACCGCTAAATTCGCTTCGTGCACAGCGGCCCATTTGCCACGGGCGCAGGTGCACCTTACCGTGTTCCCATCGGGTTCGTATTGATGGGAGCGCTCGCCATGGCATGGTGGTTCAAAACTGATCTTTGGAAGCGCGTCATTGGCGCGTTGGTGCTTGGCCTCGCCACAGGTCTCATTCTTCGCGGCAGCATGGGCGCTGAGGCAGGTGCAGAATTGGTCACGACATGGCTAAAACCATGGGGTGACGCCTTTCTTCGTCTCATCCGCATGCTCATCGTCCCGTTGATTTTCACCACGCTTGTCTCAGGCGTCATTGCCATGGGTGACCCTAAACGTCTCGGCTCGCTAGGCTTCAAGGCCATGGCCATGTATTTCGGCACAACTGCTGTGGCTGTTACACTGGGCCTCATCGCCGCTTCTATTGTCCGTCCCGGCAAAGGGCTCAACCCTGACACTTTCGCCGGCGCAGATATCTCTTCGATACAAGCGAAACAAGCCGCCGCTGACGCCGCAGGTGGTCTCGGTGAACGCCTCTTAAAGATCATCCCTGAAAACCCCGTCGCCGCGCTCGCCCAAGGCGATGTGCTGGCCATCATCTTCTTCTCCATCATGGTCGGTGTCGGCATTCTGATGGCAGGCAAGATCGCCGAACCTGTCGCAAAAGTGTTTGATGGCGCCTCTGAGGTGATGATCAAAGTCACCATGATTGTCATGGAAACAGCGCCCATTGGGGTTTTCGCCCTCATGGCATGGGTCATGGGCACACAAGGTCTATCTGTCCTGCAAAACCTGCTGCTGCTGGCGCTTACACTTTATCTCACCTGCATCGTCCATATCATTTTCACCTATGGCGGCATCGTGAAGGGTATTCTGCGCCTGCCGCTGATTCCATTCTATCGCGGTGTAACAGATGCACAGGCCGTCGCCTTCTCTACCGCCTCCTCCTCCGCCACGCTTCCGGTCACGATCACGTGCGCAGACGAAAACCTCGGCATCGACAAAGCCGTCGCCTCTTCTGTTCTGCCACTAGGCGCAACCATCAATATGGATGGCACGGCAATCTATATTGGCATCGTGGCCTTGTTTGCTGCGCAAGCGCTCGGCTTTGATGTTTCGCTATCCATGTGTGTCATGGTTGCCATCACCGCGTCGCTCATTTCCATCGGTGCCGCGGGCATACCTAGCGCCGGTTTGATCCTGTCAGCCATCGCGCTGGAACAGGTCGGTATTCCCGAAGAGCAAGCCCTGCTCGTAATCGGCTTCATTCTACCGTTTGACCGCCTGCTGGACATGATGCGCACGCTCACAAACGTCACGGGCGATGCCACCGTCGCACTTGCCGTCGCCAAGTGGGAAGACGAATTTGACGAGGAAATCTACGTCGCACGCGATCCGGTTTGATAAAAAACCGCCATTTTTGAGTTCAACTGCACAGAATGCTGCCTTAAACCCCAGATATCCCTTCCGAAAAGGTTACCAACTCCTTAAGTATAGGTTGCAAGGTATCCCCTGTCGGGATGCGCAAGGGAGACTTTCTTATGCCAGGTATCAATCTATTCGACATGCTCACACAGGCCAGCAATGGTGGTGCGGTTCAGCAAATCAGTCAGCAAACAGGTCTCCAGCCCGACCAAACGCAACTTGCCATCAAGGCCCTTCTGCCTGCCATCGCTGGCGGATTGCAGCGCAATGCAAACCAACCCGGCGGCTTGCAAGACCTCCTCGGCGCACTTCAAGGCGGGCATCACGAGCAATATCTCGACCAGCCTGAAACACTCGGTCGCCCCGAAACCATCGCTGACGGCAACGCCATTCTCGGCCACCTCCTCGGCAGCAAAGATACCAGTCGCGCCGTTGCGCAAGCAGCTTCGAAAAAGACAGGTCTGGATTCAGGCATTCTGAAAATGCTCTTGCCTGTCGTTGCCTCGATGGCGATGGGCAGCCTGTCGAAACAAACAAAGCAACCCAACATCATGGACGCGCTCGGCGGCATTCTTGGCGGCGGCCAGCCACAACCCACCCAAGCGCAAGCCAGCGGCGGTATGGGCGGAATGCTCGGAAACGTCCTCGGCGGCATGTTGGGTGGCGGCGCAAAGCGTCAACAACCCAAATCCGGTGCCCTCGGCATGCTCGGCGGCCTGCTCGACGCTGATGGCGACGGCAACGCCATGGACGACATCTTCGAAATGGTCATGAAACGCCGCTAGAGGCTAACCCCAACACACTCCGAGGATACCTGCGCAGGCAGGTATCCATCTCGGGACAGCTTCTGTTGAACCACACGAAACAACAGAAGCTGGATCCCAGCCTCCGCTGGGATCATCGGAGAGCAGCGTTGGCTCATCCCCAGCCCCGTCATCCCGGAAACGCCAACGCTGTGTAGCCCCCCGTACCATTTCCCACCATCCCCAAAACACGATACACCGCGCGGATGCTCACGCGCACCAAAGTTCTCTCCCTTGCCTTGCCCATTATCGGGGCGCAGGCGGCCACGGCCACAACGGGCGTGGTCGATACGCTGGTGATGGGGCGCTATGGTGACAAGACAGACCTTGCCGCCGTCGCGATTGGCGCGATTGCTTATGGCTTCATCTATTGGGGCTTTGGCTTCTTGCGCATGTCGACGACGGGCCTCACCGCGCAAGCCAAAGGCCGCGGAGAAGCCGCAGAGGTGCGCGCTGTGCTGGTGCGTTCGCTCGTGCTATGCCTTGCGCTCGGCATAGCTATCGTCGCCCTCTCTCCCCTCCTGCGCATGGGCAGCTTTGCGATCTTTGCAGGCACGGAACAGGTCGAACAACTTGCGGGCGGCTATTTCAATGCCCGCGTCTGGGGCGCGCCCGGCCAATTGATGACGCTCGCCATCACGGGCTGGATGCTCGGCACAGGGCGCACGGGTCAACTCTTCGCACTGCAAGTCTTGCTGAATGGCGTCAACGTGGCGCTCGACTGGTATTTCGTCGCTCAACTTGGCTGGGGCCCGGTTGGCATAGGTTGGGGCACAGCGATTGCCGAGTGGACGGCCTGCCTCGTCGGCCTTGCCCTCGTCGCCCGCCATATGCGCGCCCCGGCTCGTCTATGGGATCGCGCCCGCCTCACCGCTCTGTTCAGCGCCAATCGAGACATCATGATCCGCACGTTCGCGCTCATGGCCGCGTTCGCGTGGTTCGTGCGTTCCGGCACGCTTATCTCCACCGCAATCACAGCGGGCAATGAAGTGCTGATGCAGTTCATCACCGTGGCCGCCTTTGTGCTTGATGGTTTTGCCTTTGTCGCGGAAAAAGAAGCTGGCGAGGCCTATGGCGCGCGCGATCCTAAACGCCTCAAACGCGCCATGCGGCTGACCAGCGAGTTTGCCTTCGGTATGTCAATCATCATCTCACTGATCTATTTCTTCGCCGGGCCATTAGTGCTCAGCGGCTTCATCTCAGATGAAGAAGCCCGCCATGCCGCCCTCGCCTACCTGCCCTATTGCGCGCTTGTGCCCTTTATCGCCGCGCCGGCCTTCCAGCTTGATGGCATGTTCATGGGTACCACCCAGGGTAAAGCGCTGCGCAATGCTGGCGTGGGCATCCTGCTGCTCTATATCCCGCTGGATATGTGGCTCCGCCCCTGGCTCGGCAATACCGGCGTGTGGCTGGCCTTCCTCGTCTGGTATGTCCTGCGTGCGATTGGCCTTGGCCTTTATGTGCCGCGCGTCTTCAGAGATCTTTCCCGACAGCCTCAGCCAGCGAGCTGACCCCATCCTGCGCCATGCACGCCGCCAGATCTTTCAGTATCACCTGCACCAAGCCCGGCCCGTGATAGACCAACGCCGAGTATAGCTGAACCGCATTCGCGCCTGCTTTGATCTTGGCATAAGCATCCGCCCCGCTCGCCACACCACCTGCGCCGATCAGATCAAACTCACCCTTCAGCTCGCGCGCAAACTTCTTCAGCACTTCAGTCGACGGCGCCATCAGCGGCGCGCCGGACAGGCCGCCCGTCTCGCCCTTATGCTTAGAGATCAGCGACTCGGGCCGCGCAATTGTCGTGTTGGAAATAATCAGCCCACTGAGCCATTTTCCTGCCCCGCGTACAACACCACAGATATCCTTGATCGCCTCGTCATCCAGATCAGGTGCCACTTTCAAGAACACAGGCCGCCCTGCCCGTTCTGTATCCCCGCACGCCACGAGCAATTCATCCAGCGCCGCCTTATTTTGCAACCCGCGAAGGCCGGGCGTATTGGGCGATGAAATGTTGATCGTGATATAGTCGCAATATGGCGCCACTGCCGAAATGCCCGCCACATAATCAACCTTCTGATCAGTGGTCGTCTTGTTCGCGCCCACATTCGCGCCAATCGGCACCGCGCCGCGATAAGCCTTCAGCCCCTCAACAAACGGCCCCAACCCCTCATTGTTAAACCCCATCCGGTTGATGACCGCGCCATCTCGCGTCAGGCGAAACAGGCGCGGTTTCGGATTGCCCACTTGTGGCTGCGGCGTCACCGTTCCGCACTCGACAAACCCAAAGCCATACTTGGCCATGGCATCCGGCACATCACAATTCTTATCGAACCCCGCCGCCAATCCAATAGGTGAGCGCAGCTTCAATCCAGATTTCAGCAGGGTAACGCCAAGACCCGTTTCAACAGGTAAAATTTTGCCCGGCACGCCCAATCCGCGCTTGAGCAGCTTTATCGTCACGCCATGCGCTCGTTCCGGATTAAGCAGTTTAACCGCCGCGACGCCGATATCCGTAATGCTCATCAAAAATCCTCCGGCATGATCAAAATGCCATCAGGCCGGGCGGTTAACCGCCACGTCACATCGGCCAGCTTCAGTTCGAGCGGTGCGTAAAGATGCGGAAACAACTGCCCGCCCCGGCTTTCTTCCCATTTCAGTTCCGGCAGGTCCGCTATCGCGAACCTCACCAAATGCACCACACCTCGGCCTTTGAAGTATTTGTCGGCTGTCTCCTGCACCTGCCCCTTGGTCGAAAAATGGACATAACCATCCTCGCGATCCACCGGCACATCCGTCACGCCAGACGCCGTTGCCGCCTCAAGCTCAGCGTCGGTCAACAATTTGTAGATATGGGTCTCAGTCATACGCCCGATAAATCAGGCTCCGCCGCCCTTGGCAATTGGGTAA
>JBOEGK010000036.1:0-2424 GCA_050633385.1 Hyphomonas sp.
GACATTGAGGCACCAAAATGGCAGCTGAAATTGTTCTGTTTGATATAGGCCGCGTTATTCTCGATTGGGAACCTACGCGGCTCTACAGCCAGATATTTGATGACCCGCAGGAGCGCGACGCGTTCCTTGCAGACGTGTGCACAATGCAGTGGCACACGCGCCATGATGCAGGTGTAAGTTTTGCCGACAATGCAAAGCCCCTCATCGCAAAATTCCCGCACTATGAAACCGAGATCAGCGCCTGGTGGGGCCGCTGGATGGATATGTTCGACGGCTATATCGACGGCACGGTCGAGCTGATTGAGCGCCTTCAGGCGCGCGGCACACCGCTCTACGCCCTCACCAACATGCCGAGCGAGACCGTCCCGCTGATGTTTGAGCATTTCCCCGTGATGAATGTGTTCAAACACATCGTCGTCTCCGGCGATATCGGCATGGTGAAGCCGAATGACGACATCTACCTCCACACGCTCGACAAGCTCGGCCAGCCCGACCCGTCAGACGTGTTCTTCATCGACGATTCCGAACCCAACATCATCGCCGCCAGCGCCCTCGGCCTCCAAACCCACCACTTCAAAGGCGCGAGCGGGCTGGAAGCCGCACTGATTGAGCAGGGTTTGCTTTAGGCGTCAGTCGAACTCATCCACGGTTTTTGAAGCGTCATCGAGTTCCGAATTGCGCTTCGCTGCCGACACTGAACCGATATCCATAATAGCCAGAACTGCGAATACGAAAAGTAAAGCCAAAAAAGCACACATTACAAAATATTCCACGGTGACGTGTTTGCTAGGTAAAACCTCGTATTTTATCCGCTCGTAATTGAATCGATCGAATCCACAACCGGATTCGTCGCAAAAAGAATTCTTCACAATACAGATTCTTCGACCATCACATCCACCTGGATCTGTTGGTCCATACTGAGTATCAGTCACCAGGAAAAAAAAGGCGAGCACCCATATTAGCAACCCTAGTATCGTCTTTTTCAACACGCGCTATGTCTCCCTAATCATGACCCGCTAGCGCCCGAGATGTCCGCATGAGCCTCACGAAATCTTTATAGCATAGGTTGAGCCAGATGAGTCTAGTTCAGCAAATGGATACCTGCCTGCGAAGGCATCTTCGGAGGAGATAGCGCTCAGAAATTCACTTCAAAATCTCTATACCCCGTCATCCCGGACGCGTAGCGATCCGGGACCCAGAAATGGTAAGGCGATCTCTGAAAACTGGGTCCCGGACAAGGCCTTCGGCATTTCCGGGATGACGACGACTGACGAAAACCTGCCCCTCCCCGCTCATCCCAGCGCAGGCTGGGATCCAGCTCCAGCCACCTTCCTCCGGCGCATGAGGCAACGTTCGGAGATGGATACCTGCCTGCACAGGTATTTTCGGGAACGAGGGATGATCACACGCCCCTCCCTTACCGCAATGACTTATCGCGCCGCCATAACCAGCACTTCGGAGGCAGCGACGCCATCTTCGCGCGCCTTATGTGCCGCGATGAAGCGATCATCCAGCCACATCTCGGCGAGCGCCTTCGCGGACGGGTATTGCGTCATGATCATAAAGTCCCAGTCTCGCGTTGCGCCCAAACCGAACGCCATTCCCACCTGCGCGGCATGTAGGCGCTTCGCGCCGACTCCCATGAAAGCGGGGCCAACGCCTTGGGAGTAAAGCCCGTAAGCCTCTTGCCCTGTAATCTGTCCATCAAGCGTGGTGACCTGCGGCTCGAACTTCAAAAGATTGAGGATCTGGATCGGGCCGTCGCTGCTGACCTCAAAGATCGCGCGCCATTCCTCCCGTGTGGGGCAAACGCCCGCCTCACCGTGTAGTTCAACCAGTCGATCAATCGTTTCAGCCACCATCATTAAGGCTCCGCGTCTTTAAATCTATTATCAGGGATGTCCCGCTCGCTTGCCGTCGCTCGGGTTTAGATCTTATGTAGCAGGATGAGATTCATCATTCTACTCCTAATAGCTTTCCTTCCCCTCTCCGCCGCGGCGCTGCCGTCGGATGAGATGTTCGACAAGCTGAAGAATGCGCCGAGCGAGAGCGAGGCCAATGACCGCGCGATGGACATTTGGGCCTCTTGGATGGAGTCCGGCTCGGCCACGGTCGATATTGCAATGGAGCGCGCCACTGCGGCCCAAGCGGCTGGGGACAATGATACGGCCCGCGCCCTGCTCGACCGGGTCATCCTGATCCAGCCAGATTATGCCGAAGCCTGGAACCGCCGCGCCAGCATCTTCCTGACCGAAGAGAACTATCCCGAGGCCCTGCGAGACCTGAATGAAGCGCTCAAACATGAGCCCCGCCATTTCGGCGCATGGGCGGGTCTCGGCATGCTGTTCGAGTCCATGGACGCACAGGATGAAGCGCTGGAAGCCTATCGAGAGGCTTTAGCTGTCTATCCCCTGATGCCCTCCG
>JBOEGK010000037.1:0-71731 GCA_050633385.1 Hyphomonas sp.
TCAGTCTGGGTCACATAACAAAATTCAAACGCGTGAGCAGTCTGCGGCACTGACCGGGGAATTGTTGTCGGCGCTGGAGATTTCTCCCAATGACCCATTGAAATTATTAGAAGTGCCTGAGGCCGTTTTGACGGCAACACAGCGGAAAGTTATCGGCAAACTCGGCTATCGGTTTGAGCCGAACATAGATGGAATAAGTTTTACTGAGCATCCTTTTATACCCAATGCGCCAAAACTGACCGCTCGGGTTCCGATGATGTTGGGTACAACGCGTACGGAGCTGTCCAATCAACTCGGTCGTGAAGAGGCGATTTATGATATGACAGAAACAGAGATGCTGACACGCATCGCGCGGTTCTTTCCGCCTGAGGACGTGAGCAACTTGGTGTCTGTCTTCAAGAAGAGTAATCCATCGGCCAATTCAACGGAGTTGTATTTTCTCATGACGTCATGGCGGTCTTATGTTCAAAACGCGACTGTTATGGCGGAAGCTCGGGCGGAGATGAATGGCGGTGATAACCCGACGTGGATGTACAGTGTGACGTGGAAGTCGCCAGCGGAGGGTGGCCGGCGGTATAGTCAGCATACATTGGACTTGCCGTTTATGTTTGACAATGTTGATCGGGCATTGCATTTGACCGGCCCTGAATCGGAAGAAACCCGGTATATGGCTGAAGCCATGTCTGAGGCTTGGTTAGCTTTTGCGAGAACTGGTGACCCTAATCACAAAATGATTCCGAGATGGTCACCTTACGGATTGAACACGCGCAACGTTATGCACTTTGATGTGCCTGCCGAGCAGGTGAGCGATCCGTTCCGTGAGGAGCGAGAATTTATGAGGCGGTACAGTTCAGTGAGACAAACAGCGCGCCGTAACTGATTGGGCTATGTTACGTGCTAACGGAATGAATATGCCAATTGGACAAGTCTAAACCCGTAAGTTTCTGAAACTTTGGGATTTCCTTGCGGCCTTCTTCAACCAGTCTGTCTTTAATGTCTTGCGAGAGTGTTGGTAAGGTTTCAATATCGGTTTTGGATTTTACGACTTTCTTGATGATGTTCATCGCATTACGAGGCAGGCGTTGACGAATTTTTGTGCCAAGAGAAGACCTGCGGAGCGGTGCCCACCAGGAAGGCAATCGGCCAATCTGATCAATTGTGTTGCTTGGTTTATCGAGCGTTTCAGGGAGCGAAAACGTTTCAGGGGCTTCGATATGTGTACCGATGATATCGGTGTAAGCGGTTGGTTCTTTGACGAAGTCTTCAAAGTCTATGAATAAAAAGCGGTCGATCGGGAACAGATCTAAATAGGGCTTCATTTGCCAGTGATATCGACTGGTATTGACCACATCGTCCAGCGCTTCTTCGCCTAGGGATTGATCGTCAGGTTTTGTTGATTCAAGGGTAATGTGCTGGAAATGTGATTCCGCGCGTTTTATGGGGTCTCTCACTAAGTAGATAAACCGTGCGTCGGGATTTGCAGCGTGGATGCGTTTTGCAACGCCTGGAAAGGCATGCCGCTTTGTATAGTTTGGCGAAATGTCGATCCAAATAGATTGTGGGTCGGCATACTGTTTTTTGTTGAGTGAGTCTGCTTCGGCGGCGCGCTTATCGTTTAAATAGGCATCCGTTTCTTTCATGCGTGCGACACTGATACCATCCTGTGTGCGCATGAGATTATAGAAAAGAGTTGTACCAACGCGCATCGCGCCGATGACGAAGACGTCCGGCGCAGATTTTTCTGAGGAGTTCTCAGTATTTGCGACACTCAAGATGTATACTGACCCTTATCTAGTTTTTGTCCCTCAGTTGCGGGACGTGCTCTGGTTGAAAAGCAGCAAGTTTCATGCCGATTGACCGGAATTACTATGAGGGTCGTCGTTGAAGTGCCGATAAACAGAATCCAGAATACCAACTATAATAGACGGGGAGTTCTATTTAGTGCGTTGAAATAATCAAATTATTTTGGGAGGCTGTGTCGTTTTCGTGTGATTTTTTGCCGAATTACTTACGGCTGAAATCCAACATTGTATCAGCGCGGGCTAATCCGATTAGAGTGAGGCCAATCGATTGTGCTCGCGTTACGGCCAATGAAGTCGCTGTGGAAATGGTGACGAGGACGGAGCATCCAGAAATTGCGGTTTTCTCCACGAGTTCAAAGCTGCAGCGTGAGGAGAGTAGCATAAACCCTGTTTCCGCTTGCAGATTTGCGCGCGTCATGGCGCCGATGAGCTTGTCGAGTGCGTTGTGCCGGCCGACATCTTCACGCGCCAATTTTATCTTTCCATCAGGCGAACAAAACGCTGCGGCGTGGACGCCGCCAGTTTGGGCATTGAGCGGCTGATGTTCAGGTAGCTCCTTTAGGGCGTTGAAGTAAGCTGATGACGGAACGTGGAGCGTGGAAGTGATGGGGGGAAGGGGACGGTTTATCTGGTCCAAATTTTCCAACCCGCAGAGACCGCAGCTACTCTCTGAGACACGCGTTCTGACACGTTGGACTATCGTGTCCATTTTATGGGATGGCAGAAGCACACGGAGAATCCACCCGTTGTCTGTTTGGGTGGAGATAACCTCACGAATTTCGGCTGCATTATCGACTATCCGCTCAGAGAGTGAAAACCCAATTGCGAAATCATGCAGGTCAATCGGCGTGGCCATCATAACGGCATACCCTATACCGTTATATTCGATCGCGATTGCGGCCTCGACCGGGATATCGCGTCGTGAGAGTTCACGATTTTCGCGTGAAATCATTTCTACGGAGACGTTTTCTGATCCCTTCAAGGTGTGTCATCCGCCAAGGCAAGGGTTTGCAATGCTTTGAGGGCGATGCTTGAGAGGCCTTCGCCACCGGCAGCGACATGTTCGTCAAGTGTGGCGCGCATACGCGGGTCCCAGAATTTTTCGATGTGGGCGGCAGTCGCCAGATGGGCGTTATCTGGCGCCTGAGCTGTTAGGTTGGCAGCGATCTGGTTCGCCATGCGGATATATTTATCGAGCGCTTTCATCAGCTTGGTTCCGTTTCACCTATTCGGCGGGCGCGCTCGCCAAGGGCTTCATAGTCTTCTTGCCAATTTGTGGGTCCGTTTGAGGCGGTGACTTGAACAGCGGTAACCTTGTATTCGGGGCAATTTGTGGCCCAATCTGAAAAATCTGTTGTGACAACATTGGCCTGTGTTTCGGGGTGGTGAAAGGTTGTGTAAACGATGCCCGGGGCGACCCGATCTGTGATTTTGAGGCGGAGTGTGGTCTCCCCAGATCGACTGGAGAGTTTTGTCCAATCACCGTTCTGAAGGCCACGATCATTGGCGTCAACGGGGTGCATTTCCAATTCATCCTCGGCGTGCCATTCACTGTTGGCCGTGCGTCTTGTTTGTGCACCAACATTGTATTGGCTGAGGATGCGTCCTGTGGTGAGAAGGAGGGGGAACCGCGGGCCTGTCTTTTCGTCTGTCGGGATGTAATCTGTCACCACGAACTTACCCTTGCCGCGCACAAAGCCATCAACGTGCATGACAGGCGTGCCGTTGGGGGCGTTTGCATTTACTGGCCATTGGAGTGAGCCTTCTGCATCGAGACGTTCGTAGGTGACGCCGGCAAAGGTGGGGGTGAGGCGGGCGATTTCGTCCATGATTTCAGACGGGTGTGTGTAGGTCCAATCGAGGCCAAGCGCATTGGCGAGGGCTTGTGTGACTTGCCAGTCTTCCATGCCGTTTAAGGGGGCCATCACTTTGCGGACAGGTTGTATCCGGCGTTCTGCATTGGTGAACGTGCCGTTCTTCTCGAGGAAAGTTGAGCCGGGTAGGAATACATGTGCATAGTTTGCCGTTTCGTTGAGGAAAATGTCGTGCACAACAACGCATTCCATTGCTTTGAGGCCTGCCGCAACATGGCGTGTATCTGGGTCTGATTGTAGAATATCCTCACCCTGAATATATATGCCTTTAAACGTGCCGTCGACGGCCGCGTCTAGCATATTGTTGATGCGTAAGCCGGGGGCGGAATCAAGAGTAACGCCCCAAGCGGCTTCAAACTGCTCGCGCACAGCATCGCCAGAGATATGACGATATCCCGGCAACTCATGTGGGAAACTACCCATATCGCACGCGCCTTGCACATTGTTCTGTCCGCGCATCGGGTTTACGCCCACGCCGGGGCGTCCAATATTGCCCGTGACCATTGCCAGATTTGCAATTGCCATGACGGTGGACGAGCCTTGGGAGTGTTCTGTGACGCCTAAGCCATAATAGATGGCACCATTGCCGCCAGTGGCGAATAGACGGGCGGCTTCTCGTACGTCCGCGGCGGGGACTTTTGTGAGTGGCTCCGTCGCTTCCGGGGAGCGAGATGGATCGCTGGCAAACTCAGCCCAATGTGCGTATTCATCCCAATCGCAACGCTGGCGAATGAAAGCTTCATCGGCGAGGCTCTCGGTCACAATGACATGAGCAATTGCTGAAAGTAGGGCGACGTTGGTGCCGGGGCGCAACGGCAAATGGTATGACGCGTTGATATGGGGCGAGCAAACCATATCGATCCGGCGGGGGTCAACCACAATGACCTTTGCGCCGTCTCTTACACGTTGTTTCATGCGGCTGGCGAAGACGGGATGGGCATCTGTGGGATTGGACCCTATGAGGAGAATAACATCGCTATGTTCAACGCTTTCAAAATCTTGCGTCCCTGCGGAGGTGCCGAAAGTAGTAGATAGGCCGTAGCCAGTGGGGGAGTGGCACACGCGCGCGCAAGTATCGACGTTGTTGTTGCCGAACCCGGCGCGCACCAATTTTTGAACGAGGAAGGTTTCTTCGTTTGAGCATCGGCTGGATGTAATGCCGCCCAAAGCACCGCGACCATGTGTTGCCTGAATGTTTTTAAAACGTTGGGCCGTGAAGGCGAGGGCATCGTCCCAACTGACTTCGCGCCATGGATCTTCAATGCGTTCACGGATCATGGGTTTGGTGATGCGTTCAGCGTGATTGGCATAACCCCATGCAAATCGGCCTTTGACGCAGGAGTGGCCACTGTTGGCCTTGCCCTGTTTGTGCGGAACCATCCGGACGAGTTCATCGCCGCGCATTTCGGCGCGAAAGGTGCAGCCGACGCCGCAATAGGCGCAAGTGGTGACAATGGCGCGGTCTGGCGTGCCAATTTCTATGACGGATTTTTCAGTGAGCGTGGCGGTTGGGCAAGCCTGAACGCAGGCCCCGCACGAGACGCATTCGGAGCTGAAGAAGTCGTCGGACTTGAGACCCGCTGAGATTTTGGAGTTAAATCCCCGATCTTCCATCGTCAGAGCCAGCGTTCCCTGTACTTCGTCACAAGCGCGCACGCAGCGTGAACAGGCGATACATTTCGAGGCGTCGAAATCGAAATAGGGATTGGACGTGTCTTTGCCCTCATTAAGGTGATTTTCCCCTTTTGCGCTGTAGCGTACATCGCGCAGGCCAACTGCTCCGGCTTGATCTTGCAGCTCGCAGTCGCCATTGGCGGCGCAGGTCAGGCAATCGAGCGGGTGATCGGAAATATAAAGTTCCATCACCCCACGCCGGAGTTTTTTCAAACGGTCTGTCTGTGTGCTTACGGTCATGCCTTCAGTGACGGGCGTGGTGCAGGAGGCGGGTGTGCCGCGCCGCCCGTCGATTTCGACGAGGCAAAGGCGGCAGGATCCGAAACTGTCGAGCATATCGGTGGCGCAGAGTTTGGGGATATTGTTCCCGGCGTCTGCCGCCGCGCGCATGATACTTGTGCCTTCGGGTACGGTTATCTTTTGTCCGTCGATTGTTAGGCTGACCTGTTTCGTGGATTTCGAGGCAGGTGTGCCGAGATCTTTTTCGCGCTGGAACCTCATGATCTGGCCTCTATCAAAGTTGTGCGTTTTCTGACGGGTTTCCGGCCAAAGTCTTCGGGGAAAAATTTGATGGCAGAACGAACCGGGTAGGGGGTGAAGCCGCCCATCGCGCAAAGAGAGCCGAATTCGAGTGTTTCACACAGGTCTTCGATCAGGGCCAAATTCGGTTCGATGTTCGTGCCTGAAATAATCTCATCCAGCACTTCGCGTCCACGGACAGACCCGATGCGGCAGGGGGTGCATTTTCCGCAGCTTTCAATGGCGCAGAAATCAAAGGCGAAGCGGGCCTGCGCGGCCATATCGACCGTATCATCGAACACGACAATGCCGCCATGCCCGATCAAGCCGCCTGCTTCGGTGAAGGCTTCATATTCAAAAGGGGTATCGAACAGCGCGGGCGGGAAATAGGCCCCGAGCGGCCCGCCGACCTGTACAGCACGGATGGGATTACCGGACTTAGAGCCGCCGCCGATTGCCTCGACGAGTTCACCGAGCGTGATGCCGAAAGCGGTTTCGAACAGGCCGCCATGTTTGATGTTTCCGGCGAGTTGGACGGGCATGGTGCCACGAGAGCGTCCCTGTCCATAGTGCTCATAGGCTTTGGCTCCCTTGGCGAGAATGTAGGGGACAGCGCAGAGGGTGAGCACATTGTTGACGACGGTGGGTTTGCCGAAAAGCCCCTCATGTGCTGGTAGGGGCGGCTTGGCGCGGACCTCGCCGCGTTTGCCTTCGAGGCTATTTAGGAGGGAGGTTTCCTCTCCGCATACATAGGAGCCTGCGCCAACGCGTACTTCGACTTGGAATGGCGCGATGATATCTGTACAGAGTTTAAGGGCTGCGTTTAGTTTGGCAATGGCATGAGGATACTCAGATCGGACATAGATATAGCCTTTGGTTGCGCCGACTGCCAGACCCGCTATGGCCATGCCTTCGAGGAGGAGGAAGGGGTCGCCTTCCATAATGGCCCGGTCGGCGAACGTTCCACTATCGCCCTCATCGGCGTTGCAGACAATGTATTTCGTATCAGCGTTCGTCTCCGCTACCGTCTTCCATTTGATCCCTGTAGGGAAACCTGCGCCGCCTCGACCGCGCAGGCCAGAACCAGTAAGGGTGGCGAGAATCGTCTCTGCGGGGAGTGTTTTGGCTGCTGCTAATCCCTCCCAGCCCCCATGTTCTTTATAATCATCTAGAGAAAGGGGGCGAGTTTTGCCCGCTCTGGCAAAGGTGAGGCGGTCTTGTTTGGCGATGAAGGGGTGGTCTTCGATTTTCCCGATAAGAATGTGATCAGCGTTGCCAGAGAGGATGGCGTCTACATCGCCGGGGGTGACTGGGCCATAGCCAATGCCATCGATCTCGACGAGCGGTTCGAGCCAGTGCATGCCCCATGAGGAGACGCGCTCAGCTTGGACCCCGGCTTCGGAGAATGCCGCAGCGACAGCATCTGCGCCGCAGGCGAGCGCGACGGCGTCGTCGGATATGCGCACTTTCATCGCGTCTCTCCAATCAGGCGTTTGAGCGCTGGCCCATCTAGCCGCGCATGAACTTTGCCATCAGGTGTCATTGCGGCGGGGCCGACCGAGCAGAGGCCGAGGCAATAGGTGGCTTCCAGTGTCACAGCGCCTTCGCTGGCGGCCTCGGCGTCTGCGACTAACGCTTCAATGCCGCGCGCCTGACACGCCTCTGCACGGCAGATCTTTAAAATTGGAGTGGTGGCCGGCGATTGGCGAAAGTCGTGATAGAATGAGACAACACCGAAGACTTCAGCACGAGTGATGTTGAGACCCGTTGCGACCGCACGCATTGCGTCTTCGCTTATGTATGAAAATTCAGCTTGAATGTCGTGCAGAATGGGCAGGAGAGGCCCTTCGCGATTACGATGATTTGCTATGATGTGTTCGATGCGGTTCATTCTTGTTCATAAGCCCTATCGCGTAGCCGATTTTTTTGTTGCCTTAGTATAGCGGCAACGTGGCGCGGCGCTAGTTTGTGTCAGGGCGCCTCGATGGCAATTTGTAACGTCCGGGCAACGTGCTCAAGCACATTTGGCCAAGACTATGCAGTATGATGCCGTGAGATGAGACAAGACAGCGCGCAAAAGAGTGATACAGCGTTGGAATCCCCGGTTCTAGGGGCCGTTTTGTGGACATTCGCCCCATCCATGCCGCGCTCGGTAAATAGTTTCATAGCGGAATGTTTGAGCGCTTCTGTGGGGTTAACGCGGATTTTTTTCGTCTAGGTGGACCATACGTAAAGGCTTGCGAGGGAAATTTTTGTCGCCACTCGTATTCCCCAATTGATTTAACTCTTGGAGAATGTGTGGAAACGGGCGTCGATCTTCAAGCACTTGAGGCGTGGATGGACCAGCGGAAGCTAGGCTTTGGCGAGCTACAAAGTGTTGAGCGCGTGGTCGGCGGCACGCAGAACATTTTGCTGTCGTTCCAACGGGCAGGGCGTGAATATATATTACGTCGTCCTCCGGCCGTATTGCAGCGGAACTCCAATGAAACGATGCGTCGTGAAGCGAGAATATTGATGGCCCTTGCGGGTACGCAGGTGCCGCACCCAAAGCTGATCGCTGCGTGTTCTGATGAAAACGTTTTGGGCGCAGCCTTTTATTTAATGGAGCCGGTCAAGGGATTTTGTGCGGCGTATGGCATGCCCGACCGTTTTGCTTCCTCGCCTGAAATGAGACACCAGATGGGCTTATCGCTTGTTGACGGATTAACTGCGCTTGGGCGGCTCGACTATATAGCGCTGGGGCTATCGGATTTGGGCCAGGACGGAAATTATTTGGTGCGCGAGGTCTCAAGGTGCAAAGCGCGACTTGCCAGCTATGGGGACGTGCCTGAATGGGACGGTTTGGCCGACCTTGATGGCGTTGAGCGCATCGGTCAGTGGTTAGAGGCAAATCGGCCAATCGGTTACCAGCCGGGTTTGATTCATGGTGACTATCATTTGGGAAATGTAATGTTTGCGATGGAGGCTCCGCGTCTCGCGGCCATCATCGGCTGGGAACGGACGGCCATTGGTGACCCGTTGTTAGACCTTGGCTGGTTGTTAGCAACTTGGCCGGATAGTGCGGAAGATTTTGGAACTGGTTCGGTTGGGGCAACGCCATGGGATGGCTTTCCAAAGGCGGGGGAGTTGGTTGCACGCTATGGCGCCAGCTCTTCTCGAGATGTGTCTGCGATTGAATGGTATGGCGTTCTTGCGTGTTACAAGTTGGCGATCATTCAAGAGGGGACCTATGTGCGGGCCTGTGCTGGGAAAACAACGATGTCTGTAGGCGAATATTTACACCAGCGCGCAATTTGGTTGCTGCGGCGTGCGTTGCAGTGGATCAGTTAAATGAAATTATAGAAACTGAGGCTGCGCTCATTCAGTTCGGTCCTTAGGATTGTTCTACTAGCCATGGTTCATTCTGAACACGCAGTATGACTGCCATGCGACTGGTGGCGTTGAGTTTCTTCAATATAGATGAAACATGGTGCTCAACGGTGCGCTGAGAGCGAGACATGGCTTCAGCCATCTCACGATTTGTGAGGCCTTTCATGAGAAGGCTCAAGACCTTTTGCTCTTTGAGCGTTAAGCCCAGAGGGTGATCGCGGGCTTCTTTATAGGGGCCGCGTTTTGTTTTGGGCAGGGCATCTTCGAAGCCCATTTTTTTGGCCAGTTTTCGTATTTTTGATGCAGCGAGATTGGCTTCCATTCCCTGTAAGATGTCCAATGATTTGGCGAGAGCTACCGGCGTTTTCTCCTGTGAAAAAGCGAGTGCGGCTTCATAGGGCAGGCCCAAGGCTTGCCATGCTTTTCCCGCGCTGTCGAAGTCTCCATCCAACTCCAAACGGTGAGGTTCTGGAAGGGATGATGAGGTATCGAATTTTGAATCTTGCTCAAGGCGGCGGCACCACACGGCCAACGCGCCTATATTCCACGGATGTCGGTCTGCTTCTGACAAATTCCATAGGGCTTGGAGGTGCTCTGCGGCGAGGTTGGGTTTGTTCAGCAACCATGATGCTTCGAGCATTGATAAACGGGCAGGAACGATGTGTTGCAATTCATCAGTAGCGAGCGCGTCGTTGAGGGCATTTTGCAGGATAGTCAGCGCGTCATCATGGCCAAGTCGTAACCGTGTGCGGGATAAAACGAGCGCGGCGGGGAGTTTCATCAGTAAGGTCAGGCGTTCCTGATTCATGACGCCCTGAGAGATGGTTTCTGCATCACGCAGGCGGCCTTGATCTAACCTGAGTTGGGCCAAGCGGCCCGATAAATAGTAAGTCCACGAATCCAGATCACGCTCGGTGTCGTAAGCGAGCCCGTCACTCAGCGTACGTTCAGCTAAGTCGAATCGTCGAAATTCAACTGCATACTCGGCGAGGTTATTGTAGGCGCGTGCTGCGTGTTCTTGATGATTGAGAGAGATTGCGAGAGACAAACTTTCTTCAAGCATAGTGACGCCAGCGGGATCATCGCGGAAGGCGAGGGCGGAACCGACATTGTTGAGCGCATGCATGCGTACCTCCGGGTCTGGGAAAGCCGCTTCCAGTGCAAGAGCTTGCTTGCCGAACGTAACCGCCTCGTCCATCTGGTCATTTAACATCAAAAGTTGGGATCTAAGTGAATACGCCATAGCATGTTCTGAGGACGGAGGTGTTCCCTCGGATACTTTGATGGCTTGATCGGCAAATTTTGTCGCTTCGATAGATTCTCCACGATACCAATGGAGGCGAGAGAGCCCGCGTAAGTTCTCGCTGACTTTTTCTGGGCGCTCCAACATTTTCCACAGCGTGATCGCGGTGCGACGTGCGTCGAGTACTTCGTCATCAATACGAGCGGCGAGGCTGGCCTCATATGCCCAAGACTCGTAGAGGGTGGCGGCTTGTTCCGGGTCCGCATCGTCGACGAACCGCAAGGCGATGGCGAATTGGGCGGCAGCCTCATGGTGAGCGCCAGCGCGGGAGGCTTGTCGAGCCGCTTCGGGAGCGAATTTCAGCACTGCGGCGCCATCCAGTGCGCCCGCGGCATGGTGAACAATTTGGTCGATTGAAAAGCCATTGGAATTGGAAATAAGATTTTCAAATACTCGACGATGAAGGTCACGGCGACGGGTTGCGGGCAACCGTTCCAGCGTAGAGCGACGGACTAATGAATGCCGAAACCGTATCGCGCCGCCTTTATCTTGCTCGATCAGGCCGCGCTGAAGCGCAAGGTCAATATATTCGAGGGCCTGATCATCTATTATTGTTTCTAGGCGAGAGATTGGAACGGCATTCGGAAATACGCTGATGAGTTCCAGCAGATCGCGTGCTTTTTCTGGAAGCCTTGCGAGTTGAGCGGAGACGGCATCGCGAATAGAAGAGGGTAGATCATTACCTAATGTCTTTCGTGCCGCGATTAGCTCTGTGACAAAGAACGGGTTGCCTTCAGTGGCCTGATAAAGCCCATTGGTTTCAACGCCTGCTTTCTGTGCGAGCGTTTCGACAGCCTTTTGCGAAAGTGGCCCGATATCGACGCGATAGGTGCTGGGCGCTGGCAATTCACCGACGACCTGCCGAATGTAGTTATTCTCGTCCATGGCGTCGGTTCGAAATGAGATGAGAATGGCAACTCGCATGAAGGTAATGCGGCGCGCCAGAAAACGAATGAGGTCCAAAGTTGCGTAGTCGGCCCAGTGCACATCTTCAAACACAAGGACGGTCAATTCTGACTTGTTTTCCAACACTGACACGATCTGGCTGTAAAGCGATGCGCGATCGTCGAGGGCATTCAGTAATTCGAGCGTTTTGGGGTCGAGTGAGCTGGCCATGTCGTAAAGTGGGCCGAGTGGTCGCGGGGTAATAAGGGGGTCACAACCGCCCCATGCCCACGTTTCTTTTGGGTCTGCTGTGTCAATTAGTGCGTGCAGGATGCTGGTTTTACCGATTCCAGCCTCCCCAGATACAAGAACAATCTGGCCCCGGCCTGCGCGGGCGAGCGAAATTCTGGCGCGGATTTCGTCTAAATATGTGTCTCGTTCAACTATCAAGATAACGGTCAGCCTAAAGTTTCGCGCAGGGAGTGCTTTTTGCAGTAAAATACGATGTAATCGCGCAGTGAGAAACCCTAAATCGAACCATTGACGCACGAAATATAGGTAGTCCTACTGTAAAAAATGGGAACTCGTACGAATATCTGCGTGGAGAACTTGAGCCTATACATGAAGACACGGCTCAGGGTGGGTCGGAGAGTGTCGGATTTTACGACAAGGGACGAAGGCCTCTGAACACTAAATTCTCACATTCGCGCTGGGGACAAGCGGTGAGACATAGGTGCCAGAGGCCTGACCCATTCAGGTAAGCCTTAGAATATACCAATGAGTATCATGCCAATATGGGTGAGTGGTGCTAAAATCGATGTACTTTAGAGGTGTCAAACCCGTTCAACGATTTTGCTCAAAGGTTAGTATCAATCGGGACGGGCGCCTGTCGCCAAAGCGGTGATCGCATCCCAATTTTCTGAATCTAGATGGGCCTTCGGGGTGATCCATGATCCACCCGCCGCGACGACGTTAGGCAGGTCTAGATAGGTTTTTACGTTTTGCGGGTTGATGCCGCCGGTCGGCATGAATTTGATTTCAGGCAGAGGGCCAGACAGAGCCTTCAACATTGGCACGCCACCCGCGGCTTCTGCGGGGAAGAACTTCACGATTTCGAAGCCTTGAGAATAAAGTGAGAGGGCCTCGGTTGGTGTTGCCGTGCCGGGCAGGACCAGCCCATCATACTCTTTAAGTGCCGGCACGAGCGCTGCGGGTGTGGCGGGGGTGACGATGAAGTCGGCCCCGATTTTTGCGATCGTGTCGATCTGCTCCGTGTTCGTAACTGTTCCAACGCCGACACTAATGCCTGTGTTGGCCGAGACAATTTCGGCAATACACTCCATCGCGCTTGGCGTTCGCAAAGTTATCTCGATGGAGTTGATACCACCTGCAAGCAGGGCGTTAGCCAATGGAACAGCGTGTGCGACCTTTTCGATTGTGACCACAGGGACGACACCGCACTGAGCGAGACGACTGGAGGCTGAAGAAGTGTCAGTCATAGGGAGGAAATCTTTTCTCTTAAAAGTCTGCAACGTAATTGATTTTCTTTAGAAGCGGCGTACGTGGGCCCAGTCAAGAACTTGTTGCGCCCAGTTGGTGAGCCGATACTGCCAGCTGAAATGTGTTCTCAACAGGAAGGGCCTCTTCATTTGGGGTGTGCAACAGAAAGAAAGGCGACCCAGCGTTTTTATGCACTCACCGGTCGATAAGGTGTTCAAGCTTGCCCTCATGTGATTTGATCTCAAAGACGGGGGTGACCGGTGCATTTGGGGCGAAGAATTCATAGATGACCGCACCGTCCGTTTGCACGCTTTCGATGATACGGGCAGGGCGAATGCCTTCGTCTGCATCGACAAGAGTTTGGATGGATTCGGGGAGATCGCCCCAGTCGAGGTCTCGCCTCGTTTCGACGATATGGGCGGTTATGCCATCCATCAGAATGTCAAACGCGATTTCTGTATTATCGGGCAGTGTGCCTTCGACATCGTAGTGGACGCGATCTCCACGTACTCTCTTCTGGACCTCGACGGGAGTGAAATCGCTGTGCTCTGCTGCGATGGCGACAATGATAGAAGCAGGCATGAATGCGGGTTCAACATCAGTGATGGCGACATCTTGTTTTGATACGCAGGCGGATAGTATGAGTGCGGCGATTGATGCGGTGATAAGATGTTTCATGGTTTGCTTCTCCGATAAATGAATGGAGCTCTTGCGAAGAGCGCTCGTTCAGGTTTGCGGTGCGGGCGGGGTGCATAAAGGCCGTTGGGGAGCAGAAGTGAGGAAGCCCTTATTCTGGCGGTTTGGCGTGTCATCTCAGTATGGTATCTCACAAGTTGGGTGGCATGCTTTATCGGCGAACGTCTAGCCTGCTATTTGTCATTGCATCGTTGACTTCTGCCACGGTGGTTAAGTTCCAATCGCCAAGGATTGAGTGCTTGAGTGCGCTAGCAGCCGTTGCAAATTCGATGAGGGATGCAAGAGGCATGTTTTCGATCAACCCATGTAGGACGCCCGCGGCGAAGGCATCACCCCCGCCGATGCGATCTGTCACTTGGGGCATATTGTGTGTTTTGGACACGTGATGCGCCGTGCGTGTGAAGATTTCTCCGGTCAATTTCTGGTCGGTCACGCTGTCTTGTTCGCGCAAGGTTGTGGCGATGGTTTGCAGATTCGGGAAATACTCAAAGGCGAGGGCAATCGCTTCGGTGCGATTTTTGATGGATCGACCAAGTAAGAGAGAAATATCACGTTCATTTATGAAGGCGATGTCCGACCCGGCTAAGATCTGTTTAAGGATGACTGGCCCATTGCCGCCCCATGATTTCCAAAGGGCTTCGCGATAGTTTCCATCGAAGGAAACTTTAGTTCCAGCCTCACGCGCGGCTGCTATAGCGGCAAGTGCCGCATAGGCAGGGCCGGGGCCGACCGCCGGCGTGATGCCCGAAAGATGGAGCCAGTCTGCATCTTTGGTGAGTGTGGGCCAGTCGAAGGCGTCAGGCCCGCTGAGCGCGAAAGTTGACGCGGCCCGGTCATATACGATGCGTGAAGGGCGGGTAACAGCACCATTTTCAAAATAGTACGTACCCATACGGCCATCACCGGTTTGAACACAGGAGACGTCGACGCCTTGAGCTTTTAAGGCGGATAGGATGGCGTTGCCGAGGGGGTTGTTCGGCACAGCACTTATCATTTTGGCGTCATGGCCAAAACGGGCGAGGGAGACGGCGAGATTTGCTTCTGCCCCACCATAGAACACATCAAGATGCGGCGATTGCAATAAGCGCTCTGAGCGGGGCGCCGTGAGGCGTAATAGGAGTTCTCCAAAGCAAATAATACGTCCGGGCATTGCGGATCTCTATCTCGTGAACCAGCCGCTATCGACCGGTAGCGTGACGCCTTGCGCGTGAGCGACAGGTGCGAGGTTAATATGAACAACGCTACTCTTTGCGACCTGTTTGTTTTCCAGCTTCAGCGAAAAATTCATCAGGATTTCCTCTTCTAATATGATCGGGCACGCATAGTGTGACGTCCGTGGTAGGGGTTGCCGGTGATGAGGGATACGAGGGCCATCGATATCTGGTAACCGGTGTCATATCATCCTGTCTGGCTGGGGGCAACCGGTCTTCATTCACTCAGGTTTTGCGGTGGAGCTTCGAATTACGATCTCCGGCGTAAATGCATGTGGGGCACGTTTTCCGCCCTCGGTCACCGTGTGAAGAAGGCTTTTGGCGGCCTCCCGTCCCATCTCTCGGATGGGCAGGCGCACCGTGGTGAGCAGGGGCCAGATTCTGGCGGCCATTGGCGTGTCGTCGAACCCGACAATCGATAAGTCTTCCGGCACACGTAGGCCAGCCTTGCGGGCGGAGGTGTAAATGCCAATGGCCATTTCGTCATTACCCGCAAAAATAGCCGACGGTCGATCGGCCTGTGCCAGTAGTTTATCAGCCGCCTGTACACCTGAGTCATAGGTATAACCTGCCTCGACAGTCATGCTGTCGGAAAGTTCAAGTCCGAACTCTGCCAACCCTTGGCGGAAGCCGAAGAGACGCTCATGTGCTGAACGGAAGTTTTTTGGGCCGTGAATGTGGGCGATACGCTGATGTCCGAGCACGGCGAGGTGACGAGCGGCTTGGGCAGCGCCTTCGGAATCATGAGTACGGACCATGCGATGGGGGGCGTCAATATCGAATGAGGCAATGCGAATGTAATGGGTGCCGAGCTCTTGCAGCATGTCGGCAATCGTCTTGTCCTCGGAAACGGATGGCGGCATGATAATGCCAGTTGGCCGATGGCTCTCGACGAAGCGGCGCAGCCTGTTGAGGCTCTCCGAATCTGCCCGATCAATCGGATGAAGCACGAGTTGGTAGTCCGACCCTTGCAGCACATCCAAAATGCCTCGCTGCATGTTGACGATATATTGCGGACTGGGATTGTCATAGGCGAGGCAGATTAGGAATGAACGGCGAAAAGCGAGGGCGCGGGCCTGTGGGTCTGGCGTAAAATCGTTTTCGCGAATGACCTTCTCAACCTTTGTACGGGTTTGGTCACGCACAGAGGGAGATTTGTTGATCACACGCGACACGGTCTTTTTCGAGACGTTGGCGAGACGCGCAATGTCGTTGATCGTGACGCGGCCGCGTTCGTCAGCCTCAGAACTGTGGGCTTTGCCTGAGGGATTCTTGTCAGATTCGTCGTTCACAATGATGACCTGCTGTCTGCGTTTTGCGTGTTATGGCCTAAAAACACCCATCGTATCAATTGAGTGTGACGCTATGTATCTTTTGCTCCGCATAAGCAGTTCGAGGGTTGCCGGCCTGAACAGCGCGGGCAAAAAGTGGCAATTGCTACGCTGATACTTCGAATTTGACCCTTGGCGAGTGTCTGTTAGCTCGTTACAAAACAAGCGATGATACCGGTTTCCATCTGTGTCTGCACTGGACTTAAGCTAAATGAGGCGCACATGAACACTAAATCTGCTGAGCAAAATTTGGATGCAATCGAAAAACGGGCAAAGTGTCTTACAGATGCGCGTCGTCGCGCGCTTGGTTTCGATACATACCCTGATCCACTCCCAGTGAGTTTGGATGAGGCTTACGACATTCAAGACAAAGCGATTTCGCTATGGGCCGATGAACTGTCAGGTTGGAAGGTTGGGCGTATTACGGGTGACAATGAGGTCAGGTTTGGTACTGACCGTTTTGCTGGGCCGGTCTTCTCTCGTCTTGTGCAAAAGCGCTCCGGGCAGGCCATCATCATGCCCGTATTTGAAAATGGATTCACGGCGGTAGAAGGCGAAATCACTGCGGTGATTGCGCACGATGCCGACCCGGCCAAAGTGAATTACACGACCGAAGAAGCGCTCGCTATGATCGGAGCGCTGCATATGGGGGTTGAGATTGCGAGCAGCCCGTTCTCAAGAATCAATGAATTTGGCCCCTTGGTGACGATATCTGATTTTGGGAACAATTACGGATTGATCCTCGGTGATAAGATTTCAAACTGGCAAGACTTCAAGTTTGAGGAGTGGGAGTTTACGACCCACATTAACGGCAAGGAAGTGGGCCGCGCGATACCCACAGGGCTGCCCGGTGGTCCGGTTGAGTCTGTTCGCTTCTTGCTTGAGAATACGGCGAGGCGCGGTTTGCCTGTCAAAGCAGGGATGATGATTCTGACTGGCGCGATTACAGGAGTGCACCAGGCCCATATTGGCGATACTGCTGTGGTCGGCTTTTCTGGATTGGCCTCTGTTTCGTGCGAGCTGACGACGCAAAACGCTGCTGGCTGAGGCCGTGACAGTGATCTGACGCCATCCAAACACCAGCAAGCTGGTTCCAAGGCGTTTGAAGAACACGACTTCCAGAAATTTCAGGGACTTATGTGTGGTCTTTAGGGGTGTCTGCATCTGCGTATTAGTCATTGCAGCTGTCACGGAGAGCGACAATGATAGCTTGGGCGTGCGAGCGAAAACATATTCTTGAGATTGAAGCGCGTTTCGCACGCCCCCTAGAGTTGCTCCGGATTTTTGTGACGCGCTTGCACGTGTGGCGTGAATTTTTCTTGGCTGTTCGCGGAAATGTTACTTGAGAGTTGAATTATTCCCTGTTGAGATGACATCGGTGTCAGGCATGTTGTGTAAATCTGTCGAAATTCCCAGCACAGCCTCGCTGGACAAATAATGCCGCTGAGAGTTGATCTCTCAGCATCCTAATTGGCCTGATGCGTCACAAAAAATAATGCAGATTGGGAGAATGAAATGACTACGGTAGGATCTAAAAGTCTGTTGCTCAGCATGCCCACTGAGACCCGCGTTGCGCAAACGGTCGCGTCATTGGCATGCGCGGCGTTGAGGGATGACATCCAAGCCCATGGCAGGGCCTCGCTCGTCACATCAGCAAGTTCTGATGTCGAGGGGATCTTACCTTTCCTGTTCGCGGAGACCATAGATTGGACGCGTGTCAGTGTCGGATTAGTGGCGTCGGCTGTGCAAACGGGGGCTCCAAGTGGGGCGTCTTGGGTTGAAATTGCATTGCGCGCATCGGCGGCGGGTGCAGCTGCTTTCGTTCCGATGGGAGGCCGGTCGTGCGACCCCGAGGTGGATACGAAGCTTGCTGATGATGCTTATCTCACTCAATTGCCTTTCAGTTTCTCACTTTTGACCTTGGAGGATGATGGTAGTGTACCGGGATGGGGCGACGACCATCGAAGATTTTCTGGCGAAACCGATCAGTCTGTAGATTGGCGTTCGGTCGAGGATGCGACGCCGGGGGCGTATCAACTTGCTCTGACGCGTGCCGCACTATCGCGGTCTCGCCGTGCCGCTCTGGTATTGAAGGGCGACGTGCAGTGTCGCGCATTTGAGCTGGAAATGCAGCAATATATTTATCAAGCGCCAATTAGGGGGATTGTTGAAGATCTCGGGGCACGGATGTTTATTTTTAACTCACCCGGGTGACATTTCAGGCGGTGTAGCTGGGCCAAGTAATTGGACGGTTTCATCAGTCACGCGCGCCTGAATGCCGTAAACGTCTGCGATACGTTCGGAGGTTAGAGTTTGTTTGACAGTTCCATCGGCTATAATTTTTCCGGACTGCATCCAAATAAGCCGCGTCGCGTAGCGCGCAGCGATGGCTATATCGTGCAAGACGACAAGTGCACCATTTCCGCGCTGAACATAAGCGGCGATAATATCCATAATCCCAAATTGATGGCGGGGGTCCAAGGCGGCGATTGGCTCGTCAGCGATGAGCATGGGCGTCGTAGCGGCGAGCGCTCTCGCAAAATGCACGCGGGCCAGTTCTCCACCCGATAGTGTATCCGTCCGCCGATCAACTAAATGTGTGAGTGAGCAGTCCGCAATGGCCGCATCCACAGCGGCTTGATCTGTTTCATTCATTTTTGAAAGTGCGGCGCCATGGGCAAATCGACCAAGAGCGACGACGTCGGCGACCCTAATCGGCCAAGCGAGCGGTCGGGCTTGGGGGAGGTATGACAATTGCCGTGCACGTGTTTGTGGGGGGAGGGTCGCTGTGTCGTTCTCGCCGAGTGTTGCTTTGCCGTTTTGAACTGGTGTGAGGCCAATGGCGCCTCGAAGCAGGCTTGTTTTTCCCGCGCCATTCGGACCGAGCAGGACGACGAGTTCGCCCGGACGGAGCGCGAAACTGGCATTTTGAACAAGTGAGGCGTCGCCTGCTGTTACAGACAAATTATCGACGATAAGATCGGTCATTCGGCACCTCGTCTTTGGAGGGCAATCCAAATGAAAGCCGGTGCCCCTATAAGGGCGGCGAGAACGCCAAGTTTGAGTTCGTTGGGGCTGGGAATAAGACGCACGCCAATGTCTGCGAGGACGAGAATAATCCCAGACAAAAGCGCGGCAGGAAGCAGGGTGCGGGCCGGATCATGCTGCACGAAGGGGCGGACAAGGTGTGGCGCGACGATGCCGACAAAACCGATAGCGCCGGCCAGTGCCACAGCAGCGCCCGTCGCGAGCCCCGCGCCGAGAACAACGGCAAGGCGTTGACGCGAGAGGTTGAGGCCAGCCCCGGCGGCGGCTTCTTCGCCTAAGGTGAGCACTGATAGACCTCGACGTGTGGCGAATAGAATGGCAACGCCGGCAAGCATAAAGGGCGCGGAAAAGCCGATATCCTTAAGGCTGCGATTTGCGACCGAGCCGAGCATCCAGTTTATCATATCAGACAGTGAGAACGGATTAGGCGCGAGGTTCATTAGTAAGCTCATCAGCGCACCTGCAAAACTGGATAGCCCAACGCCGATGAGGATTAGCGTTATGACGGAGCGGGTGCGAAGCGCTGTCAACGCCAGAACACCCGTTGCCACCATGGCGCCAATGATGGCGCCAATAGGCAGAAACCATGGGTTCAGTGAGACGAGGCCATAATAGATGGTAAATGTTGCCCCCAAGGCCGCGCTGGCCGAGACGCCGAGCACACCGGGTTCGGCAAGTGGGTTTCTGAGGAGCCCTTGCAATGCAGCGCCGCTAACCCCGAGAGCGGCGCCTACTGAATATGCAGCGAGTATGCGCGGCACGCGGATTTGCCAGACAATGATTTGATCGACAGCATCACCATTGCCAAATAAGGCGGCCGTTACACGGGGTAGGCTCATACTGGTGGAGCCCAGCAGACAGCCGAGAAGCAGCGTGACAAAACTGAATAGGAGGAGTGCGGGGATGAGTGCGCGTTGATGTGTCATTGCGCACCTTTTGCCATCGCTTCGACAGCATCGAGTGTGAACCATCCGTTGCAAGATGTCCACGCGCCGGGAAGGTCTACGATGGGACGACTGTTCATTAGATTTTCTGCGACCGGATGACGGGATGAGGACCACCCGTTGAGGTTATTCGCGCTGGAGTCAAAGAATGCCGTCACGATTAAATCGGGGGCTTCATGTGCGAGACGCTCTAAGGGTAGACTTTGCCAGCCTGTGCGCATGTCGTAATTGCTGAGACCTGCAGTCTGCATCAATTCGTCTATCAGTGTTCCGCTGCCGGATGTTGCACCCGTTGGCGTCATATACATGGCTTTAGGGGGCGGTGATTTTACGGCTAGTGCAGCGATGCGTGCCTGCATCTCAGCGGCGACTTGTTCGCCATGGTCTGGCGCGCCCAAAGCCGCCGCAGTGTCTTTTACATTGGTTTGGATGTCGCTCAGCGTGGCCGCCCATCCAAGTGTGATGACGGGGATGTCAGCTTGCGCGAAAAAACGTTCCGCATTCGGTCCGCCACCATAAGAGCGCACGATGAGGTCTGGTTTTAGCATCATGACATCTTCGGCACTGGACCGAACGGTGGGAATGCCTTCAGCGGACTTGGCCATGTAAGAGAAGGGTTTGGCCGCATCAGGGCTGAGGGCCAATATACGTTCTGGCGGTACGAATTTTAGAACATACTGATCGGCGCAGACATCCAGACTAACGACGCGGAGGGGGGATGAAGAAAGGGAGGGGGGAGGTGAGCTATCCGCCGCATTATCTGTGCACGCACAAAGCGCAAAGCAGAAGAATGTGGCGAATAGTATTTTCATTTGATGTAGCCTAGCGGAAGGTTAGTCCGACATAAATACCTGCGCCGGGAGCGTGGTATCCGAACACGTCTGTGCTGGTTTCGTCGAACAGATTTTCCCCTCTTACTGTGAAGCTTGCTCTTTCTGCGAATGGCAGTTCAAAGCGAGCGCTCGCAAGCGTGTAAGAGTCGATGGTGACGGCGCTGAATGTACCGAAATCGGTATCGCCTTGCTTGCCGACATAATCGAAAGCAATGGACAGGCGCCCGTCACCGAACTGGTTGACGTCCTCGATGCTCCAATCTGCGCTTAAACTGGCGGTATCTTCGGGCACGCGAATCTCATCAACGCCAGCGGCTTCACTGGTCGTGTTTGTGTACTGCGCATTTAGGCTGAATGCGCCAAACTCGGCGGCGGCTGCGATTTCTACACCAGAACGATCGCTATCTGTTGTGCGATTGGCGGGAGATGAGGTGAAGTCTGGGTTGAACACCGTGTAGATTTCATTCTCCAGATCGGCCTCAAAATAGGTGGCCGACAGCGTTACGTTTCCGCTGGCGAGAGGGAAGGCGTGATCGACACCAATATCCCAGCCAAGGGAAGATTCCGGTTCGAGGTTCGGGTTGCCAATAAAGGATGCCGGGAAGAAACCGAACAGTTCTGTGAAGGTTGGGTTTTTGACCGCTTCACCGGCTGTCGCGCGAACGCGAAGGCTAGGTAGGACATCATAAGCGCCGCCGACACGCCATGTGGTGGCATCGTCGAATTGGCTGTCATTGAAATCTTGACGTGCTGACGCGGTGAGTGTGAGCGCATCGGCTGAATAGCGATACTCTGCTGCCAAGGCCTGAGAGGTGAAGTCTACAGATTGGTTTGGATCTCCAAACAGCGTGTCTGTGGATTGGCGTTCATATTCCTCACGTTCCCACTCTGTTAATCCTGTGAGGCGATGTGTGCCATCGTTCAGAATGTCGAATGATGGGCTCCATGATACTTTCGTCCGCGTACCTTCGGTTTCGCCAGTGTAGGCACCATTCGCAGTGTTCTCACGCTCGACGCTATTATAACTGGCCGAGAGTGTGTGATCGAGTTGGCCATAGTCTCGCGCGGCGTTGATTCCGAGGATGTTTTGGTTTGACTCGGTCTCTTGATCGACATTGTTGAGCAGGCCGTCAAAGTCGGTGTCAGAATCAAACTCGGACGTGCTGTGGCGCATAAGACCGAGGCCGGAAATGTCCCAGTTTGCCAGCGTTGTTTTGCCCGTGATCTGCACTGAGCGAGCGTCTGATCCGTCTTTCTCTGCATCCAGGCCAGATGTGTCGACGCCGCGTGTTGTTGCGCCTGTCACTGAGACAAGTAGGCGAGATGTGTCAGACGGGCTGGCATTGACTGCAATCGAGCCGTTGAGCGTGTCGAACGCACCGCCTTCGATGTGGCCGGAGACGAGAGAGTCTGTTTCGCTGGCACGTAAGGCAACAACACCGCCAATTGCGTCTGATCCGTGTATGGACGAGGCTGGGCCTCGCAACACATCGATACGACCGACAGGTAGAGCGGAGATGAGGCCAAAATCTGTCTCACCATTTACGGGATCGGAGATTTCGATGCCTTCATAAGTCGTCAAAGTGTGGTTGGCTTCGGCACCGCGAATACGGACTTGGGTTAATCCGCCAAGGCTGCCTGAACGCGAGACTGAAACACCCGGAGCAGCGCGCAAACTGTCAACTGGGTTGATCGTGGAGCGCACGTCTGTCGGGACAGTGATGATGGCGCCGATTGTATCGTCAATCGCCGTGGGACGGAGACCTTCAACAAAGACAACGTCTTGGCGGTCTTCGGCCTGCGTTTCGGATAGATCTGCGGCTTGCGCGAGCGCGGTAAGGGAGGAAGCTGTCGCCAAGGCGGCGAGGGTGGTAAAGCGTAGCATTGTTGCACACTCCGTTGGCCCGCTACGAGCTGTAGCAGGCGGGGTTTATACGAAGTCGTGAAACGGAGTCATCTCCGTCGCCCATTGACTGTTCCCGGTCAGGGGCAAACGACAGTGATGGTAGGTCTCCTGGCTTGCCGATCGTCACGTCTGGTCGCCTTCCCGGATTGCTCCAGTGGCTTTGATTGACCAGCCGCTCCCGGCTTACAGTTGCGGGTACAGCCACGGTTTTGAACCGCGTTCCCTCTTAGGCCTATCTGCAAACAGACAGGCACCATCACGCGCTAGCCTATCGGGAAAATTGACCTGACTGTCAATTGAATGAGGCTGCGGCGGTTCGGCGCTGGCCGCTCATTTGACGCGTCTAAAAGGTGGTGGAAAATGGCGTGAATGCGCTAGTTTTTGGCGTGGTTCCCTTTACGGTATGCGTTGACGAGGTCGAGTCGGATGGCATCATTGCAAAAAACAGACGGCTTGAGCCGCTAGGGAGATGCTGAATGAGTAAAAATGGTAGCCGAACAGACATGCGAATTGCCATTCTCGGCGCGGGGATGAGCGGACTGTGTATGGCCGTGAAGCTGAAAGAAGCTGGCTATTCGCAGATCACGATTTTTGAGAAATCAGACGGTGTAGGCGGCACGTGGCGCGCGAATACCTATCCGGGCTGTGGGTGTGATGTGCCGAGCCATTTGTATTCATACTCTTTCGACCTGAACCCGAATTGGGATTATAAATGGTCTCTGCAGCCACAAATTTTGCAATATTTCAATGACTTTGCTGACAAGCATGATGTGAGGCAATATTGTCAGTTCAACACACAGATCAATGAATGCAAATATGATGAGGCGAGCGCGACGTGGAGTGTGACGGACGCTAATGGCGCGACCAGCGAATTCGATATGGTCGTATCGGGGCTGGGGCAACTTAACATACCCCACACACCGGAATTTCCTGGTGCCAGTGATTTCAAGGGCGCTAGCTTTCACTCAGCAGAGTGGGATCATTCGGTCGATTTATCTGGCAAGACGGTATGCGTGGTCGGGAATGGGCCGAGTGCGGTTCAGTTTATTCCACCTGTTCAGCAAATGGCTGGAAAGCTCATCAACTTTCAACGGTCGCCGGCATGGTGTCGTCCGCGCGGCCAACGCGAATATACGGAGAGAGATAAGAAGCTTTTCGCATCGCAACCCTTCCGCATGAATTGGTATCGCTGGCGCATTCGTGCCTATGCTGACTTTGGCTTCGGGGCGTTTAAGCAAAAAGCACCGATGAAGATGGACAAGTCAATGAAAGACATGTGCCAGAAGCATTTTGAGGATCAGGTCACTGATCCGAAGATGCGCGAATTGTTACAGCCTGATTTCGACCCCGGTTGTAAGCGTGTTCTTATTTCAGATGATTATTATCCGGCTCTCTGTCAACCGAATGTCGAAGTGGTGCGAGAGGGCGTTGAGCGCATTACGGAAACAGGGGTTGTTGGAACTGACGGTACAGAGCGTGCGTGTGATGTCATCATCTATGGCACGGGATTTCGTTCGACAGAGTTCCTGACGCCTATGGAAGTGTTCGGACGCGATGGTGCGCGTCTGAATGATGTGTGGAACGACGGGCCATCCGCGTATAAGGGCGTCGCGGTTTCGGGATTTCCAAACTTCTTCATGCTGTACGGGCCGAACACGAATCTTGGACACAACTCGATTATTCTGATGGTCGAATATCAAGCCGATTACATTGTGAAATGTGCGAATAAGCTTGCTGAGCTCGGTGTCGCAGCTGTTGATGTAACGCCGAAAGCGATGCGTGAATGGAATGAGACCCTGCAAGCCAATCTGGATAAGACAGTGTGGGCTGGCGATTGCTCAAGCTGGTATAAAACCGAGAGTGGTAAGATCACCAATAACTGGTCTGGCACCACGGTTGAGTATGGCAAGCAAATGAAGGGGCCAGAATGGGATGCCTATCAGGTGTTTCATTCGTCTTAGATTCAGCGATGGGGCAACCGGGTGAACCCTTGGATTGCCCCGAGCTGTTATTGTTCAGCTACATGGGTTTGGTTTTGAGTTTTGCGAGGTTTGAGAAATCAGCTGTGCGGCGTTCTGCATTGGCTTTGATGGCCTCTTGCATTCGGGGTGGCGGCAACATTGAAGCGTTCCAAACACCGATATAGTCGAGCGTGTCGGCAGTATTGTGGTCGCGACCATAATTGATCAGCGTCTTGCAGCCTGTCACGGTGAGTGGGTCTTTTGAGGCAATTTCTGCGGCAACGCCCAGCACATGCTCGATTACCTCTTCATGCGTGTCGAAGATCTCATTTACGAGGCCAATCTCTTTGGCTTTCTGCGCTGGCAGGCGCATCCCGGTATAGGCCATTTGCTTGGCCCAGCCTTCGGGGATGTAGCGTTGCAATCTGGGGAAGGTGCCGACATCAGCGGTCATGGCAATATTGGTTTCCATGATGGTGAAGAACGCGTCTTTGGTGCACCAGCGAATATCGGCGGCTGAAATCATATCAATCGCGCCGCCGATAACGCCGCCCTGACAGGCAACAAGCACTGGCATGCGAGCGTCTTCAAGCGCATTGAAGGAAGACTGGATCTGCTTGACGTTGCAGCGGAAGGCTTCGGCGGCGACGTATTGGTCGGCTGGTTTGTCTTCGTTTGGTTTTGGCGTAAAAACAGAAAGGTCCATACCCGCGCTGAAATGCTTGCCTGTGGATGAGATAACGATGACGCGAGCGAGGGCCTCAGTGTTAATCTCATTGATGATTTCGGGCAGTTCGTTCCAGAATGCGATATTCATCGTATTCAGTTCATCAGGGCGGTTCATCTGCAAGTGAGCGATGTTGTCTTTGATTTCAACGTCAAAGCAAGCATAGGATTTCATTGTCATGTTGGGCGTTCTCCGGTTTTTGAGAAACGCTAGCATGTGATGATGAGCTTCGTCAGCTGTGACGACAGGTTAAGCGTTTACCGCCTCTGTCGTGTTGGGCCGCATAAGTAAGGTTGTGATCGCTTCGTCGACGGTGATTTCACCTTCAATGACAGCAGCAACAGCCTCGCAGATTGGCATATCGACGCCTTTGTCACGTGCAAGTCTGCGCAGTACGGGTGCCGTTGCAACGCCCTCAGTCACAGCGTTGCGCGCGGCCATAATTGCCTCAAGTGTTTCGCCTTTGCCAAGCGCCAGTCCGCAGCTCATATTGCGGCTGGTTTCGGATGAGCAGGTGAGCACAAGATCGCCCAAACCAGACAGGCCAGACAAGGTTTCGCGATTGGCACCAATCGCAAGCGCAAGACGGGTCATCTCAGCGCTGCCGCGTGCAATGAGCGCTGCATGTGCTGAACGACCAAGGCCTTTGCCGAGGGTGATACCACATGCGATTGCCAGCACGTTCTTCACGGCGCCGCCTATCTCTGCGCCGAGTAGATCATGACCCAGATAGGGGCGGAAGGTTGGGGTAGAGACCGCTGCGACGAGGGCATTGCCGACGGCTTCGTCTTCAACCGCCAATGTGACGGCGGTAGGCAAGCCTTTGGCGACGTCGATCGCAAAGCTGGGGCCTGATAGCACTGCGGGTGTCGCGCCGGGAAGTTCCTCGGCGACAATTTCCGTCATGAAGCTGGCTGTGGAGAGTTCGATGCCTTTTGAGCAGAGTACGATGGGTGTTCCGGGTGCAATGTGACCCTTGAGTTGCCGTAGAGTGGCGCGTGTGTGTTGGGCCGGGGCAACCGAGAACAGGGCATCGAGATCGAACATATCCTCGATATTGCTGGTTGCGCGCAGCGCTGGCTTTAGCGGCACGCCGGGCAGGTAGAGCGTGTTCTCATGTGTCGTATTTATTGCGTCTGCAAGCTCTGGCTCAAGGCACCATATGGTGACGTTTTGACCGTCACGTGTGAGCATTTGCGCAATGGCTGTGCCCCAGGCACCGCCGCCGATAACACCGATATTCTGATAATGAATCGTCATGGCGCGACATTGCGCAAAACCGCGCCCTTTGCCAAGCGATGCTTGGCAGGGGCGGGGTTATAATCGGGTTAGCTGGCCGGGAATGTAGCGGTTCCGCGTTGCTTTTCGCTATTGTAGCTAATGTCGACTTTGCGGCCCACGGGGCTGGCGTCTTCACGTAGAATTGCGAGACCCTCGGCATCTGTTTTGGCGATTGCACGATCGCCATTTTCCAACCGGGCGAAAATGATGCCGTTTTCAGGGCCAGACCGGCCATGTGTGACGGTGAATGTTTCGACAATACCCGTGCAATCTTCGGCGCGCAGTTTGAGGCGTTCTGATGCAGTTTGAGGCAATTTAGGTGCAGTAAAGTGCGCTGGCGGGGTCGTTGAGTATATTCCGACGCTCTCTTTCGACATCCACCCCCCATTTGCGAGCACTAAGCCCAAATTGCCTGGATTGGCGCGTAGCGTGCTCACCATTTCGGCGATGCCATGCAGGGAGTAATTGTTGCCCGGTCCGCCAAAGAAAGGAAGGCCGCCTGTCAGTGTCAGCGGACGTGGATCTTTGCGCCAGTCAATTCCTAGCGCACTGGCACCTGAGGCCACCGCGCAGGGGAAGCAGGAATAAATATCAAGATGTGCGATATCAGACGCTTGCGCATTGGCCGATTCCAGCGCGCCACGCACAGCCATATCCATCGCCCAAGAGCCATCGAGGCGCGGCCGACGAGAGATGAGACTATCGGCGGCATCGCCAGCACCGTGCAGGTAGACGCGATTTGCTGGATCAATACCCAATTCATCGGCTTTGGCGTGGCTCATCACAATGACGGCTGCGCCTTGATTCACGGCGTCTTGAGCGATGAACCATTTAAGAAACGGATCGGCGTACTCATAATTCTTTGCAGAGGGTGTGCACAGGAATTCCACAGAGTGTTCGACAGGAAATTGCGCATAGGGGTTTGTGGCGGCGCGGGCGGAGAAGGGCTGGAACAATTCAGCCATTGTGCGCCGGTGCTGGCTGCGTGTTTCGCCATCGCGTGCGGCGATGGCGTTTTCGAACAAGCCATAGAAATAAGCGGCCGCGACGAGCCCATGTTTGATCTCTTCGCGCGCGATAAGTTCGGCGCCAAAACCACGATCCTCGAAATCTGTATCAGCGGAGTCTGCCCAGTTGATCTCTACGCTGTGTTTGCGGGCGGCTTTTGAGGCGCGATTGGCTTCAGAGCCGGAAATGAGGGCGCAGTCTAATTCGCCCTCGGAAATGCGTCGCGCCATTTCATTGACGAGCGCTTGAGGGCTTTGACCGCCAACAACTTCATATATCAGACGCTCTGGGGAGGCACCGATATCGCGAGCAAGTGTGCCGGGGAGGTTGGTGTTGTGCCCGTTAGGGTGTGGAGCGGTACGGACGGAATCTTCAAAAATGCGTACCGCAGCGATTGTGTCTATCGCGTCCACAAGTCCCTCAACGCCTGCATCTGCCAAGGCGGCTTTCGAGGCGTCGACCATGAGGGATAAGGGGGAGGGAGCACCGGCGGGGCCGTTTGTGCCATCCCATTGGCTGAGTGATTGGCCAACGCCGACTAGTACAGGCAGTTTGTCCTTATTCATGGGTCGTCTCCTCCAGAAGTATGGCTGAAGGCATAGCCAGTCGCCGGGCGGCTGGCGAGGTGCGACGTTGGGTCAAGGATGCTGATAGTTTGAGTCTTGAACAGGCTTGCTGTCCGCACACTAGAGAAGCGTGTCGAGGTTTCGTGCTTTCAGTTCTGCAACGACCTCTTTTACATCTTGCGACTGGTCTTTGTGAGTGACCATCACAACGCCATCTTCGATCACCACGATCAGGTCTTCGACACCAACGAGCGCGACGAGCGTGCCGTTTTCAGAATGGACCTGACAATTTTGCGTGTTGACCTGAATAGGCGTGACACCGGGCTCGGCTTGTTTGACATCGCCAATCATGCCCCATGTGCCGATATCATTCCAATCGCAATCAAGCGGGCCGTAAACAGCGGCGAGCGCGGTCTTTTCCATCACAGCATAATCGATCGAGATGGATTCAGCCTCTGCGAAATGCTCGGGATTGAAGGTGAGCGCATTTCCATCATGGATGCCGGTTTCAAGTGATTTTTTGGTGGGGGCCAGGACGTTCGGAGCATAACGCTCCAGCTCTGCGATCATGGTGGTGGCCGGGAAAAGGAAGATTCCAGCATTCCAGTGGAAATTCCCGCTTTCAAGATAGGCTTTTGCGGTTTCCAGGTTTGGCTTCTCGCGGAACGCTGCGACGGTTTTGATATCTGCGCCAAGGGGCTCGCCAGCTTGGATGTAACCGAAGCCAGTGTCTGGGCGGCTTGGTTCAATACCGAAAGTGGTAAGGCGACCGGATGCGGCAACATCTCTGGCGGCAAGAACCGCGTTGACGAAGGTTTCGGGTTTACCGATGAAGTGATCGGACGGGAGCAATAGGCCAAGGCCATCTGGGTCAATATTTTGGATGTAGAGGGCGGCTGCTGCGCCGACAGCGGCGGTGTTGCGGGCCATCGGTTCCAGCAATATGGCTTGGGCTTCAACGCCGACTTCGGCAAGTTGTTGCTCGATCAGGTCTTTGTAACGCGCATTGCTGATGATGATGGGTTTGTCAGAAATACCCTCGTCAGTGCGGTCTTTGAAACGAAGAACGGTATCCTGGAATACAGACTTGTCAGTGACCAGTTTGCGGAATTGTTTCGGACTCTTCTGCGTGGAGACGGGCCAAAGGCGTGTTCCTGCACCGCCACACATTATGACTGGATAAATCGTCATGAAACCTAAAATCCTCAGCTCACCCTAATTATTGCACATGCAATACCCTCGCCGAACAGGGAGGTGGGATCAATAATTTTGATTGGGGGCTAAATTGTTGAGCTAATTATAGGTTTTTACTGCATATTTTAAGCTGGAAATGAAAATAGCCGTTCCGAATTTTCAGGGAAAAATGCCGCGCAATCCAAAACGGAATGCGCGGCAGATAGGATATGGAGAATTATCAGCTCTTACTTAGTCGAGGAAGTACCCGTTTTGCGTGAGGTAGGTGATCACGTCTTCGGCTGCTTCTTCTGGTGTGCGGTCGACAGTATTGATGACAATCTCAGCATTACGCGGAGCTTCATAAGGGCTGTCGATGCCTGTGAAGTTTTCAATTTCACCGGCGCGAGCGCGTTTGTAGAGCCCTTTGACGTCACGTTTTTCAGCGACATCAAGCGGGGTATCTACGTGGATCTCGATGAACTCACCTTCAGCCATTGTATTGCGTGCCATTGTCCGCTCGTTGCGGAAAGGCGAGATGAAGGAGACGAGCGTGATGAGGCCCGCATCTGACATCAAGCGCGCCACATTGGCCACCCGGCGGATATTCTCCACGCGGTCAGCATCTGTGAAGCCAAGATCGCGGTTAAGGCCGTGACGGACATTGTCACCATCAAGTGTGAAGGTGTGCTTGCCCATGGCGAACAGGCGTTTCTGAACCGCATTGGCGATTGTCGATTTGCCAGACCCTGACAGGCCGGTGAACCATAGGACGGCTGGCTTCTGGTTCTTCTGTTCGGCCAGCGTATCGCGGTCGATATCGAGTGCCTGCCAATGAATGTTTGACGCGCGACGTAGCGCGAACTCGATCATGCCGAGGCCAACCGTGTTGTTTGACTGGCGATCGATCAGGATGAAGCCACCCATTTCGCGGTTGTCTGTGTACGCATCGAATGGAATGGCCTGATCGAGTGACAGAGTTGTCACGCCGATCTGGTTAAGTTCCAGTGTTTTGGCGGGGATGTCGCTAAGCGTGTTGACATCGATACCGTATTTCGGCGCGTTGATTGTGGCTGTGACCGTCTTTGCACCGATTTTCAGGAGGTAGCGACGACCCGGTAGGAGTGGGGCATCATTCATCCAGAGAATCTGGACCTGAAACTGATCTGACACTTCGGCCGGATCATCTGCCGCGACGAGTACGTCGCCGCGTGAAGAGTCGATCTCGTCGGCAAGTGTGATCGTCACAGATTGTCCGGCGACAGCCTCGTCGAGATCACCTGTGTAGGTAACGATACGCTCAACAGTGGACTCTTTACCAGAAGGCATTGTCTTGAGCTTATCGCCCGGACGGATGCGACCAGCAGCGACCTGACCTGAGAAACCCCGGAAGTCGAGGTTAGGGCGGTTTACCCACTGGATTGGCATACGGAACGGCGCGCTGAGGCGTTTGTCATCAATCGGAACCTCTTCGAGGTATTCCATCAATGTGGGGCCTTTATACCAAGGTGTGCGCTCTGACGGGTCGGTGATGTTGTCACCAGCCAGCGCAGACATTGGGATAGGCTCGATTTCGAGATCTGGCGCGAGTTCTTGGGCGAACTCGTGGAAGTCATCGACGATTTCCTGGAAACGCTCTTGGCTATAATCAACCAGATCCATCTTGTTCACCGCCAGCACGAGACGGCGGATGCCGAGTGATGTGGTGATGAAGCTGTGACGGCGCGTCTGGGTCAGAATGCCTTTGCGGGCATCAATCATCAGAATGGCTACGTCAGCAGTAGAGGCGCCGGTTGCCATGTTGCGCGTGTATTGTTCGTGGCCGGGCGTGTCGGCAACAATGAACTTGCGCTTGTCAGTTGCGAAGAAGCGATAGGCCACGTCGATCGTGATGCCTTGTTCGCGTTCTGCGGCGAGGCCGTCAACGAGAAGGGCAAAGTCGATCTGGTCGCCTTGGGTGCCGACCTTTTTGGAGTCAGCTTCCAGCGTGGCAAGCTGATCTTCGAAGATCATTTTTGAATCATAGAGCAAGCGGCCAATCAGGGTTGATTTGCCGTCGTCTACGCTGCCGCAAGTGATGAAGCGGAGCATGGATTTTTGTTCGTGCTTTTCCAGATACGCGGAAATGTCCGAAGCGATGAGGTCATCAGTGATACGCATTTAGAAGTAACCTTCTTGCTTTTTCTTTTCCATGGAGGCGGATTGGTCGACGTCGATGACGCGGCCTTGGCGCTCTGAGGTGGTGGTGAGCAACATTTCTTGGATGATTGCATCCAGCGTGTCAGCGGTGCTTTCGACGGCGCCGGTGAGCGGATAGCAACCCAGTGTCCGGAAGCGGACGGATTTCATTGTTGCCGTCTCTGCCAATTCTTTCGGCATACGGTCGTCATCGACCATGATGTCAACGCCGTTCCAATTTACGACCGGGCGTTCTTTGGCGTAGTAGAGCGGAACGATCTCGATATTCTCGCGGCGGATATACTGCCAGATATCCAATTCGGTCCAGTTGGAGAGCGGGAAGACGCGGACGCTTTCGCCCTGATGGATACGCGTATTATAGAGGTTCCACGGCTCTGGACGTTGTTGCTTCGGATCCCAGCGGTGTTCTGCTGAGCGGAATGAGAAGACGCGCTCTTTCGCGCGGGACTTTTCCTCATCGCGGCGGGCACCACCAAATGCGGCATCGAACTTGTATTTGTCGAGCGCCTGTTTGAGGCCTTGGGTTTTCATGATGTCAGTGTGGACGTTGGACCCGTGAGTGAAGGGGCCGACGCCATCAGCTATGCCATCCGGGTTCGAGTGTACCAGAAGCTCCAGCCCCAACTCTTTGGCTTTGCGGTCACGGAATTCGATCATCTCGCGGAATTTCCACGTCGTATCGACATGCATAAGCGGGAATGGCGGGCGAGACGGGTAGAATGCCTTCATGGCTAAGTGCAGCATCACAGCAGAGTCTTTGCCCACTGAATACAGCATCACAGGGTTTTCACACTCTGATGCGACTTCACGAATAATGTGAAGGCTTTCGGCTTCCAAGCGGTCAAGATGGGTAAGTCGGGTCACGCGATAGTCCTATCTGTTCGATTTTGCGCCTACCTATCAATTCGATCAGTGAAATGTAAGGTCGAGCGGGCAATCAAGGGGCTCTTATTAGAATTGCTAAAACTGTAAGCAAAAAAGACGCCAAGTCGTCTAATTAACGCCCCAGAGTGTCGTAATCTTTTACAATCTGTCATTTGGCTTTCAGAATCGGGGGGGCTAATCACCATTTTCGATTGGATCGGAGTTTAAATATGTGTGGAATAGTGGCGATATCGGGCAAAGAGCCTGTCTCAAACCGGCTGGTTGATGGCCTGAAACGGCTTGAATATCGAGGCTATGATAGCTCTGGGATCGCTGTTTCTGCCGGATCGAGCATAAATCGCTGCCGCGCGAAGGGTAAAATAATCAATCTCGTCAATGCGCTCGAAAGCGACCCGATTGATGGTAACACCGGAATTGCGCACACACGGTGGGCCACGCATGGCAAGCCGACCAAAGAAAACGCTCATCCACACATGTCTGACTCTGTTGCGCTGGTTCACAATGGGATCATCGAGAATTTCAAGGATTTGAAGCAGGCATTGGTTGATGCCGGCCGGACATTTGAGTCTGAGACGGATACCGAGGTGATTGTTCAGCTGATCGCGCAAAAGCGTTCAGAGGGCTTAGACCCTATTGAGGCCTTTGAGGCGACGTTGAAAAGTCTGCACGGTGCATTTGCGATCGCAGTTATCTTTGGTGACACGCCAGATATGGTGCTGGGCGCCCGCCGCGGCAGCCCGCTTGTGATGGGATATGGCGATGGCGAGATGTATTTGGGGTCTGATGCGATTGCGCTGGCGCCGTTTACCCGTGAAGTGACTTATCTTGAAGAGGGTGACTGGGTCATCCTTTCACCGACAAGCCATGATATTCGTGATCAGGCAGGCAATCGCGTGAACCGCGCCAAGGTAACGTCCGCCGTGAACGACGCGCTTGTGGAGCGCGGTGAGTATGACCATTTCATGCTGAAGGAAGTTCATGAGCAACCAGAATCGCTCGCCCGTTCTATTCTGCCCTACATTGATCAAGCCACCCAGACACTTATTGGTGGTGATGTGGCTGACCAGATTTTTGCCGATGCCGACCGAATGGTATCAGTGGCGTGTGGTACAGCATTTTATGCTGCCGAAGTGTCGAAATACTGGTTTGAGCAAAAGGCGAAGCTGGCTGTCGAGGTCGATATTGCATCAGAGTTTCGGTACCGAGATCCGATAATGCCAAACACTGGCCCGGCGCTGTTTGTGAGCCAGTCGGGTGAGACCGCAGATACGCTTGCGGCCCTGCGCTATGCACGGGCCAATGGTGCGCCGGCGATTGCTGTGGTGAATGTGCCGGAGAGCTCGATTGCACGGGAATCTGAGAGCATCGTGCCGACCCATGCTGGCCCTGAGATTGGCGTGGCGTCGACGAAGGCGTTCACCGCGCAGTTGTCTGTTTTGGCCGTATTGGCCTTGAGAGCCGCTAAAGCGCGTGGACATTTGCTGCCCGGTGATGAAGTCAAATATGTCAAAGGCCTGTTGGCGCTGCCCCGCAAGGTGACTGAGGCCCTGGAATCTGAGCCAGATGTGCCCGCCATCGCGCAAGATATTTCGACGGCGTCAGACATATTGTTCCTTGGCCGAGGGCAATACTTCCCGATGGCGATGGAAGGGGCACTGAAGCTGAAAGAGGTGTCTTACATTCACGCGGAAGGGTATGCGGCCGGTGAATTGAAGCATGGCCCGATTGCCTTGATTGAGAGCGGTTTGCCAATTGTGGTTGTCGCGCCCATGGATGACTTGTTTGAAAAGACGATGTCGAATGTGGAAGAAGTGCGCGCGCGTGGGGCGAAGATCATTCTGATTGCCGACCGAGCGGGTATAGAAGCGGCGGGTGAGCGGGCCGATAGCACCATTCTAGTGCCCGATGGCGATGACATCACAATGCCGATTTTGACAGCTGTTGCTTTGCAATTGCTTGCTTACTATGTCGCGCTGGCCAAGGGGACTGATGTCGATCAGCCACGCAATCTCGCCAAATCGGTAACCGTCGAGTAGACAGCGCCTTTACCGAGGTGAACGAACGAGATTATGGTGCACCTCTCAATTTTAGACTTCGAAGGCCTGTGGAGGCATTGATTTGGAGGGGGCGCATGGCATTGGAGTTTAACTGGTTTTCGGCGATACCAGAGGTGTGTGTTATCGTGCCAAAGCGGCACGAGGATGAACGCGGATATTTCACCGAGACTTATAATGCGGCAGACTTTGCCGCAGGCGGGGTGCGCGATACATTTATTCAGGACAATCATTCCTTCTCTTCTGGGAAGGGCACCTTGCGCGGCCTGCACTTTCAACGCGACCCGAAGGCACAAGCAAAACTGGTAAGATGTTTGCGCGGATCTGTGCTCGATGTTGCTGTTGATCTGCGCATGGATTCGCCCACTTTCGGACACCACGTAACCGCGATATTGTCTGCAAAAGCTGGAAACCAAATGTATGTGCCGGTTGGGTTTGCGCACGGGTTTTGTTGCATAGAAGATGATTGCGAAGTCGCGTATAAAGTGTCCGCGCCTTATGATCCTGTTCTCGACGCTGGTATTGATCCATTTGATGCGCGCTTGGGGATTGAATGGCCCGTGTCACCGGAAGAGGCTATTTTGTCCGCCAAGGATAGTAAGTTGCCACGGATGAGCGAACTGTTTGCAAAGGCACCACTATGAGATGTGTTGTAACCGGCGGTGCGGGGTTCATCGGGTCTGCATTATGCCTGAGGCTGCTAGAGGGCGGCGCGGAGGTGCTGGTTATTGATAAGCTAACCTATGCAGCCAACCCTGTGACTGTTGAGTTGCTGGCACGTCACCCAAAGCTGACGCTGGTTCAGCACGATATTACCGATTTTGGTGCGATGGAGGCGGCGATAAACGGGTTTGCGCCGGACATTGTTTTTCATCTTGCTGCGGAATCGCACGTGGATCGGTCGATTGATGCTGCAGGGGTCTTTATACAGACGAATATTGTTGGCACTCATTCTGTGCTGGAGGCGGCCCGCACCTATTATGAGAGCTTGTCAGGCCCTAAGGCCGATTTATTTCGGTTTGTGCATATCTCAACAGATGAGGTGTATGGGTCATTAGGCGAGGATGGACTGTTCACTGAGAGTACGCGGTTTGATCCGTCATCACCTTATTCGGCCTCCAAAGCGGGGTCTGACCATTTGGTGAATGCATGGCATCGCACCTATGGCTTGCCGACCATCGTTTCCAATTGTTCGAATAATTACGGGCCGCGACAGTTCCCGGAAAAGCTAATCCCTCTGATGACATTGAATGCGTTGTTTGGTGATGCCTTGCCGGTATATGGCGCCGGGGAGAATGTGCGCGACTGGTTGCATGTGGAAGATCATGCAGCGGCGCTTGAGCTGATGGCCCTCAAGGGGCGGGTTGGTGAAACCTACAATGTGGGCGGAAACAATGAGCTGTCGAATATTACTATGGTGCGCGAGATTTGCAGCTATATGGATGAGGTCAATCCTCAGGGCGCTCCCCATGCGGAGTTGATTCAATTTGTAACAGACCGGCCGGGGCATGATTTGCGCTATGCTGTGGACGCGACCAAAATCTCAACTGAGTTGGGGTGGGTGCCGAAGAAGGAAGCTCGGTCTGGATTGCGCGAGACGATTGAGTGGTATCTGGGCAATGAGCAATGGTGGCGCCCATTACGTGAGTCGGTCTACTCTGGCCAGCGGCTTGGCCGGGTGAACGGATGAGCTCGATTCTCGTGATCGGACGGTCTGGGCAATTGGCACAGTCACTTGCGCATGTGGGTGGTCGCTCAGTTGTGTGTCTTGGGCGACCTGAGATTGATTTGGACAAGCCCGGCGAGATGCGGCGTGTCATCGAAGCGCATCAGCCCGATATTGTTATCAATGCAGCAGCCTACACTTTGGTCGATTTAGCGGAATCAGAGCCAGAGCTCGCGCGGAGCCGCAATGTAGAGGGGCCTCGCGTTCTGGCCGAAATTTGTGGTGATTTGGCCATCCCGTGTATTCATGTGTCTACGGATTGTGTTTTTGATGGGCGTTTAGATCGCGCATATAGGCCCGGTGACGTGACGGGGCCCTTGGGCGTCTATGGGCGCACAAAACTTGATGGCGAGTTGGCGGTTGCGAAGGCGCTGGCGAAACATCTGATCGTTCGCGTGAGTTGGGTGTTTTCTGAATTTGGTTCTAATTTTGTTACGACAATGCTGAAGCTTGCAGAGACCAGAGATGAGGTCACTGTGGTTGATGATCAGATTGGTCATCCGACGTATGCCCCCGATATTGCGCGTGGATTGTTGGAAATGGCGAAGATATGCTTGGACCCGTCGTTTGCGGGGTGGGGCCTTTATCATTTGGCAGGTGACGAGGCGATTGATCGCGCAAGCATGGCCCGCGAGATATATGGCTGTAGTGCGCGGGCCGGTGGCCGCGTTGCGAATGTGATAGGTGTGCCGACATCTGAGTATAAAACCCCTGCGGAGCGACCGCTGAATGCCCGCCTTGACGGGGAGATGGCGCGCACAGTTTTTGGGCTGCCTTCTCCCGATTGGAGGGGCCGGGTTGCGCAGACTGTCGAGGAAATTTTAAAAATTAAGGACGCGCAATGAAGGGTATTATTCTTGCTGGCGGTCAGGGAACGAGGCTTTATCCGATCACGAAAGGTGTATCGAAGCAGCTATTGCCAGTGTTTGACAAGCCGTTGATTTATTTCCCACTTTCCACGCTCATGCTGGCGGGAATTCGTGAGATATTGATTATCTGTGTTCCAGACCAATTGGCTAACTTCAAGAAGCTGCTGGGAGACGGAAGCCAGTGGGGGATCTCGTTGCAATATGTGACGCAGGAACACCCGAACGGACTGGCAGAGGCCTTTATTCTGGGCGAGACCTTTATTGACTCAGAGCCTTGCGCACTGGCGTTGGGAGATAATATTTTCTACAGCGCCGGGCTTGGTGGGATGTTGGCTGAATCAGCGATGTTAACGCAGGGCGCACGGGTGTTTGCCTATCAAGTAAAAGACCCGACGCGGTTTGGAGTTGTGACTCTGGGCGCGGATGGAAGAGCCGTTAAAATTCAGGAAAAGCCAGAGCGGCCAGACAGCAATTGGGCCGTGACCGGATTGTATTTTTATGATGGTCGGGTTTGCGACTTTGCACGAGAGGTTGAGCCTTCGGCACGCGGAGAGCTTGAGATTACGGCGATCAATCAACGGTATCTTGAGGCGGGTGATTTGACCGTAACCTGCCTGCCCAGAGGTGCAACATGGTTGGACGCGGGCACGTTCGATAGTTTGTTGGAAGCGTCGCATTTTGTTCAGACCGTTGAGAAGCGGCACGGCTATAAGATCGCTTGTCTCGAAGAGGTTGCCTGGCGTCAAGGGTTTATAAATGACGCGATGCTTCGGGACCTGGCCGATCAGTTTAAAAATACATATTGCGACTATCTGCACTCGATTCTTGAAACCGGGTGAGGGTTAGTCTGTAGTTATAGGGAGGTTCTGGGATGGTTGTTTCCAATGTGAAGGAAATAGAGGCGCAGGTTGAGGCTGTATTGGCCGAGAAGGGACCTCGGCTTGGGAAAGAACTGGTGCTAGACCTGCCAACCGTATCGAGTTTGGCTTTATGGCAGGCGTGTTATCGCAGCCGTAGGTTTCATGTGTCTCATTTTGCGAGCTATTATCTGCGGTATGATATTACGCGTGATGATCAAGTCCGGCTGAGCCCGTCAATACTACGTGATTTTTTGTCATTTACCTTGTTCGGTATTCCGGGGCAGCGTGACAAAATGTTGGAGCGTCAGGGTACGCTCGCCAATGTTCACCGGGAGATTTCCAAGCAGAAAATTGCGGTTGCTCAGGATTCTATCAACAGTTTGCTCAACCAGCTGTCTAAATCCGTTAGAGAGAAAATTTGTGCATTTGTTGCGGGCGATTTGGCTTATTATCTTGCCCACAATGAGCCGAGAGAGCATGTGGCGACCGGCGAAATGGTGCGGGGGTCCGACGTTGATATTATCGTTATTTATCAGGATGTTTCAGATGATGTCGTGAAGCAGATGAATGATGAATTATCGCGCTTGAAAAGCTTCTATCTGCGTCATCCCGGTCACCGGCATGAGCTGGACTTTATCGTGAAGTCACAAGCGAAAATGGAAAGCCAATTTCGTTATGTGAATATCCATGATAAGATTGCGAGTAAAATCGCTTATGAGTCATTGTTTTTGGGCGGATCACTTTCTCTGTATACCGCTGTTAGAGATGCAATGACCCGATCGGGTGTCGATGAGTTGATCGAGCTGGATTTTGATCATGCCCTGAAAGATAGACGGCACGCGACGAAGAATTTGTTGGCGCAAACATCATCTGAGCTCGACGCGGATACCCGGTCGCTCTTTCACTTTTCGCAGGAGCGGGTTGAGTTTAGTTGATTTCAGGCGCTTAAAGCGCGTCAAATTCCCAACCCTGCGTGAAGTTCCAATCGTCTTGAACATCATCAATCAATATATCAGTAGATTGAGCCAACGCCGTGCGGGTCGGCTCGAAATCAACTGTGAGGGGCGTTAGCTCCGTCATCTGAGTTTCGGCCTCGGGTAGCGCTGAAAGGTTTGAAAAATCAAATGAGTCTGTGATCGGCGTCTCCATCAAGGGTGCCTTTGGTGATGGCAGTTCGGCAGCGCTAGCGAACGTGAAATCTGACGCGCTTAGGCTGGCCATCGAAATGTTTGACAGGGTAACTGAGCCATTCGCACCAAAAGAGATGACTGTATCGGAGCCTGAACTTGTCATGGCGGCGCTTACATCTGCGAATGAACTAAACGCGCTGCCCTGTAAGTCGATGATATCTTCGCCAATCGTAAAGTCAGAAATCGTATCGATGCCGTTGCTTGTATCAGTTGCAAATTGGAAGGTGTCATTGTCACCACCGCCGACGAGGACATCGTCACCTTCGCCGCCAAATAGGTGGTCGTCTCCGGCATGTCCGGCGAGTATGTCGTTTCCGATGCTGCCGTCCAACGTGTCATTCCCGGCGCGGCCAGCTAAAATGTCGTCACCCGCACCGCCGCTTAGGTCATCATTTCCGTTACCGCCATCGAGTTTATCATTGTCGGCGCCGCCGCTCAGATAATCATCACCATTGCCTGCTGAAAGGAAATCCTCCCCCGCGTCGCCATATAGCGTGTCAGCGCCATCGCGGCCGACGACGGTGTCGACGCCATTGCCACCGTATACAATATCGTCGCCACCGCTGCCATCGAGATAATCGTTGCCGTCATTGCCTGCTAGGGTGTCATTTCCCGTGCCAGCATTTAGCACATCGTCACCTGCGCGCCCAAGGAGTATGTCTGTGCCGGAACCGCCAACCAGTCGATCGTTGCCGTTGCCGCCGTCTAGCTTGTCGTTACCGCTGTCGCCTTTGAGCGAGTCGTCACCGTCGCCGCCTGATAGTAGATCGTTGTCGGCCCCGCCGAAGAGTTTGTCGTTGCCTTCGCGTCCGACGAGTGTGTCGACCCCGTCATGGCCAGCGAGTGTGTCATCTCCTGCGCCTCCGTCGAGTAGGTCATCGCCCACTCTGCCGGCGAGGATATCAGCGCCAGTGCCGCCATAGAGACGGTCATTGCCGTTGCCGCCATCTAGCTTATCGTTATTTTCGCCACCATTGAGGTAATCATTCCCATTGCCGCCAGAGAGGAAATCGTTCCCGTCATCACCATAGAGCCCATCATTTCCGTCTCGACCGACGACGGTGTCATCGCCGTTACCGCCATAGGCTTTGTCGTTACCTGCGCTGCCGTCGAGGTGGTCAGTTCCATCATTTCCGGATAGTGTATCGTTACCTGCGCCGCCGTTTAATTTGTCATTGCCTGTGCGCCCGAGCAGATTGTCGTTACCTGTGCCACCCAGAAGGGTGTCGTTTCCGGCCCCACCATCGAGGGTGTCATCATCATTCTCACCGCTGAGGATGTCGTTGTCATTCCCACCTGAAAGCACGTCGTCGCCATTCCCTCCGATGAGCTTGTCGTTGCCGTCGCGCCCGATCAACGTATCAGTGCCATCATGGCCGACTAGCGTGTCATTGCCTTCGCCGCCATCGAGCAGGTCATTGCCATGCCGCCCTGAAAGGACATCAATACCGTCGCCACCATAGAGGCGGTCATTCCCATTGCCGCCATCGAGCTTATCATTTCCATCGCCGCCGAAGAGACGATCATCGCCATTCCCCGCTGTAAGAAAATCGATCCCGGCATCGCCGTAAATCGCGTCGTTTCCGTCCCGGCCTATCAGTGTATCATTATCTGCACCGCCATAGAGACGATCATTTCCGGTGCCGCCGTCGAGGCTGTCGTTTCCGCTATGTCCGTATACAGTATCTGCGCCGCCCAAGGCTGCGATTGAGTTGGCTGTATTGTCCCCGTGAAGGGTATCATTGCCATTTGTTGGCGTGCCGCTTGCCGCTGCTTCACCAAAGGCGAAGTTAGCGCTTGTCAAAGTGCTTGAGGTGACGCCCTGAAGCAGAATTGTTGTGCCTGAGAAGGAGAGAAGTGTGCCGCTGGCGGCATCTTGTCTGTTCGCAAAGACGGACTCGCCCGCTTGTTGTGACAGAGCGGTTAGATCAATCGTGTCGGTGCTTATTGCAAAGTCTGTAATTATGTCGTCGCCGGAGTTTGTCGTGAAGACGAATTGATCCGCCCCCAGTCCACCTGTCAGCGTATTGTCGGCAGCATTAGTGATGATTGTGTCATCTCCGATACCGCCAATTGCATTTTCGATGATTGTGCCATCCATAATTGTAATGACGTTATTGTAGACCGGCTGGGTTACGGAGGCGCGCTGTCCAAGAGATGAGGATTCGCCTTCGAGCATATTGAGGTATTGATCCGCGCCGAAGCCGGAGAGATCAATCGTGTCTATACCGCCGGTATCATAGATGGCCATGGATGGTGGGCGTAGATAAGTGCCGCTGGCATCAACGACAACAAACTGAGACCAGTCGTTCACATCTGATTCTGTGGAGTTGAACCCATAGGTTGTGTCTCCGGGGCGAGTGCCGTTAGGGTTTACGCCGTAAAGAGATTGTATGGCGACAATGTCTGCAGCTTGTGGGCCGAGTACAAAACGCTCTGAACCTGATCCGGCCTCCTCCTGATCGAAGTAGGACATGACAGTAGTTGCCCAGCTGTCATTGGAGTACAGATTGTCTTGTCCAAATTCTGCGCCGCCATTGTAGTTGCCTGCGTGGCCCAAGCCGATGGCATGGCCGATCTCGTGCAAATAGGTTTGGTAAGTGTAACTGTCTAGCGATGTATTGCCGCCATTCCAATCACTACCAATATTGATCTCCGCTGACGAAATAATCAGGTAGCCATCAACTGCGTCCGACAGGGTCGGGGTAGCGTGTGCTTCGCCAAGTTCACTATCATCGAATGTAAGATTTGCAGTGCCGGCGGTTTGCACGAAACTGATTGGAGTGATGTCTGCCCACGCTTGTAACGCGGCTTCTGCCAGGGTTTGTGCACCTGCTGTTAACGCGTCGATATTGTAGGTGAGTGTAAGGTCGTTGATATCCCATCGCCGTTGTTCCCAGTACCCATTTGTCAGGAAGTTTGCGATTTCGTCCGTTGACCACTCTTCAATAGGCGCCGCTGCTTCAATGGCCAGTTCATACTCGCCTGTTGAGCCGGGTTGAGTGTCACTCCTATAGGAGCGTGCATTGAGATAATAGGTGCCGCTGGTATCTGGCGTGAAGTAAGCCAGTGAATTTAACGAGCTGTTCGTGTCATCGTTGAACTGAACAATGTTTGCGTTCGCATCCAGTATTTCCAGATAGGGGTCATCAAGCGGATCGGTGCCAGTGCCTGTGAGGGAGACTAAATAACGCTGTCCGGCAGTGAGTTGTACGGCATACCAGTCATCGTCGTCTGCCGTTTCGAGATTGCCGGTAATCGTATCGCCGACATTTACATTGCCCGCATCGTTGACGCTGTTCCCCACGATATCGCCGCCGCCCGATAACGCGAAGACAGGGCCTTTTACTGAAATGGTTTCAGCCGAGGCATCGAGAAGGACGCTGTGAGGGGCGGTCGAGAGGTGAGAGAAAGCATGCCAGCTGAAAGAGGGGACTGTTTCAAATGGGTCCATCGTTGAAAATGCCATGCTTATACCCATCCTTTGACTGTCATTTTTATGCGAGTGAGCCAAAATTCAGGGCTGATCGCAAGTGATTATTTGTCTACCTCTTCGACGTTAGACGATATTGCATGAATAGAAGTTTTATTTCTTCGTTAAGTTTTTCAATGCTTCAGTCAGGTCGGTTTTTTCCCAGCTAAACGCCCCGTTTGACTGTGGTTCTCGCCCAAAATGCCCGTACGCAGCGCTCGGTAAATAGATTGGCTGTCTGAGGTTGAGCTTCTGGCGAATGGTTGATGGCGTTAGGTCAAAAACTTCTCTCAATCTTTCTGCAATCTCTCCCTCTGATACGGTACCCGTGCCGTGCGTGTCCACATAAAGAGACAGCGGTTCCGAGACGCCAATGGCATAGCTGACTTGAATAGTGCAGCGATCTGCGAGGCCGGCGGCGACGACGTTTTTGGCGAGATAGCGGGTAGCGTAGGCAGCAGATCGGTCAACTTTACTTGGGTCTTTGCCCGAGAAAGCCCCGCCGCCATGAGGCGCGGCGCCGCCATACGTGTCGACAATGATTTTTCGCCCCGTCAGACCGGTATCGCCATCTGGCCCGCCCTGCACGAAGCTGCCGGTTGGATTTACAAAGAATTGGTCTTCCGGTGGAAACCAACCGTCCGGCAATACGTCTTTGATGACGGGCCGAATGATCTCGCGCAATTCTTCCTGGCTGACGCCTTCCTTGTGCTGATGGGAGACAACCACGCAATTCACGCCGATCGGACGCGAGCCTTGATATTGCAGGGTGACTTGGCTCTTCGCATCTGGCTCCAATTGCGGGTGGGTGCCGTCATGGCGCAAGGCTGCGAGCTTTTGCAAAATTTGGTGAGAGTAGACCAATGTGGCGGGCATCAACTCTGGTGTCTCGTTTGTGGCGTAACCAAACATGATGCCTTGGTCACCAGCCCCTTCATCGGTGAACAGGCCCTTATCTTCATCGACGCCTTGAGCGATTTCTGGCGCTTGGGCATGAACGAAGTTTTGGATGTTTACGGTTTCCCAGTGGAAGCCCTTTTGTTCATAGCCGACTTTTTTGACGAGGGCGCGAGCCACCGCATTCATTTCGTCTTTCGAAACGTGGGTGCCATTGGTGGTTCTTACTTCGCCAGCCAAGACGATTTGGTCAGTTGTGACCAGCGTTTCAACAGCAACTTTCGCGGCCCCATCTTTTGACAGGAAGAGGTCGACGACGCTGTCTGAAATTTGGTCAGCAATTTTGTCCGGGTGCCCCTCGGAAACGCTTTCACTCGTAAATTCGTGTGTTTTCAATGGCATATCTTCGTTTCCTGAAGCGTGTGGTTTTATTGACGTGATCTAGTGATCGAAGACGACTGTACGTCCATCATGTTCAAAAACGCGATGTTCTGCGTGGGCTTTGACGGCTCTAAGGAGGGCGGTGCCTTCGAGGTGACGGCCTGTCGCGACGAGATCTTGCGCTGTGAAGGCGTGATCGACTGGTTCGGTCACCTGAGTGATGATTGGGCCTTCATCGAGATCGGGCGTTACATAGTGAGCGGTTGCGCCGATGACTTTTACACCGCGGGCATAGGCCTGATGATAAGGGCGCGCGCCTTTAAAACTGGGCAAGAATGAGTGATGGATGTTGATGCAGCGCCCTTGCAAGCGGCGGCAGGCGTCATTGCTAAGGATTTGCATGTAACGCGCGAGCACGGTCAATTCTGCGCCAGTTTCCTCGATAATATCAAACAGTCGGGCCTCTGCAGCGGGCTTTGTGTCTTTGGTGACGGGCACGTCGAACCAAGGCAGCCCCCAATGACTGAAATTCTCTTTCATGCTCGCATGGTTTGAGACAATGCCCACAATTTCGATGGGGAGTTCACTGCGCCGCGCGGCGTAAAGCAGGGTGTTGGCGCAATGATCAGACTTCGAAACGAGCAAGAGAGAGCGGATTTTCTTGCTGGCCTCAAAAATACTCCATTCTGCTTTAAGGGCCTCGCCCGTCGTTTGCATGTCTGCCAGTAGCGCAGGCGGTGTGCCTGAATTGTCTGCAGAACGGAACACGAGACGCGCATAAAAACGCCCGCTGACGGGATCACCAAAAGTGCGCGACGATGCAATGAAGCATTCGTGCTTTTCCATCAGCTTTGCCAATGTAGCGACAAGGCCCACACGATCTGGACAGGCAAGCTTTAGGATCAAATCTCGATCAGAATTTGCGGGCATTGGCCGATTTTCCTACTAGTAGCGATAGTGTTCTGGTTTGAACGGACCTGCTGTGTCGATGCCGATATAGTCGGCTTGTTCATCTGACAGCGTAGTCAGTTTGACGCCCAACTTGTCGAGGTGAAGCCGAGCGACTTTCTCATCCAAATGTTTCGGTAGGGTGTAGACTTGGTTTTCGTATTGGTCAGCGCGCTGATGCAGCTCGATCTGCGCAAGGGTTTGGTTGGTAAAGCTGGCTGACATAACAAAAGAAGGGTGGCCCGTCGCGTTGCCGAGATTGACCAGCCGCCCTTCGGAAAGAAGGAGAATGCGTTTGCCGTCTGGGAAGGTGATCATGTCCACTTGTGGCTTAATGTTCGTCCACGTGAAATTGCGCAATCCTTCGACCTGAATTTCATTGTCGAAATGGCCAATATTGCACACGATGGCCATATCTTTCATCGCCCGCATATGGTCGACAGTGATGATGTCTTTATTGCCTGTTGTGGTGACGAAAATGTCAAACTTTGGAGCGGCGTCTTCCATGACTTGAACGTCATACCCGTCCATTGCCGCTTGTAGAGCGCAGATCGGGTCAATTTCGGATACTGAGACGCGCGCGCCTGCACCTGACAGGGATGCGGCTGAGCCTTTACCCACGTCGCCATAGCCTGCAACAAATGCGGTCTTACCCGCAAGCATCACGTCTGTGCCGCGCCGGATGGCGTCTACCAAGCTTTCCTTGCAGCCATACTTGTTGTCGAACTTCGATTTGGTGACGCTGTCGTTTACGTTGATAGCAGGGAAGGGAAGTTCGCCGCGTTTTTCTAATTGATACAAGCGGTTGACGCCGGTTGTGGTTTCTTCAGAAACACCGCGAATGCCAGCCTTGGTTTTGGCGAACCAACCGGGGCTTTCTGTCATGCGTTTGCGGATTTGTGCGAAAAGTGCGGTTTCCTCTTCGCTGCCTGGATTGGACAGGAAGGAGGGATCGGTCTCTGCCTTCTCACCTAAAATCAAATACATGGTCGCGTCGCCGCCATCATCCAGTATGAGGTTTGGGCCATTGCCATCCGGCCAATGGAACATGCGATCTGTATAGTCCCAGTATTCTTCGAGCGTTTCACCCTTGTAAGCAAAAACCGGCGTGCCAGCGTCTGCTATGGCCGCAGCGGCATGATCTTGGGTTGAGTAAATGTTGCAAGACACCCAGCGAACCTGTGCGCCCAGGGCTTCCAGCGTTTGGATAAGGACGGCTGTTTGGATCGTCATGTGAAGTGAGCCGCAGATGCGAGCGCCCTTGAGTGGCTGTGAGGGGCCAAACTCCTCGCGCGCGGACATCAAGCCCGGCATTTCGGTTTCTGCGATGGCGATTTCCTTGCGACCAAATTCAGCGAGGGACAGGTCGGCGACGTGGTAGTCCTGCGACATATCAATAATCCTTTATATCTGTATTCTCGCCAGCTAACACGATATGCGAGGCGGCGCAATGCGCCCGTCACGCCGGAAGAGTGGCGTCGGGCGAGTTAGGATCAATATTGAGAGGCTCTAAAAGTTGCGAATCGCCGCGATAATCGAGTCCTGATCGCTTTCACTCAGATAGGGGTGCATTGGCAGTGCGATCACATGCTTACATGCTGCGTCGGTAACTGGCAGAGATTGCGAGGCCGGTTTCCACTCTGCGCAAAAGTCTTGTTCATGGATCGGGACGGGGTAGTAGACCGCCGTCGGGATGCCTTGATCGCTGAGGTGCGCTTGCAAGCCGTCGCGGTCTTCATGTTCGATGACGTATTGCGCCCAAACGCTAGTGCCGCCATCAATTACGCGCGGCACGCGCTTTACATGGCCTGACAAGCCGTCAGCGTAGCGTTGTGCGACGGCATCGCGTTTTTCAATTTCGTCGGCAAATATTTTCAATTTCTCGAGCAGAACAGCGGCTTGAATCGTATCGAGTCTTGAGTTCATACCGAGCCGCAATGAGAGATATTTGGGGTCGTGATGAAACTTACGCGTGGCGGCGTCGGATGGGGTGACTTTGCCATAAACCCGAAGACTTTCAATGCGCTCAGCCAGTTTGGCATCATTGGTGATAACCGCGCCGCCATCGCCGTAGCAGCCCAGTGGTTTTGCGGGAAAGAAGCTGGTTGTTGCAATGTCGGCCCAATCTGTCGGGTGCTTCCCATTGAGCGTGCAGCCAAAACCTTGCGCTGTATCAGCGATCAGTTTTAATCCGTATTCATCACATATCGCTTTAATCTGAGGGTAGTTGGCGGGTTGGCCAAAGAGGTCGACGGCTGTGACAACTCTCGGATTTAGTTTGCCCTCTTTCTTCACGGCAGCAATCTGCTCTTTCAGGTGAGCGGGGTCCATATTGTATGTGTCAGGCAAGACATCTACGAAGATGGGGGTTGCGCCTAGCCAGGGGATGACTTGCGCTGTTGCGACAAAGGTGAAGCTGGGACAGAAAACCGCATCTCCGGGTTTGACTTCCCACGCCATCAAGGCAAGCGCCAGCGCGTCTGTGCCGTTTGCACAGGACACGGCGTGATCTGCGCCACACCATGCGGCGAGTTGTTTTTCGAGTTCGGTAACTTCAGGGCCGAGGACATAGCGTCCGCTCTCTACAACGGATTGAATCGCTGAATTTATTTGAGTTTCAATACGCTTGCGTTGCGCTTGGAGATCAATAAATGGAAGGGGCAAAGCACTCGTCCTTTGTGCAATTCAGAACCAGTTTTGGGGTAGCGGTTGAGAAGGCTTTCTACAAGTGCGCAATTTCTGTAAGATTGATCTGAGGGTGCCCTCAACCGATAGATTATAACTTGCCTATTGGGGGTTACCTCCGTTAGAGTCACTACGGGTTGATTGAGAAAGTTAGAGTATTTTGTATGTCCGATTTGCCTACTTTCTCCGTTGTTATTGTAAACTATAATGGCGGTGATTTCCTCGCAAATGCGTTAGCTTCTCTAAAGCGGCAGACCTTTACCGACTTCGAAGTTCTCTTGGTTGATAATGCGTCGGCTGACGGTTCAGTTGACGATATAGATGCGACGGGATTGCCCGGTTTCCAGCTTTTGAAACAAGAAGCGAATCTTGGATTTGCGGCAGGAAACAATGTGGCTGCGAAAGTGGCGAAAGGGCGTTGGCTTCTCCTGCTGAACCCTGATACCGAGGCAAAGGAAGATTGGTTAGAACAGCTCAATGATGCTGCCGAACGGTATCCGACGTGTCGCACGTTTGCGTCGGCCCAGATAAATCTATCCAATCGAGAGCTCATGGACGGCGCGGGTGACTGTTATCAGCTGTTCGGCATTCCTTGGCGAGGCGGGTTTGAGCGCTCGGTAAAGGAAATGCCCGATGAGGGGCTGTGCTTTGCTGCGTGCGGCGCCAGTGCGATGTATGATCGAGAATTGTTCTTGTCGCTAAATGGTTTTGACGAGCGTTTGTTCTGTTATTGCGAAGATGTCGACCTTGGTTTTAGGCTTCAGAAGCTGGGTGAGGAGTGCATTTTTGTGCCCAGCGCTGTGATTTATCACGAAGGCAGTGGTATTTCCGGTCAAGAGAGTGAGTTTTCGACGACGTATGGCAGCCGCAATCGGTCAGCTATTTTTGTGAAGAATATGCCGTTTTGGTTGTTGTTTCTTACCTTCCCAGCGCATCTGGCCATTATTGCCTACATTGTTGTCCGCAATCGCAGGTCGCCGAGGGCGAAATGGATTTGGGACAGCTCGCTAAAGGGGCTGCCGATGGGGTGGAAAATGCGCTTTAGCCCCGAATGGCGCGTTGCCTCTTCTTTGGCGCTCGCGCCCGGTTTGCTAAAATCTTTCGCATGGAACCCGTTTCGGATGAGTAAGCGTCGCACGCATATCCGAAGCTTGCCGAGTGACAGGTTGACCAATGCGGAAGAACTGACAGAGCAGTTCGCTGAGTAAGCGTTCGGCCTTCGTATCTGCAACAGGATCAAACATTAAGACGACGTCATGTTTTGTGCTGATTTTTGGGACAGTGTTCTTGGCTTGATAAAAGTGACGAAACCGTTTTAGGACATTCCCAGCATAGTTTTATGGGCTGTTGTTTCTGGGTTTAGTTGTATCGCAGCCGAATCCAAGCAGTCGATTTTTTCAGGAGTACGGTTCTTTGTTTGATGGCGCTTCAATACTGATCACGGGTGGCACCGGGTCATTCGGCAAGAAGTACACTAAAACGCTCCTTGAGCGATACAATCCCAGTCGTATTGTTATCTATTCTAGAGACGAGCTGAAGCAGTACGAAATGGCGCAGGTCTATAATGATCCACGCATGCGGTATTTCATTGGCGATGTCAGAGACGCAGAGCGTCTGGATCGGGCTCTGGTGGGGATTGATTATGTCATTCACGCTGCAGCACTTAAGCATGTTCCGGTTGCTGAATACAATCCTATGGAATGTATTAAGACCAATATTGATGGCGCGCAGAATGTTATTAAGGGCGCGATTGCGCGCAATGTGAAAAGCGTTGTGGCATTGTCTACGGATAAGGCGGCGAACCCGATCAACCTTTATGGCGCGACCAAGTTGGCCTCTGATAAATTGTTTGTCGCGGCAAACAATATGACAGGTTCACAAGACACGCGCTTTGGTGTGGTGCGATATGGAAACGTCGTCGGTTCGCGCGGTTCAGTTGTGCCGTTTTTCAAGCAATTGTTGGAGAATGGGACCGATCATATTCCAATCACTCATGAGGATATGACCCGTTTTTGGATCACGCTTCAGCAGGGCGTTGATTTTGTTTTGAAAAATTTTGAGCGTATGCATGGCGGCGAAATTTTTGTCCCTAAAATTCCCTCTATTCGGATTATGGATCTGGCAGAAGCTTATGGTCCCGGTATCCCAACCAAAATTGTTGGCATTCGTCCCGGTGAGAAGCTGCACGAGATCATGTGCCCGGCTGATGATAGTCATTTGACGGTCGAATTTGACGATCACTTTGTCATGCGGCCGACCATCAAATTCCACACACGTGACGTTGATTTTGCGACAAACCGTTTGGGAGAGACGGGAACGCCGGTGGCACAAGGATATGAATATCATTCTGGGAACAACCCAGATTTCCTCACTGTCGAACAGATTCGTGAATTTGAGGAGTTGGCTAATCAATGATCCCATATGGGCGCCAGTCAATTTCGCAAGCTGACATCGACGCGGTAGTTGATGTGCTGAAATCAGATTTTCTGACGCAGGGGCCAGCGATTGATCGCTTTGAAACTGCGGTTGCGAATGCCTGCGAGATTGACCACGCGGTTGCGTTCAACAGTGCGACATCAGCCTTACACATCGGATGTCTGGCGCTTGGGGTGGGTGCGGGCGATCTGGTCTGGACCTCACCGATATCATTTGTTGCGTCGTCCAACTGCGCTCTATATTGCGGTGCAGACATTGATTTTGTCGATATTGATCCGGCAACGTTTAACATGTCGGTTTCTGCATTGGCGGCAAAACTGAAGGATGCCAAAGCGCAAGGGCGTTTGCCCAAGCTGGTAATCCCCGTCCATCTTGCCGGACAACCCTGTGATATGGCCGGCATCAGCGCCTTGTCACGTGAATATGGTTTTGCTGTGATGGAAGACGCATCGCATGCGATTGGTGGCCGGTATCAAGGTCAACCCATTGGGAATTGTGAGCACTCAGACATTACGGTGTTTAGCTTTCATCCTGTAAAAATTGTGACCAGTGCTGAAGGCGGAATGGCAACGACGCGTGATCCGAAGATTGCAGGGAAACTGCAAAGACTGCGGACGCATGGCATTACGCGTGACCCGGAATTAATGACGCATGCCCCTGATGGCGGGTGGTACTATCAACAGATCGAGTTGGGTTACAATTACCGGATGACCGATTTGCAGGCGGCGTTGGGTGCAAGCCAGATGACACGTGTTCATGAGTTTGTTGCGAAGCGTCACGAGGTTGCGTCGCGTTATGATGAGGCGCTTGCAGCGCTCAATTTGCCGATTAAGACACCGTTCCAACATGCTGACAGCTATTCTGGTTATCACCTTTACATCATTCAGCTTACTGAAGCGGCGAATATCTCTCACTTGGATGCATTTACGGCGCTACGTGAAAATGGGATCGGTGTGAATTTGCACTATATTCCCATCCACACGCAGCCATACTATCAGGGCTTGGGATTCAAACCGGGCGACTTCCCGGTGGCTGAGGATTATTATAGTCGTTCGATCAGCATTCCCTTGTTCCATGCTATGAGCGATGAGCAACATGACACTGTGATCGAGGTGTTGCAAAAGGTATTCGGATGAGGATTGCGCTCATTCCAGCTCGCGGTGGCAGCAAAAGAATTCCCAAAAAAAACATTAGGGTGTTTTGTGGCGCGCCGATGATTTCCTATTCGATCAGGGCAGCGCAAGCTAGCGGCCTGTTCGACCGCATTGTGGTGTCGACTGATAGCGAGGAGATTGCTGATATTGCCCGCGAAAGCGGCGCATTGGTACCCTATATGCGCCCTGCGGAATTGTCTGATGATTTCGCGACGACACTGGACGTGCTCCAGCATGCCGTGTCGGAGGAAGACAAGACAAATAGCGCCTCTGCGTTGGAGAGTTTATGCTGTCTGTATGCCACCGCGCCTTTCGTCACTGCCGCTGACCTGATCCGGGGTGAAGCGGTTTTGTCCTCGGGCGACGCGCCTTATGTGTTCAGTGCAACGGAGTATGCATTCCCCGTGCAGCGCGCCTTTAAACGGGATGCGGGCGGGCGTGCGGCGCTGTTGTTTCCGGAGCATGAAGGCACGCGCTCGCAAGATTTGACGCCGACGTTTCACGATGCTGGACAGTTCTATTGGTGTCGCCCTGAGGCTATTCGCAAATCGCTGCCAATCTTGGCGGGTGCAGAGCCGTTGATGGTTGATCGGCGACGGGTTCAGGATATCGATACGCCCGATGACTGGGCCTATGCAGAGGCTATGTTCAAACTTCTGCAAGCTGAGGAAAACGGTAAGTGACCGATTGGATCCTATTTCGTGTTGATGCCAGCACAGAGATCGGGACGGGCCATGTTATGCGGTGTCTGGCTGTTGGTCGGGAAATGCTCCGCGCGGGTGTCACGTGCGTGTTCGTGTGTCGTTATTTGCCGGAGGCTTTGCGCGGCGCGTTGGCAGACGCTGGCATGGTGGTTGTGAAATTGCCTGCAGACACGCAAGCCCCCTCCGCTTTAGTCGGCGATATTTACGCCAAATGGCTGGGCGTCCCCCAGACCGAAGATGCAGAGCATACGATCACTGCTGTGAGCGAGATGGCCCAAAAGAATGGCCCCCCGATGCTGATTGCTGTGGATCACTATGCGCTCAACACGGTTTGGGAAACGCGTGTATCCCAGCAATTTGATACCCCAGTTTTTGTGATCGATGATCTTAGCAATCGTGAGCATAATTGCGCGGGTTTGCTCGATACTACTTTCGGAAAATCAGAGGCGGACTATCGCGCATTGGTGCCGCAAGACTGTCATTTTTTTGTTGGGGCGCAATATGCTTTGCTGCGCCCTGAGTTTAAGCGTGTGCGTGCGTCAGTGCTTGCAGCGCGCGATGAGGGGTTTGCCAAAGGCAAGGCCGTTGAGCGCGTTCTGGTGGCGCTGGGCGGCGCTGATAAGGACAATGCGACAGCGCTATGCCTTGAGGCGCTGAATGCTGTCACTGCGCGAACCCCGTTTCATGTCGATGTGTTGGTGGGGGCAGCCTATCTCTTCTTAGATAAGCTGAACCGGGACGCTGAGGCATATCGCTTCTCTATGACTATCCATTCAAATGTCAGCGATGTGACGCCGCTCTTAGCGTCAGCGGACCTCGCAATCGGGGCGGCGGGGTCATCGACCTGGGAGCGCTGCTGCCTAGGGGTGCCAACCGTGAACGTGGTGATCGCTGAAAATCAGATGACAATTGCCAGGAACCTCACGCAGGCGGGTGCTGTCGTGCCGCTGAATGATCTGTGGACACAGACAGCGGATGCTATCGCTTCAGATATTCTTCAGCTATTGTTCGATGAGGTCGCGCCGCGTCAGCGCCTCAGTCAGCGTGCACGAGAGATCTGTGACGGCGAGGGTGTCGCGCGTGTGGTCGCATACCTAAAAAGCTTTCAGGATGACTCTCTCATGCAATTCAAACAGGCGACCAGAGACGATATTCAGACCGTATTTGAGTGGCAAACCGCCCCGTCAACACGCGAGCATGCGGTGAACCCTCAGCCGCCCACTTGGGACGAGCACCAAGAATGGATGGAGCGACGGATATCAGACACAGACAAGCCCTATATGATCGCATGGCTCGGGGGTGAACGTGTAGGGTTTGTGCGGCTCGATAAGTCACGACATCCCGATTATACGGATGTGGATGAGATCTCGATTGTAATTGCGCCTGACAAAACGGGACAGGGGCTTGGTAAAACGATGCTCCAGCAATTTGTAGAGCAGTTTAAAATTCCAATGTTGGCGCATGTTTTGCCAAACAATACGCGATCACATCGCCTTTTTCTCGCCGTAGGATTCGTAGAGATTCTACCCCAGTATTATGGAATCAATCTCGATTGACGGGGGGATGTTGGAGTGATGAGGCTTTCAGTGCCCGATAGCGTTGTTTCTTATGAAGGTTTTTAAATTGAAGCATTCGCGCATTGGCGTGGTGCATCGGTTGGACTAAAGATGGCGAAGGCTTTTACGCTTGGCCGTAAACGCTCATGAATGATAAGGACAAACCATGAGTATGAATATCAACGGTCGCTTGGTGGGCGCTGAACATGAGCCGTTTATCATTGCGGAAATGTCGGGCAACCATAATGGTTCTTTGCAACGTGCGAAGGACATTGTGAAAGCCGCAGCCGAGACCGGGGTGGATTGCCTTAAATTTCAGACATACACCGCTGAGACGATGACGCTCGACCTGCATACGGATGACTTTGTGATTCGTGATCCGAAAAGCCTTTGGGATGGTCGACAGCTTTATGAACTGTATGGCGAGGCGTATACGCCGTGGGAATGGCACAAAGAGTTGTTCGACTATGCGAAGAGCTTAGGTGTGCTGTCTTTTTCCACGCCGTTTGATTTGTCTGCTGTTGAGTTTCTCGAAACGCTTGACGTGCCCATGTATAAGATCGCCTCGTTTGAGCTGACGCATATTCCGCTTATCCGGAGAGTCGCACAAACCGGAAAGCCGATGATTATGTCGACAGGGATGGCGAGTAAGGAAGACATCGCGCTGGCGATTGAGACCGCGCAGCAGAATGGTGCGTCAGAGATCGCTATTCTCAAATGCACGAGCGCTTATCCCGCTGATGCTTCGGACGCCAACCTGCAAACGATTGCTGATATGCAGGAGACGTATGGCGTGGAGGTTGGCCTGTCTGACCACACTTTAGGAACAGGTGTTGCTGTTGCTAGCATTGTTCACGGTGCAACAATCGTTGAAAAGCACTTCACTTTGAGCCGAGAGGAGGGCGGTGTGGATGCTGACTTCTCGTTGGAGCCTTGGGAAATGAAGTTACTCAAAGAGGAGACAAGTCGAGCGTGGCAGAGCCGAGGGAAAGTTCACTATTCTGGCACCGACAATGAGCAAAACTCAAAACAATTCCGGCAATCTGTCTATCCAAAAATAGACATTGCTGAAGGTGAGATTTTTTCCGAGGCGAACCTCAAAATTTGCCGTCCGGGGTTTAGTCTCGCGCCTCGCTATTATGACGATTTGCTGGGAAAGCAGGCCCGTCGGGCGATCAAAGCAGGTGACCGTTTGAGTGAGCAGGATTTATAAGGCGTTTCCGATATGGGTAATCCAACAATCGTATCACCCGCTTTGGACGCGGATATCGTCGTGGATGAGGTGCGCGATCAGGTTTTGCATTCCGCGAAGTTCGCTGTTCCTGAGAATGCGCAACAGGATATTTGGCGCGCTTTGTTGCGCTGGAAATTGTGGTTGTCGCTGGCGTGGCATGGATTGCGTCAACGCTATAAACGCTCCTGGATTGGTGTGGGTTGGATCGCGGTCTCTTTCGCTTTGTTTACGGGAATAAAGTTGGTTATTTTTGGGGCGCTCACGGACAAGCCGCTCAGCTTTTTTGGACCATATTTGGCGATTGGTTATTTGTCTTTCCGCTTTATTTCCAACTCTATTACAGGCGGATCAGCAGCGTTCATTTCGTCGCAGAATTGGATCAAAGCCGAGCCAATGCCTTTGATGGTGTATATTTTTAAGCTGCTCGCCAACAATATGATGATCTCGCTTATACAGATTGTTCCGGCCCTGTTGATTTGCTTTGCGTTCATGGTGCCCAATATTGCTGTCGTCTGGTGCCTACCCTTTATTTTGTTCGCTTTTGTCCTGAATGGTGTGAGCGTTAGTGTGATTGTTGGCGTGCTATGCGCGCGGCATCGGGACTTTCTGTATCTGCTGACCACGTTGATGCAGTTATTGTATTTTGCCACACCGATTCTTTGGGTTCCTCCGGAGACGGGCATTCGTGCAAGCTTGGCAGTTTGGAACCCGTTGGCACACTTTATCGCCATTGTTCGCCAGCCTATGATTGATGGCACGATACCGTGGCAAAGCTGGGCCGTGGTCGGAGGGATCACCGTTTTCACGCTTGTCGCATCATTCATAACATTCGCTGTCGCGCGTCGCAGAATTGTGTTCTGGCTCTAATATGGCTTCGATTATCGCAGAAAATGTATCTTTGGTTTATCCGCTTATCGGTGCGGATTCTCGTTTTGGATGGAAGTTCAAACGCGATGACGCGCGGACGAACTCCAATGTCGGAGGGCGTATTGTTGCCGAACGAGGAGCAAAATCTGGCGTGCAGGCGATTAGCAATCTGAATGTATCGCTGAAAGATGGCGATCGCCTTGGCATTTTTGGGCACAATGGGGCCGGGAAAACCACGCTCTTGCGGGTGCTCGCTGGGATCTATCCACCGACCACGGGCACGCTGCGTATCGAAGGGCGGATTACAGGCCTGTTCAGCCTTGGCCTTGGGCTCAACAAAGAGGCGACAGGGTATGAGAATATAACGCTGAAAGCGCTGATGTATGGCTTGAGGCGTGATGAAATTCAGGAACTTATCCCGAAGGTGGCCGAATTTTCGGAGCTTGGCGACTATCTGAATATGCCTATGAAAACGTATTCGTCCGGCATGACGATGCGGTTGCTTTTCTCGATCGCCAGTGCGCTACGGCCGGAAATCTTGTTGCTCGACGAATGGGTATCTTCCGGCGATCGAAGCTTTAAGCAGAAGGTCGATGACAGACTTCAGAGCATGCTTGAAACCACGCCGATTGTGATTATCGCCAGTCACAATGAAGACCGATTGCAGGGGTGGGCAAATAGAGTTGTAACGCTGAAAAAAGGGCAGGTAGTCGCAAACGTTGATACGAGCGATATTGAGAATGTTTCAAACTTCAAGCCTGACCAAGACGCGGTAGCGAAATTCAAGCGTCTCGTGAATTTAGGAGAGCTGGACGGAGCGATGTCGCAACTCGAGCAGACTTGGCCCAAAGCAGTGGCGCCGGTTGAGTTCTTTAGTCAGCGGGCAACGCTTTTGCTGAAGCAGCTCAATTATGATGAGGCCGAAGTGTCGCTGCGGGCCGCGCTAGATAGCGCTCCCGATATGCCCAAGCTGCATGATCAAATGAGCCGTGTTCTGGAAAAACAAAAACGCTATGCGCAAGCCGCCGATAGTATCGAAACGGCCTTGTTACAAAGCTCTGGTCTCGTCGGTGACCTCACTCGTTTGAAGAAGATGTGCGCACTTTCTGATGATCCCGACCGTTATAGTCGGATCGTCGATGCACTGTATGATGCGAAATAAGCGGTGAGCTTATTCCGCGGCCAAGGCATCTTCCTGTAGTTCGAATTTCTCGACGATACGCTCGGCAACGAGACGCATGGATGGATCGCCGTTTCTAAGAAGCTCTTTTACGTTTGCCTCTCTCCATCGCGGTATACCGACCTTGTCATTTGTAAGTTGCCGGATGGAATAGTTGTTCTTTATTGATACTTCGTCAGTGCCAAGATATGAGATTAAGAAGGCTGCTTTCTTGCGTAACTCGGCGTCAGGTGTCGTGTATTTTTTCGAGCCTAAAAACTTAGCATATTGCTCGCGCGTTTCTGGGTAGAGCAGATCTACTGGGTAATCATGCCGACCAAAGAATGAGCACATCATGACTGGCACGCCCAGCGCTGTCAGCTCCAGAGAGCTGGACCCATTCCAGAGTATGGCGAGGTCGAGATAAGGCGCGAGCGCATGCACATTGATTTCCCGATGCTCCAGAAGACGGACATTGTTTGGTAGGTCTGTGGCAATCAAGTCACTGAATGTATCGACAAGATCTAGTGCGATCTCGGGTTTCAACTCATGCGGGTGAGGCTTAATAAGCAGCAATATATCATCGCGGTTGCGTACGGATTCCACTGTGTGCGTGATCCAGTCGGCCATATCCAGATGACCGGGACCACCATCATAAGGGACGTTCAAATCGACAGGCACTTTTCCGAAACAGCAGACAATCGTTTTTCCAGCGTCGCGGGCGGCCTTAAGTTCGTCTTCGAGTTTGTTTGTTGCAACATTGTCTGACGAGTTGTTGCGGTTCACTTTGATCATCTGATCCGCGCGATCGCGGAATTCTGCATTGTCTTCGTTTCGGCTGTACCAGTCTTCAAATTTGTCGCGCAATGCGAGGAAGGGTGCGCGGCGATCCCGATGTAGGGTCATGTCTGTCACACTCATTGTTGTCGCAAATTTGCTGCCCACATTGGAGAAGTATGACTCATAGGCGACGTTGCAGTTGATGTATCCTAGTCGGGGATCATCTACGTGGCGTGCAAAATCCCTGAAAATCGAGAAGGGAGTTACATGGCTGTTTCCAGACACAAATGTTGCATTGATGTCATTCTCGACAACGTCGCGATAGATTTGTTTGCACAGATACAATGCCATGTCACAACGGCGCTGTTGGACGAGGAAGTCACGGAAAATTGCCGGTTCGTTCAAATCGATATGATACTTCCGATGTTGCGTTGAGAGACGCTCATAGAAACCTTGCCAGAAATTTATCCCGCCGACGCAGACTTTCCTGTTCTCCCAATCGATCTCCCACTCTTGTGTCAGCTTGTGCCGGAACAAGTTGGTCGGAATGATGCCGGCATATTTGTCGATAGCCTCAATACCCGTCGGGTCATAAGGAACCATACCTTCCATCATATTCACAACCGCGTACCCGGAGCGTTTCAACTCGAGTAGCGCCGGGGTCATCATGGCGAGGGTGTTGTAGCAAGTTTGTGAGGCCAGAAAAACAACCCCCTTTGGAAATCGTGGCTGCGGGTGGGCATTTAGAATTTTCCCGCTTTCTGTGACAAACTTAATTTTGTCTATTTCGGTTTCGAGCGATACGCGTTGAGCAGGCGATGTCGTTTCATATGACAGCTCGCGTAACACTTCGAGGGATTGGTGGAAGCGCCCGAGGCCGCGCAGGGCCCGCGCATAGGCGATTTGGGTTTTGCGGGTGTTGCGTGTTAGCTCTGATACTTTGGCGTAGGTCTTTAGGTAACCGATATGGTCTGCGACGCTGCCATGATAGTCGAGACGTAGGTTCTCCATCACCGCCTGTTCATTGATCGCATGTGTGCCCGATGGGTGGAAGAAATGATTGTTCAGCATGGTCTTGGCAACTGTGAAATTACCTGCCTTCAGAAGATAATTGTAAATGCTGTAGAAGTGGGGGAGACGTTTTTGTAAGCTCCCCCAGCTGACAAATTTTGGATGATCAAATCCAAATTCCTCGCCGGCACCCGTCACTTCAATCAGGCGCTCATACGAGCGGACGACGTTGGCCTCATCGTTAAGTGTGATCGACTTGAGGGCCTCGTTAAGGAGCATGTCATACTCGCTGCTGAAGCGCTGGTTTAGGCGTAGCTCGTATTGGTCTGCACAATCACGGGTTAGTTGCCACCGGAATGAATGATCTCGTTCGCTGCGCGTAGGGCGTGAGACCATTATTGCACAGAAACGACGATAGATGCTGTCCGGAACTTCTTCCAGAAGATCGAGTCTTGCGAGTAAGTCCTCAATGACATCGTACTCAAGATTGTTAGACAGAATTCTGAGGTACTCGATCAGAGCAGGAGACGTTTTTTGATTGATTTCATAATGCGTAATCAGGTCTGCGTTGATGTCGCGTGGGCTTGGCAGCACGCGACCGCTCGCATTTTTTTGGGCGATAGCGTATGATTTCAGGAACTCTTCTACCAAAGTTTGATCATATTTTATCTCGTCCCATGACTGATTAAATTTCTGAATCAGAATGGCGCAATATTGTGCCATGACTTCATAGTTGGATGTGTGGGCCAGTAAATGCAGTATGTTAGGCGCGTCATGCAATTGTAGGTCGGTGGCAATGATTTCCCAAGCTTTATCGTGATCAACCTCTCCGGCGTGTGGTGTGTCGAGCAGGAGCAATAGTAGGCGGGCAGGTGGCGTGAGATACTCAGAATTTTTTTGAAGCGTTTCAATATTGAAAACAGAAGCGGGTAATTCAAAAATGTTTTCGTATTTTACGCGCTCAACAATGAAGTGACTGGCGATCGTAAAAAAGTCGACCAATTTATCACTGCTGGGATGCAGGTATCGCGGGTATTCAAGATAAGCCGCAGCGAATAATTGTTTCAAGGATAGACGACGGTTCCGTCGGGCAATGCTATGGGTGTCGTGGGTCAGGCCCCAGCCGGCGTAAAACGGCAGTCCCTCAACATTGACTGTTTTGCCGTGGATGAGCGCTTCAAAACCCGATAATGAGGTTTGGGTTACGATCCGGTCTGCCTGAAGAATATGGGTTAGAAGTGGCGTTGCGCTATCGAGTAAAGTTACGTCTGGTCCAATTGTTGATTGCAGGTGCTCTGTCCCGCCCTGACGAATGAGGTCAGGGTGCGGACGGAAGAAAATTGTATCTTCAGGGAACGTCGTTCGGGCTGTTTTGAGAAGTTCAGTATTCTTCCAGCGCTTTGTCTCTGTGATGCCACCAAACCGGATGGAGGCGTCCTTCTCCATTTGACCTAATACCAGTACAGCCTGGTTACCTTCTGTCTCGATGGGGTTGCCGCGAGAGAATTCGGACAATGGAAAATACTTGGTGAGGCGTGCTGCACGCATGATTTCGAGGCCAGCGTGGGCGCGTGCCATCAAGTCTGGATCATCTAATTCTTGGGTTGTAAGAATTTTTTCTAAGTCCGATGGCTCGGTCGCGTCATAGTAAATGCCTGACTCATCAAGAACGAGTGAAAGAGCTTTCGTATGGAGCGCGCCAGGGTTGGTAGACCGCAGGAAGCCGTCTTCCATAGAAAAGAGTCGGGCGCCCCGTTTGGCGGCAAACCTTTTGGCCTGAGCTGGCAAATTCTTTCCCCATCCAATGACAATGACGGGCGCATCGTCTTCTAGTTCGGCCAATTCTTCGAGGATGCTCTCGATTGAAGGATCACCGTCGATAAAAGCTGTTCTGTATTCGGGAAGGTAAGCTGAAACGGTTTTCCGCTTCCACCCGCCAAATCCCCATAAGAGGGCGATGGGAAGTTCTGTTGAGGTTTCCCAGTTCCAGCCTATCCGGGTTAATGGTGATGCGGGGCGGGCACGACCTGAAAATGGCCGTGTCAAAAAGCTGATTTCTTGGCGGAGTCTATCGGGATTGTGATAGATTCGCTCTGCTTTTTTCTTTACGCGGGTGACAAGATTCTTGTTGAGCACCATTTTTTCCCCGATTTCTATCGTTCGATACGTCCACTTGAGGAGGAAGTACGTCGATATTTTGTAATTTACAAACGGGGATATAGAAAGACGATTGATAAAGCTTTTAAGGAATCGAGGTTTTCGCGTCAATCAAGGCTCAATGTTAGCGCTCTCTTGGTCTCTATTAACTTTCCGTCATGTAGGTGCAGTTGAAGTATATTTCTCCATTGTTTGAGAGGTGAGTCGTTTGAAGCATGAGGTTGATGCCCTCTGGTGCGTTTGAAGCTCCCCAAAGCCTAATGTGGCTGTGTCCGGGTTCGGTGAAGCCACCCAGTATCGTGACGTCACTTTTCATCGCGAGGCCATTGTACCACGGCGCGAGCATTTGCGCCCGGTACTCTGTTCCGCTGGCACAGATGAAGGGTAGCCCGTCCACACTGACATGACCATTCAACGTTCCCAAATCGCTCCAGATGATTCGGCCGGTTACCATGACAAGGCGACCTATCCGTACATAGTGCCCATCATTGGATGTATATGTTGGGGTGCCAGCGTCGATCGATCCAACAAAATTTGGGGTCCAATCACCCTCTTCATAATGTGATAGGGCGGTGGGAGAGCTGTCAAACCGAATGCCAGAGCTAACATTGAGCATTTGATCAGTGGGATCTACCTGAACTATTGTCTGCCAATTTGTTCCATCAACGCTCGCTTTTATCGCCAGTTGGTCATCTTGCACCAATCCAATTTCAGCACGACCGACATGGTCGGTTTGAAAGACGATTGAGGCTGTGTGCGTACTATCATCTTTGTTTACTTTAAGTTGGTGGCTGCCTGTGGTTCCCTCGAATAAACTGGCGTCACTTTTGAGATGCAGGCGGTTCGAAAAATCGGCTGTAGCATTGGGGCCGATGCTGAGTTGACTCACTTTATCGGCAGTGGACGTGCCGCTCTCGACCGGCGTCCAGCCATCTTGGGTGAAAGAGATCATGGTGCCGAGGGAAACACAATACGCTCTCCAACCAATGCGGGGGGAGGTGAGTATCCAGTTCGAGTTTTTCCAGATCGCCAAATACGTATCTTTATCCGCCCAAAGGCCTGTTGCAGAAGGTGGCACGATGTAGGCATCACCTTCCGCGGGTGATTGAGGTGGCTCCATTAGCTTGTCGTCGATGACCACCAATTGAACGAGGGAGTCTAAAAGTGAGAGAGCCTCGTTTAACGTAACGTGTTTTTGTGCCTGGTTCGGCATGAGAAAGGGAAGGGATAAGTTCGGGGTTTTAGTGTGCATGGGTTTTTCCTTAGGCTATATGGTAAGCTTAAGGTGCGATGTAGGCCTGTTGGATAAGGGGCGCGTAAAATCGGTGAATATCGTCAGCGTTTATCGCTTCATGCGATTGAAGTTATGCGTGATCGCCTCGGGGAGGCGGCTCGATTGAAATGTTCGATAGCTGACGTAATTTTCCAGAAATCTTATTGCGTCTTTACTGATTGGTTCGCCGCGTGTTGTTTGTGCGTGCTGTTCTAGCGCAGTGATTAGTGCGTTTGTTGTATTTGCAACCTTTGTGCACGGAGCATAATCGCTTTTCGCTGTGGTTACCACGGGTTTTTGATGCAGAAGTGCCTCGAAGCCAACGCCAGAATTCGCAACTATTACAAGGCATGAGGCTGGAATTATGTCATGGATTGGCGCTGTGGTGATAGCTAGGTTTTTGTACGTTTTGGATAGTTTTTTTAGGAGGTTTTTGGTTTTTAAAGATGTGTCTTTGGGGTGGGCTTTGATGAGGACAGGGTGGTTGGAAACAGAATAATATTCGGCAACTGTGCGAATGACGGTTTCGCGATCGATATAGGATAAGCTGGCGACTGTATCGTCGGGTACTTGCAGGGCGATGAAGACAAAATCGTCCGGGAGTGGATGAGAGTTTGATGCTTGTTGGTATTTGGTTACGCGTTTTTTGACGAACTGTTCTTGCAGGTCAGTCAGGGTGATTGTGTTGGACAACGCTTTGGTTGGCGAGCTGAGGTCGGGTGTTGTGGCCCAACCTGAATATCCACCTGAATCGAACAAATAATAACCTGGGAGCGCTGATTCTTTGAAGTTGAGTGCGCGCTGATCAGGGTTTGTGATTGTGTGATAACCTATGAATGGAGATTGATCGTATCCGGATTTTCGTAGATCGAATATTCCTGTCGCGGTGACAGGGGCGATATACTCGAAATGTTCGGCGGCTTTTTTAACAAGGCTCTCGAAAGCTTCAATATTACTGGACTGTAGCGGGTCTGTTTCAGCTTGGCGCCATTGTGTTTCTGTCAGTAACCAAAGGGTTAGGCAGGTATTTTTCGTGTCCAATTTTGCGGGAACAATTTTGCCGGTTTTTGTGCATAGCCAATGCTGAACCTCGTTCAGGGCGTTGGACGTGCTGAGGGAGAGGAGGTCTGTGAACTTTTGCGCTTTGGGGGGCGGCGGTGAAAGCTTTAGGTTGCGGGGGGTGTTGGATAAGGTGCGGACATCCTGCGCAGAGTTGGCGCGGACGCAGGGAAGACCCGCCCACCAAAGAGGTTGATACGGCGCGCGATTTTCACGCTTGCACGCCGCCAGCATGGCCTTCAGCAGTGTTTGGTAAAATGTCTGTCGTGACAAACGCTGACAGCCGGAGACTTCGTAAAAATCTCGAATGGCGATCAACTCGTTTACCGAAACATCGTTGGTGGATAGTCGCGCCAAGGCATCGTTGAGAGCGGCGTCCAATTCGTCAAGTTTGACGTGGCGAACGGCAAAATAATGGCGGGCGAGAAGGCGTTCGTCATCTGGGAGTTGGTCAATGAGATCATAGGCTTCGCTGAACCGGTGATCGGCCAGCGCTACATGATAGAAATACCCGTGGCTATTGCAGGGGAGCGCTGCGAGTGCCCGCTCTTGCGTCGCCCGGTCGCTCGCGAGCTTTAGCGCATTTTGCGCTGTTCGCGCCTGTTTGGAGGATATGCTGCCGGCGAGTATTTTGGGCAATAGCCATGTGGTGAGGGGTGGTTGGTTCGCGGGTCTGCGTTCGGCATTTGCGTGCCGGATAAAGTGCCATAACGCGCGCTTGGGTGATGTCGGGACGTCTGGATTAGCCTGACAATATAGACGGGCATCAAACAGGCCGCTGCGCACTACATTTAGGGCCTTGTAGGCGGCGCTTATGTGCTGAGTGAAGGCGTGCGGCGATAGCGGCATGGGTATTTGAGTACCAGACCTCGCTGTGTATGGCGAGGTGAAGAAATCGGGAGGTGAATAAAGGGAATTTGGTGGGCCCGGCAGGAATTGAACCCGCGACCAAACCGTTATGAGCGGTTCGCTCTAACCAACTGAGCTACAGGCCCGATTAGAGGAGACGGTTTAGGGATTTCCGACCGGATTGGCAATGCCTATCCGTTGGATAAATCTATTTCGGGGGCTCTCATAAAGCTCTCAAAAGACTCTCAAAAGTGTCTCATTTGACTCTCATCTGTCCCCCGGTGGTCTCATTCGGGGGATAAGTCCCTATGTGTGCACCACTTTATGGATGGCATTGAGGTGGGAAAGGAGATTGTCCGCGCCGCTAATCGGCAGGCAGCTTGGGCCGTCGCAAAGCGCTTTGTCGGGATCTGTATGGAACTCCAAGAAGACGCCATCGGCACCAGAGGCAATGGCTGCGCGCGCGATCACGGCGACCCCTTCGCGGCGCCCGCCCGTTGAGGCACCTGCTGTTCGCGGGTCAGCGCCCGGCAACTGAACAGCGTGTGTTGCGTCAATGGTGACCGGACAGCCGAGTTTGTGCATTTCGCCAATGCCGAGCATGTCGACAACCAGATTATTGTACCCAAAGCTCGAACCGCGTTCACACAGGATGACATCGAGATCTGGTGCGGCCTCCCCGATTTTGGAGACGATGTTCTTACAATCCCATGGGGCGATGAACTGGGCCTTTTTGACGTGCACGACACCGCCAGCAGCGGCGGTTGCTTTCGCGGTGGCGACGACAAGATCTGTCTGGCGGCACAGGAAGGCTGGTATTTGAACAATGTCGGCAATTGCGGCGACGGCTTCGGCCTGATCTTCCTCGTGCAAATCTGTACAGATCGGCGTGCCGAGGGTGGCTTTGACCTTTTCAAGCATTTTGAGGCCTTTGCCGAGGCCCGGCCCGCGATAGGATTTTATGGAGGAGCGGTTGGCCTTATCGAAGCTGGCCTTAAAGCAATAGGGCAGGCCAAGGCGCTCGCAAATACGTTTCAGCTCTGTCCCGATCTCCAGCGCGAGGCCTTCATCTTCAAGCACGTTCAGCCCCGCTATCACTGCTAGCGGTGCATCGCCGCCCAAAGCCCAATCATGATTTGAAAGTGAAACGCGGGTCATGAAATATCCTCATATAGAATGGGCAAAAAAGTTGACGCCAGCTTTGGTTGTATTGGCCCGCGGGGTCAATGGGTCTGCGCTTAACTTTGGTTTAGCTTGCGCTGAATTTCTCGATGACGGGGGCCTATTCGCTTTTTTACCCAACTGGCCATGAAGTTGCACTAAAGTTCAGCTGTATGTCTAGGATTCCCGTTTTAGGATGGGCTGTGCGGTTTGGATGGATTTGATGAGTAAGCGTATTTTGGTGACAGGTGGGGCCGGGTATATTGGGTCTCATACATGCGTTGAGCTGATTAAACGTGGCTTTCAGCCGGTCATCGTAGATAATTTTATTAATTCCAGCCCGGCCGCGGTGCGGCGCGTCTGTCAGATTACGGGCGTGAACAAGATTCCGCTGATTGAGGCCGATATTCGTGACACGGCGAAGATGGTTGAGATTATGCGTGAGCATGCGTGTGAAGCTGTCATTCACTTTGCGGGCCTGAAGGCTGTTGGGGAATCCACTGACAAGCCGCTGGAATATTATAGTGCCAATGTGCAGGGCTCGTTGAGCTTGCTTGAGGCGATGAAAATGGCCGGTGTGGCGCATATCGTCTTCTCGTCTTCGGCCACGGTTTATGGTGAGCCTGAGTTCTTGCCCTACACGGAGAGCCACCGCCTTTCACCGACCAATCCTTATGGCATGACGAAATATGCCGTTGAGTTGATGTTGAACGATTTAGTGGCGTCAGATGTGGGCATAAGTGCCGCAATCTTGCGTTATTTCAACCCGATAGGCGCGCATCCGAGTGGCCTGATTGGCGAAGACCCGAATGATGTGCCCAATAATCTGATGCCATTTGTGGCGCAGGTTGCCGTGGGGCGCCGGCCGCATTTGAACGTGTTTGGCAATGATTATGACACTGAGGATGGTACGGGGGTGCGCGACTATATCCATGTGGTTGATCTGGCCGAGGCGCATATTGTGGCGCTGGAGAAATTGTTGGAGAGCCGCAACAGCTTCACCGTCAATCTCGGCTCTGGCAAGGGCTCATCTGTGCTGGATGTTGTGAAGGCGTTTGAGGCAGCAAGTGGCAAGAAGATCAAGGTGCAGTTCGCGCCGAGACGGGCGGGGGATTTGCCCGCGTTCTGGGCTGATCCAACCTATGCCGAAGAGTTGCTGGGCTGGAAAACATCGCTGACCATGGAAGACATGTGCCGGGATCAATGGGCGTGGCAGAGCCAGAACCCGCACGGCTATACTGAAGAAAACTAAGTATCTGCCAATTATAGGGGGCTGACCGCGCCGTCCTTTTCATGCCTTAATGTGATGTATCATATTGAGACAGCTTGAAAGGGAGAGGTCACATGGCCCGTATTCGCAATCAATTATTGAGCGCCGCAATCTTCGCATTGACGTTGAGCCCCGTGGCCTGTGCACAGCTTCCCGATGCGCTGAACAGCAATCCAGTGCCACAGGCGGGGACAATGATGCAGCAGTATAATTCAAATTCAATTCAGCCAGAGACAACGCTGTCGATTAATGCCGAGGCGACGGCCAGTCGCGCGCCGGATATCGCGTTTTTGTCGGCGGGTGTGACTGAAGAACGAAAGACAGCAAGCGAGGCAATGCAGGCACAGGCCGCCGCAATGAATGGACTGATGCGCGCGTTGGAAGAGGCGGGAATTGAGCCGCGCAATATCCAAACCTCCGGCCTGTCACTTAATCCGCGTTATGACTATGTTCAGACCAAGACGAAATCTGGCATGCAATCTGGTCAGCAGGTTTTGGCGGGATATGTCGCGTCTAATCAGGTGACGGCGAAAGTGACTGATTTAAGCGCATTGGGCGAGACGATTGATGCGATGGTTGAGCAGGGCGGCAATCGTTTGAGCGGCATTCGTTTCGGTTTGGAAGATGATAGTGCGGTGAAGGATGAAGTGCGCCGGGGCGCGATGGAGAATGCTCAGGCGCGGGCGAAGCTGTATGCGGACGCTGCGGGCCTGACGATCAAGCGCATTGTGTCGATTAATGAGGGGGGCACGTATGGGCGCACGCAAGATCAAGTGATGGTGACGTCGGCGCGTATGAGCATGTCTGCTGAATCCGCGCCGACCCCTGTGTCTGGTGGGGAGTTGGACTATACGTCAAATGTAAGCGTTGTGTACGAACTAACCGGCAACTAAGCGCGGCTTAGACATATCCATCTGCGAGCAAGTCCTTCATGTCGATCAGGCCGAGGGGCTTGCCAGTTGCATCGATGACGAAGGCGTTTGAGATGCGATGCTCGGAAAACCGCTTAATCACAACTGACATGCGTTCATCGGGCGCAATGGTGCGCGGGGCGGGGGTCATCACTGTTTCGGCTGTGCCATCCACGTCGCCCTCAAGCATCGCGCGACGCAAATCGCCATCTGTGACCATGCCGATTAAAGCGCCATTGGCTTCGATTACACCGACGCAGCCTTTGCGGCCATCTGTGACGGCGAAGATGGTGTCACGCAGGGCGGTGCTGGCGGCGACGATTGGCATATCGCTGCGCTCTTGAATGTATTCACCGGCGGTTTGGAGAGAGCGGCCTAGCTTTCCGCCGGGATGGCGAAAGCCGAAATCTTCCTTTGAGAAGCCGCGTCGTTCCATCAGCAAAACGGTAAGCGCGTCGCCGAGGGCCAGCGACATGGTGGTGGACGAGGTCGGCGCAAGGCCGTTGGGGCAGGCTTCTGGCACTTTCGGTAGGGTGAGCACGACATCTGACAAGCGGCCCAGCGTTGAGGCGGGTTCACGTGTCATGCCGATGAGCGGAATAGTATTGGCGCGGCAGTAGCGCAGCAGGTCAACCAGTTCCCGGCTTTCACCTGAATAGGAAATAGCGATCACAACGCTGCCTGGCGTGACCATACCAAGGTCACCATGGCTGGCCTCTGTCGGGTGGAGGAAGAAACTCGGCGTGCCTGTGGAGGCCAAGCTGGCAGCAATTTTCTGACCGATATGACCGGATTTTCCAACGCCAGCAATGATGACGTGGCGATCGGTGGCCATGATCAGATCGGCTGCTCTGAGCATTGTCTCATCGAGGCCAAGCTCAAGTGCTTGCAGGGCTTCGCGCTCTATACGAATAACGTTTCGGGCGATGTCGAGTTCAGATGAATCTGCCATGGGTGGCGGTTTCCGTAAGCCAGTGTGAGCGCGGTGGGGAGGCCCCAATTCGCTTGGATGGCGCACTTTTGTTGGAATTGGCGCTGAAGGGCAAGGGGTGGGGTGTTGATAGTGGATGAAGCAGGGGATTTAACGTGTTGATTTTGCATCACTTATTAGACTTAGTTGGCGATATGATTTGTCATGAAAGGCAAGTAAACAAGGCCTCTTGAAAGCTTTCGCTTAAGTCGAATTGAGGTCGTCATAACGTTTAGATTGTTTTTTTACTGAAATTTTACGATTTTCTCCCCACAATGACTTAGATAAATAAGTCGTTTCGCGCTGGAGGATAAGTGTGACTTTTCCCGCACCAATTACAATTATCTTAGCGCTCTCTGTGCTGATGAATGCTGTTCTGGCGGTTGCGTTGTTTGTCACTTACAGGAGCAAGCAGGCTGCATCTGTCACCGACGACATCCCGCTTGTTGAAGACGATGAAGAGCCGGAAAATCCTGAGCCCTTAGTTGACGTTGAGACAGAAAAAATCTGTTTTGAGGTGCAGACAATTTCCAACAGCACGCCGGGTGTTCTGCAAGGTTTAACTGTTCTTGTTGCTGATGATAATGAGGTGAATATAGATGTTTTGATTGGGATGCTTGAAACCTTCGGGTTGGAGCGCATTGTCATTGCGCGCAATGGCGAAGAGGCGTTTGAAGCGGCCAAAGAAAACAAAGTTGATATCGCCTATATGGATATTCAAATGCCGAAAATGAATGGCATTGAGGCCTCCAAGAAAATTCTGGGTAAACCGGAAAATGTCGGCTTACCCATTATTCCGATCACGGGCTTTTCTCGGATCGTCAATGCGGACATGTGTGAGGAGGCCGGTATGACGGGGTTCCTTCAAAAGCCGGTTGAGCTGGATGCATTGAGGTTGACCACCATGCTGGCCTTGCGGACGAAGAAAATGCGCACGGTCGCATGATTTTGCGATTTCTTTGATATCGTCCTGTCGATGAAAATTGAAACGCATACGGTGAGTAGCGTGACCAAGCAGTAGGTGAATTGCATCCAGAAGACTAGTAATCGAAGGAAAATACGATGGTGAAATTGTATACGTGTCTCACGATGGAGCATAATTATGCTCTCGTTTTTCTTGCTACGATTATCTGTCTGATTGGATCTTTGGCGTGTAGCTTTATGCTCTTACGGATGAGAGGGACGCAAGGGCGATTGCAGAAGGTCTGGATCGCGACATTGGCGTTAACGTCAAGCACAGTCATTTGGTCAACGCACTTCATCTCTATGCTGGCTTATGAGCCGGGCGTTGGCTTTGCTTTTGATCTATTCTGGACGACTGTGTCCCTTCTCGTCAGTATCGTGTTGAACCTGGTGGCTTTCACGCTGATTTCCCGGACAGGGTATCTGTTCAAGGCAATGGGCGGTGTAATTTTGGGGGTCAGTATTTCCGCCATGCACTATACAGGCATGCTGGGATTGCTGCCCGATGGGATTAAGGAATGGAACTTCGGATATATTGCTGCGTCTGTTGTCGTGAGCATCGTTTTATCGGCGCTATTCGTGGTGGCGAACCGTAAGGCCGCAGGTGTCGGATCAGCTTTGTTGGCGGGTTTGATACTTGTCTTAGCGATTGCTGGGCTGCACTTCGTTGGAATGACTGCGTTGACCATTCTACCTGATCCAACGCTAAATGATGCCGGATTGGCAATGTCTCCGGAATTGTTGAGCGTGCTGGTAGCCGCTGTTACCGGCGTTGTTGTTCAGGCGGGTGTGGCCGGAGCGGTGATTGATCTTCGGTTGAGCTTCATGCGCCAACGCACCAAGGAGCGATTGAAACAGAGTGAGGAGCGGTTTTTTCTGGCCATTCGTGGATCATCGGATGGCATTTGGGACTGGGACATTAAGACGGGCGAGGTGTACTATTCCGATCGTTTTAACGAGATGCTTGGCTATCAGAAAAACCAGTTAGACCCGACGGTGGACGCCTATCAGGCGATCATTCATCCTGAAGATCGCGATCGTGTGAACGCGTCCATGGTTTCGCACTTCAAGACTAAACAGCCATTCTATGAAGAGTATCGTTTGCTTAATAGTGATGGAGACTATCGCTGGTATCGCGTGCGCGGTGAGGCTGTACGCAGCGACGATGGCCGCGCCAGTCGTATGGCCGGCAGCGTCGCCGATATAAATGATTTGGTGAGCGCGCGATTAATTGCTGAACGTGCCAAGGCAAATGCGGATCAGGCCAATAAATTGAAATCTGAATTCTTGGCGAATATGAGCCATGAAATCCGTACACCGCTCAACGGTATTCTTGGTATGGCGCAATTGCTTGAGAGGACAAGCCTTGATGATAAGCAGAACCGATTTACCCAAACGATCCGGTCTTCGGGGTCTGCGCTTTTGTCGATCATCAATGACGTACTGGACATTTCGAAGATCGAATCCGGGTTGGTTGCGCTGGAAGAAGATGTCTTCAGTCTTGAGGAGGTTATGCAGCAGGCGGAAGACTCGATTGCGGGGATCGCAGCGCAAAAGGGGCTCAAATATAGCCATAAGGTCAATGTGGGGGGCGATGACAAGTTCTTTGGTGATCCCAAGCGTATTCGGCAGGTGCTGATCAATCTTGCTGGGAATGCCTCGAAGTTTACCGACCATGGGGGTATCAAATTCAGCGCCGTGCGTTTGCGCAATGGTGATATAAAGTTCTCTGTGACTGATACGGGGCCGGGCATAGCGGCCGATCAACTTGAATTGATCTTCGGACGCTTCATGCAGGCCGATGGTTCGGCAACCCGCAAGCATGGTGGTACTGGCCTTGGGCTGGCAATTTCCAAGGATCTTGTTGAGCTTATGGGCGGGAAGATCGGCGTGGAAAGTAAGCTGGGTAAGGGATCGACCTTCTGGTTTACATTGCCGCTTGTGCCGCACCAGTCTGGGCTTGATCAGCCTGCCAATGATATTGGCGACTTGAGTGAGGATGATGATTTGAGTGTGCCTTCAGCGCCTATATCGATTCTAATGGCCGAAGATAATTTCGTGAATCAGGAAATGGTGATTGGCACCATCGCGCTTATTGGGGACGTGGACCTGAAAATTGCAGAGAATGGACGCGAAGCGATCGAAAAGCTGGAGCAGCAACATTTCGATCTGGTGTTTATGGACATCAACATGCCCGTAATGACGGGTGACGCAGCCATTGAAGAAATACGGGCCTCTGACGCGCCTTATTCAGATATTCCGATTGTCGTGCTGACGGCCAATGCCATGTCTGAGCAGAGCAAGAAGTATATGGAGATAGGCGCGACAGAATATCTGGCCAAACCGCTTGATGTGGATCAGTTGATCGCGCTGATCGAAAAATACCGCGAACAATTGATAGAACAACGCGCGGCCTAAGACCTGTCTCTTATACACATCT
>JBOEGK010000038.1:0-8918 GCA_050633385.1 Hyphomonas sp.
TGTCGTGACCCCGATTACCCTTCCATCGCTCGCCGATGAGGATTTCATTGCCTCCAGAGTCTATGCCATCCCGGTGACGCGAGCGCATATGGCACCTAGCGCCCTAGATGGGCTCCGATGGCTCCATCCGCCATCCTCGACACTTGTCTCTCTCAAAATCCGTCTGACTATTTAGCGACCAGTTCGCAGTCACGTACCCTCAGCCCCTTGGCGGTGCGTGTCTTGGATGAGTCTGGTCTTTCGTGCGTGGTCCTACCGCGCACCATCTGACCATCTTCATCCACAGCGAAGTCTGGTCACGCCCATCCGTATGTTTGGTATTCGCTCTTTTGCGGCCCAAACTGCCCCCCCGGATAGACAATTTCCTGACATTGCTGGCACTTTTTTCAACGTCCCCTCCCAGCATTCACAGGAAATTTGATCATGTCTTTACGCATAAAAACCGCTCTTTTTGTATCCTCGCTCGCCCTTGTGACGTCACTGCCTGCCGCTGCCCAGATGGAGCATCACGGCGATCACAAAATGCCCGGTCATTCCATGTCAGAAATGGCGCATGACCGCACAGCCTATATGGTGGAAGCCTTAGCCACTGTGACGGCTGTCCTGCCTGAAGAGAGCCGCATTACACTTTCATACGCTGCAATCCCCGAGGTCAGCTGGCCTGCGGCGACTATGAAATTCCCGGTATCTGGCGGCATTGATGTCACGGCATTTTCGCCGGGCGACCGTGTGCAATTTACCCTCCACCGCGCCGAAAATGGCAGTCTTCCGCTTGTAGAATTGTGCCCTGCAAGCGGCGGCGAAGTGAAAGCGGGTCTGTGCACCCAAAGCGCTATGATGGCGGGTCATGACATGGGCGGTATGAAAGATGGCGCTGCACACTCGTCCATGATGAACGATGACGCCATGGGCCATCACCAGATGGGGCACGGCGAAATGCAGGCCGGCTCTATGGACCACAGTCAGATGGGTCATCAGGGCATGGACCACAGCGAAATGGGTCATGGAAAAATGGCTGTGAGCAGTGTGACGACCACCGGCACACTCCTGCAAATTGATGAAGCGACGCGCGAGCTTCGCATCAAACATGACCCCATCCCGGCCATTGGTTGGCCCGTCATGACCATGCAGTTCGAAGCTGCAACCGACGTGAACCTCACCGGACTTTCAAAGGGTGATGCCATCAGCTTCGATTTCAATCCCGAGACGGATGACGGCTACGTCATTTCTGCCATTCGGCCAGCCAATCAAACACAAAAAATAACGAGTCCGACGACCGGCGCTCACAGCGACCATGACGGTCACTAGTCAGCCTTTGCGCCCCCTGAATACGGAGATAACTCATGTTCAATAGACGACGATTTTTACAAACAACGCTCGGTGCAGGCGCTATCGCTAGTGCTTCTGGGCTTGTGCCTGCTTGGGCTCAGTCTGCCAGCGACGGTAACCTTGGTATTCCATCGCTGACGGGGAATGTATTCGATCTCAGCATCGATAGGTTCCCGATACGGATTAACGGCCGAACAACAGAAGCCGTTGGCGTTAACGGCTCCGTGCCAGCCCCGCTTTTGCGCTGGCGTGAAGGCGATGAAGTCACACTCAATGTCAAAAACCGGCTGATGAAAGACAGCTCAATCCATTGGCATGGTCTGCTCGTGCCATTTCAATATGACGGCGTGCCGGGCGTTACATTCCCCGGTATCAAGCCTGGTGAAACCTTCCAATATAAGTTCTCTGTTCCCCAAAATGGCACCTATTGGTATCATTCCCATAGCGGTCTTCAGGAACAACTCGGTCATTATGGCCCGCTCATCATTGATCCGAAAGACGCGGACCCCGTTCAGTATGACCGTGAATATGTGCTTATACTGGGCGACTGGACGTTCACCGATCCCCACCGAATTTTTGCAAAACTAAAAAAGAACGCGGAAAGTCTGAACTTCAATCAACCGACTATTGGCAATCCCAAAGGATTGACTGGCATGTGGGGTAGCATGCGCATGTCACCGAATGATCTCGCTGACGTGACAGGTGAAACCTATACCTATGTCATCAACGGTCACTCGACGGCTGATAATTTTAACATGATGTTCAAGCCCGGCGAGCGTGTGCGTTTGCGTATCATAAACGCGGCGGCGATGACGCTTTTCAATGTGCGGATGCCGGGTCTGCCAATGACCGTTGTGCAAGCCGATGGCCTTAATGTGAAACCGATCGAGACCGATGAGTTTCAGATGGGTGTTGCAGAAACTTATGACGTCATCGTTGAGCCGACCGAGGCCAAGGCATTCGCCTTTGTCGCAGAGTCAATTGATCGCTCAGGTCAGGTCGTCGCGACGCTCGGGCCTAAGCCCGGAATGCGGGCAACGGCCCCTGAATTGCGCCCCGTTCCAGTGCTGACAATGACAGATATGGGCATGGATCATTCTGCCATGGGCGGCATGGATCACGGCGATATGGCGGGCACGTCAGGCGATGATAAAGCAATGGATCATGGCGCAATGGGGCACGGATCAATGGACCATGGCGCGATGGGACATGCCAATATGGCCGCTGGGCCAGATCCTTACGGCCCCGACATTCAATTGCCGAAAGTCGAAGCCGATATAAAGCGCGGCCCGGGTGTGGTGAATGTCGCTGCTATGCCGACCAATCGTCTGGATGAGCCGGGTATCGGTCTGGAAGATGTGCCTCATCGCACACTGACTTACAGTCAACTCAGAAGCCTGGAGCCCAATCCGGACACGCGCATGCCTGCACGGGAAGTGGTTGTCCATCTGACCAGTAATATGGAGCGCTATATGTGGTCATTTGACGGGATCAAATTCTCGGAAGTGAAAGAGCCGATCAAATTCATGGAAGGCGAACGGGTCAGGCTCACGCTCGTCAACAATACGATGATGCCGCATCCGATCCATCTGCACGGCATGTTCTTCGATCTGGTCAATGGCGGCGGGACGCATATGCCGCGCAAGCATACGGTGATCGTAAAGCCCGGTGAGAGACTGTCCGCTGATGTCACAGCCGAACATGTCGGTGACTGGGCGTTCCACTGCCATCTCATCTACCACATGCATGCTGGTATGATGCAGGTCGTGAGTGTTCTTCCGAACCCGTCACTTAAATCCGCTTCCTCCACGACCACAGCCAGTCTTGGGCAGCCAGTAAGCGGAGGCATGAAATGATGTCCTCGTCCCTTGTAAAATACGTTCTTCCTGTAACGCTCGCCTTGGTGCCCTTCGCTCCGTCAGCCCTGGCGCAAGACGTCGATGAAACTTCGTCTGAGGCCCCATGGTCGATGGCTGATAAATATTGGGGAGAAGAAGAAATGGCGGCTTCGCGCGAGGCCGTTCAAGCCGCAAATGGCGATTTGACGACCTTCATGATCATGGCGGACCGCTTGGAAGTTCAGTCATCTGATGATGAAGACATTCTGATCTGGGACGCGCAAGGCTGGTATGGCGGGGATATTAACAAGCTCTACCTGAAATCCGAAGGCGAGTTCTCATTTGAAGATGACGAGATTGAGGATGCCGAATTACAGGCCCTTTGGTCACGGGCGATTTCACCCTTTTGGGACCTTCAAGCGGGGGTGCGTCAGGATTTTGAACCCAAAGGCCGCACCCATGCCGTCGTCGGCATTCAAGGGCTCGCCCCTTATTGGTTCGAGGTTGATGCCGCCGCCTTCCTTAGCACGGACGGCGATGTCAGCGCACGCATAGAAGGCGAGTATGAGTTGCGCATCAGTCAGCGGCTCGTCCTGCAACCCCGCGCCGAAATCGAATTTTCAGCTCAGGATATCCCTGAGCTTGAAATCGGATCGGGGCTGACGGGCATCGATGCAGGCGTGCGGCTTCGCTACGAGTTCAAACGCGAATTTGCGCCGTATGTCGGCGTCGAATGGCAAAGCAGCTTTGGCGAGACACGTGATTTGGTCACGGCCACAGGCAGTGACGGGGACAAAGTCGTCGCTGTCGCTGGCCTTCGAGCCTGGTTCTGACAATGACGCCACCACTGACACCCAAGTTGGAACTCAGACACATCTGTCACGTTAAGTTAGGTATACCCCCTATAGGTATTCCGAAAGGACAATAAAATGAATAACGCACACGGAAATTATTGGCGCTTCGGCGCTATGATCACAACCTCTATGGTGGTCATGTTCGGCCTCATGTATCTGAATACCTATGAGTGGGGACATGCCCGCTGGAGTGAAACACGCTTTTACATGACGTTTGTCATGGGCGCTGCGATGGCCGTCATCATGCTTGGTTTCATGCTCGGCATGTATAAAAAATCAAAAGTGAACATTGCGATTTTCGCGGGCAGCGCGCTTGTATTTGTACTCGCGCTCTTTCTGGTCCGAAGCCAGACAACCGTTCAAGAAAAATCATGGATGAGCGCCATGATACCGCATCACTCTATCGCCATTCTGACCAGTGAACGCGCCGAAATTGAAGATGTCAGGGTCCGCGCTCTTGCTGATGAGATCATCAAAGCCCAGCGCCGTGAAATCAAGGAAATGGATTGGCTGATCGAAGATATCAAAGCCAATGGCCCTGCGACCACGCAAGCCGACGCCGACGCGCGACCGGTGCCTGAATTTGAAGGCAATCTATCAGGAGGTGACCAATGAGCGGGTCTGTCGATATGACTGTGGAAGAGGACGCGGGCGCAGAGACTGCGAAGCTCTACCGGATGGTAACGCCTGAGCATATTTGCCCCTTTGGCCTCAAGGCCAAGGATTTGCTGGAACGGAAGGGCTATAAGGTCGAAGATCATCTTCTGGAAAACCGCGACCAGCAAGACGCGTTCAAAGCCGAACATGATGTCAAAACGACCCCTCAGGCGTTTATAGATGGGAAACGCATTGGCGGCTATACAGATTTACGTGAGCATTTTGGCCTCGAAGTCAAAGACCAGGATGCAGAGACTTACACACCCATCGTTGCCATATTTGCCATGGCGGCGCTTATGGCTTTGGCAACAAGCTGGCTGACCTCTGGCAGCGTTCTCAGCATCAAAACGGTTGAGCTGTTTGTCGCCATTTCAATGTGTATTCTTGCCATACAGAAATTACGGGATCTGGACAGTTTCTCAAACGGATTTCTCGGATATGACCTGCTTGCGCAAAAGCATGTGCGTTATGCCTACATCTATCCGTTCATCGAAGGCGGCGCTGGCGTTCTGATGATCGCCGGTGGTCTGGCAGGATTGATTGCCGCGCCCTTTGCGCTCTTTGTCGGCACGATCGGAGCCTGGTCCGTTTACAAGGCCATCTATATCGACAAGCGCGATATTAAATGTGCTTGTGTGGGCGGCGGCAGTAATGTCCCCCTCGGCTTTATTTCCCTTTCGGAGAATTTGGGGATGATGGCTATGGCGATTTGGATGATATTTAAGGCTGCAGGCGGGCTATAGACGACATGACCGGTTAGCTAATGTTTTCTTTCAACTGGTACGCCAAATATCCCAACGTGCCAGCGATTGCGAGCTCAATAAAAAGTTCACGGAAGAATACTGGGGGCAACTCCGGCAAAAATATAAATACACTTATGATCCGTGCAGAGAGAATTCCGGCGAAGAGAAACAGCATTGAATAGATTTGGGCGGACATGGCGACCCCCAACCTTCGCCCGAGCAACAGAAACATCCCGAGCCCCAATTCTGCACCACCAATGACTGCTATAATTGTGGACTTGGCATGAGCGTCAGGTGCCGCAATGCCATATCTCTCCATAATTTCAGGATGCGCAATCGTTGTAGCACCTAGCGCAACAAGCATCATGCCAATTAGTGCAAGAATTACAGAGGCCAAACGCAACGGTTTGCTTTGGACCATCACAAAAACCTCCTGACGTTCTGCTTATATGCGAGGTAATCTTCACCATATTCAGCTTCTAGCCAGGGTTCCTCGAAATAAGGGGCGACCAGATACATGATTGCCCACGCGCTGAGCAGAATCGTGACGAGCAGATGATTGGCGATCATCGCCCACCCCACCATGCCGAGCCAGGTAAAGACATAAATGGGATTTCGACTCCAGGCGAACCAGCCCGTCGTTATCAGGCCAAGCTTTTCACCAAAGGCATTGCGCCACCCCAAATAGAGCGTGATACGAATGGCCATTCCGAATCCAATAAGCAACAATACGGCGCTTACGCCATATTGCACCCACGCGCGTGTGCCATCGAGCGGCTCAAAAACCAGCAGCGTCAGACCAATCAGAGGATAGAGATAGAGCCGAAACAAGGCCAGAAATGTTCTATGCTGCCAGCTTGCCTTGCTCGGCGGCGGGAAGAATTGAAAGGCTGAGCGCCAGGCTGATCGCGCAGATAGGCCAAATATGGCCAAGGCTCCAGATAGGGACAGACCAAAAGCTGACCATATCATCCAAACAGGCACATCAATCATCTGTCTCTCCTTACAACCATCGCCGTGTCTGACCGCGATAGACGGTAAATGCTTTGCCGAAGCGTGACTCTAATGCGCGTTCCTCCGGCTTGATCTGAAGGATCGTCATAGCAACGACAAAGATCGCCGGAGCCGCCAGTGCCGCGATGCTGCCGAGTGTTAGCGCGCCGCCGAACAGAATGAGCGCCATTGCCAGATACATTGGATTGCGGGTGAAACGGTATAGCCCGGTTGTGACCAATGTTTCGGCCTGTTCAGGCGAGAGCGGATTAACCGTCGTGCGGGCGCGGGCAAATGCGAGCAACGCAATGGCAAGCAGCGTGATGCCGACCGCGATAAGTCCGTATCCGGCATAGGTCCATAAAGACGAACCATGACTCCATTCGGGTAAGAGTCTGGAGAGACCCCAGCCAAGCGCACCGCAGGCAAGAAATTGGGCAAGAGGCGGGATGCGAAGACTCATAACGATGTCTCCGTTACCGTCGCCGCTTGGCCTTGTTCGTTCTTTAACTCACCAAGCGCCTGCACCGTGATAGCGGCGGCTGATTTAAGAAACAGGCTGGCCAGTAGCGCGGCGACGACGAGATCCGGCCATGCGTTGCCGGTTGCGGCGACCAGCCCGCCCGCCGCGATGACACCGACATTACCGATGGCGTCATTGCGCGAGCAAAGCCAGACCGACCTGACATTGCTGTCGCCGTCGCGCCAGCGGAGCAAGATGAAAACACTCGTCAGATTGGCAGCCAAGGCGAGCAGGCCGATCAGGCCCATTGTTCCGGCTTCAGGCGGCGCGCCGTTCATTACCCGAAGGCCCGTCATGGCGAGCACGGTTAACGCAATGGCGGCCAGTGACGCTCCCTTGATCAGGGAGGCGCGCGCTCGCGTCTTCAAGGACGCGCCGATTACAAACAGGCTCAGCCCATAGGTTGCCGTGTCGCCTGCAAAATCCAGCGCATCCGCTTTCAGAGCCTGAGAGCCGGAAACCAGGCCAGCGCTCATTTCAACAAAGAACATGACCGCATTGATGGCGATGACGGCCATCAGAGCCCGCTTATATGCGGGCGAGACCCCATCAAATGTTTTGTCCTCACAGCAACCCGACATCTTCTCATCCTATTCCCGATTGACGATTCTTGAAGAAACCCTACAGTCTACAGCGACTATAGAGGCAAGGCTTTTCTTTGGAGCCCGGAATGACACAGATGACAATTGGCCGTTTATCGAAAGCAGCCGGCGTGAAAGTGACAACAATACGATATTATGAATCGATTGATTTGATGGGCGAGCCGGACCGAAGTTCGAGCGGCCAACGGCTATATGGCGATGAGGCCGTGCAGCGTTTGTCCTTTATCCGTCATGCCCGTGATTTGGGGTTTCCCATCGACTCCATACGCGAACTGATTGATTTGCAGCACAGGCCCGGTGAAGACTGCGCCCATGTGGACGTCATTGCCCGGCGCCAATTGGCGGACGTGCGCCAGAAACTCTCCCAACTCGAAGCACTGGAAGCCGAATTAAAACGCATGGTGTCTGCTTGCGCGGGCGGCAGCATAGCAACCTGCAAAGTCCTCGAAAGTCTGGGCGATCACGTTCATTGTCTTGATGCGCATGATGCAGGCCCGATCTCCACTAAAATTGGCGCAAAGCTTTGAACGACCTCGATTTGAAGAATGTGCTTGCCCCTACAGCCACTGTAGGGGCTATAAAACCGACATGATCAAATTTGATTCACTTCGCGTTGGCCTTGCAATGGCCGCCTCAGCGCTCGTAGCAAGCTGCGCCAGCTTTGCCGATCCGCTCACTGAGACGCTACAACCGCTCGGGGCCTGGGCCAGCGGAACCGACGGTGACGCCTGTGAAACCGCTCCGATCACTTATTTTTCATCGGATGGGGTCGTGCTTGTCCTCCTCAGCGCCAAAGGGCCGGTCCATGCGATTGGCAGTTGGGACCGCAACGGCGACGTGCTGACCATGACCCATAATGACTTTCCGCTCGACCCCAGCGGGCAATCAAAACCCGCTGTTCAACTCAGTATTATGACATTGAACGCCGTTAGATTTCTCACCCGAAATGCCAATGGCGATATTCGGGAACGCATTAAATGTAACGACATTGCGATCAAGACGGGTCATGACACTGAGTCGCACTAAATAAATGAATTGAGTTAATGATTTTGACAATGAAATAGGATAGTCTTTGAGCGAATGAAAATTTTAACCGTCATATGTACCGCCAGGTTTTGGCTTGCGCTCATGTTGAGCGTGACCCTTGGTATGGGTGCAACGGCGGCCGATATTCATCCTGTGGACGCTGAAGAGATTGCCTGTATGACCGCAGACGCTGAAGCGCATCATGCCGCCGAACTCAGTGATACGGAAAGTGATGATACTGAGCAGCGCCCGGCCCATAAACATCATACGCATAGCTGCGGGCCATGCCATCTGCATATGGTGGGTATGAACGGCCTGACCTTCTCTTACGCTTTATCAGCTACATCGGGGCT
>JBOEGK010000039.1:0-1937 GCA_050633385.1 Hyphomonas sp.
GCCGCCCGCGCCGCCGCTTCGCCAAGGTCTAGCAATAGTGACCCAATGCCCTGCCGCGTCCAATCAGGATGGGTGTACATCGCTCGTATCCGCGCAGCATGAATGGCCGGATCTGATAAACTGTCATCGCGCCCCTCAATCGCATCGCCGCCATACAGCGTGCGTCGCTTGCCCCAACCGCCACAGGCCACCGCCACCGTCTCGCCGCCCGCAATCGTCTCAATGACAAAATAGGTGCCATCGCGGATGAGTGACTGATCCAGCCCCATCGCCTCCCTGGCTGCCACCACTTCAGCTTCGCTCAGAAACTCCCGCATATTCCCCTCGATAGAGGCGCGCATTATCCCCTCAATGGCAGGAATATCTGCTTCGGTGGCAATACGATGTGTAAACTGGGTCATGTGCGAAACGCTAAACCACCCCATCCATTTTTCAAGACCGTTCAGTTCGGCAAATGTCTCGCCCGCTCTGTCTGAGCCGGCGTACACCGCAAAGGCTAACGCCAGTCTGCAATATTACAACCTGCACTCACCACCTAGGGTCAACCCTAGCTAGTATCGCGTCTCCAATTGTGCTCTCTTTGCAGACTAAGGCCGAGAGGAGCACGTACAGTTGACCGATATTTCCAGCCCCCAGATTGAACAATCGTTCAGAGTCCAAAGTGCCGTTGCGCACTCAGAGCTAAAGATGGACACCAGCGGCCCGCTCTGGGGCGCATTTCAGTCAGTCGATGCCTCAGAAATCAACAGCATCAATAACACGATCACCGCACTGGAGACACGTAGCGAAAGAGATGCAGCGTGGGAACAAATTGATCACTCCGCCTTCATCGAGGCGATGTACATCACATCAAGCGTAGATGATCGTACAACCATCCTGACAAACATCGCACGTGATGCAGATCCAGAAACCGCTGCTCAGTTCGTCGCCACACTCAGCGAGTCCGGTCATACGATCCAAGGGCGTGATCGCTTGCAAGAGTTTTCAGAAATCTATGCGCGCCACGCCTCCCCCGCCGACCGTGTTGCATTTATCGAAGAACTCTCCCCTGGCATGGCCGAGGCCGATACGTTTGGCGGACGTCTTTCATCTACCACCGCCGACAAAGAAGCCTTGGCGGCAGCAACTGTACTCAACAGTCTTAGCGGAAGTTTCGCGCGCGAAGCTGTTGGAAATCTTAGTCCAGCCGAGCTGAGTGCCATGACGGATGCAACCATAGAAATTCGCCGGGCCAGCGCCACCGGGCAAGCCCGCGATCATCACGACGCTTCCGCCTTCCCTGCCTTTGCCAATACCATCGCCCTCTACGGAACAACGCCACAAAAGGCGACCGTTTTCGACAGAGCGGGTGACACACTCTTCAGAATCCAAAACAAAGGATGGTTCCACGGATCTGGTGCTGACATTGCAATGCCACAAATAGCAAACGGTATGTCGAAGCTCATCGTCTCTGATGCAAACGGCGTGATGGACGCCCTCTTCCGCGAGCTTGGAGCTAAGGACGCGGCGAACGGTCAAGCTCTGAGCGCCTATACCCGTCAATTGGTTGACGATGGAACGCCTTTGCCGCTCGCCCGGATACAAGCTCAATTACTCGGCCAATTTGACACACATTCCCCATCATTTAACGCCCGTTTCAACACAGCGGAGGTACGAAACGGCGTCGAAGTTTACACAAATGCTGAAACGCTCGGCTATTTTGCAGGAGCGGTTCAAAATGGCGTCTCACTCTCTCATGCCGGAGAGGCCGAGAAAGCAGCATTTGCCAAAGAAATGGTTGAGTTAACAACAGGCATTGTCGGCGGCGCCATCGCAATTCCCTCTGCCGGCTGGGGCTTGTCCGTCACGGTGGCCGGTCAAGCCGCAGGGCGTGGCCTTGAGGCATATATGACCGGCGAGCGGGCCGAATATGACACCCTCATCTCAGGGTCCAGCCT
>JBOEGK010000039.1:2032-60091 GCA_050633385.1 Hyphomonas sp.
CATCGCGAGCCTTTTAGCCGCATGCGGACCATCAACTAAAGACGCAACTCTTCCGCCCCCTCCCGAAGAAATGCTACTCATCGGCGGCTCAGCCATGAGTTCCCAAACAATCGGCGCTGTTTTAGACATGTACAGTGAATTAATCCGCACCTTTAACAAAGACTACCCCTATATGAAGTCTAATCTTTTTGCGCTAGATTCCCCAGAGGCATTCACATCAACATCTGAATACTATGGCGTCGCCCTGGAACAACAAGGCTTTGAGAGAATGACTGGCCTTCACGACATCGTCGTTGAACAGGCTCGTGGCGCAGATGAAGTCTACATTGCCGGATGGGCGAAAAGAAAACAGATATTCATCATGTACGCAATCACCCCGTTCGGAGAAAACGAAACAAAACTTGGTGCAAGCCTCCTGACGAATTATCCCGACCCCAAGAGCAATCTCTTCATGCGCCCTGATTTTTATGTACCCCCCGAATAAGAAATCAGACACATGCCTCATACCAAACCGCGCACCTAGGTTCCTGCTTTCGCACGAAAGAGCGAGAGTTGGGACGGGCCAGCCTCAGCCCCTCATCGCTCCCACGTCTGATAATTGGCGCGCATATAGTCCACACCCTCGGTGACAATCTCCTCCAGCACCGACAGGTCCACCTTCTCCAGATTACTAATATAGAGACAGCTTTTACCAACCTTGTGTTTGCCAAGGCGAGCGAGCTTATCCTGCATACTGTCAAACCTGTATCCGGGCAGGATATAAATAGACATGGCCGCTTTACGTGGTGAAAAGCCGGTCATCATGAAATCGCCCTCGCGGCCACTTTCATACTTATAGTGATAGCGGCCAAATCCGATAATGCTCGGGCCCCACATCGCAGGTTCCATCCCCACCACACGCTCGAACCACGGCAATAAAATTTCGGCCTCGTTTTTACGTCGCCCCTCGGAAAGTGAGGCGATGTAATCTGCAGGTTTCACTACAGTCGGCTGGGTTTTGTTTTCGTTCTTACTCATCTCTAAATCGCCCGAAAGCCCCTCCAAACTGCCCGAAACTGCCCACAACTGCACGATACTGCACGCTTCTGCCCACGAAAACCCGCCAACCGCCCGCTAAGGACGCGATACGACCTCGCCCGCAATCGGGCTATCTCACCGTGACCGTCTCTCCCAAATCAAGGAACACAATCAGCACGATCATAGCCAGTAGGAACAAACCGGAAAGGCCCATATTCACCCACACCGCACGGGCGGCTTTCTTCTTCTCCCACCATGTCCGCGGCGCTATGCCTCTCACCCGAAACACCACCAGCGCCGACAGCACCAAACTCGCCACATTCAGCAACAGCAACAACAGCGCGCGAAAGGCCAGTTCCCACTCGCCAGCGCCTCCAAACAACCCGACAGCCGCCCCCGGTGGCAACAACGCCGCTGCCACCATCACGCCCACAAGCACGGTGCCTTGCCCACGAACGATCGACAGTGCCGCCGCCGCTCCAGAGGCCATGGCCAGCGCCAGTCCATCCAGCCTCACATCCGCTCTGGTAATCAGCTCCCGGCTCTCCAGATCAATCGGCATGACGAATGACAGCCCCACGGCAACCAGCATCGCCGTTACGATCCCGACGAGCAATGTACGCGTCCCCCGCCACAATAGTGTTTCATCGCCCAGCGCAACACCGAAAGAGAAGCCCATAATCGGTCCCAATAGAGGCGCAATCACCATGGCCCCAATCACTGCGGCCACCCCGTCCGAATTCAGTCCAATCGCCGCCACAACTGTTGAAAGCGCAACGAAGATCAGAAACTCTCGGTTCAATGCAGCGCCGGCCTCAATGTCCTCATACAGTTCTTCCCTAAGCGCATTCTCCGAACGCTTTCCCGGCGAATCCGGCACAGTCTCCACGGCTGGAATGGTGGCCTCGACGGGTAGTACCGTAATCTGCCAGCCTTCACGATCTTTCAGACAATCCTGCAACGCATCCATCAAGGTTTGCCCAGTGCCTTCACGCAATAACACGCTGATGAACTTGCCTTGATCCTCGTTTAGACAAATCACAGCACAATCAATGGGTTCCTGCGTCTGTACACGCTCAAGAACCATGCTTTCCAGATCAGGATTGGAAACGTGTATATCTATGCGTCGCATGCCTCGCCTCGCTTATCGCCTCAACCGAACGACCAGCGCGCTCGTATCCCAGCGTGCGCCTCCCATTGCCTGCACATCGGCGTAATACTGATCCACCGTCGCAGTCATCGGAAGGCTCGCCCCACTCTCCCTCGCGACGTCGAGTGCAATGCGCAAATCCTTCCGCATCCAGTCGACTGCAAACCCGTGCTCGAAGTGGCCATCACGCATCGTCTCCCAACGATTATTCATCTGCCAGCTCTGCGCTGCGCCGCCGCTAATTGCTGCGATCACCTTAGCGATGTCCAATCCAGCTTCCTCAGCAAAGTGGATGCCCTCTGACAACCCCTGCACGATGCCCGCAATACATATCTGGTTGACTGACTTGGCCAGCTGCCCCGCGCCACTTTCCCCAATCAAAGTCATCTGCTTGCCATAGGCATCCATGATGGGTTGCGCCGCATCAAACGTCGCCTGCGTGCCGCCACACATGATCGCCAATTGGCCGCTCTTAGCACCCGCTTCTCCGCCGCTAATCGGCGCATCAAGAAACGTCGCCCCTTTATCGATGCACCGAGCAGCCAAATCCCGGGCCAATGTCGCTGATGCTGTTGTGTGGTCAACAATCACCATTCCCGGGACGATACTGGCTTCAATCTGCGCAAACACGGCCTCCACATCCGGATCGTCGCCCAGACACATCAGCACAAACTCTGCCCCATCAACGGCCTCGGCAGGCGTTTGCGCCGCCGTGCCGCCAAATTCGGCCGCCCAATCTTTCGACTTTGTCCCCGTCCGATTCCAGACACATATACTATGGCCTGCGCGCAATAAGTGCCCCGCCATATGATACCCCATCACGCCTAGTCCCAGGAACGCCGTCTTCGCCATCAGCTCGTCTCTTCCATCAAATTTAAAAACTGTGAAATTTCACACAAATAGCAACATGCCCTTAGACGCGCCCTTCACCAAGACCTGTTAGTAATGATGCTCCGATCAGAAGGACTGGAAACGAGCGCATGGCTTATGCCACGACACCTCGGCGACATGTGGGCAGAAGGCCCTCCGCGCCCGCCCGTAAAATGGGCACATGGAAGATGGCTTACGCCGACTTCCTGACTGCGCTTATGGCGTTCTTCTTGCTGATGTGGATGATTAGCGGCGTTTCGAAAGAAGACCGTAAAGAAGTCGCAAATTATTTCAGCCACTCAACACCCCAAATCGCAACAACTATTCCACTGCCAGAGCAGACAGAACGTGACCGCTTGTTCAGCGCGCTCAGCCTTGATCCGGCGCTTCAGCAGATGGGCGACAGCCTGATCCTTACGAAAGACCCGCAAGGTGTGCGCATTGATTTGGTCGACCGCCCCGGTCGCCCCCTTTTCGAATCAAACATCTCAACCCTCACAGATTCGGGTGCAGAGCTTGTTTCAGCCGCTGGTAAAGCTTTGGCCGGTCTAAGCGCACCTATTTCTATTGAAGGTCACACCGACGCATTTTCCAGCGATCAAGTCGCTTATTCGAACTGGGAACTCTCGTCAGACCGAGCAAATGCGGCCCGTCGTGGCGTTTTGCAAGCGGGGTTACAGACAACACGCATTCAGGCTGTGACAGGCTTGTCTGATACGAAGCCTCTGGTTCCCGGACAGCCGCACTTGCCTGTTAACCGCCGGGTCAGCATACTGGTTCACATTGGCGGCTGATGCCATTTGAGGATGTCCTCAAATCACAATTCGAACCGGAGCCTTCATGGTCTCAGAAATATTGGCAGCTTGGCCGCTCTGGGTGAGCCTTGTCGTGGTGATCGCCGCGATCATCTGCTACATGATGGATAGATGGTCGATGGAACTCGTTTCCATCGGTGTCATCGCTTCCCTGCTCATTCTATACACGATCCCCGGTGCCACCGCCGCCGACGGCAGCGCGCTAGATCCGTCCAGCCTCCTTATGGGGTTCGGCAACCCAGCGCTCATTACGATCATGGCGCTATTGGTCGTCGGCCAAGGATTATTCCAGACTGGCGCCCTGGAAGGGCCGACAAAGGCACTTATCCAAGGCTATGATAGACGCCCCTTCATCACACTTGTTCTTGCATTTGCAGGGGTTTTCATCACCAGCGCGTTTGTAAACAACACGCCTATCGTCATCATGTTTTTACCGGTGATGAGCGCAATTGCTCAGCGCATGGATGCCTCAGCTTCCAAACTGATGATGCCGCTCAGCTTCGCCTCTATCTTCGCAGGCATGACCACACTTATCGGCACCTCGACGAACTTGCTCGCAGCCGAAACGTTCGAGCGCATCGAAGGGCAAAAGCTCGGCTTCTTCGATCAGTCCCCTATGGGTCTTATTCTCGCAGGAGCGGGCTTCCTTTATCTTATCATCTTCTCGCGATTCCTTCTGCCGAATCGTAAGGGCCTTGAGGCCGATATCGTGCAGCCATCTGGCAAGCAGTTTTTGGCACAAATCGAAGTCACCCACGGGCACTTCCTCCAGCACAAAAAGCCCATTGCCGGTATGTTCGTTGATCTGCCCGACATGACCGTGCGCATGATACAGCGCGGAGAACGCGCCATTCTGCCGCCATATGAGAGCATTGAGCTTCAAGTCGGAGATTTGGTTATCGTCGCCGCAACACGCAATGCGCTTATGAATGTACTCGGTAAGCACCCCGATTTCCTTCAGCAGATTTGGCAGTCCAGTGGCGGTGATCTCGAAGACGGCGGCAAAACGGGCGCATTGGCCCTCACAGAAGCGGTTGTCGCGCCCGGTTCACGCATGGTGGGACGCACAGTTGAAATGATCGGTCTGCGCCGGCTCACGCGCGCAGTCACACTCGGCATTCAACGCCGCAGCCGCATGATCCGCTCAAAATTAGGCGAAATCCGCTTAGAGTCCGGTGACACGCTGTTACTATGCGGACCTGTCGATGCCCTAAGAGAAATCCGAGCGAGTCGTGACCTCATCCTGCTAGAATGGTCTCAGACTGAAATCCCCTTCACAACCAAAGCTGTATCCGCACGCCTGATTGCGTTGGCGCTCGTTGTCGCGGCGGCGTCTGGCCTGCTCTCGATCATGATTGCGTCCGTTCTCGGCGCTTTTGCGATGCTCATCGCAGGCTGCCTCAACTCGCGACAGGCCAGTCGATCGCTTGATTTGCGCATATTCCTCGTCATCGCCTCTGCTTTGGCCATGGGGACAGCGCTAGAAACGACAGGGGGCGCTGCATTGATCGCGCATTTGGTCGTTGATCTTGCCCAGCCCTTCGGCACATTGGCTGTGCTCTCGGCCATTTTCCTCGCCGTCGCCATTATGACCAATTTGTTATCCAACGCCGCCACAGCAATTCTGTTCTCGCCGATTGCACTGTCAGCTGCGACCGAAATGGGATATTCTGACCCCCTTCCGTTCATTTTAGCCGTTATCTACGGCGCAAATTGCAGCTTCGCGACACCAATCGCCTATCAGACAAACATGCTCGTAATGGGCCCCGGTCACTACAAATTTAGCGACTTCTTGAAGTTTGGCGGCCCCTTGGTTTTGGTACTTTGGTGCGTTTTCACCATTTTTGCCCCTTGGCGGTTTGATTTGTAAGTGTATCGTCGGTTTGGATGAAGTTTACTAACGCATCAAAATTGCCTGCGGGGCTAGAAAAGTCGTTACGTTTTTTCGTAACGAACCCCAGCCCGTGCCCGTACCTTCCGGGCAAGAAAGAGCGTAAAGCCTTTACCAGCCTCGCAATTTCAGATGCCGATTCAGTGCATAACTCGCTTAGCCAAGCTGGGTTCCGACGTAGCCAAACCATCGCCTATCGCCCTGCATGTGCGCGTTGCAACGCCTGCCGAAGTGTGCGCGTCCCGACACGGGAGTTCATACTATCGCGAAATGATCGGCGTGCACTCAACAAAAATGCCGATTTGATCCGAACCCCCGTCGAGGCACAAGCAACGCGCGAACAATTCCGACTGCTCCGCCGCTACGTCAAAGGACGCCACGACAATGGCGGCATGTCTGAGATGACATATCGAGACTATGTTAACATGGTCTCGGGCAGCCCCGTAAAGGGTCTGATGTTTGAATACCGCCAAGGTGAAGGACCAAATGCACCTTTGGTCGGGGTTTCTCTGACAGATATTCTGCGTGACGGATTTTCGATGGTGTACACGTTCTTCAGGCCCGAAATGGAAAAACGTGGTCTGGGGCACTTTATGATCCTGGACCACATACAGCACGCGCAAGATCTGGGCTTACCCCACGTTTATCTTGGCTATTGGGTCAAAGGCAGCCAAAAGATGGACTATAAGCGCCGTTATAAACCACTAGAAGTGTTAGACGGTGACGATTGGCGCGTCCTACAAGACGACGAATAATCGATAAGGGCGCGCGCAGGCGAAATTGCCACGCGGGGAGGACGATAAATGATCAACAGGCGTAACCTGATAGGCGCAGGTCTACTTGGTGCTGGCGGCGCAGCGGGTGCGTTTGCGAACCCAGAAAAAGCTGCTGATCTGGCCGCCCCTGCGATCAGCCGCAATCGCCGCCGCCTCAACATGGTGACCACTTGGCCAAAGGGATTGCCCGGTTTGGGTCGCGCTGCCGAACGGGTTGGTGAGCGCATTATGGCAATGTCTGACGGTTTGATTGAAGTGAAAATCTTCGCCGCAGGTGAACTCGTCCCGGCTTTTGAATCGTTTGACGCCGTCGCGAATGGCTCAGCGGACATGTATCATGGCGCAGAATATTACTGGACGGCTAAATCATCGGCCTATCCGTTTTTCACCGCGGTTCCCTTCGGCATGACAGCGCAAGAGATTATGGGTTGGATCGACTTTGGTGGCGGACAGGAATTGTGGGATGAACTGTCCGCGCAATTTGGCGTAAAATCATTTCAGGCGGCCAACACCGGTCACCAGATGGGCGGGTGGTTTCGCAAAGAAATCAACAGCCTTGATGATCTTGTCGGCCTCCAAATGCGCATTCCGGGCCAAGGCGGTGATGTGCTTCGTGCACTGGGCGGTTCGGCAAAAGCTTTGCCCGGCGGCGAGATTTATCAGGCACTGCAAACCGGAAACATCGACGCAACAGAATGGGTCGGCCCGTGGAATGATTACTCCCTCGGCTTCTATCGTGAGGCTCCTTATTATTATGGTCCCGGCTTCCACGAACCCGGCGCCAGCCTTGCAGTCGGTATGAACCTACGCGTCTGGCAAAGCCTGAATGAGGGTGAACAAGCCATCATCAAGGCCGCATGTGAGAGCGTGAACCACACGTCACTGGGCGAGTTCACTTACCAAAACTCGGTCTATCTCGATATCCTCACCAAAGAACACGGCGTACAGCTTCGTTCCTTCCCTGATGAAGTCGTCAAAGCGATGGCAGAGGCGTCAAGAGATGTGCGTGCTGCCTCGGGCAAAGATGGTATCGAGAAGCGTATTTATGAGAGTTTCGAAGCCGGACTGAAATCGATGCGCGGTTGGGCGGCCATATCTGATGGGGCGTATTACCCCGCCCGCGCCCTAGGCGAATAAGCACGCCGCGGAGTAACGATAAACGCAATGGATCCACAATTTTTCATCCTGCTCGGAAGCGGCCTCAAATGGATTGGCCTGTGCGCATTGCCGCTTTTCCTCCTACCCCTGCTCGTGCTCGTCCTGCCGCATCTCACACAACAGGTCGGCAAAGCGGTCTTTAAAACAATAGACCGCATCACGGGCTTTGCTCTTGCAGGTGCGATGGTCGCGGCGGTTTCACTCATCGTGCTCCAATTGATCGTTGTGGTTATGAGCTATGCATTTGGCCTGTCGTGGACGTGGATGTCTGAATTGGTCGTCTATGCTTTTGCCACCATGTTCATGCTCGGCGCCGCAGCCGCTTTGCGCGATGATGCGCATGTACGTGTCGATATTCTCCGCCCACGTTTTGGGGAGAACGGCCGTAACTGGGTCGAACTGGCAGGAATCTACCTCCTGCTCTTCCCGATTTGCATTCGTCTGCTGACCACCGGAGAGCAAGGCCTCGCGCGCTCATGGATGTTGCTTGAGGGTTCCCGAGAGACAGATGGCTTGCCTATCGTCTTCCTGTTTAAAACCTTGGTGCCTGTATTCGCAATCTTGATGCTCGGCCAAGGTCTGTCGGAAGCATTGAAGGCCGCTTTACGTCTGACCGGACACCTAGCTCCAGCTGCAAAGACCGAAGAGGGAGACGCCCATCATGGAGCTTGAGATTTTCCTCGCCCTTGCCATGTTCGTCACAGCCATTGGCGCTCTTCTATCGGGTTACTCGGTCGCGCTCACACTGGGCGGCGTGGCCTTGCTCTATGCACTCATCGGCATCGGGTTAGGTGTTTTCCCGGAACCTATGCTTCGCTCTATGCCTAGTCGCATTCAGGGCGGCTCGATCATGCAGAACGAGACGTTGATCGCCGTGCCGCTTTTCATCCTTATGGGCGTTATCCTAGAACGCTCGCGCGTCGCCGAAGACCTGTTGCATATTGCCAGTCGTCTGCTCGGCAAAGTGCGCGGTGGACTGGGCTATGCTGTTGTACTTGTGGGCGCTTTGCTTGCAGCCTCCACAGGTATCGTTGGCGCAACCGTCATTACTATGACGCTGATCGCGCTACCGTCCATGCTACGCCAGAATTATGATCCCCGCTTGGCAACTGGCGCAATCGCCGCCTCCGGCACGCTCGGTCAGATAATACCGCCGTCTATCGTCCTCATTTTGTTGGCTGATGCGGTTTCCACATCGGCGAGCCAAGCAGCAGCCAAGATGGGAAATGCTGGATTTGTTGTGTCCGTGGGGGATCTCTTCGCAGGCGCTCTCCTGCCGGGCCTCCTACTGGTCGGGCTATATCTCGCCTATATTGCCTTCATCGCCTTCACGCGCCCGGCGGCTTGCCCTCCAGCAAAATTCGACGATTCGCCACCACTCACCGCAAAGGAAGTCGTCTTCGGCCTCGGCGCACCATTGTTGCTTATTCTCGCCGTGCTCGGCGCGATTTTGGGTGGCATCGCCCCGCCAACGCAAGCCGCCTCAATCGGCGCAGCGGGCGCAATTTTGCTCGCGGGTCTTCGACTTTCAGACGAAACAGACAAACGCCTCCCATTGCTCATCCTCGCAGCGTTGGCTGGTTTGGTCGCCATTCTCTTCCTGCGTAACCTTTTCGATCTGCGCATGGGCGTTGAGACGATCACGACAAGCAGCCGCATCGGCATTGGGCTAACCCTCATCTCGGCAGCGCTGTTTTTCATTGGGCTGGCCGCTGGGCTTGCTGTTTTACACAGAAAAGAACAACTCCTCCCCGCCCTCAAGAGCGCTGTACATATCACCAGCATGGTTTTCCTCATCCTGATCGGTGCCTCGATTTTCAGCCTTGTTTTCCGGGGCTTCGGCGGTGACGATTTGGTTGCAGATATGTTGAGCGCGGCGCCGGGCGGGAAATGGGGCGCACTTCTCATCGCCATGTTGGTCATGTTCCTGTTGGGGTTCTTTCTAGACTTCATCGAGATCGTCTTCGTCGTCGTCCCGCTGGTCACGCCGCCCCTCATTATCATGGGATTTGATCCGATTTGGCTCGCAATTCTAATGGCGCTAAACCTTCAAACCAGTTTCCTCACACCCCCGTTCGGCTTCGCGCTATTCTATTTGCGAGGTGCCGCACCAGAAGAGGTTAAAACCGCAGAAATTTGGCGCGGCGCAATCCCGTTTATTGGCTTACAGATTATTCTGATCGCGCTGGTTGCCGCATTGCCAGCGCTTGCGACATGGCTGCCATCGCTAACAGCGCGTTAGAAACTCAAACGCAATCAAACTCAACAATCGCGCCACTGTCTGGTGTGCGCTCTAATCCGACATAGGTGCAACCGTCAGGCGCCACCTCAATAGCGGCCGCCTCCATCTCCTCATCAGAGACGCCGCCAGCACTTGCCACACCAAAATTTCCATTGGTCTTGATGGCAAACTTCAGCTTGAATCCCTGCCCTGAAATGGGCGCGGCAACGAGATTCAAATTACCAGAGTTCAGCGTCCTTTCAGGTTGGCCCGTCCACATGCCCGCAGTCCATTTTCCTGCAGTTGTTTCGCACGCCGTCAGAATCACTGCCGCCACACCGGCCATCAAAACCTTGTTCCACATGAAAAAATCCTCGCTCAGTTGCCCGAACGAGGATTGTAAACTGTATTGGTCGTTTTCCCTAGAACTCAACCTTTGGCACTTGGGACAGCTCCTCACGGCCTTCAGCGCCAACATCGAAAAACTCGCGCGCTTCAAAATTAAACTGACCCGCCACGAGTGATCCCGGAAATTGCTCTCTCGCTGTGTTATAGTCCTGAACGGCAGAGTTATAGAATCGGCGCGCCGCTGCCAGCTTATCTTCAATCAAGGACAGCTCTTCCTGCAATTGGAGGAAATTCGTGTTGGCCTTTAGGTCAGGGTACGCTTCTGCCAGAGCAAACAACTTCCCTAGCGCACCTGACAGCAAACTTTCAGCTTGCGCCATATCACCCGGTGTCGATGCCGACTGCGCCGCACTGCGCGCCACAATTACTTGCTGTAGTGTTTCCTGCTCGTGTTCAGCATAACCTTTCACCGTATCGATAAGATTCGGGATCAGGTTCTGGCGTTGCTTTAATTGCACATCAACATCCGCAAAGGCCTGATTGACGCGTTGCCGCTTCTGAACCAACCCGTTGTAGATAATGATTATCAAGCCAACAATGGCCGCAAGGCCTACGACGACAATTAGAAATGCGCTCATTATTTCAATCTCCTACAGAGGTACCGCACCAGAGGTAGCGGGCAATGCTCCCTCGCGCAAGACACACACCCACTAGGCGAACGCCCGAAGTTTCATGTAATATCCTGCCATGACCAATGCACAGCGCCTCGCCGAACACATCTCAATTGCCCAACGCATCGCCATTTTTACGGGTGCAGGTATATCGACAGAGAGCGGTATTCCCGATTTTCGCAGCCCCGGCGGCGTGTGGAGCAAGATGAGCCCTATCTATTTTCAAGATTTTGTCGCCTCAGCCGAAACACGCAAAGAGGCATGGACGCGCGTATTTAACCGAACCGCAGGGTGGACCGGCGCCTCCCCCAATGCCGGTCACTACGCCATCACACAATTGGTAGACGCTGGTAAAGTCAGCATTGTTGTCACGCAAAACGTCGACAATCTTCACCAAGATTCCGGCATACCAGATGATAAAGTCATCGAAATTCACGGCAACGGCACCTATGCTAAATGTTTGGAATGTGATCAGCGATATGAATTTGACGCGCTAAAGCCTCGCTGGGAGGCAGATGAAGACATCACGTGCGACACGTGCAGTGGGCTGATAAAAACGGCAACCATATCCTTCGGTCAGGCTATGCCCGAAGACAAGATGGCCCGCGCGGCTGCCGAAATGGCCCAATGTGATTTGTGCATCGTGCTCGGCTCTTCTTTGGTGGTTTACCCGGCCGCAAACTTACCGCTCATCGCAATCGATTCCGGCGCCCGTCTCGCTATCATCAATCGCGATCCCACAGATCATGATCAGCATGCAGATGTGGTTATCAATGAAGACATCGGCCCGCTGATGACAGAAGTGATGACGTTACTATAACGCCGCCAGATCTCTCCAGCGGCGCTAAATCTAATCAATCAACTATCAGCTAAACGTGCCAGAGCGCGGAAAGCCTTTTGGCACGGTCTTCCCTGCTTGCGCGCGTTTGCCGACCCACTCTTTCCACTCAGAGAACGCCCGATGGCGTCCACCTGTCGTCACGATCAGTCCGTCACGCTTATCAAACGTCATCAAGTCGGCCAGCTTATCTTTACCGCGATAGGCTTGCAGTTTATTGCCTTTCCCGCGCGACATCTCCGGCAACTCATCTAGTGGGAAGATCAGCATTTTACGGTTCGATCCGACCACGGCAATCATATCGCCTTCAACTACCGACGTCACATTAAGTGTCGATCCATCTGGTACATTTACGGCCGCCTTACCGGCCTTGCGGTTAGATTCCAACTCGTTTTCAGTGACGATAAAGCCATATCCCGCATCAGACGCCATCACACGCTTGCGATCACCGACCAATTTAAACATCGCGACAATATCAACGCTGTCTTCAAGGTCTATCGAAATTCGGATCGGCTCGCCATGCCCGCGACCACCCGGCAATTTGTCGGCCATAATCGTAAAGGCGCGCCCATCTGACGACATCAGGATAATCTTATCCGTCGTCATAACCTCTTCATACAGATAGAGCGCATCTCCATCTTTGAATTTCGTGCTGTCCGGGTCGAGTCCATGCCCCTTCATACCGCGTATCCACCCCTGCTGTGACAGTACAACAGTAATCGGCTCTTTCGGGCGTGTCGCTTCAAGCGCGGCTTCCAGGTCCACATCAGGCGCTTCGCCAAACTTGGCACGACGACGCGCTAATTCCGGGTCGGCCTCAAATTTCTCTTTAGCAGTCTGAAGCTCCTTGGATACCTTGCTCCACTGGCGACGGTCAGATTTAATTAGTTTCGTGATCTGCTCACGTTCTTCAGAGAGTTTTGTATGCTCGCCGCGAATTTCCATTTCTTCCAACTTGCGCAAAGCCCGCAAGCGCAAATTCAAGATCGCTTCGGCCTGCGTATCGGTCAAACCAAAGGTCGCCATGAGCTCTTGCTTCGGCTCATCTTCCTCACGGATAATTCGGATCACTTCGTCAATGTTCAGATAAGCGATCAAATATCCATCTAGTAGATGTAACCGCTTCTCGATTTTATCGAGACGGAATTTCGCGCGGCGCAGAACCACTTCACGGCGATGGTCGATATACGCGCGCAACACGTCTTTTAGGCCCAGAACCTGCGGCGCGCCCTTGTGCAACACATTCATATTCAGGCTAAATTTCGTCTCAAGGTCACAAACCTTGAACAGGCTCTCCATCAAGATATCCGGCTCAATCGTTTTCGACTTCGGCACCAAGACGAGGCGCACATCTTCAGCTGACTCATCGCGCACATCATCCAGCAATGGCACTTTTTTCTGCTCAATCAGCTCACCCAGCTTTTCGAGCAAGCGCGACTTTTGCACCTGATACGGAATTTCGGTGACAACGATCTGATACATCCCGCGCGAGGTTTTCTCCACCTCATAACGCGCGCGCATTCGGAAGCTGCCCCGGCCCGTTTCATAAGCTTTGAGCATGTCGGCTTTATTTTCAACGATCAAGCCGCCAGTGGGGAAGTCTGGCCCCTGTACGAAGTCCATTAATTCTTCCGTCGTCGCCTTTGGCTTCTCGATCAGCAAGCGCGCCGCATCGATAACTTCAGACACATTGTGCGGGGGAATAGATGTTGCCATGCCAACCGCGATGCCCGTCGCGCCATTTGCAAGCAGGTTCGGGAACCCTGCGGGGAGCACCACTGGCTCCTCATCATTCTCAGCATAATTATCACGAAAATCGACAGCATCCTCATTGAGGCCCTCAAGCAGCAATTCTGCCGCTTGCGTCATGCGCGCCTCGGTATACCGATAGGCCGCTGCGCTATCGCCATCAATGTTGCCGAAATTACCCTGACCATCGACGAGCGGATAGCGCACGTTGAAATCTTGAGCCAAACGCACCATCGTATCGTAAATAGAGCTATCACCATGCGGGTGATAATTACCCATCACGTCGCCAACAATCTTGGCGCACTTACGAAAACCGCCTTCAGGGTCCAGCCGCAATACGCGCATACCATATAGGATGCGCCGTTGCACCGGCTTCAACCCATCGCGCACATCAGGCAGCGCGCGGGCGGTAATCGTAGACAAGGCATAAGCAAGATAGCGCTTTGAAAGCGCCTCGCTCATCGGTTCATTGATGATACGATCATCTGGATCGTTGGTGATCTCGTCAGACATTCTGGTCTCTTCCGGTCTGGTGCCACATTCTGGTGCACGTGCCGTCTCGCTTTCGACTCAGGCACGCCTTAAGTTAACAGAAATAATGTTTTGGTTAAGGAATTCGTAAAAAGCAGCTGCAGATGACAGAGTTTCGTGCGTGGATCATCCTTATTTTGGTGCCTCTGGCCTGCATCGGACTGTTTATTTGGCTCGCTCCGCCACGTCACAATCCTCTTGCGCCCATAGACCTGACTGAAAAACCCGGCTTTGGCACGTGGCACAAGCTGACTCGCGCGAAAAAACAACCGGAAGCCTGCTTCGACGCACTGACGGAAGCCGGCGTCCTTTATACCCCGCTCAACAACTCCCCAAAGGGCGAAAAATGCGGAATGTATAACGCCCTCTCGCTCGGCCAGTCATATACACCTTTTTCAGCGCCACTACGCATGACCTGTGCGCAAACAGCCGCACTCTATACATGGGAGCGTCACATTGTGGCTCCAGCCGCCATCAGCATCCTGGGCAGTCCGGTGGCGCGAATAGAAACTTACGGCAGTTTCTCGTGCCGTAATATCGCCGGAACACGCCGCGCATCAGAGCATGCCGGCGCAAACGCTATCGACATTTCGGGATTTCGTCTCAAAGATGGCCGACTGATCGATGTAAAGACACACTGGAAAGCGGGCGGAAGAGAAGCCAAATTCTTGCGTAAAGTGCACAAGGGCGGCTGCAAGCTTTTCTCAGTCACGCTCGGTCCAGATTATAACGCCGCCCATGCCGATCATTTTCACATGGATATGGGCTCAGGCAGCAGCTGCCGCTAAGCCCCAGAGTGGCGATTAGGCTTTGCAGGTGAACCCGTCTTCGGACACTTCAGCAACATTCTCGTCACCACAGATGTCGAGGGCGCGTTCCATATTCATTTGGATTTCGTCCTGATCGGAATAGCTCCTGCCATCAGATGGCGTGAACACAACCTGTGACACCATTCAAAGCGCCCGCACTCAAAGCAGGCAAACCTAAAACGGCCCGGGGTTTCACTAGAAGATTCCTGTTAAACGATAGAAATTATCCCAATCAATGAAGCTCTGTCCGTTGTAGCAGATTAGACATTTTCGCCGCCCTGATTTACTTCACACATAAAACAGGAGGACACATGAAACTTTACACATCAATCGGCCCCAACCCACAGGTCGTAAAAATGTTTATGTCTGAGCGCGGCATCACACTCCCGATGGTGGAGATCGATATTCAAGCTGGCAAAAACCGTGAACCAGAATTCTTAAAGACCAACCCATCCGGGCAAAGCCCCACATTGGAACTAGACGATGGCTCGGTCATCACTGAAATCCTCGCCATTTGTGAATATCTGGATGAAACCCACCCCGGTGACAGCCTCATTGGCTCTACCCCAGAAGAACGCGCGCAAACACGCCGCTGGACCCGTTGGACAGACCTCAATATCGCCGAACCACTCGCAAACGGCTTTCGTTTTTCCCAAGGCCTGCCAATGTTCAAAGACCGCATGCGCTGCCTGCCCGAAGCCGCTGAGGGGTTGAAGGCGTGTGCCCAAGACAAAATCGCGTTCTTGGATGGACAATTGGGGGAACGCCCTTTTGTCGCTGGTGAAAAATTCACGCTTGCCGACATTCTACTATTTTCGTTCCTCGGCTTTGGCGAGATGGTTGGCCAACCAGTTAATCCAGAATTCAAGAACCTCGTACGATGGCGCCAAACCGTAGCCGAGCGTCCGAGCGCCGCCGCCTAGCTTTTCGACTTCATCATCAGCCGCCGGACCAGTCTATCACGTTCCGGCGGCAATGCCTTGTTCACACCGCCAAACAATCGCCCTTCTAAGAAGTATCCGGTCAGCCGTGTGCCGAGCATAATATCGTCGATTAAAACTGGCGCGCTGGCGTCCAGTAAAAAACCCGGCAGCGCCAGCAACCGATCAACATAGCCTTCAGCCTCCGATCCCCGCACCGCTCGTCCTGTGCGCGGAGACACGTGAGTTAGTCCATCATTCGCCCCGCTCAGCGCGCAGACATCTAGATCAAGCCCAAAGCCAAGCGCAGACAACACGCCAAGTTCCCAGCGCACATAGAGCGCAGGCCAAACGTCTGGATCACTCAATTGATCAAGTAAAAATTCGGTGGCATCAAATAGGTCAGAGCCTGCCGCATCGCCTTCATTTAGGCCGCCGCGCAATAAGGATGTGATGGATGCCAACCCTGCCAGTGCACTGGCATCCTCTAACAAACGGTTGGCCCGTTCACGGCTGGCCTCGGCAACATCAAACCGGCCCAGTTGATCCTCCAGGCGCCCCGACCAACTTAAACTGACAGTATTGCCCGGCTCAAACTGCCCGCGCTTCTTGCGTGATGCACCGCCATAGACAAGTCCAGACCGACGGCCACGTGTTCGCGTCAACACGTCCAGTATCAGGCCGCCCTCTCCAAATCGGCGGCCGCCCAAGACAAGACCGTCGTCAGACCAATTCAAACATCAAACTCCAAGCCGACGCCGGAATAACTCTCACGCCGCTCTTGCCAGCGCTCATCTACCTTCACGAACAAGAACAGGTGCACTTTCGTATCGAGCATTTCGCAAAGCTCTTCGCGCGCCTGCCGCCCTACGGTTTTTATCACTGATCCGCCCTTGCCCAGCACCATTGCCTTATGGCCATCTCGTCCAACAATCACAACTTGCTGCACGCGGATGGAGCCATCCTTACGTTCTTCCCAACTCTCCGTTTCCACGGTTAGCTGATATGGCAACTCCTGATGCAATCGCAGCATAAGTTTTTCACGCGTAATTTCCGCTGCAAGCAACCGCATCGGCAAATCGGCAACTTGGTCTGGCGGATATAGCGCCGGGCCTTCAGGCATACGCTCCTTCAACAATTGCGACAGGCGCATCACGCCATCACCCTTCTCGGCTGATAGCATGATAATTTCATCATACACACCCTCATCCTTCAGCTTGTCCATGATTGGCAAAATTCTATCATGCGGGAACAGATCAATTTTGTTCAATGCCAAAATTGCCTTCTTGCCCATCACACGCAATTGCTCAATTACACGATTATCATCGTCGAGTGATTTCTTCTGCGCCCCGGTCAGTTGATCGTCTTCCTCGGCCACCCATGCCGACGCATCAACCATGTGCACGATCGCATCAGCATCCTCTGCGCCGCCCCATGCGGCTTTCACCATCGCCCGATCAAGCCGGCGTTTGGCGGCAAAAATTCCCGGCGTATCAACGAGAACAATTTGCGCATCATCAACATGCGCCACACCACGCACAGGAAAGCGCGTCGTTTGCACCTTATGCGTAACAATCGCCACCTTCGTGCCGACGAGAGCATTGGTCAGTGTTGACTTGCCCGCATTCGGCGCGCCGATGATTGCAGCAAAGCCTGCACGATTTATTTCGATTTCATCACTCATGAAGTGCCCGTCAATTCCTTAAATAGATCAGCCGCAGCGGCTCGCTCTGCATCTCTTTTGGACGACCCGCTCGCTTGGGCCGTTCCACACCCAACAACTGCAACCTGCACAGTATAAGTCGGCGCGTGATCGGGGCCAGACCTGTCCACAACTGAGTAATCAGGGAGATCATACCCTTTGCCCTGCGCCCATTCTTGCAGCAGCGTTTTGGGATCTCTTGCCTCTGTTGGAGTTGCTTTAAACTGTGGTGCCCAAGATGTCTCAATAAACTTCTTGGCCTCTTTCATTCCGCCATCAAGGTAGACTGCACCGATGACAGCTTCGCATGCGTCGCCGAGCGTAGATTCACGCTCCCGGCCTCCCGACTGATCTTCTCCTTCTGACAAGATCATAAATTCCTGCAACCCAAAAAAGCGCATCGCTTCAGCGCAGGCACCCTTGCAAACCAAGCGATTAAGGTGAGGCGCCAAATCGCCCTCGCTTTCTGTTCGCCTACGGTCTATCAATCGCTCTGCTATCACCAGATTCAGAACGCGATCACCCAAAAACTCCAACCTTTGGTTCGATAAGGCAACAGAGTCTCCTGCCCCGACAGCACTCGGGTGCGTCAACGCCTTCACCAACAGAATACGGTCTTTGAACCGATAAGAAATACGTTCTTCAACTGCTTTAATCGCGTCATTGCTCAGGCTTGGCTGATTCTTTTTGGCATTCGCTCGCAACCGGGTGCGCTTAGGTCTTGCAGCTTTCATTCTCCCTCCTCCGGGAGCGCTTCAATAATGACTTGAGCTTCCGCCCAAGGATGATCGTCTGTAATCGTCAGATGAATGACCGGCATATAACCATTGGGCACCAATGCGTCCAAACGCGCCGCCGCCCCACCACTTAACGCCAAAGTCGGCTTACCAGAGGGTAGGTTCACCACATCCATATGCTTCCAATGCACTCCGCTGCGCGGCACGCCTGTGCCTAACGCCTTCGCGCATGCCTCTTTAGCGGCAAACCGTTTTGCATATGTTTCCGCGGTCCTACGCCGTTTACGCGCTTTAGCAATCTCACCAGACGTAAACACACGCGTCTCAAATCGCTCACCGAACCTGTCCAATGTTGCAGAGATGCGCTCAATGTTACACAGATCGTTTCCGATACCGATAATCATGACCGGGCCTCGAGCATCAGTCGCTTCATTTCACGGACGGCCCTCTCAAGACCAATGAATATGGCTTCACCAATCAGAAAATGACCAATGTTAAGCTCGCAAATCTCTTCGATCACCGCCACGGCTTGCACAGTGTCAAACGTCAACCCGTGGCCCGCCTGCGGTTCTATCCCCAGAGAAACAGCGGCCTCAGAGCATTCACGAATACGGTCTAATTCCAGCGCAGCCAAATTGCCCTCGCCCGCCATCGCAAGCTCTACGAAGCGCCCGGTATGGAACTCCGTTATTTGAACACCGAGCGCCTTGGCGGCATGAAGCTGCACCATATCAGGCTCGATGAACAATGACACACGGCTACCATTCTCATTCAACTGGCGCACATAATGCGACAATTGATTGTGCACCCGGGCCGCGTCCAAACCACCCTCTGTCGTCAACTCAGCACGTTTTTCTGGTACAAACATTGCCGTTTCGGGCTGAAATCGTAGCGCAATATCCAACATTTCATCGGTTGCGGCCATTTCCATATTGATCGGCAATGAGGTTGCCGACCGGATCGCGTCTAAGTCGCCATCTCGAATGTGTCTACGGTCTTCGCGGAGGTGCAGAGTAATACCGTCCGCACCCGCATCAGTGGCGATCTGCGCCGCACGCATTGGGTCTGGGTGCACACCGCCACGGGCATTCCGAATGGTTGCCACATGGTCAATATTCACTCCAAGCCTGATCGCATCACTCACTAGGCTAACCCTCGTGAGCCCGGCTTCACGGCCTCGATTGCCGCCAGTTCGGAAGGTAGTTCATTTACATCATAATCCGGGAAGTCCACCGTCGCCAATGCAACCAATTCACAGCCGACATCCGCATGGCCGTTAGAGCGGTCAATGATGCAGGCCCCGCCCACAAGCTCCCCCGGTAAATCAGCTAATGCCACCACTGTTTCGCGGAAAGATAGCCCGGTGGTGACGATATCCTCGGCGATCAACACGCGCTCGTCAGGCGCGATAGAAAATCCGCGACGGAAGGTCAGAACGCCATCAGAACGCTCTGCAAAAATGGAGCGGGCACCTAATTGCCGTGCCAATTCATAGCCCGGCACAATTCCGCCTACTGCGGGCCCCGCCACAACATCAACCTGACCGAACTTCGCTGTGATCTGCTTTGCCAGCGCCTCGCACAGCTTGGCAGACAGTTTAGGCTGTGAAAATACCAATGCCTTCTGCAAAAACACCGGGCTGCGTCGCCCAGATGACAAAATAAAATGTCCCTCAAGCAAGGCACCAGCCTCGCGGAACACGTCCAAAACTTCACTATTATTCATTTTCTTCCTCTTGGTCCCGCACCGCTTCGTCAACCACAGCCAAAGACCGAAGTGCAGCCAGAATTTGCGACAATCGCTTAAGGTCCTCGACCTCGATCTCCATCAAAACTTCAGTGAAATCGGTGCCGCGCCCCAGCGTTGCAATACGCACAATATTTCCGTTGGCCTGCGCAACAGCAGCGCACAGTTTGGCAAGAACGCCTTTTTCATTTGACGCATTAATTCGTATACGTCCAACCCCGACAGCTCCAGTTTTAGCAAGTTCTGTCCACTTCAAATCCACCCAAAGGTCAGGACGGTCGTCAAACTCTTCCAGACGGTTACATCCGGCAGTGTGTACCACAAAACCACGTTCCGGCTCTCGGATTCCGATAATTCGATCACCCGGAATAGGGCAACAACACGCACCGAGATGCAAGGTCACACCCGGCTTCAAATCACCACCCGAAACCATGAGTGTCGCACTATCATCATCCACGCGCTGCTTATCAATGTCTTCAAAACGGTCTGCGGTATATCCAGGGAACGCCGCAACGAGCACATCCGCTGAAGAAATCCGCCCCCGTCCGACAGCCTCTGACATCTCATCGCGTGTTTCAAAGCCCGCCTGACGGGCCGTATGCTGCATTTTCACGTCGATCGGATCTATCCCCGCGCGGCGCAGCGCCAAATTAATCAACCCCTCACCCAAACGTCGGAATTCGAGCACCTCACGTTCGCGATGTAACTTACGCTGACGCTGGCTGCCCTTACCCGTAATCGTCAACGCCTCCCAGCCGGGCAGAACACCTGGGACTTTGCCGCGAATGATCTCAACGACATCCCCATTCTTCAGTGGGCGACGCAATGGCGAGGCTTCACCATTTATCTTCACAGCAACGCAGGTATCCCCGATCGCAGAGTGCACCGCGTAGGCAAAATCCAGCGGCATGGCTCCGACAGGTAAAACGATTAGTTTACCCTTCGGCGAAAAAGCAAACACATGGTCGCGATACATTTCCAGCTTTGCATACTCAAAAAACTCGCTCGGCTCGGCGCCGTGCTGAATAAGCTCAGCAAACGAATTAAGTGATTCAACAGGATCCAGTCCAGCGGCGCGCGCTGACTCCACATTAAACCCGTAGCTTTTGTTTTTATATCCCCAATGCGCTGCAACCCCGAATTCTGCCGTGCGGTCCATTTCTTCGGTGCGAATTTGTAATTCAACGCGTCGATTTCCCGAGGCCCGCACAGTCGTGTGCAAACTGGCATAGCCATTCGGTTTAGCGACAGAGATATAGTCACGGAACCGTTCAGGCAGACAGGCCCACAGCATGTGCACCTCGCCCAGAACACGATAACAATCTTCCACATCCTGAACAATCACACGGAAAGCAAACAGATCCGCCACATCACGGAACGATATCGATTTTTTCTCCAGCTTTCTCCACAAAGAGTAAGGCTGTTTTTTACGCCCTTTGATGCGGCACGGAATTTCTGCAAGCGACATCAATTGCTCAAGATCAACTTCAATCCGCTCCAGATCTAGCGAATTCTCGATTTCCAACTCTTCCTGTCGAAATTCAATGGCGCGACGCGCTTCGGGGTTCAACTCCTGAAATGCCAGATCTTCCATCTTCGCCGCAACAGAATACAATCCCACGCGCCGTGCCAAAGGCGCATAAATATCCATCGTCTCACGTGCGGTGCGTTGACGACTTTCGGCTTTCTTTTTGTGATGCAGGGTCTGCAAATTATGCAAACGATCCGCCAGCTTCACGAGTAAAACGCGAATATCACTTGTCGTCGCAAGGATGAAGCGCTGAAAATTCTCAGCCTGGGCCGCCTCTTTAGATAGCGTGTTCTTTTTCTCTAAAGCCTCAAGCTTCGTAACGCCATCAACCAGCTCTGCAACGTCAGGCCCAAACCGCGCCTCTACATAACCAATGCCGACTTGTGTATCTTCGACCACATCATGCAGAAGGCCTGCAACAATCGTGATTTCATCGAGACGAATGTCTGCAAGCAGGCTCGCAACGGCAACAGGGTGAGAGTAATATGCATCCCCAGAGTCCCGAAGCTGCTCTCCATGATGAAGCTTGGCGAAGTCATATGCGTCACCAAGAAGCTCAGATTTCACATGTGGATGATAGGCCCTGACCTTCTCGATCAAACCCTCACGGCTCAGCACTTCAGTGCCAGCCGCTTTGCCAGCCCCACGCTCCTCTCCGGGATGGGTGCTGCCGTCCATGTGTTTTCTCCTAGAGGCGGTCGTCTCGACCAGATTCCAACTCGGCCTGATAGGCACGCATCACATCGTCTTCAGTCGCGGTCGGCGCAGACTCAAGCGCAAGACGATCAGCCTCACGTTCGCTCTCTTCACTCGGGCGCACTTCTTGAAGGTTGGAGACAAGAGCTTCTTTGATCACTTTCAAATCAACCGCTTTGTCAGCGATCTCACGCAGTGACACCACTGGATCCTTGTCATTGTCGCGATCCACAGCGATAGGCGATCCTTCACGGATCATCCGGGAGCGGTGAGCAGCCAATAGCACCAGATCAAAACGATTTGGTACTTGTTCAATGCAATCTTCAACGGTTACGCGAGCCATTTAAGCAAATCTCCTGTAAGACTCCGGTTATACGCACTGCAACATAACTCCGCAACCCAGTGTTTGCGGTACTTTTCAACTTATTTACAAGCAATCCAGCAGCAATCGCACCATCTGACACCGCAATAGCGCTCAAACGGTCTTTGATGCCCATTCCAGTGCGTCCTCTAGGCGATCATCGCCCCAGAACAGCTCATCACCCACAATGAAGCTAGGCGCACCATATAGCCCGAGGGCCTCCGCCTCTTCGCCGCGCGCCCACAGCGCCGCCTTATTGGCATCACTGCGCGAGCGCTCAATGATATTCTCAGGCGCGCCACAAGTCATCGCGATCGCCTCAAGTCGTCCTAACTCACCAATATCCTCGCCGCGCACAAATTCCGCCACATAGACTCCGCGGCAGAACGCTTTACCCCAGCCTTCGCTTAGACCCAGCATGGCGATCCGCGTCGCGTTCACGCTGTTTCGCGGGAAACTGCCGCTCTCGCCATGGTCGGGCACGTTGAATTCAAGACCATATTTGGCTGAACGCCGCTCCATATCGCGCCACATATTCTCGCCCTTGGCCTTGTAGATCCCAAAGGGAGAGGTGTTCCACCCATTCTTCTTGAATATCGGCCCAAGCAAAAAAGGCTTCCACGTCACATCAACATTGCGACGCGCGGCAATCTCATCCAACCGCATAACCGACAGATAGGAATACGTAGACGCAAACTCGAACCAGAATTGCACGCGCTTGCTCATTTCGGCGGCGCCTGCTGAACCACATAAACCGTCGTCGGCTTGCGGCCCACCTGCACCACGGTGACAAGCGCCCAAATCCAATCCCCGAGGATAATCAAGAAGCCAATCCCGCCAAACGCGATGGTGACGACGCCAATCACCAGCAGCAAAAGCTGAATAATCGCGGTCCCGATGCGGCCCACAAAGAAGGTGCCAAGCCCCGGCACAAACAGGTTCAGCACGAACGCAATGATCTTGAACGTGCCCTTGGCCGTCGCCTTCACCGCGCCGCCGGCAACACTGCCCACACTCTTTTTCCGCTGAACATTCATGCAATATCTCCCAGAATTCCAGTGAAATATGGGATGTCCGAAACGATATTTCAATCAGCGCGCAGGCACATGCGCGGCGATGAGTTGCGGGCCCTCTGCCGCAAACGCCTTCTCCAGCGCGGCGTCGAACGCCTCGGCCGTGGCTGTCGCAACCGCTGGCACACCCATGCTTTGGCTGAGCGCGACCCAGTCGATTTCAGGCTGCCCCAGCTCCAGCAGGCTTTTCGCCGTCGGCCCCGGATTGCCCGCACCTGTGCGCGCCAGCTCGATATTCAGGATACGGTAGGAGTGGTTCACGAACACCACCGTCACCACATTCGCGCCCTCACGCGCCATGCTCCACAGCGCTTGGGCGGTGTACATCCCCGCGCCATCACCCGACAAGCACAAGACCTGATTATCCGGCGCGGCGACACTCGCGCCGAGCGCCAGCGGCATGCCCTGTCCGATCGCGCCGCCCGTCAGCATCATCCAATCATGTGGGCGCGCAGCTTGCGTCATCATAAAGCTCGGTAAGCTATTAGACACGCCATCATCTGACACGAAGGTGCCCTCTGGCATATGCCGCGCGATGGAGGCCGCCACCGCCGCCCCATTCAGCCCACCCGTCGGTGCATCTGGCAAGGACAGCTCGACCACGGGCGCAGCCGCTTTCGCGCCAAGTTCATCCGCCAACGCACCAAGCGCCGCGCCCGCATCACTCTCTGGCCCGCACATAATTTGCGTCGCGCAGCCCTCAGGCACCAGAAGGCTTGGCTTGCCCGGATAAGCAAAGAATGCCACAGGCAACTGACTGCCCGCCACAATCATAAGGTCGACGCCCTCAAGGTCTGCCATTGCACCTTCGGCAAAATAGGCAAGCCGTTCTGGCGCGAATCGCCCCGCGCCTCGGCTCTGTCGCCCAAAGAATGTGTCTGTGATGATCCGTACACCAGCCGCTTTAAGCCGCGCCGCCTGCTCCAATCCATCGCCGACCAAGGCGCTGCCATTGATGATGATAACGGGGGACTTCGCCGCCTTGATAGCGCGCGCCGCCTTCTCCACCTTGCCCGCATCCAATGCGCGCTTCATAGGTCGCGCACGCACCTTGCCGGGCTCTGCCCCTTCCAGCCAGGCCGTATCGGCCGGAAGCAATAGCGCTGCTGGCCCCGACACCGGCGCAAGGCTGGCTTCCCACGCCTCAGCCGCAAGCTCTCCCACAGTCGACACGCTATCAGCACTCTTGATCCACACATGGTTCGGCCCCGCCAGCCCACGAATATCAGACGTGAGCGGGGCGTCGTAGCGTTGGTGCGGCACGGCATGGTCGCCAATCACATTGATCATGGGCGTCCAAGCGCGCTTGGCATTGTGGATATTCGCGCCAGCATTCATATAGCCCGCACCAAGGTGCAATAACGTCATCGCAGGCTCGCCAGTCACACGCGCAAACCCATCGGCCGCACCCGTCGTCACCCCTTCAAACAAACACAAAACACTGTGTATTTTTGGTTCGCGATCCAGCGCTGTAACCAGATGCATCTCCGACGTACCCGGATTGGCAAAACATGCCGTCACACCTTGGTCCGCAAGAGTAGACACGAGCGCTTCGGCGCCGGTTTGCGATCTATCTGAATCAGCCATGAAGCCCTCAATATTCCCAAATAATTTCTGAGCCACAGTGTGCGAAATCCCCTTCAGTCGCAATGGCCTACCGCAAGGAAAGCACCGCAATTGTGAGTGAACAAAGAAAGTTGGGGAAAGTTTAGCAAGCCGGATCGCAGTGAAATCGGACGGGGCAAGGGGGAACCGACAGATTACACACGATCCGGATTGCAAGCCAAAAAGGGGATATGGCTAAAGGCGTTCGATGAATCAAACACCTTCACCGTCTGAATAGTGTACGATGAAGTATATATCTAGCTAAAAGTTTCATTCACCCCCAATAAATATTACATTACAGGCCGGTTACTAATCTACGTTAATCATACCTGAGCAATCAGAGGGCGAATACAAAATCTCAACTTCGTTGCGCCGCAGCGTTTGCACCTTACTCTGGTTGATATAACCCTTCTCTGTCACCTCACCTAAATCGTCCTGCGGCTGTTTTGTCTGCAACAGAACACGCGACACTCTAGATGATGTTTTTGGGTACTTCTGATTGTAAAGATGCACGCCCTCCATTACTTTCGCAATTACCTTGGGATGAAGTATTAAATCCTTCAAATCTAAGTCTTCGCCAACTAATCGGCGACAATACTCCTCATTTACGAAACCGAGAATGCGTATGTCTTGCTCATTCAGGCCACAAATCACCGCATCCGAAAGCGCGCCGCCAACCTCCGCCACGACATTCATGCGAACCGTGCCCGCCGAAACCCACGTCCCGCTGAGCAATTTGAACTCTTCCGCCGTGCGCCCATCGAATGCGAGCCCCTTTTCGGGTGCATCGGGGTCAACAAACCGGACAGCATCTCCGAGGCAATAATACCCCTCCTCATCAAATGATGAGGCTGTTTTTTCAGGATTGCGATAATAGCCGGGCGTGACGTTGACCCCCTTCACTCGCGCTTCCATTTTTTCACCGGTCGGCGTCAGTTTAAAAGTATTGCCCGGTAGAGGTAGTCCAATCAGCCCCATCCGATCGTTGGGCCAATGAACATTTGATGCTGTCGGTGATGTTTCGGTAGCACCATATCCGGCTGACAATGTGATGCGGCGCCCCGTCACGCGCACAGCCACATCTTGTATTCTCTCGTAAATATCTTGCCCCATCGCAGCCCCGCCATAAGCCATAGAGAAAATGCGTGAGAAAAAGACTTCCGCAAGCTCGTCATCCCGCTCCAACTCGGTCGCCAGGGCCACCCATGCGGCGGGCACCGTTGTATGCTGCGTCGTCGCCACACTTTTCAGATTGCGCAACATTTCTGGCAATCGTGCGGGCGTGGGTGCACCTTGATCGATATATAAAGTGCCGCCCCAATCGAGCATATTGTGTAAAATAGAATTTGCGCCAAACGTGTGGCTCCATGGCAGAAAACTACACATGACTTGGGGACCGCCGGTCAGCTCCTCCATCCGCTCCTCGTCCCAGATCGAACGGATCATCTTTGCGTTTGATGCGATCATCCTGTGCGTGTTGATCACCGCCTTCGGTTCGCCTGTCGAACCGGATGTCATCATGTATTTCGCCACCATATCCGGTGTCAGTCGGGCATAGGCGGCGTCGACTTCCATTCCCGGCGTACGCGCCAACTCATCCAGACTCAAAGCATCACAATTTGCAGGCGCATTGCGACGATAGATCACCTTGCGGTGTCCCAACTCAATCGCATCCAGCCCACGCTGATAACTCACACCATCCTGAACATATACAATCGACGGGGTGATAAGCTTATCGATATATTTCAGCCGGAGAAAATCTTGACTCAATAGCGCATAAGCCGGCGTCACTGGAACCACAGGACTTCCCGCCCACATCGCCGCATACATCACCAAGGCATTATCTATACTGTTTGCTGACAATATCATCACAGGCATTTCCGGCCCTGCGCCCAGCGCCAGAAACCCTGCCGCTAGCGCCTTCACACGTGACAGACCGTCAGCATACGTTAACTCAATCCAGCCTTTGGCGGATGGATTGTCAGGATCACGCTCCGCCAGCCAAACACGATCGGGCGCTTTTTCAGCCCAGTGCACCAAGGGCCACAACATATGCGGTGGCACAGCTTTCAACGGCAAGCCATTCTTCACCAGTAGAGATCCGTCGCCTTGCGGGGTCACTATCGTTTTCAACGGCAAATAAGGTACTTCACGATACGGTATCGACGACCTGTCTGTCATGCTTCGCCCTCCAACGGCACTCACTACGCTGATTACAGCAACCCACGCGTCTCTATGTGCACCACGGTTCCGCAGTGTTTACAATGCACAGCGTCACGATCATGCAGAGACAGGCCGCATTCCCCGCACTCATGCTCAATCTTATCTCTCGGCTTCACGATCGCTCGCAGTAACTGTAAGAATAGCGTCAAACCCAGCACCATAATTACGATAGCGAGCAAGCGCCCCCATGGCCCCTGCATCAAGATATCGCCATATCCCGTCGTCGTCAGGCTGGTCACTGTGAAGTAAAGCGCATCGATGTAACTGTGAATTTCATCGTTTATGCCCACCTGAGTTGCATAGACGAGCGCGGCCATAATGAAGACGAAGACAACCAGATTCGTCACTTTATCAATGACGCGCTCATGGCGCTGAACGAACGGCGTGATGATACCCACCCGCCGAACAAAGGTGAATGCCCGGATAGCCCGAACGGCACGCAGCACCCTTAGGAACGCGAAATTGGAAACCAGCAATGGGGCAAACATCGTTAGCACAACGATGAAGTCGGCAATATTCACAAACCGAAAAACAAAGTTTCTCTTATGCTTAGCGATGTAAAAACGAGCAGCAATATCTAGACCGATGACAAAGCCGATGCCGTAGTCGACAAAGCGATTGCTTCGCCCAAGTTCATCGAATGGCGCCCATAGGAAATAACCAATCGACACAAAATCGAAAACCAAAATTGCCCAACGAAACAAAAACGGCCATCGCCCGTGCCCCTCATAAAGCCAAAATAATTTTCGGTTCAGCCCCCGTCGTTCGCTCACCTCACGCTCCTCCCCACTAGAGGCTGCCTGAGCCGCCCGGTCATGTCCGCTTCATCTTAGATCACGCATAGTCAAATTTCCAAATCACGCAATCTATACTGCTCCGCCCGCATCTATGCTGCTGCCAGCTTTGCTTGACCGAATACTGTTTCTCGGCAACAAAAGAGCGAAATGATGGCACAATTTCTCTACCGGAGACTGCAATTTTGACTAGTAAAATATCTCACAAATGGATCGCAACTACAGCCATCATTGCAGGAGCGGCCATCCTAACCGCGTGCAGCGTAGAGGACGGGAGCTCAATCGTTTCGTCGCCGCTACCTCTACCTCCGCCCCCACCTGTAGGCACAACCTGGCAGCAGGGTAATTTTGAAAATTCATCCCGTTTTGAGGACAGATGTGAAGTCGTTCGCACCGGCACTGATATCGAAGGTAATGCGTTTCCAGATCAGGCTGGCACACTCGCAGACGAGTTGTTTTGGCTGCGCTCCTGGACCGATGAAACCTACCTCTGGCGCGATGAAGTTGCTGATCAAAACCCAAACAATTTTACCGATAAGCTAGTCTATTTTGATGAGCTAATAACAACAGCGCTTACACCGAATGGCGACCCAAAAGATAACTTCCACTTCAGCCAACCTACGGCAGACTATTTGGAACAGCGCAACTCAGTCGCCACACCCGACTATGGCGCCTACTACTCTTTCATTCAAAACACCCCGCCACGTGATCTTCGCATCAGCTATACCGAGCCAAACACACCAGCCAGCGACACGATTGGAGGAGTAGCTAACCTCAGCCGCGGCACGCGGATCCTGGAAATCGACGGCATTGATTTGGTCAACTCCACATCGACCGCAGACATTGATGCACTGAATGCAGCGCTATATCCATCGACAAATGGCGAAAGCCACTCCTTCCTTGTCCAAGACGCCGGAAGCAATACCACGCGAACAATCACTCTCGCCGCTGAGCCAATCTCCGAAGACCCCGTTCAGCTTTCGAGTGTGATCAACACACCGTCCGGTGATGTGGGTTACATTCACTTCACAACCTTCAGCCCCGATGTTTCAGAGCAAGAAATTCGCGACGCAATGACCACCCTGTCAAACGCGGGCGTGAGCGATCTCGTGCTCGACTTGCGATACAATGGCGGTGGATTGCTGGCTGTGGCATCGCAACTTTCATATATGATCGCAGGCAGCGCCCAGACATCAAATGAAACATTTGCCGCGCTTCAGTTCCACAATCAAGCCGGCAATGGCAACCCAGTTACAGGTGGCTCAAACAATCCCACCCCCTTTTACTCGACAGGCCTTGGTTTTTCAGTCGCCTCAGGCGCATCTCTACCAACATTAAACCTCAATCGCGTATTTATTCTCTCTACGGACAACACCTGCAGCGCCAGCGAGAGCGTCATAAACGGCCTCCGCGGAATTGACGTTGAAGTCATTCTCATCGGGTCAACAACATGCGGAAAGCCTTATGGGTTTTACCCAACATCGAATTGCGGTGAAACCTATTATACGATCCAATTCCAAGGCGTGAACGATAAAGGCTTCGGCGACTATGCTGCGGGATTTGCGCCTCAAAACGCGTCCAGCAATGGCTCCGTCTCAATTCCTGGATGTTTTGTGGCCGACAACCTTAACTTTCAGCTCGGCACAGAAACTGAACCTTTGCTAGCGGCAGCCTTACAGTATCGTGTTGATGGAACCTGCCCAGCATTCCAGTCAAGCCCAACCCAAAAAATGACCTCTGCGGAAGCACAAAAAAGCCTGAAGTCAGGAGTCGGGCTTCACATCGAGACACCATCCGTTAACAGAACGAACATGGATTTGTCGACACCCAACACAAAATGGGAGCAAGGACGCTAATGAAACCCCTCTCCTTACTCGCCTGCCTGTCCATCGCCTCATTGGGGGCCTGTGTGAGCCAACCTGAACCACCGACACCAGCAACGCTCACAGATACGAGCGACGAGAATATTGTCGCGCTCACGTCAGCGTTGGCCATCGCAATGGGGCGGGCGAACATAAAACTAGGCGCGATGAAAGATGCTCCTGCAACTCAAGTCACGGTGCTGCCACCCCCTCGTGGCAAATATGAAATGAATAGCCCCGCATTGCCCACTCATTTTGATATTCTGACAAATGGCCGTGAGTGCTGGCTGATACAACAAGAAACCGGGGAACGCTTTGAAGCGCCGGGTCTCAAATGCACCGCTATGGGTGACGGCTCCTAGAGTGGGTTACGGTTCGGCCAATTAGACCGATAAAACAGCGATACTGCGCCGCAGATTTTCCCGCGCGGGAGCATCCCACATCTTGTGCGCCAAGTCTGTGAAGTAAAGGCGTTCTCGCGCCAGAAACCGCTCAAGTATTGCCTTCCGGCCACCCCTAAAAGCCTCATCAGGAACAGCTAAATATTCTGATCGAACATCGCGCTCGTATTGATCGAACACATCTGCGCGCGCACCCAGCACCGATAAGTCTAGATCGAGAAACAACGATAAATCAGCTTCATCTTCTCGCGTCAGGCCAACCGGCACCTCATGCCGGGCCGTCGCCCGAACAATAATGGACGCGAACTCCAAATCAGCTTCTGACAGGATATCATCGGCCATTCGCTCCAAAAGTTGTGCGCTCTGCTCCTCATTGTCCTTTGCCATCGGATCATAAATCGCATCATGCCAATAGAGCGCCCAAAGCACGGGCAACGGCCGATGAAAATGATCCTGCCACCGCCTGTAATGAGCCAACAATGCCTCAATGTGGGCCCAGCTATGATAGTGACGCTGCGGCTCTGCATATCGCTGCTTTAGGTCAGCAATCAGTTCAGCCGAAACCGTCACCTCTTAAGCGCCCGCACTCAGCGTTTCGTTAAAACGAACCGGTTTGCCGCCGCCTTTAGCGACAATTTCCCCATCTCGCATGACAAATCCGCCGCGTACAATCGTTGCGACCGGCCAGCCTGTTGCCTCAAACCCATCAAACGGCGTCCATTCGCATTTCGATTTTGACCACGCCTCAGTGATGGTCTCTTTCCGTTTCATATCCACCACGGTGAAGTCGGCATGATACCCTTCAGCAATACGCCCCTTATCGGCGAGGCCAAACACGCGTTGCGGGCCAGCAGATGTTAGCTCGACAAAGCGGCGCAGCGTCAGCTTGCCATTATTCACATGGGTCAACATCACTGGCACGAGCGTTTGCACACCTGGCATCCCGGATGGAGACGCAGGATAAGGCCGTGCCTTTTCTTCTTTCGTATGCGGCGCATGGTCAGAACCTAGAACATCAACAATGCCAGCATTCAAGGCACGCCAGAGCGCATCAACATGATGCTGCTCCCGAATTGGCGGGTTCATTTGCGCATAGCCGCGCAGGCGCTCATAGGCACCCGGCGCCACAAGGGTCAGATGCTGGGGCAAGCACTCCACGCTAGCAACATCTTTTGCGTCGCGCAGCAACTCCATCTCATCGGCCGTCGTGACGTGCAGCACATGAATGCGCTTGCCAACTTTACGCGCAATGCGCAGCAGGCGCGTCGTAGAAGACACCGCCGCCTCAACATCACGCACTTCAGGATGGCTCGTCCAGTCGCCTTCACGTGCAAGGCCCCGGCGCTCTTCCAGCCTGTACTCGTCTTCAGAATGGAACGCGGCCCGGCGCTTAATCGCGCGCAGTACAGCTTCAACGCCCTCATCATCCTGCACCAACAGGTCTCCAGTTGACGCCCCCATAAATACTTTGACGCCGCAACAACCCGGAGTCGCCTCCATTTCGGCCAGCACGTCCACATTGCCATGCGTCGCACCGGCATAGAACGCATGGTCAATATCCATGCGCCCCTTTGCGCGGGCCAGCTTATCGGCCAGCATTTCCGGGGACGTCGTCGATGGGTTCGTATTTGGCATCTCAAACACCGCCACGACACCGCCTAGTGCTGCTGATCGCGCACCCGTTTCAAGGTCTTCCTTATATTCCAGCCCCGGCTCACGAAAATGCACTTGGCTATCTATGACGCCGGGCAGTATGTGCAGCCCCTTTGCGTCATATATCTCGCCCGCATCTGCGCTACTCAAATCACCAATGAACGCAATGCGCTCATTGATTACACCAATGTCTGCACGGGTCTCACCGCCGGGGGTGACCACGGTGCCATTTTTCAAAATCAGGTCATATTTCTGTGTCATGGCTCACTTATGCGCCTAGCAAACGCGTCTGTCATCCCGCCAAATTACGTATTCATCAGCGAAACCACCATTGAGCGATACACAGGTCCGGTCTAAGTCTGGACCTATGAGCTCATCGAATCTTCTTTTTCCCGACCGCGCCGTCTTGCGCCTGTCCGGGCCGGATGTGTTTGGCCTGTTGGAGCGCACAGTCACGCATACTGTTGAAAACTGGACAGATGGCGAGATTCGCTTTGGTGCCCTCCTTACGCCTCAGGGCAAAATTATCGCTGAATATCTGGCGCTGTTTACAGATGGAGACATCCTGCTCGACTGCCATGAAAGTGCGGTTGATGACCTCGCTAAGCGCTTGAAAATGTTTCGTTTAAGAGCCGATGTAACAATCGAAATTGCGACAGATCTGCGCAGCGTAACAGGACAGCACTCTGATCCGCGCAGCGCCGAATTACCGGGCCGGAACATCGTTCCCGAAACTCAGGTTGAAGGCAGGCTCACCGACTGGCCAGCCTTGCGCATTGCAGCGGGTATTCCAGAACAGGGCAGTGATTTTGATAGCGCGCAAGTGTTCCCAACCGATGTGAACATGGATCAGGTGGCTGGCGTGGATTACAAAAAAGGCTGCTTTGTCGGCCAGGAAGTTGCCAGCCGCATGAAGCGCAAAGGCACCATCAGAAAACGTACGTTGCGTATTGATTGCAGCAGCTTGGAGGTTGGCGCCGATGTCAGATGCGGCGGTCTGATCGGGGAAGTTACGAGCTGTGATGCAAGCCATGGCCTTGCGCTCATCAGGCTGGACCGGCTTGCCTCAAATATCGCAAAAGGCGAAACTGTAACCGTAAATGGTGCGCCCGCAACATTGCCAACAAACACAGGCAGCTGGCAGGACAAAGAGATTGCGGAGTTCACCGACAATGCAAAATAATAAAGCTAAAACAACATGCTGCGCATGGGCTCCGATCGATGATGAGCTTTACCGCACCTATCATGACACCGAATGGGGTGTACCAGAATATGATGCACGTGCCCTGTGGGAGAAACTGCAACTCGACGGAATGCAGGCCGGCCTGTCATGGATAACCATTCTGCGGAAGCGGGAAACCATGCGCGAGGAATTCGACAATTTCGATCCCAAAAAGCTCTCAAAATGGTCTCAAAAACGTATCAATAAAGCACTCACTAATCCCGGCGTGATCCGAAGCCCAAAAAAAATCGCAGCCCTCATCGGAAATGCGCAAGCTTACCTCGACATGATAGAGGCCGGTGACGATTTTGCTGACTATTGCTGGGCGGCGGTGGGTGACACGCCGATCATAAATCAATGGACAGATTTCCGCACTGCGCCGACCCAAACCGATTGGTCAAATGACCTCTCCAAAGATATGAAAAAGCGCGGGTTCAAATTTGTCGGCCCGACAATTGTTTACGCTTGGGCCCAAGCTGTTGGCATGGTGAACGACCATGAAATCCACTGCCTCCGTCACAAAGCTGTTCAGGATTTTTACAAATGAAGACGCTGACAACGCTCTCGCTGGTCACTTTACTTAGCGCAATATCGGCTTGCGCGCTCAACAGCGCCTATACCGAAGATCAGGCACAAGCCGATGCAATGAAACAGTGTAATTTCTACGACACCCAAAAACAGCGCACACACTGCATGAAGCAAATCATGGCTGAGGCAGAGAGCAAACGTCGTTCTGAAGTGGAAAAATGGGACGCTGACCAAAAGGCTCGGGAAGAAGATATGGCGCACCGCGAAGCGATGGGCCTGCCGACCGATTAGTCTCCCGCTCTCGACGCCTCCATAACTGCACGCTACCAATAGCGCAGAAAAAACAGAAAAATAGGGCTTCATACAGCCCCACCAGTCGAGAGAACCATAAAATGCCAACAGCAGTCATCTCAGCGACGGGGCTATGGACCCCGCCAAACACAGTCACCAATGCAGAATTGGTCGAAAGCTTCAACGCGTGGGCTGACAAATGGAACGCTGAGCATGCCGAAGCCATCGCAGCTGGGACCGTCGAAGCAAAAACGCACTCATCTGTCGAATTTATTGAGAAAGCGTCGGGAATCAAAGCCCGATATGTAATCGACAAAACAGGTGTGATCGATCCAGACAGAATGGTTCCAAACATTCCCGAACGCTCAAATGACCAAATTTCAGTTCTCGCAGAGATAGCCGTTGAGGCTGCGCGGATGGCGCTGGAAAAAGCCGGGCGCAAACCAGAAGATGTCGACGCGGTCATCTGTGCTGCCTCCAACATGCAACGCGGCTATCCGGCTATGGCGATCGAAATACAAAACGCTCTGGGGTGCGGCGGCTATGCGTTCGACATGAACGTCGCTTGTTCTTCAGCAACATTCGGCATTCAAACCGGCGCTGACATGGTGCGCTCCGGCAGCGCCCGAACCGTCCTGATGGTCAATCCTGAAATTTGCTCCGGCCACCTCAATTGGACCGACCGAGACAGTCACTTCATTTTCGGTGATGTTGCGACCGCCGTAGTGATCGAAGATGAGGAACGCGCGCCAAAGGACCATTGGAAAATTCTCGGCACACGCCTGCAAACTCAGTTCTCCAACAACATCCGCAACAATTTTGGTTTCCTCAACCGCGCGGCACCAGAAGGTGTCGGACAACCCGACAAACTGTTTGTGCAAGAAGGCCGCAAGGTCTTCAAAGAAGTTGTGCCCATGGTCGCAAAAATGATTACCGCGCATCTCGAAGATACCGGCCTTCAGGGAACAGACCTTAAGCGCATGTGGCTGCATCAAGCCAATGCTGGGATGAACCGGCTGATCTCAACTAAAGTATTGGGCCGCGAAGCAACCCCGACAGAAAGCCCCACCGTGCTGGACACTTACGCCAACACATCGTCGGCAGGTTCAATCATTGCCTTCCACAAACATTCCGATGGATTTGAGAGTGGAGATAAAGGTTTGATCTGTTCGTTTGGCGCTGGTTATTCCGCAGGAACAGTGCTCGTCGAAAAGACAGGATAGGACGCAATACATGGTCGACAGAATGAAACTCGGACTGACCGCTCTGATGGTCGGTTTGGCTGCGGCGTGCTCTAGCGGTGAAACCACGGGGACCACTGGAAATGCTGGCAGCCCCAGCACGCCTCAACCCGTAGGCACCTCATCTGGCCCACTCGATCCGAACACTGTAGAAACACCCTTTGTGGTGACCGATCAATTTGGTTACATGCCCGATGCGCAAAAGATATTGTTCGCACGGCAGGCACGCGCCGGGTTTGATGCCAATGACTTCCCGGCGATTGCGGCATCATACGACATCTACTCAGAGTCCCAAGGACGCGTCGTGCTGAGCGTGACCCCCACACCGTGGAACGATGGACAAATCGACCCGCAATCCGGTGACATTGTTTCGACGCTAGACATCAGCACGCTCACAACTCCCGGCAGTTATTTCGTAACAGAGACAGGCGAACAAACCTCGCTCGCAACATTTGAAATTCAGCCCGATATCTATGCGCCGATATTTCAAGCCGCCTTCAAAACGCTCTACTACCAACGCTCTGGTTTTGAAAAAACATCACCCTATGCTGGCGCAAAATTTGCCGATCAGGCCAGCCATCTCGGCCCCGGCCAAGACAGCGAAGCGAGACGTTTCTTGCAGAAAAATGACGCAAGCACCCAGCGGGATTTGCATGGCGGGTGGTTTGATGCGGGTGATCTCAACAAATATACCAGTTGGACAGCAGATTATTGCCTTATGCTGCTCGCCTCATTCGAGGAAAATCCGGGTGCATGGACAGATGATATGAACCTGCCCGAAAGCCAGAACGGCATTCCTGATGTGCTGGATGAAGTACGCTGGGGGATGGACTGGTTGCTCCGCATGCAGTCAAATGATGGGAGCGTTCTATCTATTCTGGGCTCGGAGCCGGCATCTCCTCCGTCTTCAGCAACCAAGCCAAGCTATTATGGCGACGCCAACACGTCAGCAACACTGTCGGCGGCGGCAGCTTTTGCTTATGGGTCCGCCATCTATGGTGCGCAAGGAGATACAGCCTACGCTGATATTTTGAGGGCCGCGGCGATCTCAGCGTGGGAATGGGCCGAGGCCAACCCCGATGTCGTATTCCGAAACAATGACGCAGCCTCTCAAACCGAAGGCCTCGGCGCAGGGCAACAAGAGGTCAATGACAAAACCCGTATGGTTATGCGGATGACAGCAGCGGCGCACTTGTTTGCCCTCACAGGTGACAACCAATATGGAGCTATTGTCGAGGAACTCCTTCCCAATTCACCACTCCTAAAAGAACCACTGATATCTCCGTATGAGTTGATTCACTATGATGGGCTTCGCGCTTACGCGCTCCACGATGCCGCTGATAAGACAGCACAAAGAACGATCAACAATCAGCTCGTCGCAAAACGTGTCTCAAGCAACACCATTCTGGCGGATGCCTACAGATCACCCGTCCAACACTTACACTGGGGCAGCAACGCAACCAAGGCAGCGCGCGCGCTCACACTTCTCGTGGACAACGCAACAGATGAAACCAAGCAAACCGCGAGCGGTTTCGTCCATTACCTGCACGGCGCGAACCCACTTGGCATGGTCTTCATGTCGGAGATGAGATCACTTGGCGCTGATAATTTTGTCGAGCACCTTTATCATGACGGGTATAAAAACGGCGCCCCATCTGGCTTTGTAACTGGCGGTCCAAACCCAACCTATAATTGGGCCGCCTGCTGCCCCAATAGTTGTGGCGGTGGAAACACCTGCGGCAGCGAGAGGCCGTCTCCTCCCGCTGGACAGCCCGGCCTGAAGTCATATTTAGATTTTAGGGAAAACTGGACACTTGCACCTTGGCAGGTGAACGAGAACTCAAACGCGTATCAAGTCGCGTATTTGCGTATGATGGCCTTCTACGTCGCGCAATAGCACGTCACGCGGTTAAGCTTGCCTAGACTAATCGTCCAGCTCTTCGGAGAACATGTCGCCCCAAAAGGCTTCCTTGCTGCCACGCACGGCTTCCACAACAACAATGATGCACCCCATTAGCAGCGTTGTAACTGCCATACTGGTCGGGGAAATCAGGGTTGTTACGGCATCCATCATCTGCGGGTCTCTCCACTGCGCACCCGGGAAACGGGTGTCTTGTTTTTGTGTGAGACCGTTATCGCCTAAACCTATTAACGACGCTTTGTGAATTTGCGGTTTGATTGCGGCGAGTTTGTAACTGAAATGCCCTCAATTCTTTACCCTTGCTACCAATCAATTAATAAGGCTCTTAATGGGCATGACTGTGAAGCAATCTGTTAAACCGCCTCGGGTCTGGCAACGTATGTTGTCTGGACGCCGGCTCGATGTCGCTGACCCTTCGCCTATGGATGTGGAGGTCGAAGACATTGCGCACGGCTTGGCCCGTGTGGCCCGCTGGAATGGCCAGACCAAGGGGGCACATGCCTTTTCTGTGGCTGAGCATTCAGTGCTTGTTGAAGCCATTTGCAGAGAGCTTCAGCCAAACCTGTCGACCATGGACAGCTTAACGGCCTTGCTACACGACAGCCCGGAATATGTAATTGGTGATATGATCTCACCCTTCAAAGCGCTATTGGGCGACAGCTATAAAGACATCGAAAACCGCTTGCAGGAGGCGATCCACATTCGGTTTGGCCTGCGCCCCATCACCCCAGTGCGACTGAAGAAACTGATCAAGCGAGCGGACCATATTTCTGCGTGGCATGAAGCGGTTCAACTGGCAGGTTTTTCAGAGCAGGAAGCCAATAAGCTGTTCGGCCATCGCGCAAAAAGCATGGAGCTGAAGCTCGCCCCACTCTCGGTCAACAAGGCGCAGGCTTTGTTTCTAGAGCGTTTCAACATATTGCTAGAAAAGCTTTAAGGGGGCTCCAAATGACGTCACCGCTATTGATCGGACTCTCTACGGTTCTTGTCGCTATCGAAGACGACACGCCTCGCATTCTGGTGACCCAGCGCAATAGCGGCGAGGACGCCTTGCCATTTGGACCGTTTGACCCTGATAATCACCGCACTTTTGACCTGTCCGTTCGCAATTGGGTACGCGAGCAAACTGGCTTTGAACTTGGTTATCTCGAACAGCTCTACACATTCGGTGACGAAGATCGTGAAACCCCTGAGGCAACGATTAAAGATGCTCCCACCAATGCACGTGTGATCTCTATTGGTTATCTCGCGCTCACACCAAAGGCCAAACCCGCCGAAGCAGGGTTCGAGGCGAATTGGCTAGAATGGTATCGCTTTTTCCCTTGGGAAGACCATCGCAACGGTGAAGCCCCGCTCATCAAACGCGAAATCGCGCCGCGACTTCACACATGGGCCGCGGGCAATGAACAGCGACAAGAACGCGCGAAACTCGCCTTCGGGCTAGACGGTGCGCGCTGGGTAGAAGAACGCGTGCTTGAACGCTATGAATTACTCTATGAGGCTGGCCTCGTTGCCGAATGTGCCCGAGATGTTGGTTTGCCTCAACCGGACATCCAACTCGGCGCGATGATGGCTTCAGATCACAGGCGCATTCTCGCCACGGCGATTTCCCGGCTGCGAGGAAAATTGAAATATCGCCCTGTCATCTTCCAATTACTTCCAGAACAATTCACTCTTTCAACGCTGCAGCACACAGTGGAAAGTATTTTGGGCCTGACACTGCACACACAAAATTTTCGCCGCGCCTTGGATAAAACGGGGCTCGTCCGAGGGACAGGCCAACTCGAGACAGGTACAGGCGGCCGCCCGGCAGAGCTGTATCAATATAACTCAGACCCAGCGCGTAATCTCGCGCGTCCCGGTCTGGCCACGCCGCGCAAGCTGGCAGACCATTAAGTTAAAGTTGATTCGACCTTAGTTGGCTTTGCGGACGACCGCGATTGTACCATTTGCACCTTCAACAACGACCGCGTCACCTTCGGCAATTGTCTGATCGCCAACAATCTCAGCCCGCCAAACAGTATCATCGAGTTTGATTTGGCCCGCTCCGGCTCCATCAAACGCTTCAGTGGCAACACCGCGGCGGCCAATCAAGGCGGCCATACGCTTATTCAATGTCGGATGCTCAGGCGATGAGCGACGAAGCCGTGACAAGAAAACCCGACCGAACAATACCAAACCGCCAGAGACAACAGCAAAGCAAACACACTGCCATGTCCAGTCGCCAAAATTGCCGGGTGCATAGTGAGCGAACAGGCCAGTGATCGCGGCAGCAATGGCAACCATCAACAAATCGAACGTGCCGGTCATCATCTCAAGGCCAAACAAAACAGCCGCGAGAATCATCCAATGCCATATGTTCAGTTCACCCAATAATATGTCCATTATTCTCTCCGTACTCTAACTACATATGTAACGGCCTGCTCACGCTTAAAACGCAGCAGGCCGATAGATTTATTGGCCACCCGGCGCTGTTGGCTTACGAGGCGCTGGGGACGGCGCTGCTGGCTTTGGCGCAACGGCTGCAGCCGCAACCCCTTTAATGCCTTCGATTGTGCCGATAATGCTCGAAAACTCAGCCGGAATGATAACCGTTTTCTGCTGGTTAGAACTGGCCAATTTGGAAAAGGCCTCAACATAGGCTTGTCCTAGGAAATAATTGATTGCGTTCACATCACCATTCGCAATCGCCTGGCTGACCATTGCCGTCGCCTTGGCTTCCGCCTGAGCTTCACGTTCACGCGCCTCTGCGTCTCGGAAGGCAGCTTCGCGGCGACCCTCAGCCTGCAGAATCTCAGATTGCTTTGAACCTTCAGCCTTCAGAATAGCGGCTTGTTTGTCGCCTTCTGCCGTCAAAATTTCTGCACGCTTCAAGCGTTCAGCTTTCATCTGGCGGTTCATCGCCTCGGTAATATCAGCCGGTGGGCTAAGATCGGCAATCTCGATCCGCGTCACCTTTACTCCCCAAGGGTTGGTGGCCGAGTCGATCACGCGCAACAAGCGCGCATTGATATCATCACGATTGGACAACACTTCATCAAGATCCATAGACCCAACAACGGTACGGATATTTGTTAAAGCCAAATTCTGGATCGCATTGGAAAGATTATTCACTTCATATGCCGCCTGAACAGCGTCCACGACTTGAATAAACACAACGGCATCACACGATACCATTGCGTTGTCTTTGGTAATCACCTCTTGTTGAGGTACGTCGAGTACCGTTTCCATCATATTCATTTTGCGCCCAATTCGGTCCACGAACGGCGTAATGATAGACATGCCCGGTTGCAGCGTGCGCGTATAACGACCAAAGCGCTCAACGGTAAAATTATAGCCTTGCGGTACGAATTTGAAGGCCGACACGAGGCCGATCAGGCCCACAACGGCGATCAGTGCCACGAAGATCAAAAACGGTTCCATATACTCCCACTCCTATATTGTCTCAGGTTGATGTAGGAAGAGATTGCCGTTTTTCAATATGAATTTATCGAAAATCGGCGCACCCTGTCCCCCAGAATGCGCCGATACTCGCAGAATACGATTAAGATATTACTCAAATTCCGCCTATATTTGGCCGAGCATATAATCGGCGCTGGATACCTTGAATTCGGGGCCAGATTCGACATTCAATTCTTTGACTTTGCCATTTTCAACGATCATTGAGTAACGCTGAGAGCGTTTGCCCATGCCGAAGCCGGATGCATCCATCTCCAGCCCTAGAGCCGCCGCGAATGCCCCGTTGCCATCAGCGAGCATTCTTACGTTTTCGCCTGCGGAATTGTCTTTCCCCCAAGCGCCCATGACGAACACATCATTGACTGAGGTGCAGACAATATCGTCGACGCCCTTGCCTTTGATTTCGCCTGCTTTCTCAACAAAGCCCGGCAAATGCTTAGCAGAGCATGTCGGCGTATAGGCGCCGGGCACCGCGAACAAGGCGACGGTTTTGCCTTTAAAGATATCATCTGTGCTGCGTGGCTGCGGGCCATCAGCGGTCATTTCCATGAATGTTGCTTCGGGAAGCTGGTCACCAACTTTAATGCTCATTTTTGAAGTCTCCGATTTGTGTTACCCTGCACATAAGCCTCCCGCAGTCATTCGACAAGAAAAACGGGTTGCAAAACAAAAGTGGCTTATAAGACCGATAGGCCAAGAAGGAGATTCCATCGTGACCACCGACCTAACAGGTCGCGTCTTAATTGCGCAGCCCGCCATGGGCGACACGCGGTTCGCCCGCTCCGTCATCCTTGTGTGTGCCCATTCAGATGAATTTGCGATGGGCATTGTCCTCAACAAACCAATGGACAACCTAAACCTTCCCGATCTGCTGGATCACCTCGATATCCCGGTGGAAATTGAGATGCCGGAAACATTGGTACTGGATGGTGGCCCGGTCAGCGCCGAACGGGGCTTTGTGCTGCATTCTCAAGATGTCATCAGTGAAGGCGCCACGCTAGATGTTGGACCCGAAATCTGCATGACAGCCACGCGAGACATGCTCGAAACCTTGGGAACAGAAGACGCCCCACGCCAATCTGTGCTGGCCTTGGGGTATACCGGCTGGAGCGCAGGACAGTTGGAAGAGGAGATCGTCGACAATGCCTGGATCATTGGTCACGCCACAAACGATCTCATATTTGGTGACTCTTACAGTCAAAAATGGACATATGCGCTCAACTTGATTGGCGTCGATAGTGGTCGACTACAGTTTGATTCTGGCACCGCTTAAGAGTTCAGCAGAAACTCAATCGCTTTCCGCGCCACCATTGGCCGGGCGAAAGCATACCCTTGAGCATAGTCAAAGCCTAATGCACGCAAGCGTGCAGCATCCTCTTTATTTTCTACACCCTCGGCCGTGCTACTCATGCCCAGTCGTTTGGCCATCAACGTTATCACCGACAGAATAGTATCCGTGCGCGATTGTCCAAGTCGCTTGGTCAAGCCGTGATCAATTTTCAAACTATCCGCAGGCAAATCAGCCAACCACGCAAATGATGAATGCCCCGTACCAAAATCATCCAGCACCAAACCGGCACCCACGGCTTTCAGAGCGAGCGCAGCAGCCAGCGCATTGTCGCCATCCCGCAACGCGGCTTGCTCAGTCAATTCAATGCGAAGCGTACGATCTTTCAAATCATACCCGTTAATCAAGGCCTCAACCAAAGCCGGCAGCGCCCCGCGCGCCAGATCCCGCGCGGTCAAATTCACCTGCATGAACAAATCGACCCGACCAGCTTCTTCACGCATTCGCGCCAGAACCTCGGCAGATTTGATAAGCATATTGGAGGCCAGCGCTTCGTCTTCATACCGCGTGGGCGGCACCGCGCCATCCTTGCCATCCCAACGTGCCAGCGCCTCAAACCCGACAATCCGACCATCGGCAAGCGACACGATCGGCTGAAACACAGGCGCCAGATCCGGCCCTGGTTTCAATTCCTCGGCATCAATCTCTGGAAAATCTGAGCCCGCCAACAACATGCCGCGCGCTTCGCTTTCATCAATAAAGGCGCCAACCAAATGCACATCTTGCCCATTAGACAATCGCAAAGGGCAACGCACAGGCCCCTCATTCGCGTCAAAAACTTTCTGCAACCGCCCGCGGCTCAAACCTTCCAACATCTGCTCAAGTGCATCAATCGACCATTCGCCGATCATGTCAGACAGCGGCGTGCCAAACGGCGCCTCTATGACCAGGCGTTTCGCAGGAACATTCCAATACCAACTGCCTTGAGGATGTGTCTGATTTGGTTTTGACATAGCTGCAACCTATCGTGTCAGGCCGCTGGTGACGAGACCATAAATCATATGATCTCGCCTCTCTCCGCCAATCTCTAAATACCCAACAGCGCGACCTTCCTCCTGAAAGCCCACTCGCGTCAAAACATGGCGGGAGCGTGTGTTCTCCGGCAGGGTACCCGCTTCTATGCGCGCCAGTCCACGCACTTCAAATCCCCATTGGCAAATGGCCTTAACGGCTTCTTGCATATAGCCTTTTCCCTGAAACGCGGCGCCGACCCAATAACCGAGATTGGCAGAATCTGCTGGCCACCCCCGCACATTGGTGAGCGAAACGCTGCCGATCAGTTCACCCGTCTCAATGGCCCTGAATAGGAAAACATGCATCCGACCCTGCTTCCAGCCGAGTGACCACGCCTTCAATCTGCGGTTCCAGTCAGAACGCGACCCGGCATCACTTGACCAACGCGGCTCCCATTTTTCCAAATGATCTCTGCTTTCCAAGCGAAGCGTAGACCAGTCTTCAAAGTCACTGCGCGCGGCCGGTGCCAACGCCAAGCGCGGGGTCGTAATTAGCGTATCGCGCTGGCTCGGCAGCACCGGATCAGTTGAGCTTCAGGCGAGCTTCAATTGCGCTGCGAACCGCGCCAATCGAATTGGGCACCCGATCAAATACTTCGCCGCGCGCAAGCAACTCACCACAGCGATCAGGTAACGGCGCATCTCGTCCCACAGCCTCTTTAACCGTCTCTGGAAACTTCGCTGCTGCTGCTGTCGCCAGCACGACAGTGCGCGCGTCACTTTCGGGCAACTGACGCGCCATATAAGTACCCACCGCAGTGTGCGGACAGATCAGCAAACCCGTTTCTGCTTCAAACCGCTTCATCTCATCCAATGTTTGCGCATTGCTGACCGCCTTGGCACTCATCCCCACACAGCCAAGCTTGCTTTTGGCATCGTCCGGCAACTGGGCTTCCCCGGCTTGGCGATAGCTTTCATAGGTTCGCACAACAGCCTCTGCATCGCGCCCCGTGACCTCATAAAGCAAGCGCTCAAAATTCGATGGCACAGAAATATCCATAGCCGGACTTGGCGTTGCCACAGCAGGCGCACGCGCCATCACACCCTCATCAAACAGGCGCGCCAAAGCATCATTTTCATTCACGGCACAGATGATTTCGAAACCGCCCGTCATCAGGCCACACCGCGCGGCCACATACCCGGCAAGCGCATCGCCCATGTTTCCACTCGGCACCACAAATCGCAGCGCCCCGCCAAGCGCAGCTTGAACCGTCGCGTAATAGACAGACTGCGCCGCAATGCGTGCCCAGTTGATAGAGTTTACACCAGACAGTCCGATCTTCGCTGCGAAAGCACTATCAGCAAACATCGCTTTGACCATTGCCTGACAATCATCAAAGTCACCATCAACCGCCAGATTGGTTACATTGTCAGCACCTGTCGTCGTCATAAAGACGCGCTGCACAGGTGAAACACGTTCATGCGGGTGCAGGATGAACAGGTCGGCATGTTTTGCCCCGGCAAAGGCGGCCGCCGCTGCGCCACCCGTATCACCAGACGTCGCGCAAACGATCGATAAGCGCCGCCCGCTCTTGCCCAACAGATAATCATAAAGCTGCGCGATGATCTGCATAGCAACATCTTTAAACGCCAATGTCGGGCCATGGTGCAATTCCATCTGCCACAGGCCCGGTCCGTATTGGGTGAGCGGCGCAACCGATTGATGGGCAAAGCTGCCATATGCTCGCTCGCACATCGCCTGCATATCAGCCAAGGGGATATCGTCGCCGGCAAATGCACTCAATATTCGCGCGGCCACACTGACATAGGACTCACCCGCCCTGGGGGGCGTAATTTGCGGGAAGCTCTCGGGGACATAGAGGCCGCCATCTGGCGCAAGGCCCGCAAGACAGGCTTCAGTGAAACTTACGGCCGGCGCCTGGCCACGGGTAGAAATGTATTTCACTGGTTTGTTTCCTTCTTAAATCGCAAGCGACCTTTTGAATAATGGAATGCCAAATAAACCCCTAGCAACGCCATGGCCAGCCCCCACCACGTGATTGCATAACCAAAATGACGCTGGGGTGGCAGCTTGTCATCGAGGCGCAATCGCGCAAATGGATTCTTACCGGGGCCAGTTTGGCCATTCTCTGTCAGCATAATCATCTCAGGTTCAAACACCCGGCCACTGACTTTATCACTCAGCCCGTTAGGCAATCCTGCTCCAATGACTTTAGGGTCTAACGTGTAGTAAATGCCGCGATCTGGCTCGTCGTCATTAGAGAATGCGTTACGGCCATGTGGCGTCTTGAATAGGCCGCGGCTCGCATAGGTGCCATTGAGCGGACACGTTTCGCCCGCGCACGGCATAGGCGGATCAATCTGATAAATCATTTCAAGCGGCAGATAGACAACGTCCGTCTCTGTTTCCAGCGCCACGACCCGGCGCCAGGCCGAATTGCCCTCCAGATAGCCGTAAACGATGACTTCGCTACCCTCAACCACACGCCCTTCAATCAGCTCCCACTCCAAAACCGTTTCATCAATCGCCATTTTCTGATGATAACGTGCCCACTGCCAATTCCCCAGCCACATCAAAATAAAAAGGCTGATCAAGGTGCAAATCGTCAGAATTGGATAAGGCTTGAAGCGCATGTGAATGGGTGTCCTGATCACTAAAAGAAACGGCCCGCCGGGCAATGAATGCGCCAGCGGGCCGTATTGAACGCGTGTCTATACAGACCTTGAGGCGAGGCTAGTGACCGCCCCCCTCCAAAATAAGGAACGGTGCAACATAAACAAAGGCAAAGAGGAAGAGCCAAACGACATCAACAAAGTGCCAATACCAAGCGGCAAACTCAAAACCGAGGTGCTTTTCAGTTGTCATATTGCCAACCACGAGGCGTAGCAGGCAGATGATCAGGAACAGCGTACCAATCGCAACATGTGCACCGTGGAAGCCTGTGGCCATGAAGAACCCAGATCCATAGATCGTGCCGCTGAAGGTGAAGCCAGCGTGGGAGTATTCGAGAACCTGCAATGCTGTGAAGCAAAGACCGAGGATTACGGTGACGAGCAGGCCAAGCTTCGCGCCGCTCTTGTCGCCATGCACAAGCGCGTGGTGCGCCCATGTTACCGTCGTGCCTGATAGTAGCAGGATCAGCGTATTGATGAGCGGCAAGTGGAACGGATCAAACGTCTCAACGCCAACCGGTGGGAAGTCTTTAAAGCGCTCCAAACCGTCTTGGAAAATTGGGTTCATCGAATCCCATGTCGAACCGACGCGGGCTTCAGAGAAAATTGTGAACTCAAAGAAGCTCCAGAACCACGCCACAAAGAACATAACCTCGGAGGCGATGAACAGGATCATGCCGTAGCGCAGGCCGATCTCGACAACTGGCGTATGGTCACCCGTGCGGCCCTCTTTAATGACTTCACGCCACCAGCCGAACATGACCCAAAGCACCATGGCAAAACCTACAGCCATAAGCCACCAAGAGCCCTTCTCCATACCGAAGAGGCCCTTCATATAGGTCACACCGCCCAGAGCGAGCACAGCAACAGACAGCGACCCCAAAAGAGGCCACGGCGACGTGTTGACGAGGTGATAATCGTGTTTGACGTCATCAGCCATAATGAGAAAATCCCTTAATCGGTATATTTATTCAGATTCTTGCCGCTTTTACCCCGCCAAAAGCGGTGAACGCAACAGACTTAGCCCGGCTTTGCCGAATTCGCCGCACCTTCTTTCGCCCCTGCATAGGCTGAACTATCAAAGAAAGTGTAACTGAGCGTGATTGTTTCCAGATTTGCGGACACACGATCTTCAACGATTTCAGGCGCAATAAAGTAAACAACCGGCAATTTTTTGCTCTCTCCCGGCGCGATGATTCGCTCTTCGAAACAGAAACACTCCAGCTTGTTGAAGTATTTTCCGGCGAAATGCGGCGTTACATTATAGCTGGCGATCACGCGCACCGGCTGTTCTGTTGGATTGCTGACCTCGTAGAACGCCAAACCATGTTGGCCGATTTGCACATCTTGCGCAGGCTGCAATGCCCTGAACTCAAGCGCTGTATCAGCCACGTTTGCATCAAATCGCACGGAAATGCTCTGCTGCAGCACCTCTGTAGGAGGCGCGGTCGCAATGCGTGTTGTGCCGCCAAATCCCGTCACCTGACAGAAGGTTTTATAGAGCGGTTCAGCCGCAAAAGCGAGACCGAGCATTCCTAGAAAAATCGTGACAGCCCCACCTGCAATCTGTGGATTTGATAGCTTCATTTTGATGACGGCTCCGGTGTTAATCCAGGGGGTGGCGCCGCTTGATCGGGAGACATTCCAGGCGGCAAATCTGGGGCAGCGACTTCAGATTCAGGCTCATTATGATAGTAGAATTTGCCGTCTGTACCGCCCAGTCGAACGATCGTTATCAAACCGACCAAAACAACAAATCCAACCAATGCGAAGGCCAGCCACATATTGCGCTTATTGCGCGCGGCGACCCCCTCAGCGTCAAGGCGACCTGTTTGCGGAAAATCTGTTCCCTTATCGACCATATCAGGCTCCAAACACTGGGAAATACAATCCCAAACCGTGCTCAACAATCAATGCGGCGAACACGACAAACAAATACAATATCGAAAACAAAAACATCGACCGAGCACGTTTATTATCCTCAGCAGGTGCATCCGCATCGCCCGCTTTGGAGGAGAAAACTGTAACAGCATAGTACAAGAATTTCAGTCCCAGACCGCCCGCGATTGCAGCATAAATCCACCCCCCAAGCCCTGTCAGCAAGGGGGTCATCGCCAATGGCACCAGCAGGATCGTGTATATCAGAATCTGAAGCCGCGTCGCCTTCGCGCCATGCGTAACCGGCAACATCGGCACGCCCGCCTTTTCATATTCGCCATGCGCCAATAGCGATAGCGCCCAGAAATGCGGCGGCGTCCAAAAGAAGATAATCGCAAACAAAATCCACGCATCCAGCGGCGTATTGCCCGTTACAGCGGCCCAGCCGATCACTGGCGGAAATGCCCCAGCCCCGCCGCCAATCACGATATTCTGCGGCGTCGAACGCTTCAGCCACATTGTATAGATCACGCCGTAATAGATGATCGAGAAACCAAGCAATGCTGCAGCCAGCCAATTGGTCGCCAGCCACATCAACATGACTGATACGCCCGACATAATCAGGCCCATCGTAATCGCCTCATTGGCCGGCACCAGACCAGCAGGGATCGGGCGCGTTGATGTGCGCGTCATGATCTGATCGATGTCAGCATCATACCACATATTGATGGCCCCAGCAGCGCCAGAGCCTAGCGCGACGGCCAATAGCGCAATCCCGGCCATCAATGGATGGATCGGCGTGCCTGTCACACCCACCGCTGCGATAAGCCCAGCAATGGAGGTAAACACGACAAGCATCATAATGCGCGGCTTCATCAGCTGCACATAATCGCCAGCGGTCGCATAGCGTTTTTCAGGGGTAACAGACTGTTCGGTCATACTGTGGGGCCTATATCTCGTCCATGCCGGACACGGCGATACACTGCTTCTAACAGGCATATGGCAAAAACGGCGAGAGAAATCAGCGTGACAATGTAGCCTGCACTGCTGAAAGCGTTGATCATGTTGCCGCTCTGCTCCATCTGACTATAGCGGCGCGGCATGCCCTGTGTGCTGAGAAAGAGCTGCGGCAGGATTATCAAACCAACCCCTGATATCCAACCGACCCAATGAATGAGCGCCAACCCTCGCCGGAGCCGGACCGCAAACACCTTCGGCAACAGCCAGTAAACACCTGCAAAAACCAACGTGATTCCGACCAACATCGCGAAATAGCGAAAATGGGCCACCACATAATACGTGTCGTGAAACGCCCGATCAATTGACGTATCATTCAGTCTCACCCCCAAAATGCTGCCCGCAATTGCCAACGCTGCGGCCGCGACGAGAAAAAGGGTCACCGCTGAAGGAGCTGATTGTTTCCCGCGGGTTTTGAACGCCCACGCAGCAACACTCCCCGCCACAACCAGCAACATTGCGCCATAAAAACCCGTTCCACTAAGCACTCCGTCCAACAGCGAAGGTTCTGCCATGGGCTCGTCAAGCGGCGGATAGAGAACCCACCCCGCTTCGGGGCCTTCACGTGGCGGCGCGATTCCTTGAACAAAAGCGGCCTGCGCGCGGAGAACCATGACCCAAGCCGCCCCAACCAATATGAAGACGCTGCCCCATAACAAGGCCAAACGGCCGAATGCCTTTCGCTTAAAAAATTTCAGCGTGAGCAACAGTAAAAAAAAGACCGCCCCGCAAAGCAGTATCAAGCTGACGTAAACTTCCGGATGCCCAAGAAACCAAAGGATATGCTGAAACATCACAGGATCACCGCCACCATTCGGGTCGAAGAACGTTTCAGACATTTCAAGCGATCCTTTCCTGCAAATGCAAAACGTCCCCAATGATCTCTCACTGGGGACGTTTAATTTCAATAGTCAGTTAGACTGGGAGACCTAGTGGCCACCCTCGCCAGTTACCTGCGGTAGTTCATTGTACTGGTGGAATGGTGGCGGGGATGGAAGTGTCCATTCCAGCGTCGTTGCACCTTCGCCCCATGGGTTCGCTGCGCCCTTCTTGCGTGCGATCAATGACAGAACCAAGCCAACGAAGAAGCAAAGCGTTGCCACAAGTGTAATCGCATAGCCGATTGAAGAGATCATGTGCCACGTCTGGAACCCGTCCGCATAATCAATATAGCGGCGCGGCATACCCTGCAGACCCAAGAAGTGCTGCGGGAAGAACAAGACGTTTGAACCGATGAACATCAGCCAGAAATGCAAGCCACCGAAGAAGCTGTTATACTTGATGCCGAACATCTTTTCGAACCAGTAATACCAGCCAGCAAACAGGCCGAACACAGCGCCGAGCGACAGAACATAGTGGAAGTGTGCAACCACATAATATGTGTCATGCAGCTGAACATCGATACCAGCGTTGGCCAGCACAACACCGGTCACGCCGCCCACGGTGAACAGGAAAATAAACCCGATCGCCCACAGCATTGGCAGTTTGAAGTCGATAGACCCGCCCCACATCGTCGCGATCCATGAGAAGATCTTGATACCTGTCGGCACCGCAATCACCATTGTCGCCGCCACGAAGTAAGCCTTCATGTCTACGTCCATGCCGACTGTGTACATGTGGTGCGCCCACACAACAAAGCCGATCACACCGATAGACACCATCGCATATGCCATGCCGAGATAACCGAAGATCGGCTTTTTCGAGAAGGTTGAGACGATGTGAGAAATGATACCAAAAGCCGGCAGGATCATGATGTAAACTTCAGGGTGTCCGAAGAACCAGAACAAGTGCTGGAACATGATCGGATCACCACCGCCGCCCGGTACAAAGAACTGTGTCGCAAAGTTACGGTCAGTCAGAAGCATTGTCAGAGCGCCCGCAAGAACAGGCAGTGACAGAAGCAATAGAACAGCTGTGATCAAAACACCCCATGCAAATAGCGGCATCTTGTGCAGGGTCATGCCCGGTGCGCGCATATTCAGGATGGTCACGATGAAGTTGATCGCGCCGAGGATGGAGGCAATACCGGCCGTGTGAAGCGACAGGATCAATATATCCATCGCAGGCCCGGGGTGCCCGGTCGTCGACGAGAGCGGCGGATAAAGCACCCAGCCCCCCCCAAATCCATTGCCGGCCGAATTGCCCGGCACCATCATTGAGATACAAGCCAAAACAAACGCTGAAACCGTCAGCCAGAATGAGATATTGTTCATCCGCGGGAACGCCATATCAGGCGCACCGATCATAAGCGGCACGAACCAGTTACCGAACCCACCGATAAGCGCCGGCATCACCATGAAGAAGATCATGATCAGGCCGTGATACGTGATCACAACATTGTAAAAATGTTTGGCATTCTGAATGGCCACGTCGCCTTCACCGGCAACAAACTTGGTCAACACACCGATACCCGGCTCGGCCAATTCCCAGCGAATAAGGCCCGACAGCGAGTAACCAATGATACCCGCAATCAATGCGAAAATCAGATACAGCGTACCGATATCTTTGTGGTTGGTTGAGAAGAACCAGCGGGCAATAAAGCCCGGCTTGTGGTCGTGGGCGTGGTCGTCGTGATGATCGACTGCAACTTCATCCATAGGCATATCGGATTACTCTTTCTCTACGGTGATTTCGTTGGATGCCAGCTGCGTGGCAGACTCTAGAGATGCAACTTCCCGAACAGACGCGGCTGCCGCATCATAGTCACCAGAAAGCATCAAAGCGGCCCAGGCATCATATTCCGCCTGGCTTACAACACGCACTTCAATTGGCATGTAAGCATGGTTTACGCCGCACAATTCTGAACACTGGCCGTAGAACACGCCTTCTTCTTTGACGAGGAACCAGCCTTCATTCAGGCGTCCGGGCACAGCGTCAGTTTTAATACCGAATGCAGGCACAGCAAATGAGTGAATAACGTCTGATGCGGCTGTGTAGAACCGAACATAGCGGTTCACCGGAACAACCATTGGGTAATCAACAGCCAAGTTGCGCGGGCGCTCATCATAGTCTTTAGGATCTGTAGAAAGCCCCACATGCACTGGGTTCGACACAAACTCCAGAGCGTAGCCATCAGCGTCTACCTCGTCAGCGTAAGTATAGGTCCAGTTCCACTGGTTGCCCTGCACTTTCACGTTCAAGAAGCCTTTAGCTGCCGCTTCAGGATTATAGTTTTTGGTGAGTTTTTCGTATCCAGCAGTATCATCGTCAGCCAGCAAGGCCTCAGCGTCACTTTGAACTTTTTCGAGGTTCGGCGGCACGTCCTGATAGTACAGGTTAGGAAATGACAGACCCGCGATAGCAACAAGGATAAGCGCCGGAAACACCGTCCAAATCACTTCGATCAGCGTGTTGTGACTAAACTTTTTCGCGACGGGGTTCGCCTTGCTATTGTAACGAACGATCACCCAGACGAGCAACGCAGCCACGAAAATCGTAATCGCTGTAATGATCCACATCACGTAATCGTCATGGAAAAATTGGATTCGCTCTGCGATTCGCGTCACCGGCGGAGGCATTCCGAGAGCGCCGTCTTGGGGAAGCGCAGCCCACGCAGGCGCGGAGAACAGTGATGCACACAATGTGGCGAGTAAATGTCGCACTTCGGGAATCCTCATATCATTGGAATTTCGGCAATACCTATACTAATTGTGCCACGCAACCCAGCGCTTTTCGCGCTCAATTTTGTCGCAGGCTATCGTTCACTTGGCGTCAATATGCTATATTTTCGTAAACGAAGCGATGGAGGCCGACACAATGCGCGTAAAAACCCTCGGAATATTGGCCGCTGCTGGTGCAGTTTTGGCGCTGTCGACTGTTCCGGCGACTGCACAAGTCACTGTGATTGGCGGTGGATTGGCAGGCGACTGTTACGATGATGCCAAACAGCGCCGCAATAATCTCGCCGAAGCCATTAAAACCTGCACCCGGGCACTCGAAACCGAATCGATGAATGTTTCCAATCGTGCAGCAACATACACAAATCGCGGCGTACTGCGCATGCGCAGCGGGCGCTACGATGCCGCGCTCAATGATTACGCGATGGCCAAACGCCTTAAATCAGATGTCGGTGCCGCTTGGTTAAACGAAGGCGCTGCCTTGATTTTAAAGAAAGACTTTTCCGCCGCCCTCATCTCATTGGATCAAGCGATTGCCCTGAACACCATGGATCTCTATGCCGCCCATTACAATCGCGCGATCGCACGCGAGAACACCGGAGATGTGCAAGGCGCCTACAAGGATTTCCAGAAAGTTCTATCGCTCAATCCTGATTTTGAACCCGCAAAACGTCAATTGACGCGCTTCTCGGTCAAGACGAACTAAAACTAGCCCCTTGTCGGACGCGTCGGGCGAGCGCATTTAGAACGTATGACATCACATACACCCTTGCCCTTCGACGTGGCTCAAGCCGCAGACATTCTCGCAGATGCCGCTCGAGGCGGTGATGACGGAGATTTGTTCATCGAGCGCTCTCGCAATGAGAGTTTCGTATTCGACGACGGTCGCCTGAAATCAGCCGCCTTCGATACCGACCAAGGATTTGGCTTACGCGTCGTTGCTGGCGAATCTACAGGTTCGGGCTACGCATCAGAACTCAACATTGGTGCGATCAAACGTGCTGCCAGTACCGCAGCGCAAGCGAAAGCCGGACACAGCGGCAACCTTGCCGTTGGGCCAACGCCCACAAACCGCCGTCTCTATGACCCAATTGACCCCACAGCAGCCCCAGCTTTCACAATGAAAACTGGTCTCTTGGCGGAGATTGACGCTTGGACGCGCGCCCAAGATCCTCGCATCGTTCAGGTTTCTGTCACCTTGTCGGGTAGCCATAAAGAAGTTGATATTCTGCGCCCAGACGGCGCCCATTTCTCAGAGGTGCGACCGCTGGTTCGCTTGAACATCTCGGTCACACTGGAAGAAAATGGCCGACGCGAATCCGCAGCAAGCGGCGCAGGTGGCCGCGCGGCCTATGAGGAATGGATTCAGCCAGACCGCTGGCAGGATCTTGCCCGCAAAGTCATCAAAAAGGCCTCCACCAATCTACAATCCATTCCCACGCCTGCGGGTGAGATGGAAGTTGTGCTCGGCCCTGGCTGGCCCGCCGTTCTGCTGCACGAAGCTGTGGGCCATGGCCTTGAAGGTGACTTCAATCGCAAAGGCACCAGCGTCTATGCCGGCCGCATCGGTGAACAAGTCGCAGCAAAGGGCGTCACGGTTGTCGATGATGGCGCAATCGACAAACGGCGCGGGTCTCTGTCGTTTGATGACGAGGGCACACCAACCCAGCGCACAGTTTTGATCGAAGACGGCATACTGAAAGGCTATATGCAAGATCGCATGAACGCTCGCCTGATGGGCGTTGACGCCACAGGGAACGGCCGCCGCGAAAGCTATGAAGCATCAACGCTTCCCCGCATGACCAACACACTCATGCTTGGCGGCAATGATGATCCCGAAGAAATCGTCTCGTCCATCAAGCGCGGTCTCTGGGCTGTCGATTTCGGTGGCGGGCAGGTCGACATCACCTCCGGCAACTTCGTGTTCCAGTGCACCGAGGCTTATTTGGTTGAGGACGGCAAAATCGTCGCGCCAGTGAAAAACGCAACACTCATCGGTCACGGCCCGACGGCGTTGCAGGACGTCACAATGATCGGTAACGATTTTGCAATGGATGATGGCGTCGGCGTCTGCGGTAAAGCCGGGCAATCTGTGCCCGTTGGCGTTGGCCAGCCTACTTTGAAAGTTGGCTCGCTCACCGTGGGTGGCGCTGGCTAAAATTTCAGTCAGACAACATTCTCAACCTTGCGCGGCGTCAACTTGTTTGCCACCTTCTGAACACAGTTTGGGAGAGGGAAAGTAGAGTGATTAAACCCGTCTTGAAAATAGCCGCTGTCGCCAGTTTCTGTTTTGGTGGCGCTGCGGTCGCAAATGCCGATGTCAGCACCATTTCCGCGCAAGATGCTCATATGATGGTCCAGCGCGGCGAACTGATTTTGCTGGATGTGCGCAGCCCGACTGAATGGGCCATGACCGGCGTTCCACAAGACAGCCGCACAGCCAGTTCCAGCGCTCCGGACTTTCTCGCGCAGGCACGCGGCGCGGTCTATGGAGACCTTGAGCACCCCGTTGCTGTCATTTGCCGCACAGGCAATCGTTCAGCGGAAGCCGCCAAAAAGCTGGAAGCTGAAGGCTTCACTGCCGTCTACGACATCCCCGAAGGCATGTCCCGCGATAGAAGCGCAGGTGAAGGCTGGCTGACGCGCGGTCTCCCCACAGACCCGTTCATCCCCCGCGACCGCTGAAACCGAGGCCATAGCGGGCATCAAAAAAGGGCGACGCTGGAATGGCGCCGCCCTTTTTAGTTTCACAGGATTAAGGCCCATACACCCCTTTACCTAGCTCAGCGTTTTCGTTGGATCGCCCGGATCAGTATTGGCCCCGAACGTGTCGACAGTTCCGGGGTCATGCGGCTCACCTTCATCGGTGAGCGTATCGAGATGCATCATTTTGGTTAGCAGTGGCGAAAGAACGGCAAAGCCCACCCCAACCGCAATCGCTATCCAGCCCACTTTTGAGTACACTGCCAGTACTTGCGCGCCATCCTCGCCACCTGATGCCGTTGCCTGCGCAATAAGTGCGGCCACAGCATTACCGGCGCCCGACGCAAGGAACCACGCGCCCATCATCAGACCGACCATTGACCCCACAGACAACCGCGTCATCGCTGACAAGCCGACCGGCGAGAGACACAGCTCACCCAATGTGTGCAACAGATAGATCAGGAAGATAAACAAGACAGGCGTCAGGCCAGCACCTGCCGACCCCCAAACCAAGGCAAGAAAGCCAAGGCCCAGCAAAACCAGCGCGATGGCAAACTTCATTGGCGCACTCGGCTCAATTTTCTTCTTGCCCATCATGACCCACATCGCGGCAAACAATGGCCCAAACACGATGATGTAGAATGCATTGATCGACTGGAACATGGACGCGGGAACTTCCCAGCCAAAGAAGTTCCGGTTCACTTGCTCATCTGTAAACAGGGTCAGCGACGACCCGGCTTGCTCGAACAGGCCCCAGAACAACACGTTAGTCGTGATCAGAACAAGCGCCACGATGATACGATTACGCTGGTGCGGCGTCAGTTTGATAAGCGCGCGCCACAAGATAAAGAGGTAAACAACGCCCATCGTCACCAAGAGCAGCAAATTAACCGCCCCCTGACTGCGCACCAGATACCAAACAATAAAGGTCGAGATGATCGCGCCAATCCAGATCGTATGCTCACGCGACAACGGACCAAGGAATGACTGCTTCAAAAGCTCAGGGCGTGGCGGCTCACCCGCACCGCGCAAATGTGGCTTGCCCCAGACGAACACAATCAAACCAGCCAACATGCCGATACCTGCTGCGCCGAACCCGTAGGCCCAGCCATACGTCTCGCCGAGATAACCAGCGATCAACGCGCCAAGAAATGCACCGAGGTTGATCCCCACATAAAAAATGGTGAACGCAGAATCTCTGCGCGTATCGGTCTTTGGATACAGTGAGCCAACAATGGTTGAGATATTGGCTTTCAAAAAGCCGACGCCAATAATGATCAGCGCGAGACTGAAATAGAACACGTTCAGAACCGAACTATCAGCCGCTTGTCCTTCAGCGACCGGCGCGCCCTCGAATGCCATGCCCAGATGACCCAGAACAAGGAAAATCGCCCCAATCGTCACTGCCTTGCGAGCACCGAGATATTTATCAGCGAGATAGCCGCCAATCACTGGCCCGATATAAACCAGCGTCGTGTAGGCACCATAAAGACCATAGGCCGCATCGCGCTCGAACAGAAAGTGCTTGGTAAGATACAGGACTAAAAGCGCCCGCATCCCGTAATAGGAGAACCGCTCCCACATCTCGGCAAAGAACAGGACATACAATCCCGTCGGATGCCCTAGGAAGGTCTTTTCAGGCCCGAAATCTTCAACACTTGTCTGTTCTGTCACGCCAGCACTCTCCCATACAGTTTCAGCTCCAACCGACACTTTGACCATGCACCGCGGCGTGGCTCAAGGCAGTTTTTGCTTTTCAACCTGCAATGCAGCGCAATAGGTTGCCCCTAATACGCTTGGTCGGCGAAGATTTTGGTGAGATCGCCGTTCCACTCGCCATGGTATTTTGCGAGCAATCGGTCGGCAGGGGTGAGTCCTGAAGCGGCAATTTCGTCGAGTTCGGAGAGAAAACCCGTCTCATCATCGCCTGATGTAGACAGGTTGGCTCGATTTTTCAGGCCAAGACGAGAGAGCGCCAGCACGTCCACTGCCAAATCCTGCAACGTCCGGCCGCCCGGCACAGGCGCGCGAAGCCCCAGCGTGCGCACTGCTTGGCGTATCGCCTCTCGCTCACCCTCAGTCCAGTTTTTAACCAACTCCCACGCACCATCCAGCGCCTGATCGCAATACAGCAAGCCCGACCAGAACGCGGAAAAGGCGCACAAACGGCTCCACGGCCCCGCATCCGATCCCCGCATTTCAAGGAACTGCTTCATTCTGACTTCAGGGAAAATGGTCGACAAGTGATCGTCGAAATCATCCATAGCCGGCAATTCACCCGGCAAAATCGACAGTTTACCGGCCATAAAATCTCGGAAGCTCAACCCGCTTGCATCGAGATATTTACCGCCGCGCCGTACAAAATACATCGGCACATCCAGCGCATAGTCCACATATTGCTCAAACCCGAACCCGTCTTCAAAAACAAACGGCAACATGCCCGTGCGATCCGGGTCAGTATCGGTCCAGATTTGTGAGCGATAGGAAAGGAACCCATTCGGACGCCCATCAATAAAGGGAGAGTTCGCAAACAGCGCCGTGCCCAAGGGCTGTAATGCCAGCGCCACACGGAATTTTTTCACCATGTCCGCTTCAGAACCAAAATCGAGATTGGTCTGCACTGTACACGTACGGAACATCATCTGGCGCCCAAGTCGCCCGACCTTGTCCATATATTCCATCATGATCTTATAGCGCCCCTTGGGCATCACTGGCGTTTCCGCAAGGCTCCAGATCGGGCTCGCGCCCAGCCCCATAAAGCCAACACCAATCGGCTCAGCGATTGTCCGCACCTCATCGAGATGCCTGTTCACCTCATTGCAGGTCTGGTGAATCGTTTCCAGCGGCGCGCCTGACAATTCAAACTGTCCACCCGGTTCCAGCGACACACTCGCGCCATCGCGCTTCAGGCCGATTAAGTGCCCGCCTTCTTCAATAGGTGCCCAGCCAAATTGGTCGCGCAATCCCTCCAGCATCGCTTTCACAGATGCCGCGCCCTCATAGGGCAAGGGCCGCAGGCCCTCTTTCAGAAAGCCAAAC
>JBOEGK010000040.1:0-33573 GCA_050633385.1 Hyphomonas sp.
GCTGCAAATAATGATAGCGAACGTACTAATTCATAAGGCGAAGTTAGGTGTCCTGAATTGTCTCGTGAGGTGGTGGCGCCGATCGCAGCAGGTAGGTCCTCTGCGCCCCAAGTCAGTCCTAAGAGCGCCTCTGAAACGTCTTGGTAAGAACCAAGTTGAAATATTGCTTTTGGTGTCTCTGTGGCGACGGGGAGGATCGGAGGCAAGGATGCGGACGGGATGGACAGGAGTTTTCTGATAGATTCTGCACCTTCGGCTTTGGGGAGCATGACGCCTGTCGCTGATATCGTTTCAAACAATTTCAGATCATCGAGAATGTTCGGCGTGTCCAGTCCGTTCACACGTACGATGACAGGTTTGCCAAGTGGCCCGCCTAGAAATTCAGCCACTGCGCTTCGAGCGTAAGACTTGCGCTCGGCAGCAACTGAGTCTTCCAGATCCAAAATGAGACCTTCGGCAGAACTGGAGGCAGCTTTTTGAAAACGATCAGGTCTGTCACCTGGGACAAATAGAAGAGAGCGGGCTTTCATTGTGTGTCGGTGCCTCAGCTATTGCGAAATGTGTTTGCGCAGATAGTTTCTGATTTTTTTACCATAGGGCGGCCTGAGGCCTGCTAGATCAGCCACATCAATTTTAGACTGTGTGAAGATTGATTTTTGATGACTGAATGTTTTGAAGCCGTCTCTGCCATGGTAGACGCCAAAGCCGGAATCGCCGACGCCGCCAAAGGGTAGGTCTTCCACTGTGACATGGAATACGACATCATTTAGCGTGACGCCGCCCGACACAGTTTCATTCAAGACACGGCGTTCTTCTGATTTGTTTGTGCCGAAGAAGTATAGTCCCAGCGGGCGCGGGCGATCGTTCACAAATGCGATAGCTTCTGACAAATCTTTATAGGTAATAATTGGCAAAACCGGGCCAAAAATTTCATCTTGCATCACTTTTATGTTGTCGGGGCAATTGCGAATAATTGTAAAGGGGAGGCGGCCGTCGGCGGTTTCCCGTCCGACTTCGATGATTTCTGCATTGTGCGTTCGCGCTTCGTTGACATATTCTTTGAGGCGTTCGCGATTGCGATCACCTAAGACGGAGGTGTAGTCATTATTGTTTGTTAGATCTGGTAGAATACCCTCCGCCGCAGAAATGAGCGAACTTATGACGGATTCTTCATCACGCTCGTTTACCAATAAATAGTCAGGCGCAAGACATATTTGTCCGGCATTCAGTAGCTTTCCGGTTACAATGCGTTTTGCCATCAACTCGGAATTTGGAGCCTCTCCGATGATGACTGGCGACTTTCCTCCCAGTTCCAGAGTTACAGGAACAAGGTTCTCGGCTGCTGCCCGCATCACGTGACGACCGACAGGTGTAGAGCCTGTGAATATGATGTGGTCGAACGGAAGTGATGAGAAGTCAGCTGCGACGGCGGCATCTCCGGTTATCACAAAAATTTCGTCTGGTGAGAAGGCCGCGTGGAGGGTTTCGCGCATAACTTCAGACGTCGCGGGCGTGTGCTCCGACGGTTTGATCATGCTCGCATTACCGGCAGCTAACACACCCGCTAGCGGCGTGAAGGTGAGGTAAAGCGGAAAGTTCCATGGAGATAACAACCCAACCGAACCTTTAGGCTGGAACTCTATGTGCGCTTTTGCGCCCATGAGTGCCAGCATGGGGTCCACTTTTCGTTTCTCCGGTTTCATCCATTTTGATACATGCTTGGCCGCGTCTTTGAGTGTGACGATCGATGCGAGGATATCATAGAGCTGTGACTGCTCGGCTGGGCGAACGCCGAAATCTTCTGTCATGGCTTCCACGAATTTTTTCTCATTGGTCACCAATACGTCAATCACGCGTCGGATACGATCGCGTCGCGTAGCAGCGGAGACAATTTGCCCCCGCATGCTGAGTTGTTGGCGCTTAAGGATGTCTAATTGTTTATGCCTATCCATCGCTTAAGCTTCTTTGTGTGCTGGCGCAGTAGTTGTTCGTGTTTCTGGTAGGAGCATAGACACCAGACGGACGAGACCGAATGCGCCTATGATGGATAGAATTGTAGCCGCAAAAACAATCGGGCGCGTCGTGTTCTCAAGGTGCAGCGCAATTACGAGCGGTGACCCTGCGCCGAAATTGGCGAGATAGAAAGTGCAGGGGAACAGCAACAATAACCAGAGAAGATTTAGAGATGACTTTGAATGCTCTCTAAGCTTTGCAGCGAGAACAGCGAAAGTGATCACTTGCGCGCTTTCAAGGATTCCGATTGCAATTGGATAGTTTAAGACGCGCAGTTCATGAGGGCCCCAATATTCGTAGGCGCCGCCATTGATGCCTATCATTTCGAAGCTACATGACATGAGAAATTCAATGCCTGCCCACATCCAAATCGCAGAGCGGGTGAGTTGTCCGAGATGAATTTGGCGACCGATATACATGGCTGCGCTGCCGTACAGCACGGCATAGCCACTGTGGGTCCAGTTGGGTTGGGGAATATCGTAGGCGGTGAAGTGACTCCATATGCCGGGGACATAGAATAAGAGATCCATTCCTTCGTCATATAGGGGTTCCGCAAAGGCGGCGACCATGGCAGCGATCATGACGAGAAGGTAGAACGGGGTTTTTTCTTTCAAACAGAACCGTAAGGCGATGATGAGAAAAACCAATGTGAGACCCCAACTGCCGAAAGTTAGGATACTCTGCGTTAGCAGGTTTACGGGCTGATCATATGGAGGTGTCATTTGGTGGTCCTTCCAAGAGTAGGAGGCTGTTATGTGATGGGTTGCTTCAGCATGAGTGCATTTCTTAAGCAGTGGGCAACGAGAACACCCTTTTGGTTATGGGCCTCGTGTTTGAATTCAATAATACCGCAATCGCTCCTTGAGCGGCTTTCGCGTGCGGACATGATTGTTGTGCGCGCGGAGATTGTGTCACCATGAAAGACTGGGGCAGGGAAATTGACATCAGTCATGCCCAAATTGGCAATCGTGGTCCCAAGTGTGGTGTCACCGACCGTCATGCCGATCATAAGCCCAAGTGTGAAAATTGAGTTCACCAGGGGCTTTCCAAACTCAGTGCTTGCGCAATAGTCTGCATCGAGATGAATTTGCGCGGGGTTCATAGTCATCGTCGTGAACAAGATGTTATCCGTCTCGGTGACTGTTCGCCGTAGCGTATGCTCGATTATCAGTTCTGGTGTAAGTTGTTCATAGTACAATCCAGCCACATCACGTCCTTTTTGCTATTGTGTTCATTTTTTCTTTGAGAGTGCCGCCGCGATTTCCTGTGCTTTTCCCGGCGCTTTTGCGAGGTCCACAATTTTGTCTGTCTCCATTGCGAGGTGACTGGCGTAATCATTTTTCAGTGCGGCGGTGGTTAAGTCTCGTATCGCCATAAAGGCATCGTTCGAGCCAGCAGATAGTTGTTTTGCCATAACTCTGGCATTCTGCAGAAGAGCATCTGAGGCGTGTTGAGATTCTGCAATGCCAAAGTCTACTGCTTCTTGCGCGCTTATGAATTTGGAACTTATTAACAGGGCGTTGGCACGACGGCGCCCTACAGCTTGAGTTAGAAAATAACTAACGCCTGCATCGGCGCTCAAACCAAGCCTCGAATATCCAGTCGATAGTTTGGCATTGTCAGCGATTAGTAAGAAATCAGAGCAAAGCGATATACCTAACCCGCCTCCGATGATGTTTCCTTGCGCTGCACACACTATAGGTTGGCGGGAATTGTACAGTTTTATTAGGCCGCTATGAGTGGCGTTAGCCATGGCATTCAGTTCAGAAGATAATTTGTCTCCTGATGAAATCAAATGATGGACATCCCCGCCAAATGAGAAATTGTCTCCTTCAGCCCGCACCAAGAAGGTGCGGGCTTGGGAGGATATGGCTGCATCGATTGCCGTACAGAAGTCTTGAATTACTTCCGGAGATATTGAGTTTCCGGCTTGTGGACGGTTCAATACGATTTCACCGACCTTGTCATCCAGATTGAATAATACGAAATTCGACATTTATGACGCTCCCTCGTGTTAAGTGAATGCCCTAATTGTTTAGAATTTTGCTCCGAGTTCAACACCATAAGTCAACGGGTTTGTCGGCTGATTGAATGATGAGAACGGAGGAATTGGATTTGAACTCATCACCGTGACTTCATCCGTCAAGTTTCTGCCAAATAATGTGACGGTATATTTTTCGTCGGCCGTTCTGTAGCGGACGCTTGCATTTAACAGTGTTTCCGCTTCGTGTGTTCCGAAGCTGTAGTTCTGGACGTTGGTTTCATAGTCGCTGACGTATGAGAAGTCTCCATTCCATGTGAGTGTGCCATTGGACAAATTTTGCGTGTACTGAAGTCCGCCGGAAAGGGTCCACTCTGGCGCGCGTCGCAGAGCAAGAAAGTCATTGTTGGTTTCTATACCGCGACTGAATAGGTCTGCATTGAAACCATCATACTCAGCATCAAGGAAGCCAATATTCAAATTTGCCGTCAAATTTGATGTGATGTTTCCAACCGCCTCAAGCTCTATACCAGAGATTTTAGCGTTGGCCGCATTTGTGACTAGCGTCACATTTGTTGTTGAGTTTACGGCCTGCAGCACTTCGATTTGAAGGTCTTGATAGTCGTTAAAGAATACCGCTCCATTCAAGCGCATCCGGTTGTCAAACAGTTCTGCTTTCAAGCCTGCTTCGTAGGTTATAACCGTTTCTGGGTCATAGGGGCCGACCTGCGCAAAAGATGATGCACGTCCATTAAAGCCGCCAGCCTTAAAGCCTGTTGCAACGCTCAGATAGCCGAATATGTCGTCATTGAATTGATAGTCCGTACCAAGACGCCACGTCACTTCCTCGAAATCGGCCTCGAAATTTTGGAATGTGCTAGGGGCAGGTGCGCCCGCAGTCAGAGACGCCAAGGAGATGGTTTGAAGCCCCAGATTGTTGTCAGCGAATCGCGTTTCATTGAAGAGGAAAGATTTTTCATCTTTTGAATAGCGAAGGCCTGCAGTGAGGCGCCAATCTGGGGTGAACGAATAATTCCCCTGAGCAAAGACACCAATACTTTCAACGACCTGATTTTGAGGGGTTTCCAGTGTCGTGGCAACGCCACCGGGCGCCGGACAGCCTGGGAATCCGAGCAAGTTGCAGTCGAGCGTGAAGCCTAAATTTTGATCGTGCTCGACATCCATATAAGTAATGCCAGCCACGATATCACTGTTCGCCGTTGGGTTAGCCGTGAGGCGGAGTTCTTGGGTAAACTGATCAAATGATGCAGTGCGTGGAAGTTTAAATAGATCCAATGCCTCGCCATCTACGTTTACGAAAGTTTCCTCTTCTTGCTGTCGATATCCGGTGATGGAGGTGATTTGAGCCCAGTCCAAATCCCAGTCAAGTTGTAGGGAGATGCCTTCTCCATCAACATCGAATGGGCCGAGATGATTGGCTCTTACGCGTAAAAGGTCGCCGTCTGTATCGGCGGGAAAGCCCAATAGAGCGAGAGCGTTTGTAAGAGGTGTCGGCTCGGGTAAGTTCACCGACGCGTTGTTCATCGGTGAAGATTCAGATCGATCCCGTAGGAAATCCGCAGTCAGGAGAACATCAAAATTTTCTGTTGGCTCAGCCGTGAAGACGAGGCGCCCGGCCCATGTGTCGTCCCCACCAATATAGTCATTTGTTATCGTGTTTTTCGCGAACCCTTCGGAATTGTTGTTCAAGAGTGATAAGCGAACGGCGGCTGTCTCACCCAATGGCGCTTCAAACGCCGCGCGATAATCCATGCGATCATAGTTGCCGAAGCGGCCGACAAATTCGGCACCATACTCACCTGAAGGCCGCTTAGTTGTTACTTTTACAACCCCTGCCATAGTATTCCGACCAAAGAGTGTTCCTTGAGGACCGCGCAACACTTCGATTGAGCTGAGGTCAAAAACGTCAAGGAGTGAACCATTGGCTTTTGTTAGGAAAACATCATCAACGACAACGCCGACGGCGGGCTCAAACGTCAGATCAATATCTTGATAGCCCATACCCCGAATATAGAAGGAGGCAACATTTCTAAAAGCAGGTGCTTCATCGAGACGGACATTGGGTATTCCGACGAGATCATCAAGCTCTACAAGAAACGAGTCTTCAATTTGATCTTCTGTAATTGCAGAAACCGCAATTGGTACAGTTTGCAAATTTTCTTCAGTTTTCCGCGCAGTGATAACCACTGCCTTCATGCGCGCAGTTTTATCTTCGGTTGTGGTTTCCGCTATTGGCGCATTCTCTTCAGCGGTTTGAGCAACTGCGGTTACGGGATTTACCGAACACGCTATTGCCAATGCAAAAATAGAAACACTCTTGGTGTTGATCGCTTTCATGTTTTTTCCTCCCCGCGATAGTTTTAGAAACAGACGGCTCACGGTACCGTGCTGATAACTATTATGGCAAAACACTATCCTTGATAAATTGTGTCGTCAATGCACAATGTTCAAGTTGAATTAATGAATGGGAGGAAATGAAATGAGTAAAGTTGTCTTACATCAACTAGAGATATCACCCTTTTGCGATAAGGTGCGTCGTGCGCTGATTTATAAAGATATCGCTTTTGAAACGATCAATGTGCCGATGGCAAAATTATCAGCATTGAAAAAAATATCGCCAATCGGCAAGGTTCCAGTTCTTGAAATGGATGGCGAAGTGCTGGCCGATTCGAGTCTAATTTGTCAGGCGATTGAGAAAAAAATACCCACGCCATCACTCTATCCAGATAATAAGAGGGACTTGGCTTTCGCGCACATTCTCGAAGACTGGGCCGATGAGAGCTTGTATTTTTTCGAGATGACGATGCGGTTCACTTGGACGGAAGATCGTGCACGTTGGGTGACTGAGCTATTAAAGTATGACAATGCGCTGATGCGAAAGTTGGCGCGCCCTATGGTGCCCGGTTTAACGAGAAAGCAGGGGGAAGCTCAAGGTATTGCCAAAAAGCCTGATGCTATGATTACGGAAGAATTGCGGGAGCACATAAACGCGATCAGCGGAATTTTGGAGGGTGCAGGGGACTATTTGGTAGGGGGTGGCCTTTCGATTGCAGATATTAGTGTCGTTAGCCAATTGGAATGCATCGCTGGGTCCAGAGTAGGAGACGAGGTGCTAAATAGTTTTCCATTAGTTATGAAATGGATGGCGCGGGTAGAGCAACAAACGGGCGGACCGGCTATCCGTTAAGGGGAGGCCCGGATGTCGCTGACAATGATACTGGGGCGGATTATCACGCCCCAGTTTTTTTGAGGGGTAGCACTTTGGGGCCTTTGAGGTAGAAGGCATCGATCCAGTCTACACCCGCTTCGAAGTCCACCTCATAATTGGGCATTTGATCGAGAACGGCGGCAATGGCTTGTGTGCTTTCATGACGGCCGAGTAGGGCGCCCATGCAGTGATGGATACCGTGTCCGAACGCCATGTGCGCTTTGAGATTGTCGCGCGTGATATCGAATGTGTCTGCGTTTTCAAAAATGTTTTCATCGCGATTGGCAGAACCATATATCGGCATAACGATAGAATCTGGGGGAAGTGACACTCCGGCGATTTCCACTGGCTCACGCGTACGACGGAATAGAAGTTGTATTGGCGAGATATAACGAAGCGATTCTTCAACAAGGTTGGGGATGAGGCTCCGATCTTCCATAACAAGCTTCTTTTGGTCCGGGTATTTTGACAGAAGATATAGTGTGTTGCCTACTGTGCTGGTGGTTGTCTCGTTGCCAGCCACGAGTAAGAGGACGCAAAAGGCCAGAACTTCATCTGCTGTAAGTTTGCCGTGTTCTTCTTGTGCGGCGATCATTGCGCTGAGTAAATCTGGTCCTGGGTTTTTGCGGCGACGTTCGATGACGTCCTCAAAATAAGCGCGGAATTCTTTGGCTGATTCCTTGATTTCATCTCTCTGGGCGTCCGAAATATCCGCTCCGCCAAGCGTGATTTCATTTGACCATCTGCGAAAGTCTTCGCGTCGATCACTATCAATCCCCATCATTTCAGCGATGACGACCACGGGAAGTGGAGACGTAAATGCGGGCACAAAGTCGACGTGATCCCGATTGAGAATAGGCGGGATCAGTTCAGAACATAGTTCGACGATGCGTGGGGTTTGGGCTTGGACAATCTTGTTCGAGAAGGCGGCGCCAAGTACGCGGCGCAAACGCGTATGGTCAGGAGGATCGCTTGATAAAACATAAGCGGCGCCCGGGGCCGGATTGAAATCGCCAAATGCGATTTGGATGAGCGGATCAGATGAGAATAGGTCGTGGCGCTTCAGGACATGTCTGACGTCTTCATATCGGGTGATCGCCCATGCATTGAGTTCTTCTACGAAATAAACTGGCTCGTTCTCTCGCAGCCATTTGTAATGAGCGTATGGATCAAGTTGGGTTTCGCGGTCGACTGGATTGTATTTCATGAGTGACGTCCGTTGGATCTAGGGCAGAGCGCGGCTGCGCACAAACTGAAGTGCGCGCAGCCTGATGCTCGCTTAATGTTGGGTTAGCCCTTTGGCATCTCGAAGCCTTCTTCCCAGAAGCGCAATTGAGGTTCTGCGACACCCAATTGATTGGCAACCATGCGGAATTCCCAGTATGTAAATTCACGTACAATTTTGCGGTTCACATAGTTGTGGAACGTGACACCACGACAGTGAGTTGTCTTTCCTTTGGCTGGCATGCCGAGGAAATCCATGTTGTGTTTAGCTTTCCATATCCAGTTCATGACGCCCCATTCCTCGTAGTCGTAATTACGACCGAGTTTGGCGTCTTTTGTCCAGTGATCCCAATCAGCTTGAGAATAGCCTTCTGGTGCTTTGTCTTGGAACTGTGTGAATGCCTTGTTGGCCGGTCCGCCATCATATCGGATGACATCAAACTGATGCACGCCCGCGGGGGAGTCTGGTCCCTTGTCTTCAAAAGGAAGGAAGGCCCGGTAAAGTGAATCTTTATCCGTGATGGCTTGGTTGAGGGTGATGTCCTCAAAAACGAAATCATCAGCGTAATAATGAATAATTTCGGAGGCGCCACCTGTGAAGAAAGTGTCGATCCAATCTTCACCGCTGCGGATGTCCATTTTGCCCGAGCCTTTGAAGCCCTTCCCATCGTTTGACGCGCTGGATCCGCCTAGCGACACGGGCGATGAGGTAGCGCATGCTCCGAGACCGGACATGGCGCCAACCATCGCACCGCCCATTCCCAGTTTTAACAGAGAGCGCCGATCAGAGCTCAGCGGCTTTGATAATTCACGTGAAAGATATGCCAGGTGCATGTTGTATCCTCCCCAGGATCAATTGTGTTGTGTGAGCGTTCGCCTTATGGCGACGTAGATTGTTTTTTTACCGCGTCAGGGGACTCGGCTCCTACGACAATGTCACAAACATGCACAAAGTAAATAGTTTATATAATGAAATGTTTTCAAATTCGGTGTATGGAGCTATTGCTACGGACATTCACGAAGAGGAATTGGTAAAGTGCACGCGAAGAAAAATCGAAAGACTGGGACCTTGCCTGAAGAGCAGGTGGAGCACCGCGAGCTGACCAATCGGTTGCTCCAGTTCTTCTATCCGATCCATTACCGAATCGGTATGGAGCTCGAGGAGGTCATGTGTCAGGGGAAGATATCAAGAAAGCAGGCGGCTATCTTGTGGCTTATTCAGTCGCGAGTTGGAAAAGACGGTTGGATGCGTCGCAAAGAGATTGAAATTAGTCTTTCGACTTGGTTCGAGATATCCAATTCGAACGTTTCGAAATTGTTGCGAGAGCTATCAAAACCGCCCCTTGGGTTGGTCGAGCATATTGAAAATCCGGATTCGGGGCGCGAAAAGTTGGTGCGCCTTACTCGCAGTGGGCGGCGTTTTGTGGATGGTATGACGGCGGCTTCTGTTGACTATCTTTCAGAGCAAATATCTCACGTGGAAAACGATGAGTTGGCATGGGGCGTGGACTTTTTCGCTTTATCGTTCCGTCGGTCCGTTCGCGCTGCTAGGCTTGAGGGAAAGGTTGGGCATATGGAGAAGCCGCCAGCATCAGTGATTGGAGAGTTTGAGCGCTCAAAGCCGTAAATCTCAACGCGAAATAACTAAATTTTTGAGTCGATGGAGCGGCCCGCCAAATATGGTGGGTCGTTTTCTTTTGAGAATAATGTCCAGAAGAAACACTTGAATTTGTGCACAATCATATTTAGTGAGGAGGGAGATATAAGCTAAGGGAAGGATATTTCATGGATGGGCAAACAGCGCCTCACCAAGCAAGCGGTTGGGCAACGCGATTGGATCCAGCCTATCAGGAAATTCTTGATCAAGCAGATAAATATGCACGTCAAAAACTCTACCCGTTGGCCCAGAGGATGGATGACGAAGAGTGGTGGCCGGATTCATTTTTTACAGATTTGGCTGAGGTCGGCTTTCTTGGCATCAATGCACCTGCGGCCCTTGGCGGCTTGGGTGCGGATTATCTAACGACAGGATTGATCGCGCAGGCATTTGGGCGCTGGAACCATGCGCTGGGTTTGTCCTGGGTCGTTCATGAAAATTTGTTTCTAACAAATTTGATTGCCAACGGAAGTGAGGAGCAAAAAGCGCGGTTTGTACCGAAGCTGTGCTCTGGTGAATATGTGGGGGCGTTAGGCTTAACAGAGCCGGGCGCGGGATCAGATGCTCTGGGCTCGATGAGAACGAAGGCCGTGCGTGATGGCGATGACTACATCATTAATGGCAGCAAAATATATATCACGAATGGGCCTGTTGCAGATGTCGTGTTGGTGTATGCCAAGACCGACCCAGCGGCTGGCTCTCAGGGAATATCGGCTTTTATTGTTGAGACGGACACCCCGGGATTTCAGGTTGCGCAGAAGCTGACAAAGATGGGGTGGCGGGGTAGTCAGACGGCTGAGCTTGTTTTCGAAAATATGCGTGTACCTGCTTCCAACCGTATTCGTGCTGAAAATGAAGGCGTGAAGGTTGTAATGAGTGGCTTGGATTTGGAGCGAGCAATGATCTCTCCACTGTGTCTGGGCATTTGTGAGCGAGCGTTAGAGATTAGCCTCGAATATGCAAAAACGCGTTCCCAATTTGGCAAACCGATTTCAAGTTTTCAAATGATTCAATCTCGATTGGCGGACATGTATGTAAGCGTTGAGACGATGCGGGCCTATACGTACCAAGTGCTTGCGCGCTGCGGTGAGATTGGTCACGGCGAGGGGGGGCGCGGTGAGATTCATGCGCAAACTGCGGCCTCTATTCTATATGCTGCCAACACAATGAACCGCGTTCTAGATAATGCAGTGCAGATTCATGGCGGCTCCGGATATATTTGGGAGTCTGAGATCAATCGATTATTCCGTGCAACAAAACTTATGGAGATTGGAGCCGGAACAACTGAGGTGCGTAAGCTGATTATTTCAGGGGAATTGTTGAGGTGAGTGCTTCGGAAAAATTGAGTGGCAAGACGGCCGTCGTTGTGGGGGCTTCCAGCGGTATAAATTTGGGAGTTGCTAGGCATCTGGGCGCGTTAGGTGCGCGGGTGGCTATTCTTAGCCGCACTAAAGAGAAAATTGAACATGCGGCGGATGGGTTGAAGGAAGGCGGTATCGAGGCGATCGGTTTGGCTGCCGACGTTCGAAATGCGGAGCAGTTGCAAACCGCTTTTGAGCGCGTTCGATCGCAGTTTGGCTCGTTTGATATTCTGGTTTCAGGGGCGGCGGGAAATTTCTTTGCCGACGCAAAAAATATTTCCCCAAACGGATTTAAAACCGTCGTGGACATTGACCTCATTGGTACGTTTAATGTTCTGCGTATGGGATTTGAGCATATGACACGCCCTGGCGGATCAATGATCAACATCACTGCACCGCAAGCTAAAAGAGCCATGCCTAAGCAGGCGCATGTTTGTGCGGCGAAGGCCGGTATTGATATGTTGACAAAATGCCTTGCGCTTGAATGGGGCGCTGAAGGCATACGCGTCAATGCAGTTTCGCCGGGACCAATTGAGGACACTGAGGGCTTTGCGAGGCTGGCAACAAATGCAGATCTGCGACAGCGAATAGAGGGCGCTCTGGCTTTGCCGCGTCTTGGGCAACGTGTTGATATTGGCCGTGCGGTAGAATGGATTTCCAGCGATCAGGCTTCGTTTGTAACGGGAACAATATTGGACTGCGACGGGGGTATGGTTCTGGGGAATTTATATTCCCCTGACTGATAAAAAACCTTCTCTGTGTTACAATAAACAGGAGCGCTGCGATGTCGAAAGTAATAATTTCTTGTGCCATTACGGGGTCTATCCACACGCCGTCAATGTCAGAGTTTTTGCCAATAACGCCAGAAGAGATTTCCGCGTCGGCTGTAGAGGCTGCTGATGCCGGGGCGGCTATTGTGCATCTTCATGCACGGAATCCTTTGGATGGCCGACCTGATCAGACGCCAGAAGCGTTTGAGCCATTTTTAAAGACGATCAAACAGTCATCGAACGTGGTCCTAAACTTGACCACTGGTGGCTCGCCATTCATGCCTGTAGAGGAGCGCGTGAGGCCGGCGGAGCATTGGAAGCCGGAGGTTGCCAGTCTGAATATGGGGTCAATGAACTTTGGCCTGTTTCCTATGTTAAAGCGTTATAAGGCCTTTCAGCATGACTGGGAGCCTAAGATGCTGGAGGATAGCCATGATTTGGTTTTTCGAAACTCGTTTAAAGATATTCGCTATGCGTTGGATGTTCTAAACAAGTCCGGCGCGCGGTATGAGTTTGAATGTTACGACACCAGCCATCTTTATAATCTAGAGTATTTCTGGAAAGAGGGGATCGTACAAGCGCCGCTCTTTATACAGACATGCTTTGGCTTGCTTGGGGGTATTGGTACTCACCCGGACGACGTGATGCATATGAAGCGAACTGCTGATCGCTTGTTTGGTGACAACTACCATTGGTCAGTCTTGGCGGCCGGCCGACGTCAAATGGAAGTCGCAGCAATGGCTGCCAGTATGGGCGGGCATGTTCGTGTGGGTCTAGAAGATAATTTGTGGCTCGGTAAAGGTGAGCTTGCCCCATCAAACGCTGCGCAAGTTGAACGAGTTGTAGAGATTATCCATGGGCTTGGGTTGTCTGTGGCAAGCCCGGATGATGCGAGAGAGATTCTTCAACTGAAGGGCGCCGATAGGGTAGGATTCTAAAAAGAAAATGCGTGTGACTGGATTGCATGTCGCAAAAATCCCTCTATTATCGTGCATATAAGAAATAGTGTTAAAAATGCACAATGTGGCGTGTGCTTGCCGTTCGGCTGAAACGCGCTCAAGGGAGAAATAGTCATGAATCCTTTCGTTACGGCGGAATCTGCACCGAATAAAATTGCTACTTTGATGTCCGATACGGACGAGAGTATGACCTATGGCGAGTTGGCGCGACGCGCTTCTGCTATAGCGGGCCTGCTGAAGGCGCGAGGGTTTAAGAAAGGTGATCATATCGCCTTGATGCTGTCCAACTCGCTGGATTTCCATCCAATATGTTGGGGCGCGTGGCTCGCCGGTTTGTATTTTACACCAATCAGTACTCACCTAAAGGCGCAGGAAATTGCCTACATAATATCTGATAGCGGATCAGGCTGTGTGTTTGTCGACCCGGCTTATTTGGATGTTATGAAAGAGGCTCGTGAGTTGTCCCCACAAGTGACAAGTTGGGTTATCGCTGGTGCGAGCCAAGATGGGTTCGAGTGCTTGTTGGAGGCAGAACAGAGCGCTGACAGCATTGTATCTGGCCCTCGAATAGAAGTTGGCTCTGATATGCTTTATTCGTCCGGGACGACAGGGCGACCGAAGGGGATTTTACCCGCTCTTGGAAAATTGCGTGATGACGCTGATCCTTTATCGGGGCTGTTAGCAAAGTTGTACGGGTTTTCGGACGAAACGATTTATCTGAGCCCTGCGCCTTTATATCACGGTTCGCCACTCAAGTTTACGATGGCTATTCATCGAATGGGTGGAACCAACGTCATTATGCGGAAATTCGATGCTGAGCAGGCGCTTGTTGCAATTGAAAAGTATAATGTGACGCATAGCCAGTGGGTGCCAACGATGATGCATCGCATGTATCGTTTGCCAGAAGCGGCTAAGTCGCGTTACGATTTGAGTTCACACAGAGTAGCGGTGCATGCGGCGGCGCCTTGTCCGCCCGAGTTAAAGCGAGAGATCATTCGTTGGTGGGGACCCATTGTTCACGAATTTTATGCCGGCTCTGAGGCCTGTGGGTTTACTGCGATCAACACTGAAGAATGGTTGTCACATCCGGGGTCTGTTGGTCGGGCAGTGCTTGGGGTTGCGCACATAACCGACGAGTCGGGCAACGAGCTGCCTATTGGTCAGGTGGGGCACATTTATTTCTCCGATGGTCCGAAAATAGAATATCACAATGATCCCGCGAAGACGAAGTCTTCTTATCTTCCAAATGGATGGTTCACTATGGGGGATATGGGGTACCTTGACGATGAGGGCTTTTTGTATCTTTCCGACCGTAAGGACTTCATGATCATTTCTGGAGGGGTCAATATTTACCCCAAGGAGATAGAGGATGTTTTGACTATGCATCCAGCTGTTCGAGACGTTGCTGTATTTGGTATACCGCACCCGGAGTTTGGTGAGGAAGTGCGCGGCGTTATTGAGCCGGTTGAGTGGGATCCGTCGTCTCAGGCAAAACTTGCAGAGGAATTGATTGAATACTGCCGCGATCAGCTGTCTGCGATTAAGGCACCGAGAGACATAGATTTTGTGGTGGAACTTCCAAGGATGGATAATGGGAAGCTGTATAAGAAGCAATTGCGCGCGCAGTATCTTGAGAAGTTGGCTTAGCAATGTCGAAAATCAGAAAGGTATTAATTGCCAATCGTGGAGAGATAGCCGCACGCATTTTGCGAACCTTGAATGCAATGGGGTTGCAGAGCGTGGTGGTTTATCACCCTGTTGATTTGGGCACTTTGGCTGTGTCGTCTGCGGATGAAACTTACCAGCTACATGGTGCGTCTCCTGTTGCATCCTACTTAGACGCGGCTCAAATTATAAAGGCGGCTAAGGAAACTGACGCAGATGCGATACATCCCGGCTACGGTTTTTTATCTGAGAACGCACAGTTTTCCAGGGCGTGCGCAGAGGCCGGAATAATTTTTATAGGTCCCGATGGAGACACAATAGAGTTGATGGGGGATAAGGTGGGTGCTCGCAATTTTGTCGAGCAGAGAGGGTTTCCAGTTGCGCCATCTGCCATCGAAGATAACGATCCAGATACGTTTGTAGAGCGGGCACGTGAAGTGGGTGCGCCACTTCTTATCAAACCATCGGCTGGCGGCGGCGGTAAAGGCATGCGTATCGTCCGAGATTTGGATACGCTAGAAGCGGAGATTGCTACAGCAAGACGTGAGGGCGAGCGATACTTCGGCGATGGCCGGTTGTTTGTGGAGCGATATATCGAAAAACCTAAGCACATCGAAGTTCAGGTTTTAGGCGATACACTGGGGAATGTCGTTCACTTGTTCGAGCGTGAGTGTTCTTTGCAGAGACGGTTTCAAAAGGTTGTAGAAGAAGCCCCGTCTCCAAGTTTGAGTAAAACGGAACGAAAGAAGATTTGTGAGGTAGCTGCCGGAATAGCAAAGGCAGCCAATTATGTAGGGGCGGGGACGGTCGAGTTTATATACGGCGCGGGTGAGTTCTATTTTTTGGAGATGAATACGCGCATACAGGTTGAGCATCCGGTCACAGAAGAAATTACAGGTGTCGATCTCATCGCAGAGCAGGTGCGCATAGCTATGGGTGAAGCGATTTCAGTTCGTCAGAAAGATTTAAAAATTGGGGGTCATTCGATTGAGGTGCGAATCTATGCTGAAGATTCAGAACGAGATTTCGCACCCACGACAGGACCCTTGCTAAAAATGTTAGCGCCAGTTGGTGAAGGCATTCGCGTTGACTCTGGCGTAGTAGAGGGCGGCCAGATTACCGCCGCATTCGATCCGATGATTGCCAAATTGATTGTGCATGCAGATGACCGAGAGCAAGCTTTAGAGAAAGCCAAGGCTTCTTTAGCTGAATATGTGATCTTAGGATGTAAGACAAATGTCGATTTTTTGCGACGCTTGCTGGATGATGAAGACGTGAAGTCGGGAGCATTCCATACTGGATCAATTAAAGAAAAATTGGATATTTGTAAGGGTGCGGAAATATCACTGGATCAACGCGACAAACTTCTTGCGATTGCTGCGATGTTTACGCGAGAAATTCGGGAAACTGCGGACGCTGTACCTGACCTTCACAATAACATCGGTAGGTGGAGAAACTGATGGTGCATTCATTATTGCTAGGTGGTCAAGAGGCAGAAATTGAACTTGTTCGCAATCCATCAGGCGATGGCTATTGCCTATCAACAAGCGATGGACGCCTCATGCGTGTTGCGTTCGATCGGAGTATTATGGAGGTCGATGGCTGTTCGATTTCATATCGGGCTGCGAGATATCTGGATAAAATATTTATTCATTTGAATGGGCAGACCTTCGAGCTTGATTATGTGCCTCCCGTCTTCAAGTATGCTGTCAAATCTGGAGCATCAGCAGATGATGCTCTGCTTGCTCCTATGCCGGGTACGGTAGTTTCTGTTGAGGTTGAGGTTGGAGACAGCGTCAAGCAGGGGCAGGCCTTAATGGTAATTGAAAGCATGAAACTGGAAACGACGCTTAAGTCGCCTCGAGATGGAATTGTAGAAGACATTCATTTCGCGCTCAGTGCCAGTTTCGATCGGGATAATGTGTTGTTATCGCTTGAAAAGGAGCCTTTAAATGAGGCGGTTTAATTCAACGGTGAATACAAGTGAGTCGACATTTATTGAGAACTTGGTTTTCAATGAAGCGTTGGCGAATGAGTTACAGGTGCGTCAAAAAGCAGCCCGTTTCACGCGCCCTCAGCGAGATATCGCGCGGCTGGAAAAGCAGGGTAAACTTACGCCACGCGAACGACTTGAGCATTTATTAGACCCGGGTACGCCCTTTCTTGAGCTTTCCACATTGGCGGCTTGTGAGGCAGATTATGCGGCGGATGCTCCAGGGGCGGGGCAAATTGTTGGAATAGGGATCGTTTCGGGAAAAGAAGTTTTGATCCGCGCCGATGATTCGACCGTTAAAGGCGGTGCTTGGTATCCGCTATCGGTAAAGAAAATTGTTAGAGCGCTGGAAATCGCGATTAACAATAGACTTCCCGTCATTCATATGTGTGATAGTGCCGGTGGGTTTTTACCATTGCAGCATGATTTCTTCGCCGACCGATACGGCGCGGGCAGAATGTTCCGCAATCAATGCACGCTATCTAAAATGGGTGTGCCGCAAATTGCCCTAGTTTTGGGACATTGCACCGCTGGCGGGGCATATATTCCGGCCCTCAGCGATTATTCAGTTATAGTTGAAGGGACTGGTGCGATCTTTTTGGGCGGGCCGCCCTTAGTAAAAGCGGCAACCGGTGAAGATGTAACCGTTGATGAGTTGGGCGGTGCGCGTATGCATACTTCCCATTCCGGTGTGGCTGATACGTATGCAAGTTCCGAGTTGGAGGGCATCGCTCTTGTTCGAGAAATGGTCGAGCAATGGCGAGAGCCTCAAAAGCATGGACAGGCGCCTAAGGCGGCCGAAGACCCAGCATATGACCCCCGTGAACTTTATGGTCTGCTGCCCAAGGATGGGCGAGTGCAATTTGATATGCACGAAGTTATCGCGCGAATTGTAGATGGTAGTCGGTTTCAAGCCTATCAACCAGACTACGGAAATACACTCGTTTGTGGGTTTGCGCGTGTTCATGGGCATCAAGTGGGCATTCTTGCCAATAATGGTGTGTTGTTTTCAGATAGTGCACTCAAGGGCGCGCATTTTATTCAGCTGTGCGACCAAAACCGAACGCCGCTTGTATTCTTGCAAAACATCACAGGATTTATGGTGGGCAAAGAGTATGAGCGCGGGGGTATAACTAAAGATGGCGCAAAAATGATTATGGCAGTGTCGGGTGCATCTGTTCCAAAAATCACTATAAATTGTGGCGGTTCATATGGTGCAGGAACGTATGGGATGAATGGTCGTGCGTTTGACCCTCGTTTCATGTTCTCGTGGCCGCGTTCGCAAGTCGGGGTCATGGGCGCTGAACAGGCTGCGGACGTTTTGACCACGATCAAGACGAACCAGTTGCGCCGGCAAGGCGAAGAATTGAGTGATCAAGAAATTGATAAAATTCGGAAACCCGTACTGGAAGGTTTCGCAAAGACGTCGAGCGCTTGGTATGCAACGTCGGAGATATGGGACGATGGCATCATTGATCCGTTGGATACACGGAATGCGATTGGCATGTCGGTTAGCGCGGCTCTGAATGTGCCCATAGATGATCCGCATTATGGAGTGTTCCGAATGTAAAATTTCAACATCACTTCAGGCGAGTTGGGCTATACGTATAGCCCGTGTGCTGTGGTGTAGTAGAGACGTTGGTATTGAGGGTCGAGTTATTGCTTTTGAGGTTAGCTAGATCCTACATCAGTCGATGTGCGCTCCTCCGGTGCCATTGGTGAACTGCATCGCTGGGCTAGGGACTTCCGAACCCAGCGGTGCTTCTTTTTGTACTTCGGTGCCATGAATTTTGGTTTCATAGTGAACTTAATAGATCGCGCCGAATTGAGAATAGAGAGGCATAAGGTAACGTGGCGAACAAGGTTTACAAAACGGCGGCGGAAGCGCTCGAAGGACTATGCTTTGATGGCATGACTATAATGGCAGGTGGTTTTGGGCTGTGCGGAATTCCGGAAAACCTCATTCTGGCCCTGAGAGAGCTAGGTGTGAAGGATCTAACCGTAATCGCCAACAATGCGGGGGTGGATGACTTCGGACTGGGGCTTTTGTTGCAGACGCGTCAGATCAAAAAAATGATCGCTTCTTATGTCGGCGAGAATAAAGAGTTTGAGCGCCAATATCTGTCTGGTGAATTGGAACTGGAGTTTAACCCGCAGGGCACTTTAGCAGAGCGCTGCCGGGCAGGAGGCGCGGGTATCCCAGGATTTTATACCAAGACCGGGGTTGGTACTTTGGTGGCTGAAGGAAAAGAGCACCGTGAGTTTGAGGGTGAAACCTATATTCTTGAAACTGGATTGGTGGCTGATTTGTCAATCGTGAAAGCCGAGAAGGCCGATACGCAGGGCAATTTGATTTATAATAAAACGGCGCGCAACTTTAATCCACCCATGGCGATGGCAGGCAAGGTGACGGTGGTCGAGGTTGAAGAATTAGTGCCAAGCGGTGATCTTGATCCGGATTATATACACACGCCGGGTGTGTTTATTCAGCGGGTGGTGAAGGCCACCTTTGAGAAGCGAATTGAGCAACGCACTACACGCAAGCGGGAGACGATCTAATGCCTTGGACACGCGATGAGATGGCCGCACGTGCGGCGAAAGAGTTGGAAGATGGGTTCTATGTGAACTTGGGTATTGGCATCCCCACCATGGTGGCCAATCATATTCCGGAGGGCATGGATGTGACGTTGCAGTCCGAGAATGGCATGCTCGGTATGGGGCCCTTTCCATTTGAAGGCGAGGAGGATGCAGATTTGATCAATGCCGGTAAGCAAACAATTACAACGCTACCGCGCACGAGCTTTTTTGACAGCGCAACTAGCTTTGCAATGATCCGTGGGGGGCATATCAATATTGCTATTCTAGGCGCTATGGAGGTGGCCGAGAATGGAGACCTCGCCAATTGGATGATTCCAGGGAAGTTGGTGAAAGGTATGGGTGGAGCAATGGATTTGGTGGCCGGTGTGCAGCGGATTGTTGTGATCTCAGATCATGCCAACAAAAAGGGGGAATCTAAAATCTTGAAAAAATGCTCCTTACCTCTGACAGGGGCAGGCGTGGTTGATCGTATTATTACTGACCTATGTGTGATGGATGTGGTGCCTGGCGGTTTGAAAATCATTGAACTGGCGCCCGATGTCGCGATGGAAGAGGTTGCGGCCAAAACAGAAGCGACATTGGTCAATTGAGAATACACCCAAAATCCTATTGACAAATTTATCAATATAAATCACTCTGATCATGAAAGCTATAAGCAGGGATCATGTTATGAGCGCGACAACGCCTGACCTCATCGTGCGCCGGATTGAGGGCGATTTTTCCAAAGCGAAAATTCAGTGGATCGAGAAAGACCCAGAACTTGCGCAATTTTGGAATGCGGTGAGCCTTGGGCTGCCTTTGTTGGAGGGGCATCTGATTCAAGCGTTGGCGGATGCGAAGGACTATCTGCCTAAGGATCGCCCAGATTTGATCGCGGACTGTGATTTGTTTGTGAAGCAAGAGCAAAACCATACGCTTGCTCATCTGAAGTTTAATCGCGTTGTTAAAGCCAGTGGCTATTATCCCGAGGCTGATCGTTATATCGACAAACTGAAAAAGGAGTATCAGGCCTTTAAAAAGGAGAAGGATTTAGACTTCTGCATGCATTATGCAGAAGGGTTTGAAACCGTTGGCCCTATTCTGGCTGAGTATTTTCTTGTACAGGCCAATAAGCGATTGAAGGATGGTGGCACCGACTTAGTGACTCTCTCTCTATGGAGATGGCACCTTGCTGAGGAATATGAGCACAGATGCTGCGCGTTTAATGTTGTTGAATCGCTCTATGGCAGTTGGTTTAAGCGCGTGAAAGGCATTATTTTTGCGCTGTCGCACTTGTTGAGCTTCGTTATTCCACTTAGCGAGTATATGCTGCGTGAAGATGTTAAAGCCGGGCGTATCGATTCAGGAATAAAAGGTAAGTGGCGAAAGTTTCGTTCTTATTCGGGTATGGTGGTGTTCGTATTACCGCGTGTGCTCCGAGCGTTTAGTCCTTGGTATAATCCTATCAATCTACGTCCCCCAAAAGGGTGCAAAGAAGTGTTGGATATTGCGACGGAAACGCTGAACCTCAATACGATGGCTGATCGCGCGTACGAGACCGTTTGAGTTTTAAGGTTAGTTTCAAACGGTGTGAACGGTTTGACAAGCGATGGTTGATTGAGGTTATTCCCGTTAGGCTCTTGAGTGAGACTACGTTAAATCAATGGAAAATGTGACTTAGTGCGGGAATAGCTTTTAATGATATCCAAGAATGCGCCTGTAAAGAGCGGGAGCGCCGGATCGAAACGGGCTGCAAGAATGTCGCCGGTAGAGCGGCGCGATCAATTGCTTAGTATGGCAGTTCACGTATTTGCAGATAAGGGCATAGGTGAGGCTGTTCATAAGGATTTGGCTGCAGCTGCAGGCGTTTCTGTTGCAACGACGTTTCACTATTTTCCTACACGCCAAGACCTCGTAGATATGGTTCTGACAGAAGTCGGTCGATTTTTGATCGAGGATTTTGTTGAGCCACGGGTTGCCAGAACTGATGAGTCCGGTGCTGATGCCATCCGCTCAATGATAATATCATTTTCAAAAGCGATTGATGACTTTGACCAGTATGTGCATGTGTGGATGCAGTGGAGTGCGGCGGCCAAACAAGATTGCTGGCCAGCATATAGGGAGTTTCACCGCGCGACCGTGTCCAAAATTGGTGATTTAGTTTCTCGCGGAATTCAAGATGGATCAATTGGGGAAGGCGTTTGCCCAGAATTGGCGGGAGAAATGATTATGGGCTGCGCTCGTGTTGTCGCTCAGATGAAGTTTTCAGGCAGCTCTAATGCACAGATTTTGGGTTTAGTGGATTCATTTGTGAGCGGATATCTGTCTGGTGGAATAACGGGTTAATCATACTTCCAAAGTGCTCAGCAGTTTAGCTAAAAAGTCGACCATAAGGCGGTTGCGGGTTAACGTCGCCACATCCTCATGCACGGCCAACCAAAATGAACGCGTGACCGAAATATCGGCGGGAAGAACCTCGATAAGGTGGGGTTTTTGTCGCGCCATAAAGGCAGGTACGATTCCTACTCCAGCGCCGGACGCTATTATTTCAAGTTGTGCAACGATGCTTGTGCTGCAGATTTGTGGCGTCAGGCCGGGTAAGAGCTCATCGAAGTAGCGGAGTTGCGCCGAATATATCAGGTCGTCTACGTAGCCCACAAGCGTATGATCTTGCAGGTCCGATCGTGACTTTATGGGAGGTGTTTTTTCGAGGTAGTCGCGCGTGGCATATAGACGAAGCGTATAGTCTGAAAGCTTGCGTATTTTTAGGCGGCCTGTGTTCGGGCGCGTCAAGAGAATTGACATATCAGCTTGCCGTTTGGGAACGCTGACAAACCCGGAGAGAGCGACAAGATCAATATCTATTTTGGGGTGTTGTTCCCTGAATTGTTTCAGCGCAGGTGCAATCATTGCGGAGCCTAAGCCCTCGGTGACGCCTAGTCGAATCCGCCCTTCCGCGCTTTGTTCGGCGGGGGTTCTTGAGCGTATATCGAGGGATACGGACTCCATAGCTTCAACTTGCATCGCCAATTGTTCACCGGCCGGCGTGAGAATATGGCCGCGGCGTGTGCGCTCGAACAGAGTTTCTCCTAAATCCTGTTCAAGGCGTTTGATACGCCGGCTGATCGTTGTGGCATCGACATGTAAGTGAGCCGCCGTGCCCTCTAGCTTTTGTCGGCGCGTTACATCCAGAAATATTTTTAAGTCATCCCAATTCATGATTGAATTATAAGCTGCATTATCGCAGGTGTCACCTGCGATTCTTGGTGTTTACCCGCATTATTTTGGTGCTTAGTCTTACGCTCAAAGTATACACTTATGGGAGAATGCACTGTGCGCAGCGTCCATCATTTCATTGCTGGAAACACTTTTGAAGGTGATTCCAGTCGAACGAGCGATATTTACAATCCAAATACTGGAGAGGTGCAGGCCAAAGTTTCGCTCGCCACCGATTCTGAAGTGGATGTGGCTGTTCAGGCTGCGAAAGAGGCTTTGCCAGCATGGTCGGCTACCAATCCTCAACGTCGCGCACGTATTCTGTTTAACTTTAAGACATTGCTTGAGCAGAACATTGATGAGTTATCAGAATTGCTGTCAGCAGAGCATGGCAAGGTCGTGGCGGATTCTCGGGGCGATGTTCAGCGCGGAATTGATGTTGTTGAATTTGCCTGCGGTATCCCGCATTTACAGAAAGGTGAGTATACTGAAGGGGCTGGTCCCGGTATCGATGTATATTCCATGCGGCAGCCTTTGGGTGTATGCGCTGGTATCACACCGTTTAACTTTCCGGCGATGATCCCTTGCTGGATGTTTGCTGTGGCAATCGCCTGTGGCAACACGTTTGTTTTAAAACCATCTGAAAAAGACCCGTCGGTTCCTGTGCGATTGGCCGAGTTGTTTTATGAGGCTGGTGCTCCAAAGGGCGTCTTGAATGTTGTGCATGGGGACAAGTCATCCGTTGACGCAATTTTAAAGCATCCCGATGTGAAAGCGGTAAGCTTTGTCGGTTCGTCTGATATTGCTCAATATGTTTACGCGACCGGAACGGCAAATGGTAAACGTGTTCAAGCAATGGGTGGTGCGAAAAACCATGGTATTATCATGCCGGATTGCAATATGGAGCAGGCCGTCAAAGACATCGTCGGCGCGGCGTATGGATCGGCTGGTGAACGATGCATGGCACTGCCGGTGGCCGTAACTGTGGGGCAGAAAACGGGCGATGAATTCGTCGAGCGCATGTTAGACGCAGCGCGTAGTTTAAAGGTTGGTGTTTCCACCGATGCGGATGCGCATTATGGGCCTGTTGTTTCAGCTGCACACAAAGCAAAGGTTGAAGATTACATTCGCATGGGTGTCGATGAAGGTGCTGATTTGAAGCTTGATGGGCGGGGGCATACCTTGCAAGGGCACGAGGGCGGGTTTTTCATTGGGCCTAGCCTGTTTGACAATGTAAAACCGCATATGCAGTCGTACAAAGAAGAGATATTTGGACCCGTGCTCCAAGTAGTGCGTGTAGACACATTGGAAGAAGCAGCGGCTCTACCCAGCAACCATCAATATGGGAATGGCGTTGCTATTTTTACTAGCAATGGACGTGCAGCACGCGAATTTGCGGCGCAGGTGAATGTTGGCATGGTGGGGGTTAACGTGCCTATTCCTGTGCCGGTAAGTTATCACACATTTGGCGGTTGGAAGCGGTCTGCCTTTGGTGACACCAATCAGCACGGCCCAGAGGGCGTGAGGTTCTGGACAAAGATCAAAACGGTGACTCAGCGCTGGCCAGATGGCGATGTTGGTGATCAAGCCTTTATCATTCCAACGATGGAGTAAGCCGCATGACAGTTTACAATACGCTGACCTATGAGCGGCATGGTCGAGTTGCGATCATAACGCTGAACCGGCCGGATAGTTTGAATGCCTTAAATGCTGAAGTGATGTCAGAGGTTGCGAGTTTGTTTTCAGAAATTGATCGCAACACGCAGGTCGCTGTAAGTGTGCTGACGGGTGCGGGACGCGCATTCGCTGCGGGGGCAGACATCAAAGAGATGCAACCTCAAAGTTTTTCCGACATGTATGTTGAAGACTATTTCGCAGGATGGGATCGCTTCGCGGCCTGCCGTAAACCTGTCATTGCCGCCGTGAATGGTTTCGCGCTGGGGGGAGGATGTGAACTCGCTTTGATGTGTGACATCATTGTTGCCTCAGATAAAGCCAAGTTTGGTCAGCCCGAAATTAAATTAGGCGTTACGCCGGGCATGGGTGGTTCCATTCGTTTAACAAAGGCCATCGGCAAAGCAAAAGCGATGGATATGGTGTTGACTGGTCGTATGATCGACGCGGCGGAAGCAGAGCGTATTGGCCTTGTTTCTCGTGTGATTGCGCATGACGAGTTAATGGATGACGCTCTAACCGTCGCGCAAGAAATCTCTGAGTTTTCTATCCCTTCCTTGATGGCGGCCAAAGAGATGGTTGGTCGCGCAGTTGAGCTGCCGACCACGGAAGGGGTGCGATTTGAAAGGCGACTTTTCCAAGGGTTGTTTGGGACGCAAGATCAAAAGGAAGGGATGGCTGCCTTTTCTGACAAGCGTGTACCAAAATTTAGAGATGCATGAAGCCAATGGATCGTCCCTGTGATTGACCTTCCAACTCGCAGGTGCGTTGAGGCGTTCGTCGTCGTCAAATTTGTGCCTCGGTGAACGCCTCTTTTCATGAAAATAGTGGGTTTAGTCCGATGTTGAATGAAGAACAAAAAATGATAACCGATCTCGCGGAGAATTTCTCACGAGAACGATTGCGTCCTAACGCAGCCCGGTGGGAGCATGAAAAATGTCTAGATCGGTCGATGCTGCGTGAGCTGGGAACATTGGGGTTTGCTGGAATTTATTCGCAAGAGCAATTTGGTGGTTCTGGATTGGGTCGCTTGGATGCCGTTTTGATCTTTGAGCAGTTGTCGAAAGGGTGCGTCAGTCATGCGTCATTCTTATCAATCCACAATATGGCGACGTGGATGATAGATCATTTTGGAAGTGATGAATTGCGGGCGCGCTATCTGCCGAAATTAACGTGTGCAGAGTTACTTGCTTCGTACTGCCTAACCGAGGCAGGTGCCGGATCGGACGCTGCCAGTCTTCGAACCAGTGCTCGAAGGGAGGGCGATGAGTATATCCTCAACGGGTCGAAAGCATTTATCTCTGGCGGCGGGTTTTCTGACATATATTTGGTTATGGCACGCACGTCTGATGACGGTGCGAACGGAATTTCCGCTTTCGTTGTAGAGAATGGGGCGGCTGGCCTTTCCTTCGGGAAAAATGAAGAAAAAATGGGATGGCGAGCGCAGCCGACGTCTGTTGTGAGTTTTGACGAGTGCCGCATACCCATTGCAAATAGAGTCGGACCAGAAGGTGAAGGCTTCAGGTATGCGATGGCTGGGCTGGATGGAGGGCGATTGAACATTGCTGCATGTTCCCTAGGCGGGGGACAAGATGCCTTCGAGCGCGCTTGCGCTTATGCAAAAGATCGGAAGCAGTTTGGACACGCCATTTTTGATTTTCAGGCCACGCAGTTTAAATTGGCGGATATGGAAACTGAATTGCAGGCTAGTCGCTCTTTGCTATATGCAGCTGCGCAACGCCTAGACCGAAAAGCGGGTGATGCAACACGGTTTTGCGCAATGGCGAAGAGATTTGTCACTGACACTGGATTTAAGGTGGCTAACGACGCACTCCAAATTCATGGCGGATATGGGTATCTGGCAGACTATGAGGTTGAGCGAATAGTCAGGGATTTGCGGGTGCATCAAATCCTCGAAGGAACCAACGAAATTATGCGTGTGATTGTGGCCAGAGATATTAAACGGCAACAACTGTAATAGTGTAAACTCAATGTGCTTAGACAAATTAATAAATCAGAGGGCTGATAAATGACAAACATTGGTTTCATAGGTCTCGGAAATATGGGTGCAGGGATGTGCCAAAATCTTGTGAAAGCAGGGCATCAGGTTCGAGCGTTCGACTTAAATAGGGACGCCGTTGCGAGTGCAGAGATGTATGGGGCCGTAGGCGCGGGAAGTGCTGCCGCGGCTGTGTCTGATGCTGATGTAATTATTACGATGTTGCCAAGTGGCGCAGCGGTTCTCGAAGTGTATTTTGGAAGTGATGGCGTTGCAACTCAAGCACCAAAAGGTGCATTGTTTTTGGATTGCTCTACGATAGCCGTTGATGATGCACGCAATGCTGCAGAGAAGGCTGCCGCAGCAGGGTTTGAAATGATTGACGCTCCAGTGTCTGGGGGAACCGCTGGTGCGCAGGCCGGTACTTTGACGTTTATGTGTGGCGGTTCACCGGATGCATTCTCCAAAGCGCGTCCATTATTGGAGGATATGGGAGAGAATATTTTTCATGCGGGGGGCAATGGAAACGGGCAGGCGGCGAAAATAGCAAACAATATGTTGTTGGGTATTTCGATGATTGGAACGGCTGAGGCTTTCAATCTAGCAGAGCGGTTGGGGCTGGATGCGCAAACTTTCTATGATATTTCGTCCGTATCTTCAGGGCAGTGCTGGAGTATGACTAGTTATTGCCCTGCGCCAGGCCCGGTTGCTAGCTCTCCATCTAATCGAGACTATCAGCCTGGTTTTGCCGTAGCGATGATGTTAAAAGACTTGCATCTTGCCTCTGCCGCAGCGGATTTTTCACAGGCGGTAATCCCGCTTGGGAAAATGGCAGAAAGTATATATGAAGATTTTGAACAGAGTGGATACGGCAACTTGGATTTTTCTGGCGTCATAAAGCGCATTAGCGGAATCATATAAGTTTCATTGGCCGCGACAATAAGTGCGATGGCGAACTATAACTGGTCGTTGAGAATTGATTTATCTTATATCGGCTCAAGGGAGGTTCGGTGACGCAATCTATTCACTGAACGACACATAACTCTCTTGACGATGCGCCGCGATTAGGTCGCGTACAGAAGATTCTTGGTATCCGATCTCTGTCAAAGCCCGAGCTGACATTTGGAGCCCTGCTTCAACTGCGTCCGGAACGACGAATGTTGCACCGGCTTTATAGACTCTATCTGCATGTTCAGCATCTCGAGCTCGCACGACTATGGGCATCGCAGGTCTCTTTTTTCTGGCTAGTCGAACTATTTTTTCTGTGACTGAAATACTGTCCAATGTGACGATAAGCATCAACGCTTTACTCAATCCGACGCTGTTGAGTACTTCTTCGCGTCCGGCGTCTCCGATGAAAACATTTTTTCTATATCGGCGATCAGAGTTTACAAGGGAGGCTTGGTTATCGAGTGCGATGAATGTCGCATTTTCCTGCTCCAATATTCTCGCAACCGAATGTCCGACGCGCCCGAACCCTGCGATGATGATATGGCCGTCAGCTTTCGACAAAGCGTCGGGTAGTGGTTGAGTGTCCTCTTCTTTTTGAAGAAGCTGTGCTAATTTTTGGCCTACTATCCAGCTCACGGGTGTCAGAAGCATCGATAGACCGGCAACTGCAGTGACAAGTGTGGAGGTCGATTCCTCAAGTATGCCGGTCATACCGACCGATGCCAGTATGACGAATGCAAATTCTCCCGCGGGCGCCAGGAGCAAAGCTGCCTCGATCGCAGTGCTGGATTTCCCTATGGTTAACCTGATGCTGATGAAATTTGCGATTGCTTTGAGTGCCCATAGTCCGGCAACACAAGTGAGAACCAATGCCCACTCGGATTTCATTACGGCAAGATTCATCGACATTCCGACTGTGACGAAGAATAGTCCCAGCAACAAACCCTTGAAAGGTTCGAGATCCACTTCTGTTTGGTGTTTGAATTCCGTCTCACCGAGTAGTAGTCCTGCGAGAAATGCACCAAGCGCGATTGAAAGTCCCGCTGAACCACTGGCGACGGCAGCGCCAACGACCGTCAACAGAGTAATGGCGAGAAGGAAATCTCGACCGCCAGCCTGCACGGCGAGGTGAAACAGTCGTCGAAGCAAAAATCTGCCGACGATAAAAATACCGGCGATAGCGAGCAAGCCTTCCAATAGAGCCTGAGAGAGGACACCTAAAATATCACCACCGATATCACGGTCCATGAAACCTGCGAAAATCAAAATGGGTGCCACGAGAATGTCTTGCAGTAGGAGTATACCCAATGCGGTCCGTCCGATGGGGGTTGCCGCCTGATGCGCCGTGGTAAGTAGTTGCATTACGACCGCTGTGGAGGACAATGCTAGGGCGAGACCGATCAGTATAGAGGGGGTCAATCCCAAACCGGCCAGGCTACAAGCGGATGCGATCAACACAGTACTAAGTGTGACTTGCAATAGCCCGGCACCGAAAACGATCCTGCGCCACGCCCACAGTTTTTCGAAAGACAACTCCAAACCGAGTAAAAATAGAAGAGTGAGCACACCCAGTTCGGCGAAAGGTTTTGCTGTCTCTATGTCACTGAGTGTAAAATACTCAAGAATTGGCCACCTGACACTGAGCTGTGCCAGTCCATATGGCCCTAACAAAATGCCGGCTAACAAAAAGCCCGCGACCGTTGGGATTTTTACTGCTCGCAATGCTGGAACAACAATTCCAGCTGCGATCAAAAATACGATAACGTCCTTAATCAGAAGGGCATGTCCGTGAGCGTCCAAAACTGATTCCTCGAAAACTAGACTTAATCTCAGTCAAAACTACTCTGGAAATACAGCCAGAACGTCGCAAGGCGGGTTGTCGATTAGTTCTTGAGAGACACTCCCGAGAAGAACTTTTTGAAGACCAGTGCGGCCGTGCGTACCCATAACAAGGAGATCGATATTGGCGTCAACTATAATAGAGTTGAGAGCCTGAGCCGGGCGACCAATCCCGAACCTCTGTGAGACTGAAAATTCTGCATTGGATAGATTTTGGGCTAACGAAGATAGCTCGGCTTGAGCCTTCGTTCGAACCTCTAATGAGTCTTTCGAAAGCACGTGTATAAGTGTAACTTTGCACGGAGGCAGTAAGGTCTCAACTGCTCTAAGTATCGCCGGTGATGCTATAGAAAAATCTACCGCGATTGCGATATGTGTATATGGTCGCGGGGGGGTGTTAACTGCAACCAAAACTGGGCAGCCCGGTTGTTCGAGAAGCCGTGCAGACATAGTGCCCATAAAACTGTGTCCAGACGATTTTGCGGCGTGGCGCCCGATGATGAGCAAATCGCTCGTCGACTCTCTTGAAAAATCTCGCAATGCTTGGGCTTTAGCTGTGTCCTCATTTTCTAAATAGTCAGGATACCCTTTAATAGTGAGCGTTACTTGCCCGGGGTTATCAGGGAGCTTGCCTTGAGTGGATTTTTCCAATTGTTCTAAAATTCCTTGCACCTCTTCGCGTGATTTTCGCGGATCAACAACCTGAACGATCTCAAGACGACTGAGTCCTTCGCCAACCAGTTGGGCTGCAGCCGAGAGAGCTAGAACTGACCGCGAGGTCTGATTATTCGCCACGAGTAAGGATAAGCCCTCATTACGGGAGGACGTTGAGTTTATTTTTCTCGAGATCTGCTTAGCTGCGGGCACGGCATCACCATATGTCAGTTTACAAGGTTCAGCGCGAGTATAGCAACAATTGCATGTCAGACCTCCGTATTATCCCGTAGTTGAACCAAATCACCATATTTTGGAGCTCAAGCTCACAATCGAGCATTGCGGGGAAGGGAATCGTCATTGCAACTCATTGGCATCGATCAGAAGGCATGATCGATCTCGGGTAAAGAGATGATGTTTGAGGCGGTCGTTGTAATTGAGAGCTATATCGATGTATGAATTGATACAAAGCTCGCCAATTGAAGCTTTGGTCTAAAAAAGTGGCCTAAATCGTGGTCGAAAAAACTGAGGAGGAAGAATGCAGCTGATCAAAAACGCAGTGTTAGCAATATCATCAATTGGTTTGGTGAGTTGCGTTGGGGCGAGTGGCAAAGACCACCGACAAAATGTGACTACACAATCGGTGGAAGCACATGCGTTCAACCCGAGGCCGACTTATCAGCGTATTCCTCTGATCGATAAAAACAATCTGACCCCCGCACAGCAAAAAATGCTGGAAAGTCGCGCCGACTTTAATCTCTACAAAACGTTGGCGCATCATGTTGAGCTCTACAATGCGTGGTCCCCATTGGGGCAGATTATGTTGAGTGGGTCAACAATCGATCCGCGCCACCGAGAAATCGCGATGTTGCGAATGGGGTGGCTGTGTCAGGCGGAATATGAATGGGCGCAACATGCAAGGATTGCTCACGATTCTTACGGTTTTTCGCCCGAGGAAATTCGCCGTATTGCAGTCGGTCCTGACGCCAATGGATGGAGCGAAACTGATCAGGCGGTTATTCATATGGTGGACGAATTGCGCTATGATGGCACGATAAGCGACACAACTTGGGCCGCGCTGAGTAAGACTTACTCTGATGAGCAGAAAGTAGAGCTGCTGTTTACGGCCGCCCAATATCAACTTGTATCTATGGCGCTTAATTCTTTCGGTATTCAGCTTGATGAGATTCTTGAATTTAGGCTGCCCACTGATCTACCATTGCCACCGTTGGCCGAGTATGCTGACGCGAGCGAACCCACATCTCCGCGCATGAGACCATTGCAGTTCGCTGATATGAATGACAACCAAAAAGCACTCATTGCAGCTCGATTTACCCCCAAAGGCCAAGTTCCGAACTTTCATCGTGTTATGCTCAATAGCCCTCTGCTCTATGGCCCACGGGCTGATCTTGGAGACTACATCAATAAGAAAACTGTCATCAGCCCGCGCGAACGGGAATTGTTGATCTTGCGGACAGCCGCTTTGCTCGACGCTGAATATGTGTTTGTCCATCATTCTCACAAGGCGAAGAAGGCGGGCTTGAGCGAGGCTGAGATCGCGCGCGTACGGGTTGGTTCAACGGCACACGGATGGTCCGATGAGGATGCATTGATCCTGCGCGCGGCCGAGGATTTGCGCCGTGAAGCATTTATAACTGATGATGTTTGGGCCGAATTGTCGGAAACACAGTCTCGTAAGGAGCTGGTAGAGATCGTCTATACTGTCGGTGTTTATTCTATGAATAGTCTTGCCGTGAATACACTCGGTGTCGAGCTAGAGGCGAAGGAATAATGATATCGACTCATTTGAAGAGGGTTATCGTCGGCGGTGCATTACTGTTTCCCCTCATAATCAGCGCTTGCGCTGAAGGTGATGTGGAGGCGGACGCTGGCGTAGTTGCTGTCAATCAAGACAACACCGTCTACAATGGCGAATGGATGACATGGGGTGGTGATCCCAGTTTTCAGCGTTTTAGTCCCCTTAAGCAAATAAATGCCGATACTGTTGATGACTTGAAGATCGTTTGGCGCTGGCAGGCTCCGCCATGGGAAACCCGACCTGACATCAACATGAAAGGTACGCCAATCTACGTCGATGGTATGCTATACGTACCTGCCGGAGTGAACCAGGTTGTTGCGCTTAATCCGTCTACGGGCGAGACTGTTTGGGTTTATGATCCTGATCCACAAGTGATCAAGGGGCGCAGCGAGGCGATTTCCAGCCGCGCTGTGGGATATTGGACCGATGGAGAACAGAAGCGCCTTTTTCACAATACGCGTGATGGGCGGCTATTGTCCATTGACGCGGAGACGGGCAAAGCCGACGTAGCATTCGGCGACAATGGGACTGTGCTGCTGCGTGAGAAATTGAGGCCGGATGACGCTGAAGTGCCTTTCGTTGGCTCGTCTTCGCCGCCAGCTATTGTGGGTGACGTTGTGGTTGCACAGGTCGTCGCAGATATAACGTCTAAGGATAAAGAGGCGACGCCCGGGCACATCCGCGGCTTCGATGTGCGCACGGGCGAACTGCTCTGGACGTTCCATACCATCCCGCAACTCGACGAGTATGGTCATGAGACTTGGGAAGATGAGAGTTGGTCTTATACAGGCAATACGGGCGTCTGGTCGATGATGAGCGTCGATACTGAGCGTGGCTACGTCTATTTGCCGATTGAGGCGCCAAGCCATGATTTCTATGGTGGACAACGAAAAGGCGATAATCTGTTCAGCCAATCGATTGTTTGTTTGAACGGTGCCACGGGTGAGCGTGTTTGGCACTTCCAAATGGTGCATCATGGGTTGTGGGATTATGATCCACCAGCCGCGCCGATCCTGCATGACATCGTGATCGATGGCGAGACGATCCCTGCTGTGACGCAGGTGACCAAGCAGGGGATGAGTTTTGTCTTCAATCGGGAAACGGGTGCGCCAATCTGGCCGATCGAAGAGCGTCCCGTTCCGCAATCAACAGTGCCCGGTGAGCGCACGTCGCCTACGCAGCCTTTTCCTACATTGCCGGAACATTATTTGCCATTGGGGTATAGTGAGGATCGCTTGATCGACTTTACACCTGAATTGAAGGCTGAGGCACTCGCAATTGCCGAGAATTATGTTCGCGGGCCAATGTACACCCCACCCTCGACCGTGACGGAGGACGGAACAAAGGGAACGTGGGTTGAGCCGAGTTATGGCGGTGGCTCGAATTGGAATGGTGGAGCGTTTGATCCTGTTTCGGGGCAGATGTTCGTGCCGAACCGCAATTCCGCTTTCGTGGCAGGGCTGGGAATTCCTGATGAGGACAAAACCAATTGGGATTATCTGCGCTTGCCAACGGGGCGTGTGCCTGGCCCACAAGGTCTGCCGATACTGAAACCGCCCTACAGTTTTGTAACGGCGACAGATATGAATACTGGCCACCATACTTGGAGCATGCCCATTGGCGGAGCACCGAATTGGATCCGTGAACATGAGGCACTGCAAGGATTAGATCTCGACTTTGATGCGATGGGGCAAATCGATATCAGGCCGAGTCCATTGATGACGGGCGATCTCGTTTTTCTTGCTGAGTCAGGTAATCTATTTGGTGACCCGGGTGGGCCGCTTTTGAGGGCCTATGACAAAAATTCGGGCAATGTCGTGCATGCCTTTGAGTTGCCCGAAAGAACAAGCAATGCCCCAATGACATATCTGCATGACGGGCGTCAATTTATAGTCATCGCGGTTGCCTCCGCAGAGCATCCCTCAGAGTTAGTCGCGCTCAGTTTACCTGATGAAGGTGATCCGTCGGGAGATGTTGTGCCTCATGCTTGGA
>JBOEGK010000041.1:0-63088 GCA_050633385.1 Hyphomonas sp.
TCCCATAGAAGCACGTCTTCGACAGGATGGCTGCGCTTCTAAAACAGCGAACGCTCCTTTGAAACTGACAATTTGAATCACACTGAGGCCGGGCGCTCCGATGATTGGGGTCGCCTTATTGGGCTTTCAGTTTTTTGTGTGGACGGACGAGAGATGGAACGACAAAATATCCGGATCAGGCTAAAGGCCTTTGATCATCGTGCCCTCGACATGTCGGCGAAAGAGATTGTGAATACAGCCAAGCGTACTGGCGCCGAAGTTAAGGGCCCGATCCCGCTTCCGACACGCATTGAGCGTTTCACGGTTAACCGCTCGCCCCATGTTAATAAGAAATCACGTGAGCAATTCGAGATCAGAACGCACAAGCGTATTCTCGATATTGTTGACCCGACACCGCAGACGGTTGATGCGCTTATGAAGCTCGATCTGTCGTCTGGCGTTGGTATTGAGATCAAGCTTGAGGGAGGTCGCTAATGGCTTTGCCTGCTTCCCGTACTGGTGTTCTCGCCCGTAAGCTCGGCATGACACGCGTCTTTGATGAGGTTGGTCGTCACGTCCCCGTGACTGTTCTGTCTCTTGATGACTGTCAGGTTGTTGGCTTGCGTACTGAAGAAGAGCGCGCAGTGAAAACAAAGAAGGGTGGCGATGTCACCCGCACGGATGGTTACACGGCTGTGATCATGGGTGCTGGCGAAAAGAAGGCGAAGCGCACGTCCAAGGCGCTCCGCGGTCAATTCGCTAAAGCTGGTGTTGCGCCCAAGCGCAAGCTGAAGGAATTCCGCGTAAATGGTGAGCTGCCAGAGATTGGCGCTACAGTTGTTGCGGATCACTTTGTGCCGGGTCAGAAAATCGACGTGTCCAGCCTTACGATCGGTAAGGGTTTTGCGGGTGCGATGAAGCGCTGGAACTTTGGTGGTCTGCGCGCCACGCACGGTGTTTCAATCTCTCACCGTTCGCACGGTTCTACGGGCCAGTGCCAAGATCCGGGTCGCGTGTTTAAGAACAAGAAAATGGCTGGTCATTACGGGCAAGAGCGCGTGACGATCCAGAATTTGGAAGTTGTTCGCACTGACGCTGATCGTGGTCTTATCCTTGTTAAGGGTGCTATCCCGGGTCACGACGGCACGTATGTTGAAGTGCGCGATGCTGTGAAAAAGGCTATTCATCCAGATGCGCCAGAGGCGGGTTCATTCAAGGCTCCAGAGGCTGCTGCTAAGCCAGCGAAAGCCGATGCGGCCCCGGCGGTTAGCGGTGATCCTATCGATAACATCCAATTGATTGACGGTATTGGTCCTAAGACGACCGAGCAGCTCGCAGAGAAGGGCGTTGCGACTTTGTCAGCTCTCGTCGCTCTGTCTGATGCTGATCGTGATGCTCTGCTCGGTGAGTTGGGTGTTGCTGATCAGGCGGTCGAGCAGGAGTGGGTCGTTCAGGCAAATGAAATGCTCGCTGGCGGTGAGCCGCGTGCGCAGGTCGACAAAGACTTGCTCGCTAAACTCCGTAAGGACGCTGAATAATGGAACTCGCAGTCAAAACTCTTGCAGGTAAAGATGCTGGGAAGGTCGCTCTAGATGATGCGATTTTCGGTATCGAAGATATCCGTTCAGATATCCTGCATCGCACTGTTCGCTGGCAACTTGCCAAGCGTCAGGCTGGTACACACAAAACGCAAACGCGTTCTGAGGTGTCCCGGACAACAAAGAAATACATCCGTCAAAAAGGTTCAGGTGGTGCACGCCACGGTTCGCGCAACGCGCCGATCTTTGTAGGTGGTGGTGTTGCTCACGGCCCTAAGGTTCGTAGTCATGCGCACGGCTTGCCTAAAAAGGTTCGTAAGTTGGCGCTGGCTCACGCATTGTCTTCCAAAGTGAAGGAGAATGCGGTTCTGGTTCTGGATAGCGCTGAGCTATCTGCTCCGAAGACAAAAGAGCTTGCGGGTCAATTTGCTGGGCTCGGTATCGAGAACGCGCTGATCATCTCCGGTGTTTCTGTAGAAGAAAATTTCGCCAAAGCGGCACGCAATATCCCGAATGTTGATGTGCTTCCAGTTGCCGGCTTGAATGTCTATGACGTTTTGCGTCGTCGCACTTTGGTGCTGACGAAAGAGGCTGCCGAGGCCATCAAGGCTCGCTTTGACGGCACGCTGGTTGCGGCGTCTCCTTTCTCCAAGGAGAGCTTTGTCGATGACATTCAGTTGATCGACGGTGTTGGGCCTAAGTCTGCGAAGGTTCTTCGTCAGGCGAAGGTTGGTACATTGACCGGTTTTGCTGCGCTATCTGATGCGGATCGTAATACTGTTTTGGAGGCTGCTGGCCTCACAGAGCGTGCGGCACGTGAAGAGTGGGTCGCTCAAGCTAAAGAAATGATCGATGGTGGAGCCCCGCGTTCTAAAGTCGATCGGGATTACGCTGCGCGTATTCTCGCAAAGCGCGCCAAGGAGGCTAACTAATCATGGCCGATCCAAAGCCACATCATTATGACGTTCTTGTTCGTCCAATCATCACGGAGAAATCCACGTTGGTTGCGGAGGAAAACAAGATCGTTTTCGAAGTGACGAAGACTGCAGATAAAGCTGCGATCAAAGAAGCTGTTGAAACTTTGTTCAAAGTGAACGTCACAAAAGTAAACACGCTGGTCCAAAAGGGTAAAACCAAGCGCTTCCGCGGTGTCGCGGGTCGTCGTAATGACGTCAAAAAAGCGATTGTTACGCTCGCCGAAGGCCAATCTGTCGATATTTCGACGGGCCTGTAAGGAGCTGATAAGATGGCATTGAAGACATTCAACCCAACCTCTCCAGGCCGCCGTCAGCTTGTGCTGGTGGACCGTTCTGACCTTCACAAGGGTCGTCCGGTAAAGGTTCTGACTGAGGGTCTCACCAAATCAGGTGGACGTAACAACCGTGGTCGCATCACATCGCGTCACATCGGTGGTGGCGCAAAGAAACTGTACCGTAAGGTCGATTTCAAGCGTAACCGTTGGGATATCCCAGCCGTTGTTGAGCGTTTGGAGTATGACCCAAACCGCACAGCCTTTATCGCGCTGATCAAATATGAAGACGGCTTGCTGTCTTACATCATTGCGCCACAACGTTTGCAGATTGGTGACACGGTCATCACGTCTAAAACGGCTGACATCAAGCCGGGTAATACGCTTCCTTTGAAGAATATTCCGGTTGGTACGATCATCCACAATATTGAGCTTAAGCCTCAAAAGGGTGCGCAAATGGTGCGCTCTGCGGGTACCTATGCTCAGCTTGTGGGTCGTGATGGCGGTTATGCCCAGATCAAGCTTGCGTCTGGCGAGCTTCGTATGGTTCTCGATACATGCCTTGCGTCGATCGGTGCTGTGTCTAACCCAGATAATATGAACCAAGTTCTGTCGAAAGCTGGCCGTACGCGCCACAAGGGCCGTCGCCCAACAGTTCGTGGTGTTGTTATGAACCCGGTCGATCACCCGCATGGTGGTGGTGAGGGTAAGTCTTCCGGTGGTCGTCATCCTGTGACGCCATGGGGTAAGAAGACCCGTGGACCGAAAACCCGTAAAAACAAGGCAACGGATCGTTTGATCATCCGTCGCCGTAACGCGAAACGCTAGAGGAGCCGCGAGACATGCCACGTTCTGTCTGGAAAGGCCCGTTTGTTGATGGCTACCTTCTTAAGAAGGCTGAAGAAGCACGTGCTTCTGAAAAGCGTGCGGTCATCAAGACCTGGTCGCGTCGTTCAACAATCCTGCCAACCTTTGTCGGCCTGAATTTTCAGGTTCACAATGGCAATAAGTTCATCCCTGTTACCGTTTCTGAGGAAATGGTGGGTCACAAGTTTGGCGAGTTTGCGCCAACGCGTTCCTACTATGGCCATGGTGCGGACAGAAAAGCGAAGAGGAAGTAGTCATGGCTAAAGCCAAGAATCCTCCGAAGCAGGCGAGCAACGAGTCTCGCGCCGTGTTGCGCATGTATCGTTCAAGCCCGCAGAAGCTGAACCTTCTGGCTCAGCAGATCCGTGGTCTTCCAGTTGAGCGTGCGCTTGCCGAGCTACAGTTCTCGCCAAAGCGTCCAGCTAAAGACGTTCGCAAGCTGCTTCAGAGTGCGATTGCGAATGCTGAAAACAATCACGGTCTCGATATCGATAGCCTGATCGTTTCAGAAGCGTTCGTCGGTAAGAACCTCGTGATGAAGCGCATTCGTGCCCGTGCACGTGGTCGTGCTGCTAGAATTTTGAAGCCGTTTGCCCAGGTGACGATTGTCCTGCGCGATACGAGCGCTGAAGCGGAGGCCGCATAATGGGTCAGAAAGTTAATCCTATTGGTCTTCGTCTCGGTATCAACCGGACATCAGACAGCCGCTGGTACGCTGATAGCGAAGACTATGGCCGTTTGCTGCATGAAGACATTGCGATCCGTAAAGCGATCCGCGCCAAGCTTAAGCAAGCCGGTATCTCTAAGATCATAATCGAGCGTCCTCACAAGAAATGCCTGATCACTATTCACACGGCACGTCCGGGTCTTGTCATCGGTAAAAAGGGCGGCGACATTGAAGCGCTACGCCGTAGCTTGTCTGGCCTGACTGAGGATGAGGTTCGTGTAAACCTTGTTGAGATCCGCAAGCCAGAGATCGATGCGACATTGATTGCTGACGACATCGCTCGCCAGCTTGAGCGCCGGGCTTCGTTCCGTCGCACGATGAAGCGCTCTATCCAGTCTGCTATGCGTCTTGGCGCTGACGGTGTTCGGATTATGGTTGCTGGCCGTCTTGGCGGTGCGGAAATCGCGCGTACCGAGCAGTATGCTGAAGGTTCTGTTCCTTTGCACACGCTGCGCGCGGACATCGATTACGGAACAGCCGAAGCTGAAACGACCTATGGTATTATCGGTATCAAAGTTTGGGTCTATAAGGGCGAGATCATGGAGCATGATCCAATGGCGCAAGATAAGCGTCTGGAAAGCTCTGGTCAGTCTCGCGCGCGTTCAAATACTAATCAGCGTGGACCGGCATCTGGTTCACAGAAGGCTGGAGCGTAAGTTATGCGTCAACCGAAGCGAACAAAATTCCGCAAAGCCTTTAAGGGCAAAATCAGCGGAAGTGCTAAGGGCGGTTTCTCACTGGCATTCGGTGAGTACGGTCTTAAAGCGCTTGAGCCAGAGCGTGTTACAGCACGTCAGATCGAGGCAACTCGTCGGGCGGTGACACGTCATATGAAACGTCAAGGCAAAGTGTGGATTCGCGTATTTCCGGATCTGCCAGTATCAGCCAAGCCGATCGAAGTTCGGATGGGTAAAGGTAAAGGCTCCGTCGACCGTTGGGTCGCGCGGGTTGCCCCGGGCCGTATCCTTTTTGAAATTGACGGTGTGTCAGAAGATATCGCGCGTGAAGCCCTGCGTCTCGGCGCTGCTAAGCTTCCGGTGAAGACGAAAATTGTTAAGCGGATTGAGGGGATCTAAGCCATGAAAGCCGCTGATGTAAGAGCAAAAACTGCTGACCAGCTTAAAGAAGAGCTTGTCCAGTTGAAGAAAGAACAGTTCAACCTGCGCTTCCAAACGGCCACTGGCCAGCTTGAGAAGACGGCCCGCATGAAGGAAGTCCGCCGCGATATCGCTCGCGTGAAGACGATCCTGAATGAAAAGGCCCAGGCGGGACAGGCGTAGGAGAGAGAGCATGCCAAAGCGTATTATGGAAGGTGTAGTGGTCTCGACCAAGCAGGATAAAACTGCTGTGGTTCGCGTCGAGCGCACATACACCCACCCGTTGCTCAAGAAAATTGTGCGCCGGACAAAGAAGTATCACGCCCATGATGAAGCCAATGCGGCTGTCGAAGGGCAAACTGTAGCCATTCAAGAGTGCCCACCGCGCTCTAAGTTGAAGCGCTGGGAACTTGTTTCCGGTGTAGGGAGTGACGCATGATCCAGATGCAGTCCAACCTGCGCGTCGCTGATAATTCAGGCGCCCGTCGTGTTCAGTGCATTAAAGTGCTGGGCGGGGCTGGTCGTCGGTATGCGTCAGTCGGTGATGTGATCGTTGTTTCTATTAAAGAAGCGATCCCTACCGGACGTGTTAAAAAAGGCGATGTGCGTAAAGCTGTCGTCGTTCGCGTGGCGAAGGATATCAATCGGCCGGATGGTTCAACCATTCGTTTCGACTCCAACGCTGCAGTCCTGATCAACCAAAATGGCGAGCCAATTGGCACCCGTGTGTTTGGCCCGGTTCCACGTGAACTGCGCGGCAAAAACCAGGTGAAGATCGCTAACATGGCACCGGAGGTGTTGTAGTTATGGCTGCGAAGATCAAAAAAGGCGATACGGTCATCGTGACCGCAGGTCGCGACAAAGGCACAAAGGGTGAAGTCCTTAAAGTGCTGGTAGACGAGGACCGCGTTGTGGTTCGTGGCGTCGCCGTCGTGAAACGCCACCAGAAACCGAACCAGATGGATGCCGGTGGTATCAAGACGTTCGAATCGCCGATTCACGTATCAAACGTGTCTCACGTAGACCCGCGCGATGGTAAAGCTGTCCGCGTCGGATTCAAAACTGACGAGCACGGTCGCAAAACTCGTTTTGCCAAACGCTCAGGGGAGGCCATCGATGTCTGATGCTTATGAACCCCGCCTGAAGACACGGTATCGCGAAGAGATCCGTGACACCTTGCAGGAGAAGTTCAACTATTCGAACCCGATGAAGGTTCCGAAGCTGGACAAAGTTGTGATCAATATGGGCGTTGGCGAAGCTGTTGCTGACTCTAAGAAGATCAAGTCTGCATTGGCCGAGCTTGAGCGTATTGCAGGTCAGAAGCCTGTTGCGACCAAGGCCCGTAAGTCAATTGCTGGCTTTAAACTGCGCGAAGGCATGCTGATCGGTACAAAGGTGACTTTGCGTCGTGACCAGATGTTTGAATTTCTTGACCGCCTGACCAACATTGCGTTGCCACGCGTGAAAGATTTCCGCGGTCTGAATGGTAAGAGTTTTGACGGCAATGGCAACTACGCCATGGGCCTGAAAGAACATATCGTATTCCCCGAAATCAATTATGATGAGGTGGATCAAGTTCGCGGAATGGACATTGTTGTCTGCACCACTGCTGAAACCAACGAAGAAGCCAAAGCACTCCTTGCTGAGTGTGGCTTCCCGTTCCGCAATTAGCGCTGAGGAGACTGCTTAGATGGCAAAGAAGAGCGCAATCGAGAAGAATAATAAGCGTCAGAAGCTTGTGAAAAAGTATGCTGCAAAGCGTGCTGAGCTGAAGGCCGCTGCGATGGATGAAAACCTGTCATTGGAAGAGCGTTTCAAGGCGCGTCTGAAACTGGCAGAGCTGCCACGTAACTCCGCATCGAACCGTGTTCGTAACCGGTGTGAAGTGACAGGTCGCCCACGTGGTTATTATCGTAAACTAAAGATGTCGCGGATTGCACTGCGTGAGCTTGGCTCAAACGGTCAAATCCCCGGTCTCGTAAAGTCCAGCTGGTAAGGGAGGAAACAAAATGAACATTTCTGATCCTCTCGGTGATATGCTCACACGCATCCGCAATGCGCAGATGCGCGGCATGTCAAAAACAACAACTCCGGCTTCGAAGCTTCGTGCCCGCGTTTTGGAGGTTCTCATTGAAGAGGGCTACATCCGCGGTTACACAGAAGTGGAAAAAGACGGTCACAAGAACATCGAAATTGAGCTGAAATACTACGAAGGTCAGCCGGTTATTTCAGAGATCAAACGTATCTCTAAGCCCGGCCGTCGTGTGTATTCGTCCGTCTCAGACATTCCGCTTGTGCGCAACGGTCTTGGTATCTCTATCCTGTCTACGTCTCAGGGTGTGATGTCGGATAACGCAGCGCGCGGCAAAAATGTCGGCGGCGAACTGCTCTGCCGTGTATTCTAGGAGAGCGTATCGTGTCACGTATTGGTAAACTCCCGATCGAAATTCCTGCCGGCGCAAACGTATCGGTTGACGGTCAAACGATTAATGCAAAAGGCCCTAAGGGTGATTTGTCATTGACCTTGTCTGAACTCATCACGCCTGTTCTGGCGGATGGTCAACTGACGGTAAGCCCACGTAAGGATCTGGTTGAGGCGGCTGAGGCTAAAATTGAAGCAGAGAAGGCCCGTGGCCGTCGTCTGCCGACTTTTGCTGAAGCGTTGGATTCTCGCGCACGCACACAATGGGGTACAGCCCGTGCGCGTGTCGCAAATATGGTTGATGGTGTTGCGACCGGTTTCTCGAAAACACTTGAACTGCATGGTGTGGGGTATCGCGCACAAATGCAGGGCAATGATGTGAAGCTGTCGCTCGGTTTCTCACACGAGGTAATCTATAAAGCCCCTGAAGGCATTACGATTGCATCGTCGAAACCAACTGAAGTCATCATTTCAGGTGCTGACAAGCAGGTAGTAGGGCAGGTTGCTGCGGAGATCCGCAAATACCGTCCACCGGAGCCATATAAAGGCAAGGGTATTCGTTACGAAGGCGAATATGTACGTCGTAAGGAAGGCAAGAAGTAAGACGATGAAAAGTCCACGCGATAAAATGCAGCGCCGCGCCCAGCGCGTTCGTGCCAAACTCCGCAAGGTCGCCGAAGGGCGTCCACGCCTTTCTGTTGCGCGCAGCCACAAGAATATTTCTGCCCAGATCATCGATGATGAAAAAGGCCTGACCCTCGCATCTGCCTCCACTTTGGAGAAAGACGTTCTGGGTGGTGCCAAGACTGGCGCAGATACGGCTGCAGCGGCATTGGTTGGCAAGGTTCTCGCCGAGCGCGCTAAGACTGCGGGTATCGAAACTGTTGTGTTTGATCGCGGCGGTTACATGTTCCATGGCCGGGTGAAAGCCTTGGCAGACGCCGCCCGTGAGGGCGGTCTCAAATTCTAAGGAGAGGCCAGATGGCTGAAGACAGAGGAAGAGGACGCCGTCGCGACCGTGACGAAGAGCAGTCCGACATCGTCGACAAGCTCGTCGGCATCAACCGCGTCGCGAAAACAGTGAAGGGCGGTAAGAATTTCGGTTTTGCAGCGCTCGTCGTTGTTGGAGATCAGAAGGGCCGTGCAGGCTTCGGTAAGGGTAAAGCCCGCGAAGTTCCTGAAGCGATCCGCAAGGCGACTGAAGAAGCTAAGCGCAGCATGGTTCGCGTACCGCTTCGCGAGGGACGCACCCTGCATCATGATGGCAAAGGCCGTCACGGCGCTGGTAAAGTCGTGCTTCGTGCGGCGCCTCCAGGGACAGGCGTTATCGCCGGTGGTCCTATGCGTGCTGTTATGGAAGTTTTGGGTGTTCAGGATGTTGTTGGTAAATCCATCGGCTCCTCAAACCCTTACAACATGGTTCGTGCAACGTTTGATGCGCTTAAAGAACAAGCGAGCCCTCGCTCGGTTGCCTCTAAGCGTGGCCTGAAGGTTCAGGATGTGGTCGGTCGTCGTACCGATGGAGCATCTGAAGCCGGCATGGCAGATGTTGTAAGCTAAGGGAGAGTAAGCTCATGGCAAAATCTACGCTCACCGTTCGCCAGACTGGCAGCCCGATTGGGCGTAACCCGAAGCAGCGCGCAACGCTGCAGGGGCTTGGTCTCAACAAAATTGGTCGCTCTAAGGATCTGGAAGATACGCCTGCTGTTCGCGGCATGATCCGTAAAGTGGCTCATCTCGTGGAAGTGGTCGGCGAATAGGCTTCGTGCCTCGCTGACGAATTTCTTCTCGACTATCGAAAGACAAAGTGATGAAAATCAACGATCTGTCTCCCGCCCCGGGGTCCAATCATAATCGCCATCGCGTAGGTCGCGGTGTTGGTTCTGGTAAAGGTAAAACCGGTGGACGCGGTGTAAAAGGCCAAAAGTCTCGCTCAGGTGTTGCGATCAACGGCTTTGAAGGCGGCCAGATGCCGATCTATATGCGTCTTCCAAAGCGTGGCTTCACAGCCCGCAACTCGAAGACACATGCTTGGGTCAATCTTGATCGCTTGGCTAAGGCCATCGCTGACGGCAAGCTGGACGCAAAAAACGTGACTGAAGAGACACTCGTTGCCTCTGGTTTGGTTCGTAAAGTGCGCGACGGCGTACGTTTGCTTGCTAAAGGTGACGCGCCAAAAGGTCTCAATATCACAGTGACTGGCGCCTCTAAAGCTGCCGTAGAAGCTGTTGAAAAGGCTGGTGGTAGCGTCACAATTACAGGTGCGACAGCGGACACTTCTGAATAGTATTTCAGACCTTTTTTCCGTATACCTCTTCACAAACACAGATTCGCCGCCAATTTTGGCGGCGAAGCTTTTTATTTAAGGAGGCGACGCAGGCCCATGGCCAATGCAGCAGAACAAATGGCTCGCAATGTAAATCTTGCGAGTTTTGCCAAAGCGAAAGACCTGCAAGGTCGCATCCTCTTCACGCTGGGCGTGCTCATTCTCTATCGATTGGGAACCTTCATTCCGATCCCGGGATTGGACCCTGAACAGTACGCCGTGCTCTTCCAAGGGCAATCGAGCGGAATTTTGGGTTCGATGAACCTGTTCTCCGGTGGCGCGGTCGAGCGCATGGGGATCTTTGCACTCAACGTCATGCCCTATATTACGGCTTCGATCATCATTCAGATGATGACCCATGGCTCTCCTACGCTTGAAAAGCTCAAGAAAGAGGGTGAGGCAGGGCGTAAGCAGATCAACCAGTACACGCGTTATCTCACGCTGGCTTTCGCTTTGGTTCAGTCATTTGCGATTGCCGCTGGCCTTTCCAATGTTGCGATTGAAGGCATTTCCCCTGTTTTCTTCGTTCTGACGGGTGTTGTTACGCTCACAGGCGGCACGATGCTGCTTATGTGGATGGGCGAGCAGATTACGGCTCGAGGTATCGGCAACGGCATTTCATTGATCATCTTTGCCGGTATTGTTGCAGAACTTCCGCGTGCCGTTTTCAATCTCATCAGTCAGGCGAGAACCTCATCGGTCAACATCGGCTTCATTTTGGCGATTGTTGCGCTTGTTATCGCGCTGACAGTGTTCATCGTATTCATTGAGCGGTCGCAGCGTCGTCTTGTGATCCAGTACCCGAAGCGCCAGGCTGCGCATGGTGTTGCCCAAGGTCAGCGTAGCTTTTTGCCGCTTAAGCTGAACACATCTGGTGTTATCCCGCCGATCTTTGCCTCTGCATTGCTGATGCTTCCATTGACCGTTGTTGGCTTTTTGAGCGGACAAGCCGTTGCAGGAGCTGGCGCCGAGGCGGATACAAGCGGGATGCTGGGCTGGTTTGCGGCAAACTTCGCGCCCGGGTCTTGGACGTACATCATCACCTATGGCGTGTTGGTTGCGTTTTTCACCTTCTTCTACACTTCGATCACGTTTAACCCTGAGGACACAGCCGACAATTTGCGCAAGCATGGCGGGTTCATTCCGGGTATTCGACCGGGGTCAAATACCGCGGCCTATATTGACTATGTACTCAAGCGCCTCACGACGATCGGGGCTCTATATCTCGTATTTGTGTGTATCCTCCCGGAGTTGCTGCGGCGATATTTCCCAGAAATTCCATTTTACATTGGGGGTACTTCTCTGCTCATTGTAGTTTCTGTGACAATGGATACAGTTACACAAATTCAATCCCATTTGATTGCGCACCAATATGAGGGCATGATCAAAAAGTCTAAACTCGGGGGACGTAAACGATGAACCTCATTCTATTTGGGCCGCCAGCGGCGGGAAAAGGTACCCAAGCAAAGAGGCTCGTTGAAGAGCGCGGTTTCATTCAGCTTTCGACTGGCGATATGCTGCGCGCGGCGCGTGCATCAGGTTCAGATCTTGGAGAGCGGGTCGCAAAGATCATGGATGAAGGCAGTCTAGTGTCTGACGAGATCGTGATCGCCCTGATTGACGAGCAGTTGACTCTGCACAAGGGCGCTGCCGGGTTCATTTTTGATGGGTTTCCGCGCACAGTGGGCCAGTCGACCGCGCTTGATGAGTTGCTCGCCTCGCGCGATGCTAAGGTTGATCGCGTCGTGCGCATACTCGTCGATGACGACAAATTGCTCAGCCGCGTCACCAAACGCTTTGAAGAACAAGGGCGCAAAGACGACAATCCTGAAACGTTTTCCAAGCGATTGGAAAAATACTATCAGGACACTGCGCCGCTTGTACCTATTTATGCCGAGCGCGGTGTGCTGGTCGAGGTTGATGGGATGGGCCAAATTGATGCGGTGGCCGCAGATATAGACCTTGCCTTGAAGCAGAACGCCTAAATCCGTTCTGATAAGGGGGGATGTTCTTGATAAGGGCGGTTTGAAACTGGCCGCCGCCTTCAGGACCCGGCTCCCACCCCGCATTGATACTGCTAATTTCAACTGTCTTTTTTACCGTCCATTATCGCCATCTGTGTATAAGATGTTGAGGATCGAGGGTGAGAAATGCGCAAACTATTTGTTGTGTCAGCCTGGATGGCTTTGATAGCTGGGGGGATTTACGCCCTCTGGGTGCACATCCTCAAACCTGATATGCCCAGAATCGCCCATGCTGGTGGCGGATTGAATGGTCAGACTTATACCAACTCGTTGCAAGCGCTGGATTCGAGTTACCAAAAGGGCTTTCGCTATTTCGAGATTGATCTGATCTGGACGAAAGATGACCGGCTCGTTTGCCTGCATGACTGGGGCAAGACAGCACAGCGGTTTTGGGGGTATGAAGGCGGTGAGCCGGTGACGCTAGAGGTCTTTAACGCGTTGGTAGACAGTCGACCTGAAATTACGCCATGTACACTCGACAGCCTGAACCAATGGATGCGTCGCCACCCCGGCACGTTCATCATAACCGACATCAAGGACCGGAATATCGAAGGTCTGGAGCTTGTTGCGCAGAAGATTGACCGATCGCACAAACGAATCATCCCCCAATTTTACCAGCCTGAAGAATACGATTCAGTTCGCGCGATCGGGTATAAGAAAATGATCTGGACGTTATACCAGTTTACCGGGTCCCGAGAGGACGTGTTGGAGCAGGTTGCGCCGATGAAATTGTTTGCGGTGACCATGCCGAGAAAACGGGCGTATCAAGGGGTGGCGGCCGATCTGGATGCGGTGCGGGTCTCTACATACGTCCATACTATCAACGAAGAAGATCGCGCCATAATCTTTCACGAAAAGTATTTTGCCTCGTCGATTTACACCGATTTTCTGTTGCCCTAGCGTGTGATCCTCAAGGGGATTGCCTATTCGTTAAAAAGCTGGGATTCTACAGTTGACGCGGGGCTTGAGGCAGTTATAAGCCTCTCTTCTTAGGTTTAAGGCTTAATTGCCAGCGCACGTATGGGGCAGAAAATGTTCCCGTGCGATATTTTTGTTTGAACAGTCGCTCGAGGAGGCACGGCATTGGCCCGTATTGCTGGCGTAAACATTCCGACCAATAAGCGCGTTGAAATCGCGCTTCGCTATATTCATGGCATTGGTCCGGCGATGGCAGCCGAAATCATTGAAAAAGTTGGCGTTTCACCTGAGCGCCGTGTGAATGAATTGTCTGATGCTGAGGTGATCAGCATTCGTGAGACGATTGATGCCGATTATCTCGTTGAGGGTGATTTGCGCCGTGACACGAGCATGAACATCAAGCGTCTTATGGATCTTGGTTGCTATCGTGGTCTGCGTCATCGCCGCAAACTACCTGTTCGTGGTCAGCGTACCCATACGAACGCCCGCACCCGCAAGGGCCCGGCAAAGCCGATCGCCGGCAAAAAGAAGTAGGATTTAGAGTATGGCACGCGATGCAACACGAGTTCGCCGTAGAGAGCGCAAGAACATCACTTCAGGTGTTGTTCACGTAAACTCTAGCTTCAACAACACTATGGTCACCATCACGGATGCTCAGGGCAATACGATCTCATGGTCGTCTTCTGGCACGATGGGCTTTAAGGGCTCACGTAAGTCTACCCCTTATGCTGCGCAGATGGCGGCTGAAGATGCTGCGAAAAAAGCGCAGGATCACGGTTTGCAGACTGTTGAAGTGAATGTGCGTGGGCCGGGTTCAGGTCGTGAAAGCGCTCTGCGTGCGCTTCAGGCTGTTGGCTTGACCGTGACATCTATAAATGATGTGACGCCAATCCCTCACAATGGCTGCCGCCCACCAAAGCGTCGCCGCGTATAATTCGATCCGTATTTTACATGCGCCTGCGAGGGGTGCGTGTTGTTTGATTTTCTAAGGAACGTGCCGAATGTCTGAGCAAGATCAGAACCCCGTCAACGATCGCAACTGGAAAGAGCTGATCCGTCCGAATCGTCCGGTCGTGAGCGCTGGATATGATGCGAAGCGTAAAGCGAAGCTCGTAATCGAGCCGTTAGAGCGTGGCTATGGGACGACACTTGGTAACGCACTTCGTCGTGTTTTGCTGTCTTCATTGCAAGGCGCTGCAATCATTGGCGTTCAGATCGATGGCGTTGTTCATGAGTTCTCGGCTGTTCCGGGCGTGCGTGAAGACGTGACAACGGTTGTGCTCAATCTGAAACAAGTCGCGATCTTTATGGAAGCCGACACCTCCAAGCGCATGGTTTTGAAAGCCAAAGGCCCTTGTGAAGTGAAAGCCGGACAAATCGAAGTTTCAGGCGATACAAAAATTCTCAATCCAGACCACGTCATCTGTACATTGGATGAAGGTGCAGAGGTTCGCATGGAATTCACCGTGGCCACAGGCAAAGGTTATGTGCCTGCTGATGCGCACCGTCCGGAAGATGCCCCAATTGGCTATATCCCGATCGATGCGATCTACAGCCCAGTTCGCCGCGTTGGCTATCAGGTTGAAGATACACGTGAAGGCACCGTGCTGGATTATGACAAGCTGACACTCGATATCGAGACCGATGGTTCTGTCACTCCAGAGGACGCAGTGGCCTATGCCGCACGCATTCTTCAGGACCAGCTCCAACTGTTCATCAATTTCGATGAGCCAACAGTGGAGAGCGGGCCGCAAACCGAAGAGACCGATCTTGGCTTCAATCCTGTTCTGTTGAAGAAGGTTGATGAGCTTGAACTGTCTGTTCGCTCGGCAAACTGCCTGAAGAACGACAATATCGTTTATATTGGTGACCTGATCCAGAAGTCAGAGGCCGAAATGCTTCGCACACCAAACTTCGGACGTAAGTCACTGAACGAAATCAAAGAAGTACTGGCGAGCCTTGGGTTGCACCTTGGCATGGAAGTGCCAGATTGGCCGCCTGAGGATATCGAAGGCCTTGCCAAGAAATACGACGACCACCTATAAGCACCAGACTGTGAATCTGGGGGTCTGATCACCTCCTAAAGGAAAAAGACAATGCGCCATCGCCTTGCACACCGTAAACTCAATAAGACGTCGTCTCACCGTAAGGCGATGTTCGCCAACATGGCTGCGAGCTTGATTGAGCATGAGCAGATCGTCACAACTTTGCCAAAGGCAAAGGAAATGGCGCCTCTAATGGACAAGCTTATCACGCTTGCCAAAAAGGGTGATCTGTCAGCGCGCCGTCAGGCGATCGCGAAAGTTCGTGATGAAGCTGCTGTTCGTAAGCTTTTTGATGTAATGGGTGACCGTTACAAAGATCGCAACGGTGGTTACACGCGTGTGCTTAAAGCGGGCTACCGCCATGGTGACAATGCGCCGGTTGCAGTGCTTGAATTGGTTGATCGCGATGAATCAGCCAAAGGCGCAGCAGATCGTGCACGTCATGAGGCTGAACTTGAGTCTATGGACAGCTAGTACAAGCTCTTTCCAGACCATTTTGAAAAGCCTCGAACAGAAATGTTCGGGGCTTTTTATTTTTTGCGGTTGACGTCTCTCACATCTTCGCGCATACGGCACATCCAATTTCAACCCGAGGACGGATCAATGTTACGGCCCTGCCAAAATATACAGCTGACAGACGTTGCGAAAAACTATCGCAATGAATGCCGTTGTATGGAGGGTATTGGATAGGACTGATATACAGTCCGGGCTCAAGAAATTGAGTCATGCCGCCCTCCACGCGTTTTCCGCCTGGAGGGTTTTTCTTTCTCTCACTCTTACAGGCATCGCGTGGAGGGCTTTGTAAGGAGGTGCTCGGAGTGTCCGGGCAAGTGAGATAATGAGCAATTATGAAATCATCGAAACCCATTCAGGTGGGCGCATCAAGGCCTGGGTAAAAGGCGTTCCGGTCGAAGACGGCGCACGTCGCCAGCTAGAGAATGCAGCGGGTCTGCCATTCATCCACGAGCATCTGGCGGTTATGCCAGACGTTCACTTCGGGATGGGGGCGACGGTTGGTTCGGTTATTCCGACCAAGGGCGCTATCATTCCGGCAGCTGTCGGCGTGGATATTGGTTGCGGAATGATGGCGATGCGAACAAGTCTGATGGCGGAAGACCTGCCTGACAGTCTTGCAAAGCTACGTGATGAAATCGAACGCAAAATCCCAGTGGGTGTTGGTAAGCGTGGTGGTCACAAAATCACACCCGCGCGGGCCGAAACGGCGCTTAAAGCATCGGGCATGTACGAGCGTCTGGAGCAGATTCAGTCTAAGCACAAGCGTATTCAGCGCACGGCGTTCGCCAAACAGGTGGGCACGCTCGGCGGTGGAAACCACTTTATCGAGCTGTGTCTTGATGAGGCGTCCCGTGTTTGGGTTATGCTGCACTCTGGCTCACGCGGCACCGGTAATGTGATCGGGCGCTACTTCATCAGTGAAGCGCGCGAAGCATTGGAGAAGCGTGTACTGGGGTACCACATTCCCGACAAGGATCTTGCCTTCTTCGTTGAGGGTGAGGCGTTGTTCGATGACTACACCAATGCCGTTGGGTGGGCGCAAGACTATGCGCGTCTCAATCGTGAAGTCATGATGGACCGTGTGCTGTTGGTTATGCGTGAGATGCTGCCTGCTTTCAGTCTGGAAAAAGAAGCGGTGAACTGTCACCACAACTATGTGGAGAAGGAACACCATTTCGGAGCCGATGTCTGGCTCACCCGTAAAGGCGCGGTTAGTGCGCAACGCGGGGAGCTTGGTATCATTCCGGGGTCTATGGGCGCAAAGTCGTTCATCGTGCGCGGAAAAGGCAACCCGGATTCTTTTTGCTCCTGTTCTCACGGGGCAGGGCGCGTCATGAGCCGTTCAAAAGCCAAGCGCAGCTTTACAGTGGATGATCACATCACGGCCACTGAAGGTGTCGAATGCCGCAAAGACTTTGGGGTGATTGATGAGACACCTGCTGCGTACAAGGATATTGACGCGGTAATGGCAGCACAAACCGATCTGGTCGAGATCGTGCATACTCTAAAGCAGGTTGTCTGCGTGAAGGGGTAATCGGGCAGACGGAGAAATCCGTCTGTCCACAAACGTAAAAAATTTGCATCAGCGGTTGACATGATACTGAGTGCGAGGTTAAACGCTGCTGAAAATGAGGATTGCGCGCGAAAGTGTTTCGGAAAATCTTCATATAACGAAAAGGATCACCAATGAGGCGCCATATTATTCAAATATGCGTCCCCCGGCTAAGGGGGCATGTTCTATCGTCCCCAAGCGCTGGCTGGTGGCGATAGAACTCCTGATTTAAAAGATAGTGTGCTGAGCATTTTCTCGTTTACGCGGGGAAGGCAAGGCCTTTTGAAAGGAGGTGGATTATGGGCATGCCCATGACCCAACCGATGATGCACGCCTCTGGGCGTAACATCATGACGACGCCATTACTGCAACATCTGGCTGGTGACTATGCGCCATTGATTGCGACTGTATGGCCGGCACCACACGCTGAGTTTCTGGTTATGCCAGCGGCCCGGCGACACGCGGCGGCATATCTTCTCACCCTCGCGGAGGACGCGAAGCGCTACCCACTCGACTATTTGCGCATCGTCTTGGAGACGTGGAACGACAAGCAATTAGTAGAATTGTTTGACGTTGAGGCCGCTGATGGAAACATCATGCGGGTGCTGTCTAAGTGTGGCGAAATGCTTTGGACGATGGATGACTATGTTTGTCTTCTTTCACTAATGGTGGAAGAGGGGACTGCAAAGGCCATCCGTCACATGTCGAACATTTCAGCGAGCAGCATGTCATATCTAGACCTGCTTCCTGCTGAGTTGCGTCACGCGAAAATCGTTTCAGCGTTGCCTCGCAATAAAGCGGCAGTGGAGGATCTAGTGACAGCTTTCGACCTGGCCATTCGCGTAAATGGACAAGACTCCGCCGGAGATATCATCACCCGCTGGAACCGTGCTGGTTCCAGTAAGGCATTGTTTGATATGGTGGCTAAAACGTTGAAGCCAAAAGCATTTGATGGATATTTGCCGCCATTGTTGTTGCCTAAGGCATACAGCCAGATCAAGCGATTGGATGAGTTAGAGGCCGTCGCGCTGGAGTTCCGCAATTGCTTGCGCGACTTTACGCAAGACCTCAGCTTGGGCCGCATGATGATTTTTGTTCATCGCGGTACGGATAAACCAGTTGCTGTCGCCTTACGCCAAGACCCCGCAGGCTGGCGACTGGCAGAGGCAAAGCTGGCTGACAATCAGGCAGTGCCCGACAAGCTGTTGCGCACCATCGTGGCAGATATTGAAACCGCCGGTGGTCGCACGGGAGAATCCCTGTGGGTGGTGGCTGATCGGCTTCATGACCATGTCTGCAAGGATTGTGGGCCCGCCCACATTCCGCCGCGTGAGACATGGCGCCAACGCCTTTTTCTCGGTTCACTATGGAACTGAGATTTAGGATACCCCCACCGCTTGGCTTAGGGGCGAGCGGTGGGACTTCCTGTTGACGGTATAATCCGCTATATTGGCACATATAAAAACATGGGAGGAATATCATGGCAGACGGACATGAGCCGCAAAAGCAAGCCAAATTTCGTGAAATGCTGGAAGGCACCAAGGAAGACTGGCAGGCGATTGCCGAGCACTCTGCGGAGTTCAATAAGGGGCTGGCTAAGCGCATTATTGCTCATCTTCGACTGCTTGACGGTGATTATGGTGGCTTCCCGATTGATCGTCTTGAACATTCTGTGCAGACTGCCACACGCGCCCACAGGGATGGGCGAGATGAGGAATATGTCGTGTGTGCATTGCTCCACGATATTGGCGATACGCTGGGCAGCCATAATCACCCTGATGTTGCCGCCGCTATTCTCAAGCCCTTCGTGTCAGAGGCTAACCTCTTTATGGTTGCCAATCATGGCGCATTTCAGGGGTATTACTTCTTTGAGCATCTCGGCCTCGACAAGAATATGAGAGATCAGTTCAAAGACAGTCCGCACTATGAGTACACAGCGCAGTTCTGTCATCTATACGATCAAGCCGCCTTCGACCCTGACTATAAGAGCGAGCCTTTGGAGTTTTTTATTCCGATGGTTGAGCGCGTGTTCGCCAGACCTGTGCGCTCAATGTATATGCGTCCAGAGGCGACAGCCGCGGAATAGAGCGTTTGGCGCCGAACAAACAAACCCCGACATGCGGAAATCGCGTGCCGGGGTTTTTTTAGTGCTCAGGGTGATCTGAGAATCAGGCTTTCGCTTTGCCTGCGGCGACGAGGCTGAAAATATTTGCGCTATGCTCGCCGCCAGAATTGAAAGGCGGCAAAGTCTTGGATGTATCGGTGATCTCGTCCCACTTGGCCGCAACGGCCTCAGCGGTAAGCTCTTCACCCTGACCCACAAAGACGCCTTGGGTTTCGACGATGCGTGCCATAGAAAACGCGCCTGCGCCACCAGACATAATCATGCCGGTTGGGGCGTCGTCTTTGACCAAATTCATCACGCCGGGGGTGACATATTCCGGCTTGAGCTGGGCAAGCACTTCTTCACTCATCAGGCCTTCAGTCATCTTCGTCGCCGCAACCGGGCAGACCGCATTGATCTTGATGTTGTTCTTCGCGCCCTCAATCTTTAGCGTGTTCATCATGCCCACAAGGCCGAGCTTTGCTGCGCCATAATTGGCTTGGCCAAAGTTTCCGTACAGACCAGTTGAAGAGGTCGTCACAACAAGGCGACCATAATTCTGCGCTTTCATGATGTCCCAAGCAGCCTTGAACGGTTTGAAGCTACCCATCAGGTGCACATCATTGATCAGTTCAATGTCTTCCAGCGTCATTTTCGCAAATGATTTGTCGCGCAGGATGCCGGCATTGGCGATGATAATGTCGATGCGGCCCCATTTGGCCATTGTGTCGTCGATCATTTTCTGAACGCCGGCCGTGTCAGCGACGGACGAGCCGTTCGCAAAAGCTTCGCCGCCGAGCGCTTCGATCTCTTTTACGACAGATTCTGCGGCTTCAGAGTTTGCGCCCGTGCCGTCCATGGCGGCGCCCAGATCGTTGACAACCACCTTGGCCCCACGTCGCGCCAGTTCCAGCGCATGTGCGCGGCCCAGTCCGCCACCAGCGCCAGTGACGATTGCAACTTTCCCGTCAAAACGAATATCGGCCATTGTGCTATTTCCTCGAATGTATGTTGAATATCTGGGCCTTTTTCAACAGGCATTGAAAGTGAGGTCAACCGATCCCCTTGCGTCAGATTCTCCGCCAAAGTGCCTTTCGGAAGGGCGGCGCTATCCAGATTGCCAGACAGGTGAAAAATTCGACCCTTTTACCGGAAAAGAGTCGCTCTCAACTTCGAATTATGTCTGAATAAACAGATAATCATTCAATCGGGAGAAACACTATGCTCGCTTACCTCACCCTTGGGTCCAACAAAAAAGAAGAATCGCTCAAATTCTACGATGCCGTGCTAGGCGAGCTCGGCGCGAAGCGTGCCTTTGCAAATGATCGTCTGCAATTCTATTCAAACGGCAGCTCGATGCTCGCGGTTGGTCAGCCCTTTGATGGCGAGGCCGCCACGGCTGGCAATGGCGTTATGCCCGCACTCGCCGCGCCTGATAATGAAACTGTGGATCGTGTTTACAAAAAAGCGATCGAAATGGGCGCTCAGTGTGAGGGTGAGCCCGGTCAACGCATGCCGATCTTCTACGGCGCATATTTCAGAGATCCAGACGGCAATAAGATTTGCGTGTGCAAGCTCAGCCAAGGCTAGGCCGACTTATTCCACAAGCACTTCAACGGGCCCGGCAATGGGCCCGTTTTTTGTCCAGCCTTCAATGCGATAGCTTCCAGCGGGCAATAAAAGGGGGAGATTGTCCCCCGGCAGCAAAAGCAACCGATCTTCTGGCACGCTAATCTCCGGGTCATCGGCGCGACGGGCTTCGATGATAACAGGCTGCGAATGAGTCAGAAATTGGTTTGGAACGGTGACATCCTTGTCGCCTCTGGCCCGGCGCCATTCGGGGCGACCATCGCGCAACGTATCGATAGGGTGGGCGACGACGATGCCGTATTTGTTCACAGACCGCCCGCCACGTCCAAGCTTTGGCAGCATTACAGAACCTGTCCAAGCGGCCCGGCATTTTGTCTGCCCTAGCATTAAGGGCGTCACGCCTGTCTTCTCTCGCAAGCGCTCAGCAAACTGCGAAATCGGAAAGTCGACTGCGTTGCTATAGGATACGGTTTCGACATCATCGGGGTCGATCAAATGGACGATGATGCGGGATTCTGGGTCAGATTCCATGATCGTCAGCGCAAGCCGATCCGCCTGCATAATGCGCCGACTTGCTTCGTGCCTTGCTAGCGTCTCTGGCGTTTGATTGACTGGGGGAGACATGAGGAGGTCGAGAGATAAGAAGTTCACATCCCGAGATTTCAAATTGCGCACGAGCCGACCAAAAATGGGTTCACGCACGAACAATCCTTCATTCAGTTTAGCAAATTCAGGCAGATTGAGCGGTGGATTGCTCAGATCAAAGCCATCGCTGGCATAATAGCTAAATCCCTCGTCAATCAATGCGCTGGCAACATCGTTGATGAACGCTCGCTGTCTGCTGCGATGGGGGTGTTCCACTAAGACAACAACACGCGCATTGCTTGATGATTGTGTGATTGAATCAACAGGATCGACCCAGCGTCGCGGGCATTGCGAAACGCCTTCATTTTCTGGCGATGTAATCAAATCTTCACGCCCCATAAGCGCCAGCATCTCGGCCAGTGCATAATCCGGGCTCGGGTCGGCACCGTTCTGAAACAGGTCAACCTGCATAAACAGTAAATTGCGTGTCCGTGCGACAACCGTATCTGGGGCTGGTTCTGTCTCTACAATCTGCGCGCTCTCGGTAGCTGCAACGGTTTCTGCAATGATCTGTTTTGGCGCAGTCTCAGGCTCTGACGCGCTACAGGCGCTCAGCATGAATATACCAAGAAGGGCCGCAAATTTCTTCATTTGAGAGGCAAATCCGAACATTTGAGAATATAGGACATGAAAATAGCTGGTTTGGTCAATCAAACTCTCCTGTCTGGGTTAGGTGAGTTCTGCATCTCGCGTTGCAATAAACATGCCTTGGAATGCATATTTTGGAGCGCTGGTGTTTGCTGCTTTCAAAAGGGGGCAGAGCGGTTTAAGTCTGTATATGGGCCAGAAATTGAAGCGGGATGGAAGATGAGTATAGCTGGGTATGAATGGGGCTGGCACAATTTTCGTGCGCTGCTGGGTATCGCCGTAATCTATGGCATTTGCTGGCTGCTTTCAGAGAAGCGAAAACTCTTCCCGTGGCGTATCATTCTCGGTGCAACAGCGCTTCAATTCATCTTCGCGCTCTTATTGTTCGGTGTGCCATTCGTTCGGGCCGGATTGTTTAAGATGAATGCTGTCGTTGATGGCTTGCAAAATGCCACACGGGCGGGGACGGGTTTTGTCTTCGGGTATGTGGGCGATAATCAAGCTGCCACGCAAATGATCGGGTCTGACGCGCCGCCGCTATTCTTCTTCCAAATCCTGCCCATTGTTATCGTCGTTGCCGCTCTGTCCGCCATTCTCTGGCACTGGAAAATCCTGCGATGGATCACCAATGGTTTTGCCGCAATTTTCCGCCGAACGATGGGGCTTGGCGGGGCCACGTCTTTGGCGGTTTCTGCCAATGTTTTCATGGGCATGACAGAGGCGCCCGTGCTTATTCGGCCTTACATTAAGGGCATGACGCGCTCAGAGCTGTTCATCATGATGACGGCGGGGTTTGCGACCATTGCTGGCTCAGTACTCGTCGTGTACGGGGCGTTCCTTGATGGAAAGATGGCGAATCCACTTGGTCAACTGCTCACTGCGTCTATCATGGCGGCTCCGGCGGCGGTTGCCGTGGCGCTCGCCATGATCCCGGAAACGACCCCGCAAACCGAACGTATGCACGAGCCTGATTTTAACTATGCGTCCACAATGGACGCCTTCTCAACTGGCGCGACCGACGGCCTGAAAATCGTGCTTAACATCGCAACCATGCTTATTGCGGCGCTGGCGCTGCTTTGGCTGGTGAATGCGGGTTTTGGCCTGTTCCCGGATGTGTCTGGTGCGCCATTGTCGATCGAGCGTGTCCTCGGTTGGGTGTTTGCGCCTCTGATGTATATGATCGGCGTGCCATGGGCCGATGCCGCCAATTCGGGTTCTCTCATGGGCGTGAAAACCGTGCTGACGGAGTTTGTCGCCTTCCTGCAATTGGCTGAAACGGCCGATACGATGGACCCTCGGACGCGTATCATCACAGCACACGCGATCTGCGGCTTTGCGAATTTCGGCTCTATGGGCATCCTGATCGGCGGCCTGTCGATTGTGGAACCGTCTCGGCGCGATGACTTCCTCGCTTTGTCGTGGCGCACGCTGCTGGCGGGCACGCTCGCGACCTGCCTGTCTGGCGCTGTAGTGGGCGCGCTACCTTACCAATTGTTCGCCGGTGTTGCTGGGTAAACTATATTTATTGTGCAGGTGTGACCTATCTGCTCTCGCCAAAGGCGCGGGTGGCCCTTAGACCTATGGCAAAAGCGCTTGAGAAAAGGCGCGGGTAAATCTGCGGAGGAATACGACTTGACCCCATCAATGAATAAATGGCTGTGCGTGTCAGCTTTGGCCTTATCGACGGCAATGGCGTCTGCACCATCCGGATTTGCTCAAGAAACTGCTGATGAGCCTGTTGAAGAAATTATCATTGCCCATGAGCGGTATGATCCAGTTAGAGTTTTGGGCGACCGAATAGAGACCGACCCCGGCTCCGTTGCCTCAGCCAATGCCGAATTAATCGCCGACATTGCAGCAGATCACCCCGCTGAAATTCTCAATACGTTGCCGGGTGTGAACATTCAGATGAATTCTGGACAAGAGCATTTGCTGGCCATCCGCTCGCCCGTCTTCACTGGCGGCGCGGGGCAGGGCAGTTTCCTCATTCTCGAAAACGGCGTTCCAACCCGTTCCCCTGCGTTCGGCAACGTCAACATCCTGATAGAACCTCACCATGAAGTTGCCACCGCCATTGAAGTTGTGCGCGGTCCTGGCAGTGCGCGCCAAGGTTCAAATGCCGTTCACGGACTAATTAACGTTATTCTTCCAGACCCATACCGCACCTATGAGAGCACGGCACGCATGAGCTATGGGTCACTCGGCCGGGCGCGCGGTGACATCGCGCTCGCCAATCGAGAGCACGAGCTTGGTATCAATGCCTCAATCATGCACGACAATGGTTGGCGCGATGACACCGGCGTCGATCAGCAAAAATTGTCGCTGGCCAAGGGCGTGTATTTCGGCGATTGGGACGGTCAAGTCTGGTTCTCCGCCTCAAATCTAGAGCAAGAAACCGGCGGCTTTCTGCGCGGCACAGATGCCTATGAAGACGCAAGCCTCGCCAAAACGAACCCAAACCCAGAAGCATGGCGCAACGCATGGTCGGCCCGCCTCGGCGCGAGACTGGAAACGGATATGGCGGGCGGTCTCGTCACGGTCACACCTTTCCTGCGCACCCAGTCCATGCAGTTCGCGCAACACTTCCTACCCAATGGCGGCGTTGAGAAGAATGGTCACACAGGCGGCGGCTTCCAGTTGGCCTATGAGAACCGTCCTTCAAATGAGCTGACCTACACAATTGGTCTCGATACAGATTTTGCCTCAGGTTGGCTCAAGGAAATCCAACCTGAACCGTTCGGCTTTTTCCCCGGTGATAGCCGCTTCCCGCAAGGGCTCCACTATGACTACACCGTCGACACCACCATGCTTGGCTTGTGGGGTGAGCTGGATTGGGAAATCGCCGATGATATAAAACTCCTCGCTGGCCTACGCGGCGAGACCCATGAATACGACTACTCCACCGACGCCCCCGTCGGCATCAATGGTCGCTTCAACGTCGTCGCTGATCGCTCTGACAGTTTCGACCTGCTAACCCCAAAGCTCGGCATCATCTACACGCCAGCGGACACCAGCTATTACGCCAACTATGCCCGCGGCGAACGCGCCCCTCAAGCGTCAGACCTCTATCGCCTGCAAAGCCAGCAAGTTGCCGGAGAGATTGAAACCGAAACCCTCGACAGCTTCGAAATCGGCATCCGCCGCGCCTATGGCGACCATCACATCTATTTCGATGTCGCCGCTTACTGGATGGAAAAAGACAATTTCTTCTTCCGCGATTCAGATCGCCTCAACGTACCAAACGGCAAGTCAGAGCATAAAGGCATCGAAGCGCAAGTCAGTTGGGAGCCAAGCGACAGCTTCACCCTCTCAACCAACGTCACCTATGGTGAGCACAAATATGCCTTCAACCGCACAGCCGATTCCATCCAGAGCGGCAATTTCATCGACACTGCCCCCAAATGGCTCGCAGACCTGCGCGCCGACTGGGACGTGACCGAAGCGCTTCGCCTCACAGGCAGCGTCGAGCATATTGGCGAATACTACACCAATGCGGGAAACACAGCCGAATATCCCGGTCACACAATCCTCAATGCGGGTGCTGAGTACGCGCTAGACGACGCGCATTCCCTTCGCGTCAACATCCGCAACCTCGCCGATGAGCGTTATGCGGACCGCGCCGATTTTGCCTTCGGCGGAGAGCGTTACTTCCCCGGAGAGCCAGCTAACGTTACAGTCAGCCTCAAGAAAACATTCTAAGAGGAAACGACCAAATGAAACTCTACAATAGCCCCAAAGCGCCAAACCCTGATCGCGTAGACTTCTTCCTGCGCGCCAAGGGCAAGTTTGATGAGGTAGAGACTGAGGCCGTCTCCATCATGAAGCAGGAGCATAAGACGGAAGACTACCGCAAACTTAGCCCCTTTGCGCAGGTTCCAGTCCTCGTTCTGGATGACGGCACGAGCATCACTGAAAGCCGCGCTATCTGCACCTATTTTGAGGGCCTCTATCCAGAGCCAAACCTGATGGGCAATGATCCAAAGGAAAAAGCGCTGATAGAGATGTGGGATCGCCGGATCGAGTTTCTCTGGTTTTTGCAATTTGCAACATGGTTCCGCAACAGCCACCCTGCGATGGCACCGCTTGAGAAACCGCAGAGCGCTGAAGCCGCCGCCAAGGGCGAACGCAATGCCAAAGCTTTTGCCCTGCGGATAAGCGACCATCTCGCCTATAATGATTTCGTCGCCGGCGATCGTTTCACAATTGCTGATATAACGCTCTATGTGGCCTGCCGCTTTGGTCGGGTGATGAAATGGACGCCAGAGCAAGACTTTGAAAATCTCGGCAAATGGTTTGCCCGCATCGATGCGATGGGCCTGAAGGGCTGATTTCGCGATTGGCTTCCTGCGCGTTCCTGTTTGGCTCGCAGGGGGCAATCGTGCACGCATAGGTGTATATTTTGTAATTCTCTCAATAAAATTACCCTTGTTTTCAAGGTAAATGCAGAGGCCATGCTTCCCTCCGGGCCGAGATGCGATAAAACGCGCGCATCAAAAAGGGGAAGTAAAATGAAGGTATGGTTTCTCGCATTTCTCGCGCTTTGCCTTACAGCTTGCGGTTCAAAGGGGCCGTGGGGTGCGGCGACCAAAGAAGCGGATTTTGAGGCGCTGCAAGCGGCCGCTCCCATTGGGCGCTTGTCTCGGGTCGCAGAACCCCGCGCGTATCACGTGACGCTAGAGCTAGACCCGCGCAAGCCTCGATTCTCCGGCACGGTTTCAATTGATATTGATCTAAAAGTCGCCGCCAATGGTGTCTGGATCCATGGGGATGATCTGGATGTGTCTGCAGTTGGAGTGACGGCAGGCGGCGAAACCCGGCCTGCCACTTGGACAGAAGTCTTGCCGACAGGTGTGTCTTGGGTCCAGTTCCCGGCCCGCATTGATCGTGGACTGGTCCGTGTAGATATCTCCTATGCTGCGCCTTTTGATGCAAACCTCGCCGGTCTGTTTCAGGTGGTAGAGCAGGGCGACGCCTACGCGCTGGCAAAGTCTGAGTCTATTCAGGCCCGCCGCTTCCTGCCGAGTTTTGATGAGCCGGGTTTCAAAGCGCCCTTCAGTATGACCTTTATCGTGCCCGAAGGCATGCACGCCATTGCCAACACGCCAGAGGTTTCAAGAGACGCTGCAAGGCCGGGTTTCGAACGCGTGAGCTTTGCGAAAACCCGTCCGCTATCGACCTATCTCCTATCGGTCGCAGTCGGTAATTTTGACAAGGTTGAGCGCCCAGACATTCCGCCCAATTCTGTGCGCGATTTCCCGATTCCGCTCACTGGATATGCCCGCGCAGGTAAGGGGGAGGAACTCGACTATATTCTCTCCATCACGCCAGACTTTGTGCGCATCTTTGAGGAGAATTTCCAACAGCCTTATCCGTACAAAAAGCTCGATATTGTCGCCGCGCCGCAGTGGCCGTCTGGCGCAACAGAGCTGGCGGGCGCCATCACTTACCGCGAAAGTCGTATCCTGCGCGGTGCCAATGCCGGGCCAGCTTTTTTACGTTCGCTCAAAGACGTGCATGCGCACGAGATTGCGCACATGTGGTTTGGCAATCTCGTCACCCCGCCATGGTGGGATGACCTCTGGCTGAAAGAAGGCTTCGCGGTTTGGACTGAAACAGTGATCCTTTCGGAATTTGAGCCAGAAGAAGGATATGAGATTGATGCTGTTTCAGAGAAAATCTCGGCAATGGGTCTCGACAGTCTATCGTCCGCGCGCGCGGTGTCAGAACCAATCGCCCGCAACGAAAACATCCGCAACGCCTATGATGCAATCACATATCGCAAGTCGCTCGGCGTCATTGGCATGGTCGACACATATTTTGGCAGCGAAGCTTTCCGCGTTGCGCTCGGGCAATACATCGCAGAATTTGAAGACGGTGAGGCTGACAGTGCTGATTTCTTCGAGAGCATCGGCAAAACAACTGGAGAGCCAGCGCTTACCGATGTGTTCAAAAGCTTCGTTACGCAGAACGGCGTTCCGGTTGTGCAGGCAGAAAAAACCTGCTCCCCAAGCGGAGCAAAGGTTGAGCTAACCCAATCGCGTTACGCCCCGCTAGGGTCAACAATCGACTCAAATCGGCTGTGGACAATCCCGGTTTGCATCGGTTGGGTCGAGGGTGACTATAAAGGGCGCACATGCACTTTAATGCGGTCCAAACACCAAACTGTAGCCATCGACCCGGCGCATTGTCCATCGGTGATCGTTCCGAATGCGGATGGTGAAGGCTATTATCGGTTCAGCCTTTCATCGTCAGGATGGAATGATCTTGTGGTGGCATTGCCGCGTTTGGGTGCCGGAGAAGCGCTGGCCAGTGTGGACAGTGCCGTTGCCTCCTATGAGGCTGGTGACCTGGTGCCTGGCGACCTGCTGCGCGTTCTTGAATCTGCGTTTCGCCACGATAGTCCGCACGTCATCTCCGAAGCAATTTATGCTGCCCGGCGATTAGTGGCGCAGGTTGAAGGCACAGAGGCCGAGGATGCCGCCATAATTTGGCTCACCAAAGTGTTGGACGAATATGCTATCCGCATGGAGGGTCGGGCGGTTCATCCAGAGTTAGTTGCAGCCATATTGCAAACGCGCGCGCTGCATTTGAGCGACAGGTCAGCCCGTGACCAGCTCTCCGGGGCAATGGCGCGGTTTCTCGCCGCAAACGGTCGCCCAGCAAATATTGAAATTTCAAGCGATCAGTACACGGCGGCGTTGCGTGTGGCGCTCAATGATCGTCCCGATGTCACCGTTTCGAGGGTGATGGCCGTGCGCGAGACGTTGGATGACCCTGTCTTTGAAGGTGCCGTTGCTCGCGCGCTGGGGAGCGCGATTGCGCCTGAAGAGGCGGCGAAAGTGCGTGACATTATTTCCAGCGGTGTGCTCGGGTCGAGAGAAACCTACAACCTTGCTTTAGGGCAAATGCAGAATGATGAAACGCGAGAAGATATGTGGGCCCAACTCAACGCCACTTTTCCTGATTTTCTTGACAAAATCCCCGGTCAATGGCGTCGCCGCACACCGCGTCTGGGCGCTGCATTTTGCGATGTAGATCGTATCGAAGAGATCGAGGCACTCATGGCGGCGCATGTCGCATCCGTTGAAGGGTATGAGCGGGCCTTGTCTGAAACGATAGAGACAATAACACTATGCGATGCAAAAAAACGCACCTTGCAAAATGGTCTGGAGCAGGCATTCCGCAGTCATTGATACAAAAAAGGCGACGCTTCATTTTTTGCGTCGCCTCTTTCATTCGTGTTCAGAGTTTAAGTGCCGCTAGGCGTTTTTGATGTTCATGCCGCCATCGACGGGGATATGCACGCCATTCAAAAAACTGGCCGCAGGTAGCACGCAAGACAAGGTAATATGCGCGACTTCTTCCGGGATGCCATAACGGCGCAGGGGCACACGGCGTTTGGCATAAATCGTCTTGTGCTCATCAGAAATGCCTTGCGTAATGCCTGTATGGATCGGGCCGGGGCAAACGGCATTGACGGTGATATTCGTCTCGCGTCCGAAATCCACGGCAAGGCCGCGCGTCAATCCGATCACGCCATGCTTTGCGGCGACATAGGGTGAGTTCCCCGGCGTTGCGCCGAGGCCCTCGGTCGAGGCGATATTCACGATCCGGCCAAACTCGGCTTTGCGCATATAGGGCAGGGCGGCGCGGATCATACGCTGATGGGCGCTCAGCATGACATTGATGCTCAGGCCCCAGCTTTCCTCATAACTTTCCTCAGCCACATTTGCGCCCATGGCAAAACCGGCATTGTTGACCAAAATTTCCAGTCCACCAAAATGCTCCGCTGCTTCCGGCACCACCCGCTTGATGGCGTCGCTGTCGCCAACGTCCAAAGCCCAGCCTTTCACCTTGTCAAAACCGGCGGCCTCGATTTCGGCGACCACAGCGTCAACCGCCTCTTGCTTCAAATCGGTGACGATCACATTGGCTCCCTCACGTGCGAAAAGGTGTGCCGTTGCGCGACCCATGCCGCTGGCTGCGCCGGTGACGAGCGCCGTTTTGCCGGCGATCGAGCGGGAAAGTTCCTCATAGGGGGGAAGTGCCATTGTGTGTCCTCGGTTCGTTTATTGTTATTTTGGTGGGGTGAGACCGGATGCTCCGGTTTCGAGACTTCGGTGAGATAAAAATGAGATAGAAATGAGATAGATTTGAGACTGTTATTTCGGGGCCGGGCGCCGCTTTATCGTACCTGAAAAGTTCAGGATCGGTCGGTCCGGCGCGCTGATAATACCGCGCACAAAGCTGATAGAACGCCCCTGCCGCAGCACGTCACCTCGCGCTGTCAGCAATTCGTTTTCCACTGCGCCATCCAAAAATTCGCAATTAAACCCGATCGTTACGCCATAACCGTCCTCGCTTTGGTGGGCGATGGCAAACAGGGCAAAATCGGCAAAGCTCATCAGGCAACCACCATGCACCACACCGCCAGCATTCATATGCTTTCTGGCTGTCCGAAACCCCGCCACGGGCCCCTCATCATCCACGCGAAAGTAAAAAGGCCCAGCACTTTCATACTCATAGGGTTCCTCCGGCCACGTGCTCCAGCCTTTGAATTCTCCTGACGATACCGTAGTTGCGATCATGTGACGCTTGCTCCCTGTCTAAAGGCTTGATACCGCAGACTATAGTTTCGACAAGTCTATCGTGGGGGAAATTACGCTCACGCGAACGCCATAGGAGGACAGCATGGCATTTGATCCGGAAATTCGGGAAGCACTGATTGAGCAAGTGCGCCGTTTTGTGCACGAGAAATGTATTCCGCTAGAGGCAAGAGTTGGCGAAGAGGATGAAGTGCCTCAGGAAATCGTCAATGAAATGAAAGAACTCGGCCTGTTCGGCCTGTGCGTGCCTGAAGAATATGGCGGCCTTGCGCTCGATATGGAAACCGAAGTTATGGTCGGCTTCGAGCTTGGCCAAACGTCTCCAGCGTTCCGCTCAGTTGCCGGTACCAATATCGGCATCGGGTCGCAGGCTGTCGTCCTGTTCGGCACAGAAGAGCAAAAAGCGAAATGGCTTCCCGGCATCGCATCTGGTGACCTGATCGCGTCTTTCGCACTGACCGAGCCAGAAGCTGGTTCTGATGCAGGGTCACTCACCACAAAGGCTGTGCGTGATGGCGACCATTATGTTCTGAACGGTTCAAAACGTTACATTACCAACGCGAACAAAGCCGACCTCTTCACCGTCATGGCCCGCACCGATCAGGATACGCCGGGCGCAAAAGGCGTGTCAGCTTTCGTTGTAGAGCGTGACACTCCCGGCGTTTCGGTTGGGCCACCTGAAAAGAAAATGGGTCAGCAGGGCGCACATGTCTGCGACGTGATCTTTGAAGATGCTCGCATCCCAGTCGACAACCGCATCGCCGGCGAAGGCGAAGGGTTCAAAGTGGCGATGAGCGTGCTCGATAAGGGGCGTCTGCACATTTCATCGGTTGCGACCGGTATGTCAGAGCGCCTGATCCGCGAAATGGTCACTTACGGGCTTGAGCGTGTTCAGGGCGGTAAGCCGATTATCAAGCATCAGATGATTCAGGCATTGATTGCTGATTGTCAGGCTGAGACCTACGCGGCGCGCTGCATGATTATAGAAACAGCAAAACGTCGCGATGCGGGTGAGGACGTGACGTTGCTCGCCTCATCAACGAAACTTTTCGCCACCGAAGCGAACGGTCGTGTCGCTGACCGCGCCGTCCAGGTCTTTGGCGGTGCTGGATACATCACCGATTACGGCATCGAGCGTTTCTACCGCGATGCTCGCATCTTCCGTCTGTATGAAGGCACGAGCCAGATCCAGCAGATCATTATTGCGCGCGAGCTCGCCAAGCGCGGTGAAAAGGGCCTTCTCTAAAGAGGCTCCAGCTGTTCGTTAGAATTGCTGTCCAAATATTTTTCCGAAGGGCAAACTGTTTTAGCGGTTTGCCCTTCGTTTGTACTGGCTTCCGGTTTAGAGTCGGTGCGATATAAAAGATAAGTTCAGAGAATGAGGAAACACAGATGTTTGATGCAGAACCCACCGACCCAAATGAAGTCGGGCTGAATGCCGAGCGTCTGGCTGCAATTCCTGAATACTTTCAAAAAAACTATATTGATGAGGGCAAGTTGCCCTGTGTTGCCACACTGATCAGCCGGGGCGGACAGATCGCATTGGAGAACTATTCCGGTGCCACAGAAATGGGCGGTAATACGCCAATCTCTGCGGACACAATTTTCCGCATTTACTCAATGACAAAGCCGATCACATCATTGGCGGCGATGATGTTGTTTGAAGACGGCGCGCTACGCCTCGACCATAATGTCAGTCGTTACATTCCCGAGTTTAAAAATGCGCAAGTTTTCGAGGGCGGTACGAAGGACGATTTTAAAACCCGCGCGCCCAAGCGTGAGGTAACGGTGCTGGATCTCTTCACCCATACGTCCGGCATCCCCTATGGTTTCCTGTTCCAAGGCGAAACTGACGCGATTTATCGCGCAGAGAAAATCGGCCAAAACATCGAGACGCTGCAAGATCAGGCTAAACGTATTGCCAGCCTTCCGCTCGCCTTCTCTCCGGGTGAGAAATGGTGTTATGGCCATTCTATCGACGTGCTTGGCGCAATTGTTGAAATCGCATCCGGTATGCCCTTGGACGAGTTTTTCCGTGAACGTATCTTTGACCCGCTGGGCATGGATGATACGGCATTCTGGGTTCCCGAAGCAAAATTGCCCCGCTTGATGACATGTTACAACCGGGATCCCGTCTCGAAAAAAATCACCGTTTCCGATCCGGGCGGCACAGACACAAAAGCCTATAAGGCGCGTCCGAAATTGCTGAATGCTGGCGGCGGATTGGTCTCCACGATGGGGGATTATCATAGGTTCTGTCTCATGTTGCTGCGCGGCGGCACATTGGATGGCGCACGTATAATCAGCCCCAAGACGTGGGAGTTCATGCGCCAAAATCATCTTCCCAATGGTAACACAATCAAAGAGATGGGGGATAAGACCTTCTCTGAAGCACGCATGGAGGGCAATGGATTCGGCCTTGGCGGCTCGGTCATCACCGATGTTGTCGCCAATGGACAACCGGGCAGCGAAGGCGTCTTCAGTTGGGGCGGCCTTGCCAGCACCTTCTTCTGGATCGACCCGGAAGAAGAACTGATCGCCATTCAGATGACACAAATGATCCCGTCATCCAGCTATCCCATTCGACCACAGTTCCAGCAACTCGCATATGCGGCGATAGACTGGTGAGCGCGCCAAACGACAAAGAGGTGACGCCGTCGCCCAAAAACCCAGTGCGCGATGCGATACTTGAAGGCGTCAATGCTGTTGGCGTGGGTAAATCGATCGATCCGGTTGGTGTGGCAAAGACTGTAAGCGAAAAGAATTGGAGCCGCGTGCTAAAGGACGTGCGAGCCGAAGCGATCCGCCTGCATAAAGCTGGAGAGATTACGATTCTGCGCAAGGGAAAGCCCGTGGCCGATCCTGATATGTTTAAGGGGGTGTGGCGTTTGAGTTTGCCGCCTCAGTCGCCATAGGTTGTTTGTGCCGTGGTCGTTTCGATAGGCGATATTTCCACAGTGTAGAGACGGTTGAACTCAACCACATCGTCAATCGGTGTGCCGGCGTCACCGCCGAGGAGTGACACGAGTTCGGGCGTGGTATTGGAATGGCCGACAACCAAAATGCGTCCGCTCATAACTTTCACAGTCTTCGCAAAATCGGGCAGGTCAGACGGATCATACAATGACACCGCTACGCCGGTCGCTTTTGAAACAGCGTCCGCCGTTTCGCGCGTGCGGGCATAGTCCGTGCTGTAAATAGCGGTTAGCTCTTCATCAATCAGTTGAGCTGCCAAAGCCTCTGCGCGCCTCAGTCCAGCAGCGGTCAAGCTGGGATTGGCACCCTTTTGTTTTTCAGCATGACGCACGAGAAACACGGTCGTCTCGCCCGATGCGCCCGACAGGGCGGTCTGATCAATGTCTGGCGCTTGGCAGGCGGTGAGCGATAGGACGAGAAAACCCATGAGAAAAATTCGACGTAACATCGCTCACCTCCATTGTTTGCTTCAGCGTAACGCTTACTCGCCTTTGAAAACGGCAGGGCGCTTTTCGAGAAACGCCGAAACCCCTTCTGCGAAATCGGCGGACCGACCCGCCGTGCGCTGGTGGACACGCTCTGCCTGAAGCGAAGCGTTTAGATCATCATCGCACGCATCCCAGATTTGTTTCCGCATAAGGCTCAGCGCAATTGTCGGGCCTGCTGCAAGTTGTTTTGCGAGCGCCATGGCTTCATCCATGAGTTTATCGTCAGCCACAACGCGGTTGACGAGTCCCCATTCCATCGCTTTTTCAGCGGGCAGCTTTTCACCAAGCAGCGCCATTTCCATCGTGCGCACGCGGCCAATCGTGCGGGTCAACATGTATGAGGAGCCGCCGTCCGGCACGAGGCCAATACGCCGAAACGCTTGTAGGAAGTATCCACTCTCGGCGCATAGAACGATATCACCTATCAAGCCAAGAGAGCAGCCAATACCAGCCGCTGCGCCGTTCACCGCGGAGATGACGGGGTGAGGATGTTCACGAATCAGATTGATGAGTGGGTTGTAAAATGCGTCCAATGACCGGCCCGCATCTGGCTTTGCATCTTTGTGGCTAATGTCTGATCCGACACCGCCGGAGGAGGAGCTGAGATTCGCACCGGAGCAGAATCCGCGCCCTTTCCCGGTCAAAATCGTGCAGCGCGCCTGCTCACCTGCCGTTTCAAAAGCATGAAGAAGCTCCATCGCTGTGTCCATGCCGCACGCATTCAGGGTTTGAGCGTCGTCGAAGGCAATAATGGCGACATCCCCTTGAAGTTCATAAGAAATTTTTTCGTAAACCGACATATTTGTGCTCTCTCCCTGTGAGGTCGTTATCTTCTACCAGCTTAAACCAAAACAGCGACGTGGAAACACGTCACGCGGCGGAAATGTTGTCGTAAGGGCAAGCGTGAGTTTAAGATCACCGAAAAGATATAATCAGGGAGATAAACACCATGTCGAATGAAGCTACAGCGGAATCTATGCAGGCAATCCTGCAACGCCAAAAAGCGTGCAACATATCTGAAGGCGCTCCCAGCGTGGATGAGCGAATCGAGTGGATAGATCGAAGCATAGCTTTGCTTCTGAAATATGGTGATCGGTTCAATGATGCGATGTGCGATGATTTTGGTCATCGGTCCAAAGATCAGTCAAACTTCACAGACATCGCGTCTTCTATCGGCACATTGAAGCACGCCAAAAAACATGTCGCGAAATGGGTGAAGCCAAGCAAACGCAAGCCAGAGTTTCCCTTGGGCTTGCTGGGGGCAAAAGCAGAAGTTCAGTATCAACCCAAGGGCGTCGTGGGCGTCATCAGCCCGTGGAACTTTCCGGTAAATCTGACCTTCACACCATTGGCGGGCATTTTCGCGGCGGGCAATCGCTGCATGATCAAACCATCGGAGTTTACCGAGGCGACCTCAGAAGTGATGCGCGAAGCATTCGCCGAATTTTATTCAGAAGACGAAGTGGCAGTCTGCACCGGCGGGCCAGAAATTGGGGCCGCCTTTAGTGGTCTTGCGTTCGATCATTTGCTGTTTACGGGTGCCACATCAATTGCGCACCACGTCATGCGTGCCGCGGCAGAAAATCTCGTGCCGCTTACGCTGGAGCTTGGCGGAAAAAGCCCGGTTATTCTGGGGCGATCTGCTGATATGGAGAAAGCGGCCGCCCGGATCATGGCAGGTAAGACACTGAATGCGGGACAAATCTGTCTCGCGCCCGATTATGCCTTTGTGCCTGAGGAGAGCACTCAGGAGTTTGTGGCTGCAGCGGGTGCCGCTGTTGATAAAATGTTCCCAAGCGGACTGAAAGACAATGACGATTACACCTCTGTTGTGAACCAGCGTCACTATGATCGGATTATGGGATATATTGATGAGGCACGTGAATCTGGCGCTGAAGTAATCGAGCTGAATCCAACGGGTGACGACTTCACCCAACAGCCCCACCACAAAATCGCTCCGCACATCATCGTCGACCCGTCCGATGAGCTTAGCGTCATGAAGGATGAAATTTTCGGCCCCATTTTGCCGATAAAATCTTATCAGAATACTGAGGATGCTGTGGCGTATGTGAATGAACATGAACGCCCGCTTGGTCTGTACTATTTTGGTGAAGACAAAACAGAACAATCCATGGTGTTAAACTCAACCACATCTGGCGGCGCGACCGTGAATGATGTGATCTTCCATGTGGCTCAAGAAGAATTGCCGTTTGGCGGCGTTGGCCCTTCAGGGATGGGCAGCTATCACGGACATGATGGTTTCTTGGAATTTAGTCACAAGAAATCAGTCTTTGTGCAGACAGGTATGGACGTGCTGGCAATGTTGCGTCCGCCATACGGCGCAACATATCGCAAACAAGTGAAAAATCGCCTTAAGGCTTAATCGCGGTGTGCTGCGCGTTCTAACCGATCATTGATGGCTTCCCCCAACCCTGTATTGGGGATGGGGGAAACTGCAATCCGATCAAACCGCTGGTCCAACGCGCGCAGCATAGCAAACAGTTTGCTCGCCGCTTCAATCAAGTCTCCGTCTGGGGACAGGTTCAATCCCGCGTGCTCAGACGGGCCAAATCCCAACCATGCCTCGCCCTCTGCGGGCGCGTCTGCATTCAGGCGCAGAGTGGCGTTGGGAGCATAGTGGCTTTTCATTTGGCCCGGTGCATTGATGGCGCCAGATTCATCTCGGCGATGCAATTTACCTTCAAGGAAGTTTGCAAGCGACTGTGTCTCGATGCTGCCAGCGCGCAGCAATAAAGCAGGCTCACTAACAAACGAAACGATTGTTGATTCCAGCCCCCGTTCACAGGGGCCGCCATCAAGTATCAGATCAATCTCCTCGCCAAGATCGCTTTGCACATGCTCGGCCCGTGTCGGGCTGATATGTCCCGAGCGATTTGCAGATGGCGCAACCAGTGGGCCACCAAATGCTTCGATCAAGGCTTGAGCAACGGGGTGGGCAGGGTGGCGCACAGCGATTGTGTCCAGCCCAGAGCGTGCAAGGTCGCAGACCGTCGGAGTGTCCGTCGTTTGCAGAACAAGTGTCAGCGGGCCGGGCCAAAATTGTGAAGCTGTTGCCCCGGCAACTGGACTAAACAAAGCTTCTCGCTTTGCCATTTCGGGCGAGGATATGTGCGCGATCAATGGGTTGAATTGCGGGCGCCCCTTGGCAGCGTAGAGTTTGGCGACTGCTTCAGCGTTCGACGCATCACAGGCTAGGCCATAGACCGTCTCGGTCGGCATAGCCACAAGTCCGCCCTTGCGGAGAATATCCACGGCGAGCTGTAGGGTTTCTTCTGAGAGGTTTACAATTTTAGCGGTCATAGCTCAGCTGCCTACCATCAAGTCATCGGGCGCGTAAGTGACGAATGCACTAATCGCGTTGTGCATTCAGCGAGACGGTCACAACGATTTCATCGGACACCCAATCCGCATCCGGGTCAGACACTTGCCCCAAATTCAGCGCGGCGCGAGACAGTGTGCTGGTGCCCGTCATCGTGGCCTGCTCGCCAATGATCGACAGGTCAAAATCGAACGGCACTGTCACCTCATAGTCTTTCAAAGTGATGTGCGCGCTTGAGGTATAGCCGTTGTCAGCTTTTACGATACCATCCACGACAACACTGATGACGGGATATGTTATTGGGTCGAACCATTCGGCGGCAATGAGGCTGTCATCATACAGTTTCTTACCCGTACTCATAGATCCACTCGACAGCGTAATCACAGCCCGCGCTTGATCGAGCCTGTCTGGATCAAAACTTATGTCAGCGCTCCAGATTTCGATCTGGCCTGAAAACGCCTCACCATCATGAATGCCAGAGAACCCGATATCGGAAGTGGTGTAATCTACCGTCCAGTTCCCCATTTTACCGGAAACGGGAACCAGGGTTGAACCGCTCGTCACTGATGACAAAAGCGGTATGGAGGCAATCGCCGCAAACAGCCCGAAAGCGCATCCAAATGCAACCAGAACGCCCCTGGACTGCCCGAAACTGCCCGAGGTTTGCCCGAAAATGCCCGGCAACATCCGGCGTAAAACGCCCTCGTCTCCCGTAACCTCATGCTTGACTGCGCCCGCCACATGCAGGGCCAGCAATGCGATCAGCAGCCATGCGCCTTTGGAGTGCAGCGTCTCGACAAGGGTATGGCCCAGTTCGGTCTTGAACGGCCCCATAAACGGCAGGTGTGGCCATGAAATCGTTCCGAACAATACTGTGGGAACATGGAATTTTGACGAGGAAACAAGCACCCATCCGGCCAGCGGCAGCGCCAACGTGAGCCCGTAAAAGCCCATATGAACCAAGTGGCTAGCGCGTTTTTCAAGCGACGGCATGTCGGGTAAGGGCGGGGGCGGGTTCAGCCAGCGCCACACAATCCGCGCCACAGTCAGGATCAACAGCGTAATGCCGATCGATTTGTGAAGCTGAATTCGGCCTTCATGATCGTCCATATTCCAGCCGAGCCAGATCATGAAAACAAGCAAAATCGCCATCACCCAATGAAGGGCGATGGCGACGGCTGTGTAACGATATGAGCGCTCTTTCGCCATGTCTGTAAGCGATTACTCGCCAGTCTTTGCAAACTCGGTCTCAATGACCAAGCCAATGTCGTCACCGATATTTGGCAGGTAAGCACCCATGCCGAATTCAGAACGTGTCACAGTGCCTGTCGCGGAAAAACCAATCTTTTCAGTGCCGCGCATGTCGATTGAGCCATTGTAAGTGACATCCAACGTCAACGGTTTGGTCACGCCGAGGAACGTCAAATCGCCGGTCACGTCGGCTGTGCGAGGGCCGGTTTTGGTGATTTCTGTTGCAGCGAATGTAATGGTTGGGTGTTCACCCGCATTCATCCATTTCGGGTCCATTGCGACGTCTTGATCCCAGCTATCATGCTCACTTTTCGGGTGTGTCGCTTTGTAGTCACCGACATAATTGGTCGCAACACTGGCGGCATCAATTGTAACGTTCAATGCAGTAAGCGCTGCGTCTTCAGGATGGAAGGCCAGTGTGGCGTCCACATCTGTGAAGCGCGCTGTATAGTTAGACAGGCCCATATGTGGGATCTGGAAGATCACCGATGTGTGTCCGGGATCAATTGTGTATGTGCCTGAGCTTCCGAACTCTACGACTTCTTCCGGTGCAGACGCTTCCCGAGCCGCTTCAGGTGCGGGGCTAGCCTCTGCTGATGGAGGTGTGGCCGTTTCAGCACCGCAAGCGGCGAGTACGAGCGCCGAAGCGCTGAGAAGTGCAATACGCATGGGGGAAACTCCTTCTTGATTTATGTTACTTGGGTTTAGAATAGTATGCTTCGGCCGGTTTGCCAGTGACAAAAGACGGATGACCGCCGCATAAGATGTTTTTGTATGCAAAAAATCAGGACCAACCATGCCCTATGATGCGCCTATCGACGATCTTGCGTTCACGCTCCAGCAAGTGGCCGGGATTCGACGATTGCAGGGGCTCGATGCGTTTCAGGCTTACGATGAGGAGCTGTTAGCGCCTATTCTTGAAGAGGCTGCGAAGTTCGCTCGTGATGTGCTGGCGCCATTAAACTCCAGTGGTGACAAGGCTGGCGCAACGCTGACAGAAAATGGTGTCGTGACAGCTCCTGGGTTCAAGGACGCTTATGCCGCCTTCCGTGATGGTGGATGGATGGGGCTGGCAGCGCCTGAAGAGTTCGGTGGCCAGGGGCTCCCAAAGTCGCTCTCGCTGGCAGTTATGGAAATGGTTCATGCTGCAAACATGTCGTTTGGCTTGTGCCCATTGCTATCTATGGGGGCGATCGAGGCGCTCATTCACCACGGCTCAGAAGAGCAAAAACAAATTTATCTGCCTAAATTGATCTCAGGCCATTGGACCGGCACGATGAATCTGACTGAGCCGCAAGCCGGTAGCGATGTAGGCGCGTTGAAGTCAAAAGCGATCCCAAATGAAGACGGCAGCTTCGCGATATCGGGCCAGAAAATATTTATCACCTGGGGCGATCATGATGTCGCTGAAAACATCGTGCACCTCGTGCTCGCACGCTTGCCAGATGCGCCAGCAGGGTCTCGCGGTGTGTCCTTGTTCCTCGTGCCCAAATATTTGATCAATGATGATGGCTCTTTGGGCGATCTCAACACGCTCAAATGTATCGGACTTGAAGAAAAAGTCGGCATCCACGCATCACCCACCTGTGTCATGGAGTATGACGGATCCAAGGGTTGGCTCATCGGTGAAGCCAATAAGGGGCTCGCGGCGATGTTCACAATGATGAACTCCGCGCGGCTAAATGTCGGGCTGCAGGGGGTGTCTGTGGGCGAGGCCGCTTATCAGGCCGCGCTGGAATATGCGCAGGAGCGCAAGCAAGGGAAGGTCCAGGGCGTTGAAGGTGCCGCTCCCATACTTCACCACGCTGATGTTCGCCGGACCCTCACGACGATGAAAGCTCGCGTGATTGCGGCGAGGTCAATCTGTTACGCATGCGGTGTGGCTGCCGATTTGGCGGATTCCGCAGCAGACAGCGCAACGCGCGACGCCGCGCGCCTGCGCGAAGACTTACTAACCCCCATCGCTAAAGCCTGGAGCACAGATATGGGCGTTGAGGTTGCCAGTCTTGGTTTGCAAATTCACGGCGGCATGGGTTTCATGAATGAAACATTGGCAGCTCAGCTCTATCGCGATGCCCGCATCTTGCCGATCTACGAAGGCACCAATGGGATTCAAGCGATCGATCTTGTTGGCCGTAAACTAACCGGCACTAACGGCGAGTCGATGAAGACGATGATCGAAGACATTCGTCTCAGCATTCAGGTCGCCCGCGAAACCAACGATACGCAACTCGTCCAAATCGCTGACCGTCTGAACGACGGCGTTGATGCGTTAGAGCAGGCAAGCGCGTGGATGCTTCAAAAGATGAAGGCACGAGAACCAGATACAGCGATGGCGGGTGCCACCGCATATCTCGCGCTGGCGGGTGACGTTATCGGCGGGCATTATCTTACCCGTGCAGCCGTCGCATCACGTGGTCTCGATGGTGCTGTGCGCGCACGGCGTCTGGCTGTCGCGGGCTTCTTTGCTGAAACGACGCTTGCCTCTGCCAAGGGGCGCGTGGCGGGTATCACAGAGGGTAGTGCGCGATTGATCGAGGGGAGTTCGGCGCTATTTGGCGTCTGATCTGCATAGCTCAGTACCTGCATGGCTTGGATTCACACTGGCCTAGCGATAAGAGGGGCGAATAACGATCCCGCACATGAAAGGTACCGCATGGCTTGGACAAAGACATATCAAGGCGATGAGCCAATGCGCATCAATAAATGGCTCGCCGAACAAGGGGTCTGTTCTCGGCGTGAGGCTGACTCTTTGATAGACAAGGGGTTGGTGCGCCTAGAGGGAGAAACCCTCACTGTGCAGGGTGAGAAAATCTCCAAAGGGCAAACTTTATCTCTGGAAGAAAGTGCGACCCGACGGCTCGATAATCAACTCACGGTTATCCTGAATAAGCCTATTGGCTACGTCTCTGGAACGCCTGAAGAAAATGAAATTCCAGCTGTGCGTTTGATCCGGGAAGGCAATTTGTCTGGGCGGGCGCATGCGATCCCTGGGCGCTCCAACCGATTGGCCCCATTGGGGCGCCTCGATAAAGATTCACGCGGATTGTTGATCCTCTCAGAGGATGGTGTCTTGGCCAAAGCTTTGATTGGCCCGGCGAGTACCGTCGACAAGGAGTATGTCGTTAAGGTCAAAGGCCGTGTCACGCCCGAAAAACTGGCGCTGTTACGACATGGTCTTGAGCTGGATGGACGCCAACTCAAACCTGCGACCGTCGAAATCATCGAAGGTAACATTCTGAAATTCGTTTTGAATGAGGGGCGGAACCGCCAGATCCGTCGTATGTGCGATTTGGTTGACCTGACAGTGAAAGATTTGGAGCGTGTGCGGGTCGGGACCGTCGCTCTCGCCGGGCTACGCGAGGGCATGTGGCGTCCGATGAGCGGCAAAGAACGGGCGATGCTGTTGAAAGCAGAAGGCATTCAGCCGGGGAAGCCGGCGGCGAGTCCGAGACAAACCAGCTCGCCCCGTTTTCGTGATCGTGATGAGCCAAAAGAGGTCATCGAGCCCAAAGAGCACCGCAGGACGAGTGAACGCACGTCTCGTATCAAGCGCACCAAGCTGCGCCCGCGCAAACGAACACCGATAAAATGATACTTACCTAGCGTTACCGCTCGACGCATGGGTCGAGTCTGCTTTAAGGACAGGCGATGGATGGCTTTGAAACCCCGGCGCCTAAGCGCCCTTCGCTTGAATACCCCTTTGGTGAAACCGGCCCGAACATGGGCGAAACCGTGCAGGTGGCCTCGCGTATCGAATGGACGCGGATGAAGCTGCCGTTTGCGTTAGAATTCATCAATGTGTGGATTATTGACGATGAAGATGGCTGGACTGTCGTTGATACGGGCCTGCCACTTGATGAGACACGCAACGCTTGGAAGAGGCTACTCGGTGATCGCGTTACGCCGGAAAAACCACTGAATCGTGTCATCGTCACACATATGCATCCCGATCATGTCGGCACGGCGGGCTACCTTTGCCACAAATATGACGCGAAGCTTTGGATGAGCCGCTTGGAGTACACGACCTGTCGATTGCTCGTGTCTGATACAGGACGAGACGCACCGCAGGCTGGGATCGACTTCTATCGCGCCGCGGCTTGGACTGAAGAGCAAATCGACAACTACAAAGAACGCTTTGGCGGCTTTGGGCGCGGTGTCTGGCGAATGCCTGACGCTTTTAATCGGCTGAGTGATGGCGACACAGTGCGGATGGGCGGCGAAGATTGGACCGTGATCATTGGCAACGGGCATTCGCCTGAGCATGTTTGCTTGTACTCTGAATCTCTCAATGTCGTCATTTCTGGTGATCAATTATTGCCCCGGATTTCGTCGAACGTATCAGTGCACCCCACCGAACCAACTGCTAATCCGCTGGACGATTGGATTTCGAGCTGTGAGAAGCTTAAACAGAGCTTGCCCGAGAATGTGCTAGTTCTGCCAGCGCACAACACACCGTTTCGCGGTGCACACAAACGCCTTCAGCATTTGATTGATGGTCACCACGTGTCTCTTAAGCGATTGTCACGCAAAATGACGGCCGGCCCGATCACGGTGCCTGAAACCTTCACATCGCTTTTCGGACGGGCGATTAAGCCAGATGAAATGGGCATGGCAACGGGGGAAGCTTTGGCCCACCTCAACTACCTTGTAAAGCGTGGCGATATCGAAGCCGACCTCAACGATCAGGGCGTGCTTGAATATCGCTTGAAGGCATGAATTACATGAGTGTGCCGTTTTCTGCTTCTCGAAGCGGCATGGTATCGTCTAAGACTATCCGAAGAGCTTAATTGCAAAGGTAGATTCTGATGGCGAAAGACGGTGAGGCGATCGAAGCTGAAGCGGATGAAGAGGCACGGACATTTGCCGACAAGGTGAAGCAAGAGTTGCGCGAATGGGCGGCGACTTTAGCTGTGTTCATTCCAATATTTCTCATATTCTCGGGGCTCGCCTATGAGCAACGGGTTATTCCGTCTGAGAGTATGGTCCCAAATCTCGAGGTGAGTGATCGTGTTGCGGTTGCCAAGTTCGCTTACGGCTATGATCGTTATTCTCTTCCTTTGAATCTAGGTCGTGTTTTACCTTTACCAGCGGGGCGGATTTTCGCGAGAACACCAAAACGTGGCGATGTTGTCGTGTTTGAGCATACCCATACGCAACGCGTGATGATCAAGCGGATAATGGCCATCCCTGGTGATCGTATACAAATGATTGATGAGGCAGTTATACTGAACGGTAAGCCACTGGATGCCGAGTTTGTGCGCGAGGTGACTTATCCACCGCACGGAAAAAATAGTTTAGTGACAGCCCAAGAATGGCGCGAATCGAATGGTGAAACCAGTTGGCTCACCCATCGGCAGGGCGGCGGTGATCCCGGCGACAACACGGTCGTATTCGTTGTGCCGGAAGGACATTTGTTCCTGATGGGAGACAATCGGGATAATTCTCTGGATAGTCGGGTTCTGACCGGCCATTGCCCGCCAGAAAATGGTATTGTCGACAAGGCGGGGTGTTCGCTTAGCGTGCCGGCTGACGTCGCCTCCGTTGGATTTGTACCCATGGACCATCTGCTCGGTAGAGGGGAAACGGTTCTGTTAAGTTTACATCGCTGTGTGCTTAGAGATGGCGAACAGTGCAAAAAGAGGGTCTGGAAGGGCCTGTAAGAAAACTCGCGATCTGTAGTTGTCGTTCTGCTTCGGCGTATCTATTGCATGGTTTTCTTTTATGTCTTGCCAATTCTGGCTGACTGACTTTTTGTTAGTATAAATTCATGCGCGTTGAATGTCTTGCATTGCCTCAGATCGACGACGCCCTTTGGGCGTCTCTTGTCGGCTTGCGCAATAGTGACAACAAGTATGATAATCCAATGTTTGAGCCTGAGTTCATTAGGATTTTGGCTGGGTTGAGGTCTGATATACGCGTGCTAATCGGCTTTGAAAGTGATGTGCCGGTAATCTATTTTCCGATCCAGAAACACCCCGGAAATTGGGCGAGACCTGCTGCGGGACCATTCTCGGATTGGCACAGCCCGATTGGGGAAGCGATACAATTCTCAGAATTTTTGAAACAAGCAGGTGTCGCGGGAATGACGGTGCATGGGCTGATGCCAAGCAGTTTCATAAGTAGCGTCGATGGGCTGTCTCGTGAAAGCAGCCACGTCACACATATCGCTGGTGAGTTTAGTGACTTCTATGAAAACCAGCAGAAAATGTTCCCTAAGCATTTCAAGAAAATGCGGCGTCTTAAACGAAATCTTGAGACTAAAATTGGTCCGGTTGAGTTTTGTTACGATGACAGATCGGATGAAGTCTTTGAGTGGTTGATTCAGATCAAACGTGACCAATATGTGCGTACTCACCGTCATGACGTTCTCGGGGCCGACTGGGCTCAAGCTTTTGTGGGGCAGGTGCGGGAGTTGAGAAATCCACGTTTTCGAGCCGTCATGAGCACGCTTCGCGCGAATGGGACTCTCATAGCCGCAGAATTGAACATGCAATCTGATCGTGTTTTGCATGGTTGGCTGACAGGGTTCGATCGAGCATATGCCACTCATTCGCCGGGGCTGATTTTGGTTGAACGGATGCTTGAAGAAATGGTCTCACAAGGTGTTCGCATTTATGATGCCGGACCGGGATTGAGCCACTATAAAAAATACTATTCGAACGTTTCATACCCTATCGAAATGGGGGTTGTGATGGGGCGACAGTCGCGCCATCCGGTTCGGTTGATGGGAACAGCTTGGCGTCAAATGGAAGCGCTTCCTATCGGGGCGATATCCCGGACAATGCGAAAAACGAGACGAAGGATGGATCAGGTTCTGCAAGCAGAGCTATCTTTTTCTGCGCGTCTTTTGGGGCTTCTGCGAGCAATTCGAGCTTTTGGTGACTGATAAGTGTTGCTCGATTGCGGCAACCTAGTTAGTTGGATCGGTTCCCGAGGAAATTTGATCCTCTTTTACTGATTTTTGCAACATGGCGGCAACTGCCCAGTGATGACATCAAATTCGAAAAGTAGAGGCACAATCGTGGTTTCTCGCCACGGAAAGCCGAAGTTAGACCGTACGGCAGGGCCCCGCCTTGATTGGCGTTCCTATAAAGATTGGTGGGCTCGATATGAGGAAAGTCCACTACGAGATGATGAGTTCGCTCCCGAAGTTCTAAAGGAGGCGGTAAAAAATGCAGATATCGTTTTCGCCTCTGCTCGTATCCGCGCGCAACAAACGGCAGCACGTGCTGCAACGCATATGGATGCTCAATACGATCCGGTCTTCAACGAGGCGCCGCTTCCGCCACCGCTTTTGCCAGTAGTGCGTTTCTTGCCGAAAACATGGAACGTCTTGGCGCGCACCGTATGGCTCTGCGGTCACTCACTAGATGGTGAGTCTGTGGGTGAAGCACGCGTGCGGGCTGCTGCTGCTGCCGTGAAACTTCATGATGCATCAGAAAACCATCCGACAGTCTATTTGGCTGCGCATGGCTGGTTTAATCGAATGCTGCGTACTGAACTCAAAAAACTCGGCTGGAAATGTGTTCGTGATGGCGGTGATAATTATTGGTCTCACCGCACTTACGAATTCCCGGAATAATAACCCCTCTAGCGCTTGTTATGATTAACGGGGCGCACTAGAGTTTCTCGATAATCTGACCATTTTTATCGGCGAGGGGCGCACAATGGCTGACGCAAAACCAAAACCTGTTGACGGGATGAGCTTTGAAGAGGCGCTGAACGAACTCGAAGGTATTGTTCGCCAATTAGAAACCGGTTCTGTCGAACTCGAAAAATCCATTGCTATTTACGAGCGCGGTGCAGCCCTGAAGCAGCACTGCGAAGGTCGTTTGAAGTCGGCAGAGTTGAAAGTGAACCAAATCGTTCAAGGCGCTGGAGGTCCGACGACTGAGCCTGCCAGTTTTGAGTGATGGGTACCGTTTCGCCAACATCTGCAGCTGGATTCGATAATCGACTGAAGCAGGTCGCTGACAAAGTGACCGTTGCTTTGGATCAACTCATCCCTCCGGCAAGTGGACCGGAGGCAGATCTGATGCGGGCGATGCGCCATTCCGCTTTGGCGAATGGGAAACGAATTAGGCCGTTTTTGCTCATGGAGGCGGGCGCGATGTTCGGTGCGCCGGAAAAATCACTTTTGCGAGCAGGAGCAGCATTGGAGTGTGTGCATTGCTACTCGCTCATTCATGATGATTTGCCCTGTATGGATGATGACGACTTCAGGCGTGGGCAACCCACCGTTCACAGGGCATTCGATGAGGCCACAGCCGTTCTTGCCGGAGATGCTTTGCTGACCCTGAGTTTCAAGATTTTGGCCTCACGTGAGACTCATGATGACCCGGAAGTTCGGGGGCTTTTGGTTGAGCGGTTAGCCGATTGCGCAGGAGCCTGCGGCATGGTTGGCGGCCAGATGATCGATATGCTGGAGGATGAAAGCCCGCGTGACCTTAATACGATTACCCGGATGCAACGCTTAAAAACCGGGGCGCTTATTTCTTATGCAACGGAAGCGGCAGGGATCATCGGACACGCCAGAGAGGCTGAGCGCAATGCGCTCGCGGGATTCGCGCATGATGTGGGGTTGGCCTATCAAATTGCCGATGATTTGTTAGACGTTGAAGGCGATGAAATCGCTGTTGGTAAACCCCTCAGAACCGATGAAATCGCCGGAAAAGCGAATTTTGTGACGTTGCTTGGCGTAGAAGGTGCAAGGCAGCGTGTGCGACTATTGGCAGCGCAAGCGAAGGAGCACCTCGTAATTTTTCGCGAAAAAGCCGATATTCTGCTGCAATCAGTGGATTTTGTACTGGATAGAACACACTAGATACTTAGTACTGGATATTTCGAGGGAGAGGTCCGCAGAACGATGACCGAGCAGAATAACGAACGTCTCTTGGATTCAATTGAATCGCCGGCTGACCTGAAAGGAAAGTCCAGAGCGGAATTGAAACAGGTGGCGAGAGAAGTTCGCGATGAAGTCATTGATGTGGTTTCGCGTACGGGAGGGCACCTCGGCTCCGGCCTGGGCGTTGTGGAGTTAACACTAGCTGTTCATGCTGTATTCGACACTCCGGACGATAAGCTGATTTTTGATGTGGGACACCAATGTTATCCGCACAAAATCCTCACCGGCCGTCGGGATCGTATGCGCACTTTGCGCCAGGGTGGCGGCTTGTCCGGGTTTACCAAGCGCTCAGAGAGCGAGTTCGACCCGTTCGGCGCGGCGCATGCTGCGACCTCAATATCCGCTGGTTTAGGCTTCGCGAAATCACGGGATCTGCAGGATAATCCAAACCACGTGGTTTGCGTGATTGGTGATGGCTCTATGTCTGCTGGCATGGCGTATGAAGCGATGAATAATGCTGGCGCCGATAAAAGCCGTCTGATCGTTATTTTGAACGACAATGACATGTCGATTGCCCCTCCAGTCGGTGCGATGAGCAATCATTTGTCCAAACTCGTATCGTCGCGTCCTTATCGTGGCCTGCGTCGTATCGCTAAAAAAGTTATCAGCCCAATTGGCCTAGAGAGCCCGGCACGACGCGCGGAGGAGTATTTGCGCGGCTTTGCAATGGGCGGCACTTTGTTCGAAGAATTGGGTTTCTACTATGTTGGACCGATCGATGGACATGATCTCGATACGTTGATCCCTATCCTTGAAAACGTAAAAGCCATGCGTGAAGGGCCAATTCTTATCCACGCTGTGACGCAAAAGGGGCATGGCTACGAGCCTGCAGAAAATTCTGCTGATAAGTATCATGGCGTGTCCAAATTTTCAGTTGTCACTGGAGAGCAAAACAAGCCTGAACCTAAGGCCAAACCGTATCAGAAAGTCTTTGGTGAGACGCTCGCTAAGCTAGGTGCCGCAGACGATAAAATCTGTGCCGTTACAGCCGCGATGCCGTCGGGTACGAGCACCGATATTTTTGGTAAAGAATTCCCTGATCGTCATTTTGATGTTGGAATTGCCGAGCAACATGCTGTGACCTTTGCGGCCGGGCTCGCTGCCGACGGGATGCGTCCTTTCTGCGCAATTTATTCGACTTTTCTGCAACGCGGTTACGATTCCGTCGTGCACGATGTGGCAATTCAGGGCTTACCGGTCCGGTTTGCGATTGATCGTGCGGGTCTTGTTGGTGCTGATGGTGCGACACATGCGGGTAGTTTCGATATCGGTTATCTCGGTGCACTGCCAGGAATGGTGTGTATGGCGGCATCCGATGAGGTTGAGCTGGCACGCATGGTGCTGACGGCGGCAGAATATGATGCTGGACCAATCGCTTTTCGTTATCCGCGCGGAGAAGGCGTAGGTCTGGCCGTACCAGAAGATCTGGAGCCACTGGAGATTGGTAAGGGACGTATCGTTCGAGAGGGGGCAACTGTCGCCCTGCTGTCCTATGGCTCGCGTCTCCAAGAGGCATTGATCGCAGCAGATTTACTCGCGGCGCAAGGAATTTCTGCGACCGTCGCAGATGCGCGCTTTGCAAAGCCGTTGGATGCGGAACTGGTCGAGCAATTGGCCAGTGAACATGAGGTTCTTATTACCGTCGAAGAGGGGGCGACTGGTGGATTTGGATCATTCGTGCTTGAGCATTTGGCAAAAGCAGGGGCGCTGGACAAGGGTTTGAAAATTCGTCCCATGACGTTGCCGGACTCATTCCAAGATCAGGATACTCCAACGGCGATGTATGCTGAAGCAGGTTTGACTGGCAAAGATATCGCTGAAACGGCGATCGCCGCGCTGGGGCGTAATAAAATCGATGAAGCCGACAGCATAGCGAGTGCGTAGGTTCACTGTACTTTGCAAATTTGCAAGTTTTCCTTTTGTCGATCCTGTGGCAAATATCAGTGTATGAAAATCAGAGCACAAATCTTATCAGGCTTCTGCGCGTTTTTGTTCGTGGCCTGTCAGACTACCGACGCAAATCTTCCTACTGCCTCAGGGAATTTTGAGCAGGATATCGCGACAGCTTTGTCATTGCGTGATCCGTATCGGGCGGATGCCGCTTTAGGACAAATTTTGGATGACCCTGGCCTGAGTGATGATCAAACTGCGCGAGCGCTTTATCGACGTGGTAGCTTGCGTAGACAAGCTGGGAATGACCGATTGGGAGCCGTCGCAGATTTTGAAGCGATGTTGGCATTGGCACCAACGCATAGCTTGGCCAGCAATGCGCGAACCGAGTTATCATATACACGCCAAAACGTGCAGCAGTTACAGAGCCAGTTAAGGCGACTGCTTACGCACGCGGAATGGTTTGATGCGATGTGGGTGCTAGGAGAGCGTGATAAAGCCGCCGCTCGATATCAGGCGAGTCGCATAAGTCCAACGACAGAGCAGGTGAAAGCGCTGACGGCGGCAGGGTATATTTGTAAAGGTGATGGGGTTGGCCCGGATGTCTATCAATTGGGAGACCGCCGTTCAGATTTGATCGGGCTCAAATGGTGCGAGCGCCTCTAAAGATAGTCGGGTTGAGCTTTTTACGCTCATATGAACACATTATCTCCACAAAGCTGCCTTTCGTTTGCGCAGATGCAGAGGATATTGTTGGACGTGAACGTTTGAATTCAATCTGATTCTCGAAGGAGCCTCCCTATGATCCGATCTAGTTTATTTGCTGCCGCATCAGCGTTTGTTCTTGCCGCATGTGCTTCCACCGCAGTCGTTGATACAGATCAAGAACCCGTTGCATCGGAAGTTGAAGACATCGCGGTTCAAGCTCCGTCACAGTTTGATATCGGTATGCAGACAGCTGCGGATCTAGTGGTGTCTGGTCATACGCAAGTTGCCATCGCACGATTGGAGCAGCTCGCAGGCCATCAAGATTTAACAAAAGATGAGCTTGCTTCGGTGCTGTTGCAAATGGGGGAGCTGCGTATGGGAGAGATTGGATTTGACACGATGGGTGCAATTGGCAATTTCGAAGAGATCATCAACGAACTTCCGGATACACCGTCTTCCGCTGCCGCCGAGACAAACTTGAACATCGCGCGTGGTAAAGCGACGTCGATTGGTGGGCTACTCGCGCAGCCTGAGACAACCCAGATGCAGCGGTTTAATTTGCTTATGGATTTGGGCGAGCATCAGGATGCAATCGACGTGATGATTCAGCACAATTTATCTCCGGATAACGCCACCCTCGTTGCTATGTACGACATTGGGTACTTATGTGAAGGTGACGGGCTAACGGGACGGGCCTATGATATGACAGAGCCTGACGGCACATTCCACTCACTGAGGTTCTGCGATTTTGGTAAATAGCCGAAGCTGAGTTCTCAAACAATTTTGGACCCCTGATACACGATGTATCGGGGGTCTTTTTGATTTAGCTATGAGTGGGGCCTTCCCCATTGGAGGAGGAATGTGCTTGATAAAGAAAAATAAATCTGGAGGAAAATCAAATGTCATCGGAACCACAGGCACCATGGCCCGTTATATCGCTAACAGAGGCTAATCACTTGTTGGCGGCTGCTGACCCCGAAGGAAAGGTTTTCCTCAAAGAAGGTGTTGTCGATGGTGTAAAGATGAAACTTTACGCGAACGCGCCCGAGACTATTCGCGATATTGTTCTAATGACCGACGCTGAATATGGCGACCGGGACTTCCTCGTTTATGAGGATGAACGGGTGACGTATCATACCAATATGCTGGCTGTTCAACATTTGGCGAAAGCGCTGGTCGAAACCTACGGTATTAACAAGGGTGATCGGGTTGCGATTATTATGCGCAACTACCCTCAATGGCCCGTCGCGTTTCTTGCGGCGCTGAGCATCGGCGCGATTGCGACGCCTATGAATAGCTGGTGGACTGGCGACGAACTCGAATATGGTCTCTCTTTTGCGGGCGTAAAGCTGGCAATCGTTGATGGGCAAATTCATGAGCGTTTACGAGGAAGTCTTGAGAAGCTTCCAGATCTAAAACACATTGTGGTCGCGCGCGATGCCGACGGCGACCACAATGATCCACGCGTTTCCAGTTTAGAAGAAATTATTGGTGAGGCCAATAATTGGGGCAGTTTGGAGAATATTGGGTTACCGCTTGTCGATTTGTCAGCGGAAGACAGCGCGACGATCATGTATACATCTGGTACGACAGGCAAGCCAAAGGGAGCGCTAGCGACCCACCGGGCTGTGATTGCGAATATGTACAATTCAATGTCATGTTCTGCGCGAATGTATCTGCGCCGTGGGGAAGCTGTACCGGAGCCTGATTTGTCAATTCAGCGCGCTGCGCTTCTCTCTGTGCCATTTTTTCACGCTACAGGAGCGTTCTCGGTATTGATTCCTACAATGCTACGCGGTGATAAAATCGTCTCAATGTATAAATGGGATGCGGGGCAGGCGCTTCCAATAATTGAAAATGAAAAAATCACATCCATCGGCGGAGTGCCTGCCATCGCCTGGCAAGTGTTGGAGCATCCGGACCGGGACAAATATGATTTGTCATCTATTGAAGTTGTTTCCTATGGAGGTGCGCCGTCCGCGCCGGAATTGGTCGCGACAATCAAGAAGCGCTTCCCTGAGGCCGAGCCTGGCAATGGTTGGGGAATGACCGAGACCTGTGCAACTGTGACGCTGAACATTGGTCAAGATTATGTGCACCGTCCGGACAGCGCCGGTGCGCCTCCTCCTGCTGTTGAACTCAAAGTATGCGACCCGGATGGGAACGCACTAGGACCTAACGAAGTTGGTGAGCTGTGGTGCAAAAGTCCATCTAACTGCAAAATGTACTGGAACCGACCGGATGCAACAGCAGAAGCGTTTCGTGATGGTTGGGTTGTGACAGGTGATCTTGCACGTTTGGATGAAGAGGGGTTTTTGTTTCTTGTTGACCGTGCAAAGGACATGCTGATCCGTGGAGGCGAGAATATCTACTGTATTGAGGTAGAGAACGCCTTATATGATCACCCCGCAGTAATGGATGCTTCTGTGGTAGGCATTGAAAACAAGATTCTGGGCGAGGAAGTTGGAGCAGTGGTTCAACTGAAGCCGGGAACAAGCGCGTCTGAGGACGAGCTGCGAGCGCATGTAGCGAACCAGTTGGCGGCATTTAAGGTGCCAGTCGAAATTCAATTTCAAACGGATCCATTGCCACGCAATGCGAATGGTAAAATTCTCAAACCAGAGCTTCGCGCACGGTTTGAGCCGAGAAGCTAATGACCGCAATCGATAAACCTGTCGCTCTTGAGACGCGCAAGAAGGCCGAGGATGGTCGGAGATATTCTCCGTCCTCGGCCCGTAACTGTGCGCCCATATCAGATGTGTTGTTGTCGCTGGGGTTGACCCAGGGGCGAGTTCTAGAAGTTGCATCAGGCACGGGCGAGCATGGTGTGCACATGACAAAGAAATTCCACGATTTCATTTGGACGTATACGGATATTGATATCCCCAGTTTGCGTAGCCAAGCCGCATGGAAGGCAGTGTCTGAACACTCAAGGCTGCGTGGTCCATTGAATCTTGACGCCAGCCATTCAAATTGGGGGAGTATCGAGTCAGGACCGGGTTGGGACATTATCTACAATGCCAACATGATCCATATTTCGCCATTCGAGGCGACACGAGGCTTGCTGGCCGGTGCGGGGCGGCTGTTAGGGCGAGATGGAATCTTGTTTTTATATGGCCCTTTTTCTCGCGCGGGCGAAATTGCGCCATCCAATGCGGCATTCTCAGAATCGCTCCAGCAAAGAAATCCGCAATGGGGCGTGCGTGATTTGGAACACGATATTCTTCCGTTGGCTGAGGCTGTTGGGCTTTCGCTTGCTAGTGTAAACGAAATGCCAGCGAATAATTTATGCGTTGTGTTTCGTCGCGTTTAGCCACTGGCTAACTCTGTCCACCAAACTGTTCTGTCCATTCAGCAACTTGCTCATCTTCAATTTTACTGAACAGCACATCTGGAGGTGAGATTGCGTGGCCTCGTGGTAGAGCATCGATCAAGCCTTCAATGTCATCGAAAGCAAAAGAGCGATTTCCATCAGGTATGCTTAGCGCGTCTAGAATTTTCTTGCCGCTGTCAGGAATGATCGGCAGGGCGAGAATGCCAAAGAGGGCTGCGAGGTTGAGGCCAGTTCGCACACCTATCGCTGCGGCGTCGACGTCAGTTTTAAACTTCACCCATGGTTCGGCCTTGGTCAGGTACTCATTCCCAGCGGCCCAAATCGCGCGGGTTTCTGCTGCTGCTTTGCGAAATTCCATAGCTTCGTAATGAGCGATTAATTGTGGCAGACGCTCTTTCAGTTCAGAGATGATCCAGTTCTCAGCGTCACCCGGCACACCAGTCGCCGGCACAGTGCCATCAAATTTGCTGGCAGTATATTTTGTTATGCGGTTAACGAAGTTACCCAAAACGTTGGCGAGGTCGGAGTTAACTGCCGCTTGGAAGCCTTCCCATGTGAAATCGGCGTCCGAGCTTTCTGGTGCATTCGCGATTAAATACCATCGCCAATAATCAGCAGGCAAAAGCTCGAGTGCTTGGTCCATGAAGACGCCACGTTTACTGGATGTCGAAAATTTCCCGCCATCCCATGTTACCCAATTGAAAGCCTTGAGTTTGTCGACGGTTTTCCATGCCTCTTGTGACCCGAGTAGCGTGACGGGGAAGCTAACAGTGTGGAAAGCGACATTGTCTTTACCCATGAATTGGACGTATTCGACATCGTCGGCCCCTTTGTCGGTACGCCAAAGTGATTCCCAGTCTTTGCCTGTCGCTGCTGCCCATTCCTGAGTGGCGGAGATATAGCCGATTGGTGCGTCGAACCACACATAGAAAACTTTTTCTTGGTATCCGGGGCGCGGGTTTCCGTCCGCATCATTGACCGGAACACCCCAGTTGAGGTCGCGGGTGATAGAACGTGAGATGAGCCCTTCATCAAGCCATTTGTTGGCAATGGAGACGGCGAGGTTAGGCCACGCTTTGCCCTTGGTCGTGACCCATTTGCGGATCGAGTCTTGCATCTTTTCCTGAAGGAGGAAGAGGTGCGCCGTATCCCGGATTTCAATGTTTGTGCCGCCAGAAACGGACGAATATGGGTTGATGAGGTCAACCGGGTCGAGCAGCGTGCCACATCCATCGCATTGATCACCACGCGCTTTCTCGAATCCGCAATGAGGGCAGGTGCCTTCAACGTATCGGTCAGGCAAAAAGCGTCCATCATCGATGGAGTAGACTTGTTTTGAAACTCGTTCTTCGATGAGCCCATTCTGCTCAAGCACATGGGCGAAGTGTTGCGTGAGTGCTGCGTTGGCGGGGCGGGAGGTGCGTCCGAACCAGTCGTATGAAAGATTGAATCCTTCTCCTGCGGCGCGCTGCACCTCATATTGCTCGTCGCAATATTGTTGCACTGGAATCCCCTGCGCCTGAGCGGCAAGCTCGGCGGGCGTGCCGTGTTCGTCTGTGGCGCAAATATAAGTAACGTCATGGCCAGCCAAACGCATCGCGCGTGAATAAACGTCCGCGGGCAACATTGACCCAGCCAAATTGCCGAGGTGTTTGATGCCGTTAATATAAGGTAGAGCGGAGGTCACGAGGATGCGCCGGGACTGGGTCATTGTCGATTTTCTTTCCCATTGGGTGGGTTTTCGGATTGAATGGCCGAATATGGTCTATCGTTGCCGGGTTGTACCCGTGTGCACGCCGAATGGGAAGGACTGGGATTGAATTGTCATGCCTAAGATTTTTAACGTAAATTTGCTTGGAATATTCGCTGCCGCTGTCGCGATGTTTTTCGTGGGTGCGGTTTTTTACGGATTGTTGTTTAGCCAGGTTTGGCAGGACGCACGCGCTCTAGACGTGAGTGATCTCGAGGCGCAATCACCTCTCTGGATGGCTGGGGGTTTTGTGCTCGAGCTCGTTACTGCAATTGGAATTGCTTGGGTGCTTAAGTTGCGTGGCTCAAGCGGGATGATGCAAGCGGTTACGACAGGAATTACATTAGGTTTTTTGATTGGTGTCCCCATGGCGGCGTATGAGTTCATTTATGCGCCCGTGCACTCAGTGCCGGGTTTTATAGTCGACGCAAGCCATCGACTGATCACCTTCGGTGTCGGCGCATCGGTTCTGTCTCTATTCAGGAAGTAGGCGCTCTTAGCTCAGTTGAAGATGGGCTGACTGAAGGGTGAACTAACAGCCAGCCCGGGGAAGTCCGATGTTTAACACCGGAAGTTTTACGTCTCTAAAGGCCGTGACCAGCAGAGGCGTGCACGGTTACATCGACACGTCGGGCTAAAATCGAATTTGAACGGTTTGGTGTCATGTCGCTTGCTGAGGCGACCCGAAATTCTGTTTTTGGTGTATCAACGCCTTCTTTGGTCAGGGCTTCGAGCACGGCAACCGCGCGGTTGTTCGACAGGTTGGCGATCGTCTCATCAGTGTGGGCTTCTTCGCTTATCGTGACCGCTTCGATTTTATTAATGGCGCAGCCTTGCAGCGAAGCCTTCGCATTGGAGATCGCGCGCCGTGCATACTGCGACAATGTCGCTTCATAAGCTGAAAAGTAGACCGAAAGCTGTATTGTATCGCAGGTGGTTTGCGGGGGAGAGCTGGCTTTTGTTTGCGGTGGTGCGGGAAGCGGTCGAGAATTCAGTTCGGCGATCGCAGGCGCAGCGCCAAATACGATCAAAGTTGCGAGAAGTGTTGTTGTCTTTCTTGCCATTTTTTGTCCATTCCGGAGCTGTTTTGTTGATGATTATTCAACATTCGAAATGGGGCGCTGGTGTGCGCGGACTGTGAAAGAACTGGGCGATTACAAGGTGTTTGAGTGTTTAAGTATCGTGTGGATGAGTCGATTCATTCACCCAAATAGGTCACTTTTCGCAAAAGGACTTCCATTGGGCCGCGGTTTGCGAAACTTCGCCATGTGCCAGTGAGGATGAGTGAGATCATGCCGACCAGAGCGCCGATGGTGATCGCTTGAGCGGCTGAGAGCTGGCCGTGTAATCCGAGGCCGTAGCCGCAGAATACGAATGAGAGGAGGAGTGATTGAAGCAGGTAAGCAGACAATGATGCCGAGCCTGCGCGAGCGATGAAGCGTCGGATCGGCCCCGGAGTGCCCATGGATGCTTTTGCGATGAGCCCCGCATAACCCACCGTCAGCAGGGGTGAGGCGGCCATGAGGATAGCCGTGCCAAATATGGTGACAGATGAAATAGCGCTGGAGCTTTCGCTGATGAACCACACGCCAATCAAGCTGAAAACGAAACCTAAGGGGAGAAATTGCCATCGTGCACGTCGCCATACAGGATGTTGGGGGTTATCAATCGCATTGTTGCGAACTGCCGCCAAGCCAAAGCAAAAGAACCCTAAAATGCCCAATCCTTGCTGAAGCATCAGGCTGGGTGCTACGGAGAGGAGTACTGAGGCTCTGAAGACAGCGGCAGAAAGAAATGTTGCATTGTCGCCGCCAAGTTTTTCAGCCTCCAATGACAGTGGATTAGAGGTGGGGTCTGATAAAAGCGCATTGATATCTATACCGGCTTTTTCGACCAGCAATAAAATTCCCGCGAAAAGCAACAATAACATCGCATTCAGCAAGATGAGAATGAACCCTAGCCGAACATAGGTGCGTGTTTTGAAATCTTTCATGGCAAAGAAGAGCGTTCCAAACAGAGCATAGGCCATCAGAATGTCGCCCATCCAAAAGAAAATGAAATGGACAACGCCGATTGCGAGCAGTCCCGCCATGCGACGAAAATACCGCGCGGAAAAATCTTGTCCTGCTCGTGCCGCGGAGTGGGCTTGGTAGGCGAGACCTGCACCAAACATCATCGAGAAAAGCGCATAGAACTTCATGGCAAAAAGGGACCATAGAGTGCCGTTTGCCCATTCATCGACTGGTGAACGAATCGCGCCATCGAAGAAACCTGTTTCAAAAGCCCAAGAGAAGCCCATGACGTTAACGACTGCGATTCCAAACAACGATACGGCGCGCACCATATCTGGCATGAGTGCACGAGCGGGCGAGTGGTTGTGAGCTGCTGTTGTCATGCGAAGGATCTTAGTTGGGCGGACTGCCGAACGGAAGTCGCAAGTCTTGCGCGCTGGGCGACGTGGTCGATGACAAAATAAGTGGAGATGGTGCCGACTGAGGGACTCGAACCCCCGACCCCGAGATTACAAATCACGTGCTCTACCATCTGAGCTAAGTCGGCACCGAAGCGCCGTGATTATTGTGAAGCGGCGCGTACGTCAAGACAGTGAATCACTCAATTTGCTTTTCATGTGCTAAAGCGCCTCATCAGGCGTCTGCAGCGACAGCGAGACCTGTGATATAGGTATTTAGCGGAGAGGACAGGAAGAGCGCTATATCAGCAAAGCTTGCGGCGATTGGAGCTGATTCTTTTTCTTGAGAGAGGTGTTTGTTTTTTCTCCGCGGAGTTTCGGTGGTTTGTTCCACTTTTTCTGCGTGACGGGCGATGACATTTACCCGGATACCCGCCTTCGCAAAAGTATCCCCTGCAATGCGGGCGAAATTCTGGATCGGATTGGGGGTGTTCGTGGTTTCATCGATTGCGCACGCTTCGTTTAGAAGCGCGAAAATCAAAGTGCCGCGAGACTCAGAAAGGTAAGGTGCGTAGGCGTTCGCATACTGCATGAGCCTGTTCGAACTTAGGCGGCTGTCATTGTGGCAAATAACAATAACATCATGGCGACCAGACGGGTGTAGCGTAATTGTTGTGCAGTCTGGTTGAGGTTGTTCGCCATGGATATGCACATCTGCCCCATCTGCTTTAAACGCAGCGCCTATCTCTTCACCCACTTTGTGTAACGGGTGTAGCACCAGAACTGCTTTATTCGTGAGGTTGGCGTTCAGGAAGTACCACATGCTGTGTTGCTCTCTTCTGCTAAACTAGCATGCGAACATCGACATACTGATGGTATGTAAAAGATACCGTTCCCCCTGAGCCTGGGCAAGGGAAAACGGCGCAAAAATGCGATGTTTTTCATGGATTTAAACGCAAGGGGAGGGGGTGTCTCGCTAGGGTTTAATTGCGCGTCATTTATCGAGAAACGCTGCTTGGGTTTCGCGCGCAATTGGCGATTTTATCACGTGTAGTTTGAGGTAGTTTCGTGCAGTTTGAGGCAGTTTCGTGCGCTTTGAGGCGTAACGTGTATTTTTGATGCTTGGGGAAGGGTGGCTCCGCGAGTAGGACTCGAACCTACGACCGGGCGATTAACAGTCGCCTGCTCTACCAACTGAGCTATCGCGGATCAGCCGAAGCCGGGTGAATACCAGACCCGTGCGTGGGTTCAACCTTTTTTCTGCGTCAGCTGCATAAAAAGTGTGATCCTTACAAAAAAAAGGCGGGAGACAAAAGCTCCCGCCGAGGCGTTGGGTGATGGTGGGTGTCTCCAAATAGAGAAGACATGAACAACATCGCCCCTAATGGTTAATGACACCTAAACGCCGACGGGATTTTTTGATCTTTGTTGTAAATAATGCAGAAAACAAATGAGCAGGGGCGGGCTGCCGCAGATTTTGCGACGTTTCTTGGGGTGTCAATTGTACATGTGAAGGTTCTGGAGGCCCCGCCCGGAATCGAACCGGGGTGCACGGATTTGCAATCCGCTGCGTCACCACTCCGCCACAGGGCCGTGCCAGAAGCGCGTTCCCTAGCAAGCCTTTCGTCGGGTTTCAATCGGCGTTTTCACTATATGGGCGTTTATTGCGCATTGCGTGATGCCCGGCTCGTGATAAATGGCGATAATAAAGATTGTCCCAGACCGAAAAGGGAAAGACGCGATGAACTATGATGCTGCCCGACAAATTATGGTGGATTCCCAGATTCGCCCGAATGATGTTTCAGATGCGCATCTGGTCTCGGCTTTCTTGAATACTCCGCGCGAGCTGTTCGTTCCCAAAGGGCGCAAGTCTGTGGCCTATTCAGAGCTGGAGATTGAGACGTCTGAAGGGCGTGCGCTCTGGACACCGCGTGACACCGCAAAATTGTTGAAATTGAGCGACCCAAAATCCACGGACATCGTTTTAGTCATTGGTGCAGGCACGGGCTATGAGGCGGCCTTGTTCGGTCGCCTTACGGAAACAGTTATCGCATTGGAAGAGAGCGAGGCGCTGGTAGACGCTATGTCTGAGCGTTTCAGTCAATTGAATCTGGATAGTGCCGTTGCCGTCGAAGGAAACATTGCCGAAGGTCTTGCCGATCAAGGGCCCTTTGATGTGATTTATGTTTGCGGGATGGTTGAGGCGATCTCAGAAGCGTGGACTGCGCAATTGTCAGAAGGTGGTCGTTTAGCGGTCGTCGAAGATTGTGGAGATGGCATGGGCCGTGGTCGGGTCTATACGCGGGCTGGCGATACAGTCGCCGGACGGTCAGCGTTTGATGCAATGGTGCCAAAGTGGTCGCAATTCGATCGTAAAGTCGCTTTTGAGTTCTGATTTTTTGCGCAAATATTAATATTACAGAAAAGCGATTATTGTTCTATCTTGCGTAAATGGTGCTGAGACACATCTTTGCATCTTGTAACGTACAAGAGGGGCGCATGATGTCGTTCAAACTAAAATGCATGACGAGCCTCGCGGCTATCGCTGTGTTGGCGGGAAATGCGGGCGCGGAAACGCTAGAGCAAGCAATTTCGGCGGCATTGGCGACAAACCCTCAATTGGAAAGTCAACGCACACTCAGCGATTTGGCCCGCGAGGACCTAAATCAAGCGCGGGCATTGGGGCGTCCCACGCTGAACCTGTCAGGTAGTGCAGGGTATGAATATACAGATTCAGACTCCCCGCTCAGTTTCAATCTCGGGGATCGGCCGATCGCATCGGCGCAATTGCAGGCGATTCAACCGTTATATACAGGCGGTCGCATTTCATCATCCATTCGGCAAGCTAAAGCGGGCATTGCGGCGTCTGACCAGCAATTAGAGGCCGCACGGCAAGATCTTATCTTGGATGTTGTCACCGCCTATGTCGATGTGCGTGCAGCGCGAGATACGGTTGCTATCCGTGAGAATAATGTGGTGGTCACAAGTGAGCAGGTGCGGGCCGCCAATGATCGATTTGATGTTGGTGTTGTCACCCGCACGGATGTTTCGCTCGCCCAAGCGCGACTGGAAGGGGCGACAGCCGCGCTCGCTGGCGCCGAGGCAGCGCAAGTGGCAAATGAAGCGAACTATCAGTTTTTGACCGGATTGAACCCGGAGGCGCTTGCCGCCCCTCCACCTTTGCCACCTTTGCCGGCGTCAATTGAGATTGCGACACAGTTGGCTTTGGATGTGAGCCCCGATTTAAGTGCAGCGCGGCATCAGGAGCGTGCGGCGGGAGAGGCGATTAAGGTCGCACGTAGCCAATCTAAACCGCAGATCAATCTCGTGGCGGGTGCCGGGGTGCAGCAAACCTTTGGGGATGCTGAGCGCCGTGACTCGAATATGTCAGCCGTTGCGCAGGGGCGTATTCCGTTGATGTCGGGCGGTTTGATTCGAAGCCAAGTGCGTTCAGCCAAACTGCAGCGCTCTCAGGCGAAGCTCCAGATTGCTTCCATTGAGCGCCAATTGCGCGCGCAAGTTGCACAAGCATGGTATGGATATGAAGCAGAGCAGCGGGCGATTGATGCATCTGCGCGTCAAGTTGAAGCTGCTCAAATCGCCTATGATGGCGCGAAAGAAGAATTGGCCGTTGGCGTGCGAACGACGTTAGACGTGCTAGATCAAGAGCAGCAGCTCTTCGAGGCGCGTTTATCTTTGGTGCAGGCCGAGCGCGATGCCTATGTGGCTGCGCATCGTTTGTTGCGAGCGACCGGTGGCTTGAAGCCGGATGTTCTAGGCGCATCGATGGGGGAAACGGAGAGCATTACGAGAACGGCGCTTGAGCTTGATGAGGAGTTTGTCGCGCCGGAAGTCGACTTGATTGAGGGTGAATAAGCTTGAGGCCATCAAGCCCTTGTTAACCGTAACGGTCTATTCGTTAACCTAGAAATTTTTAATGGGTCTGAAATCAAGGGGCTGACTATGGCCAACGAAGCACACAAAGAACCGACAATGGAAGAAATTCTGGCGTCTATTCGTAAAATCATTTCTGATGATGATACGACGCTTGCACCCGCTGAAGCCGCTGAAGCCGCTGCTGAGACCGCCGATGTGCCTGCTCCGGCAGTTGTTGATGACGGATTTGATGAGTTGCGGTTTGAGCCGGGCGAGGGCGAACTCGACGATTCTGTATTTGAGGACGTTGCCGACGATAAGGGGCCGGACACGCTAAGCGAGATCGATTCGTTTGCTGATTCCAATTATGAAGCGTCTGCCGCTGAAGTGGCCGCGGACCCGGTCGCGGCTGAGCCTGAGTCTTGGGACGTTGATCCTGAAGTTGCTGATCTTTCTGAAATCGAGGCCGCCCCTGAAATCGTTGAGATAGTTGAGACTGAGATGGGTGGAAACGCTATCGAAGAGGTCGCTGACGAAGAGGAAGAGGACGTATCTTTCGAAGCGATGCTGGGCGCTGTGAACAAGGTTGCCGAAGATTTCGATGCGGTGAGCGGAGATATCGAGACAGAAATCGAAACTGAAGTGGTTGAGACGCTTGTTGCTCAGCCAGAACCTATTGTTGAAACTATGGAGCCAGAAATGCCTGTAACGCCAATGACAAATGCTTCGCGACTGACGGATGATGCGACAGCAGGCGCTGCAGCCGGTTCGCTCGGTAAATTGTTCTCTACGATGGAGCTGGGCAGCGAGAACACGATTGATGGTCTTGTGCGCGAAATGCTTAAGCCGATGATCAAAGAGTGGCTGGATGCCAACCTTGCCGCAATCGTTGAGCAGAAGGTTGAAGCCGAAGTGCAGCGCATTGCGAGCATGGCGCGCTGATCGTGGCCTAGCCCAATTAGAACAGTCTGTTATAGGAAAGGGCGCACCATTTTGGGTGCGCCCTTTTTTGTATGTTTATACTGGATAATCTGACCGATGCTCGACCAACGATTTGAACCTGCGGAAGCTGAATCCCGTCTCTATAAAGCGTGGGAATCTGCGGGGTGTTTTAAGCCTTCTGGTGACACGAGTGCGGCGGCTTACTCGATCGTTATTCCGCCACCGAATGTGACCGGCGTTTTGCATATGGGGCACGCGCTGAACAACACATTGCAGGATGTGCTGGTGCGGTTTGAGAGGATGCGCGGGAAGAATGTGTTGTGGCAGCCGGGGACTGACCATGCGGGCATCGCGACGCAGATGGTTGTCGAGCGCCAATTGTCACAGAATCAGGAGCCATCCCGCACGGAACTGGGACGTGA
>JBOEGK010000042.1:0-524 GCA_050633385.1 Hyphomonas sp.
ATACCTGCCAAACCTCTCCGCCAACGCGATGATGGCAGCCGTTAGGATATCTTCGTCCTGCCGGGGTGTGCGTGGTTTTCTCTGGGTGGAGCGATGCTGGCCGATCACGCGGCAAGCTCGGCGCTCTGAAGCGCCAAGCTCTTTAACCACATGATCGACCGCAATGCGTTTGCGTGAGGGGCTTAAAACTTTCCCTTGATGACTTCCTGAAGAATCTGGTTGTCCAGGGTCAGATCAGAGATCGCCTTGCGCAAGCGCACATTTTCTTTCTCCATTTCCTTCATCCGCTTGGCCTGGCCGACTTGAAGTCCGCCATACTCCTTGCGCCACCGGTAATACGTTTGCTCCGTGACGCCGATTGCTCGCACAGCTTGCCCCGTGGTCTCGCCTTTGCTCAGGCGTACCTCGACTTCGCGCAGCTTTGCGATGATCTCTTCTGGCTTAGCTCTCTTGCCCATATGCTAGCTCCATAAGTGAAGCCGGGACTAACTCAAACTTCGGACCACTTTGCGGGTGGCAGACCA
>JBOEGK010000043.1:0-17190 GCA_050633385.1 Hyphomonas sp.
GTTCGCTATCATTATTTGCAGCGCACGCCGCAAATGTATTGGCCATAGAAACAATATACCCAAACATCAAAGATGCGTCAGGTCTCCGCGAGTATGCATTGCGCGCTCGGCGAGATGGCTTCACTGGAATGATGGCGATTCACCCAGCCCAAACAGATATCATCAATCAGGCTTTTGCATATTCAGTCGACGAAATCGAACGCGCCAAAAGGATAGTTGCTGCATTTAATAACACACAGTCTATCCAAGGCGCGGTGCAACTCGACGGCAAAATGCTCGACGCGCCACACCTAAAACAAGCACGCCGAATATTAGCATCTATAGACGCGCAATAATCCGTATCTTCCGCTAAAAAACGACCCCTTGTTGATGAGTTGCCCAAAAAATTCGATAGCTGAGCAATGTCACCGTGAAGGGATCAAACCTATCTGTTGAGCGCGCGTTGGTTTATGTCCCGTCGCGCAGTCTGCAGGCATCTCAATTCCGATGACCAAATTCAAGTGTAGCTTAGCTATAAACATTACAAACACGTTTCGCTATTGCAACTCATTTGCAAATTGGTAAAGTTCTGTTACGGCTATATCGAACATCCCGAAACGACTGCTCAAGATTGACTTTCAATGCCTGCTGCAACGCCCACCACTCCCGTCACCCGGAAAAAAAATCGCTCGGCGTTCTGGAAAAAACAGGCACGGATCTGGCATTGGATGAGCGGCGCAGTCTGTCTGATTGGTATGCTGCTATTCGCCATCACAGGCATAACGCTCAACCATGCTGCGCAAATCTCAGCAGAACCGCAGATCGTTACTCTGACAGAGACACTGCCCCCACCCTTGCTGGCAGATCTGAACCGCGTGTCGGAACAGGCTGAAAATACGCCGATTCCACGGTCTGTTCGGCGACATCTGAAATCTGCGTTGGATATTAACGTCGGGCCGCAATCTGCCGAATGGACTGATCTGGATGTGTATGTTCCCCTGCCCCGACCGGGTGGCGACGCATGGCTCGCAATAGATCGAGGCACGGGCGAGATTGAATATGAGCTCACACGTCGTGGCACGATTGCCTATTTGAACGATCTGCACAAAGGCCGGAACACCGGATCGATCTGGGTTCTGTTTCTGGATGTGTTTTCAGTTGCCACTATTTTGTTTTGCCTCACAGGTCTTTGGTTGCTGCAAATCCATGCGAAGAAGCGCGCCACCACATGGCCGCTCATGTTCGCCGGCCTCATTCTACCCGCCCTCATCGCTATTATTTTCATTCACTAAGGAGTGTCTGCCATGAAACTCGTATTGACCCTCGCTGGACTAAGCCTCATGGCTGCGCCGGTGGCGGCTGAAACTCTGGATGTCTCTTTCGAGCTTCCGCGAATTTCTGTCGCCGAATATCACAAGCCCTATGTTGCCTTATGGATCGCGCGTGAGGACCACACCGTCGCGGCCAATCTGGCCGTGTTTTACCAGCAACATGACGGCCCTGAAGGTGAAGGCGAGACTTGGCTGAAAGACATGCGCCAATGGTGGCGCCGCACCGGACGTTCTCTCGACCTTCCTATAGACGGCGTGTCCAGCGCCACCCGCGGGCCCGGTCAACACGCGCTCAGTTTTGACGCTGACTCTGAGCAACTGAGAGACCTTCCCGCAGGACGTTATGTCCTCAACATAGAAGCCTCACGCGAAGTGGGCGGACGGGAACATTTGCGTATTCCATTTGAATGGGGGGACGGAAACTTTGAAGGCACAGCCGAGGGATCCTCCGAACTCGGCACCATTTCATTATCTATTCAGGACTGAGACGAGGAATAAGCACATGAAATTGATTTCAAAATTCGGTATCGCAGCTGCCGTCATAGCATTCGCAACCGCAGGCACCGCCTCGGCCCATCGCATGTGGTTGTTGCCATCAACATTCCAGCTATCAGGCGAAGAGCAATGGATCACAGTAGACGGAGCGATTTCGAATGATCTTTACTTCCCCAATCATGTGGCGTTGCCGCTGCAAGATGTTTCGATCACGGCGCCTGACGGCACAGTAAGGGCGCCCGTAAATGGCTGGACCGGAAAGTTCCGCTCAAGCTTCGATGTGAAGCTCGACCAACAAGGCACATGGAAAATTTCCGAAACGGGCCGCATGTATTTCGCGATGTTCATAGAGAACAGCGAAATGCAAAGACAAAGAGGAAGCTGGAAAGAGCTCGAAGACAAAGGTGTGTTGGACAAGCCGGATGTCAAACTTATGCAATCTGCCCGCAAAGTCGAAACCTTCGTAACGCTTGGCGCACCTAGCCGCGATGTGCTGGAGCCCTCGGGCATCGGCATTGAACTTGTGCCAACCACACATCCTAATGACGCCTATGCCGGTGAAGCCGTTACACTTGGTTATTTGGTCAACGGCAAACCCGCTGCTGGTCTGGAAGTCGACATTGTTCGTGGCAATGACAGATATAGAGATGATCCGGAAATCCTGTCTCTTACGACCGATGAAGACGGTAACATCAGCTTCACACCCACGGCACCGGGTCGATACTGGGCAGCCACGCAAACAGAATCACCCGGCACGGTGAATGGGAGAGCGGTAGAAAATCTGACCTCTCATGTCCTGACCTTTGAAGTATTGATCCCCTGATCACACCCATCACCCTCCTCCCAGAACTCCACCCGGGCGCAAACTTAATGTGCCCGGGTGGCCACCTGCTCAACCTGTCAGGCGAAACGATGGGCACCAATTGGAGTGTTCGCGCCTACGCCGGAACTCCGCCTTATACAGGCAACCTCAGAACCATAATTTCAGAGTTATTCAACGACATCTGTGACGTGTTTAGCACGTGGCAGCCAGACTCGTTTATTTCCCGCTTTAATCAGTCAGATGTCGGTTCGGTCACTTTGATGCCACCCGCCTTTCAAACAGTCTGGACGACGGCACTTGATATCGCCGACAAAAGCAATGGTGCGTTCAATCCGGCATTGGGTGATCTTACCATTGCGCGGGGGTATGGCCCACAAGCCGGTTACACGGCCCCGCCTGACGAGCTTTACAAGCCTGTGTGGGCAGGTGACCCCTGTAAGACACGCGGCTCTCATTTAGAACAGTGCGGGCAAGGCGCGCTGGATCTGTCGGCTATCGCAAAAGGTTATGCGGTAGATCAACTTGCCGACAAATTAGACTCCTTCGGTTTTGTCAGTGTTCTGGCAGAAATTGGCGGTGAGTATGTCGGCAGAGGCATCAAGTCCGATCAGCAACCCTGGTGGATAGATATCGAAACCTCAGACGTAAACCGCCCCCCACTCAGACTGGCACTGTTAAACGAAGCCATCGCAACGAGCGGTCCGCGATATAATCGAACCCACGCACATTCGCATATTGCAACAGATCAGGATGCTTCCCCCTTTTCATCCGTTAGCGTTATCGCAGACTCTTGCCTATTGGCAGACGGCTGGGCCACAGCCTTATATGCCGCTGGTCAGCGGGGCCTCGAACTGGCTGACGAACACGCGCTTAAAGTCATTTGTCAAATGACAGACGGACGCGCCGCCTTTTCTTCAGCGCTCTCCCCTTATTTACGATAGCGACACTATCGCACCCTCTTTGCGATTGACAATAATTCTCATTTGCAATTAAGTTGCGCGTATTGAGTTTCATTATCAAAAAAGAGTCCCCAACCATGCCGCACTTCAAATCCCTTTGCAGCGCCTTCGCGCTCACTGCTTTCTCCACCACTCTGATAGCCTCAGCGCAAACTGCGGAGTCGGAAGAGGACACATCGCGGCAGAAAACTGTCGCTGTTTGGGGAACAGCTGTGTCGTCGGATTCGCTTTATCTTGGAGAAGGAGAAATAGCCCTAAAACAAGCCGATCACTTATCCGACTTGCTGCGCACCATACCCGGCGTCGACATTGGCGGCACCCACTCTGTTAACTCACGCATCAACATTCGTGGCTTGGATGACCGCAATCTCAGCGTCTATATTGATGGCGCTCTACAGACAAATTATCTGTATCACCACCTGGGAAACCTTTTGATCAACCCGGATATTCTGGAGTCGGCTGACATCCAAACCGGCAATAATTCCGTGACCTTTGGCGGCATCGGTGGCGCAGTTCGCTTCAATACTAAAGACGCCAGCGATCAATTGGTGGACGGACAGCAATTTGGCGGACGCCTGATGGCATCCTATAACGACAATGCCCAAACCGGATTCTCAGCAACAGGATACGGACAACTTACGGAGTCCGTAGACGGCTTGCTATATTTCAATCGCATTGACAGAGACAATTTCACTGATGGTAGCGGCAGAGATACGATAGGCTCGGATGGCACAACTGATAATCTTCTGGCTAAAATCGGATTTGATCTTACCCCTACCCAACGGATCGAACTGGGCTATGACAGACTTGAGGATTCCGGCGACTACACTCAGCGGCCAGATATGGGTGTACTGACAAATCAAGCCATCACGGGCGATGTTCTCATCCCCACCGAGTACACACGGGAAACCTTCAACGCGACCTATTTGCTCGATCTGGGCGCGCCCTTCTCTCTTGAAGCAACATATTATGCGAATGACATGGATTTGTGGCGCGATGAGCGTAGCCCTAACATCCCACGTTCGCCACTGGTCATCCGTGAAGCCGTAGCTGACAATCAAGGCATCAACCTGCTCGCACAATCAGATATTCAATTCGGAGGGATTGGTCACACATTCAAATACGGCGTCGAGTATTTCGACCAGTCACTGGCGTATGTCTCTGATGTTGAGGCTGGCGTCGCCGCAATCGAACAAGAGGCCAGAGACCTTGGCATTTTCCTGGAAGACGAACTCAACTTTAGTGATCGTGTCTACATTCGTCCCGGCGTGCGTTACAATGAGTATGAGGTTAATTATCTAGAGACCGGCGAAAGCAGCTCATGGGACAATTTTACTTTCGGGCTTGGTGGTGAAATCATTATCGTTGAGGGGCTCAGCCTTGTTGCCAGCTATCACGAACTTTTCAAAGGACCGGAACTGACCGAACCGTTTGGTAGTTCAGCCGCGACTGTCAAAGTGGTTAATCCCGACCTTCAACCTCAAACCGGGGATAATCAGGAGTTCGGAATCCGGTTTGCGAAAACAATTGATGGTGCCGACCTCACTGCCGGCGCAAACGTCTTCAAAACTACCATTAATGACTTCATGGCCGAAACTACGTCAAACGGCGCCGTGTTTGATACCAATATTGGAGACGCAGAAATTGAGGGTATCGAAATAAGCTTGGGCTGGGCTTATGGTCAGGTTGACCTGCTTGGCACGTACGCCTCATCCGACCTGGATGTCTCAGGATTGGACCTAAGTGCCGTCAGCACAGAGAGCTTGAGAGAGATCGGTGAGCAATTGGGATTTGAAGTCACTTATGACCTGCCCCACTTTAACACAGTTGCGAACTGGAACGTCCAAGCCGTACTGGACAAGGATACAGCCACCGGTGAAACCAAACCCGGATACACAGTGCATAATATATCCGTACGTTCCGATAATATCGCCGGAATCTCAGGTCTGTCTGTCACAGCTGGCGTCGATAATTTGCTGGACGAAACCTACACGTCCCACGCCTCTCGCACAGGGTCGACCTTCCACCCCGTCTTCGGCCCGCTGGAACTCTACGATGTGGAACCGGGGCGCAACTTCAAGCTGACGCTGGCAAAAGTCTTTTAGACAATACCTCCGCCAGGCACCTTGCTCTGCAGCGCTCACCGCTCTGCAGAGCATTTTATTCCGGCTTTGGCAAATCTTGGTTCCAATCAAACAGCGTTCCCGGCTTACTGCTAGCCTCGATGCTTGATTGTCTTCCATTTGGTTTTCATTCTTTAGCACAAACCTGACCGAGTTCGGTCTTCAACCAGGCCGTCGAAAATCCATGGCATCCACGCGCGCAATACAGTCATTTGTCATGTGACATTGGGGGAAATCACGAAAAGCGCTACCGTTATTTACAGTCCCGAAGAGGCTTTTGATTAAGCGACAAGCGCTTGGTGTTTATCCAATCAATGGTGGCGTTGACTTGTTCACTCGCCATCCCAAGCGAGTTCTCAGGCTCAAGCAACTCATCAATTTGTGCTTCCAAATGTGGTCTTAGAAGAGGGTCGGATAGCAACGCGTCTTTAAATGATATCTCGTTTCCAAAACTCACATCTGCCGCGGCACGCACATGCTTCTCTGCGACCTCTTTGCTAATTTTGTTTGCCAGAAACAACATCACTTTCTGTGACATCACCATACCATCGGTGCGATCGACATTCGCCAGCATTCGCTGCTCGTTGACCTCAAGACGGTTTAGCAGCGTTTTGGTTTGCTTCAACATAATTGCCGCATCGACGGTTATGTCCATAAGCGCCCGATTTGGTCTTGATGTATTATCTCGCTCGAACACACTCTCGACATCCTGCAAAACGACATCGGCTGCGGCTGGAATCGTGCGGCCATAGAATATCAGGGCTTCCGAAAGACTGGGGTTGCGCTTGTGCGGCATCGTGCTGGAACCCACCGCAGTAGCCTGCCGTCTCTCATAAACCTCTCCAATATCTGTCATCTGCAGGTGGAAGATTTCCCTGCCGATGCCTGCATGTGCCTTGGAGATGAGAGCCAATGTCTGCGCGTACTCTGCGAAGACATCACGCGCCGGTCGCCAATCGGCCGGCTCAGGCGTGGCAAGCCCCAAAGATGACGATACACTCCGCTCGACATCCATGGCGCTCTCACCTAGACCAGCATAGCTACCAACCGCCCCTTTCAGCACTCCGCTGGAACGCAGACGCGCCCGCACTTCATAAAGCCTATCGATATTCCGCCGCGTTTGCGCCGCCCAGACTGATACCTTCTTGCCAAATGTGATGGGTAGAGCATGCTGCCCTAATGTTCGCCCTATCATCACTGTATCACGGTGTTGTGTTGCAAGACATGCCAGCTCCTGCTCAATGGCCAGTAATTCAGCAAGCATCATGTCAATTGACTCTAAGAGCTGCAGAAGAAGTACCGTGTCATAAACATCAACCGTGGTTACGCCGAGATGCAAGGAATCTGCCGCCTCAGGACTGAGCGAGCGTTTCCAGACATTGAGCAAGGCCACCATTCGATGCCTGACGATCTCATATTCAGCATCTATTTCCTCAAGAGAAGCATACTGAGTATTTGCCGTGCGGGTGATTTCGTCTGCTGCATCGCGGGAAATCACTCCGTAGTCTGCTTGCGCGCTGGCAATCGCCGCTTCAACCTGCATAACTAGTCCATTACGATGATCCGCCTCGAACACATCCTCAACTTCAACGACTTCCTGTGCGGTTGCATATGCTGAAATAAAGCAACAGGCTAGAACGAACAAATGGCACCTGACATTAAGGGTTGGCATGGTTTGTCTCCGGGTCACTCTTGCTGTCAATCAAATCACGTAATGCCCTTGCTAACGCTCCGGCAAAGGCAGAAATTTCGCTCCACGGAGCGTCGTCCGCAAATTCCAATGTAATACCTGGCGCGCCATAAGTCTCAGCAAACCAGGTTTTTGCCGTCGGATGACCGGCTGTGTGTTTCGCAGATCGGGCAGGCATTTCACCGTCCCAATATGCCCGGATACCGGCGAACCAATCCCGAGTAAGATTGGGAGGATCGAGGTTAAAATCATCTGGCGGAGTGTAAAATATCGTTCGCCGGGTCGCGTGGAAATCGAGCAGTAAGAAAGGTTTACTGCCACGGCTCACCGCCGTTTCGATCGCGCCCCGCGCAGCCCGTGTTTCCGGTTGCTCGAAAGCCCCCCAATCCCGGTTGATGTCAGTCAGGCCTGCGTTCAGTCGCCAATGTCCCTTTGCTATTCCGTCAGGGTTCAGCTCCGGAATTACAATCAGATGCACTGAGCTGAGAAGCTGGTCAGTGAGTTTCTCGGAAGAGTACAAAGTCTCGACAAAACTGCGCAGCCCTAGTGTTCCAGGTACTTCAGGCGGGTGCTGACCGCCTAATATGACGATCAGCGGCTGCCCCGCAAGGTGTCGCCCAGATTCGAGTGCCAAGACTGGACGGTTCTCGACGCTCCTGCCGATTTCAGTGACGCGAAGATTGTGTCTGTCGGCGAGACCCTGCATCCAGCCCACCCGCTCTGATGTGTCCAGCAATTCCTGCGCCGCGATACGCGTGCGACCTATAGGCAGGTCCAGCGTCAATTTTGCCGATGTTCCGTCTTCGCTGAGTTTCACTCTATCCGGCGAGAGAGGTCGCCACGTATCTCCGGGCAGTTTGATCTTCGGATGATAACGATGGCGCGAAGCTTCGTACCTAACCTCTACGTCCACACGACTAGCCGAATGTGCCTCAAGGTCGAACGCGTACCAAGGGCTGGGATTGATTGGGGTCGCTTCAGGTGAGATAGAAATGCCAAAATTATGCACCCCGCCTTTCTCGCAATTGTTCGCGCGCGCGCCGTCAAAATCAGAGAGGAGTTGCACCTCCCCGGTCAAGCATGACGTGTCAGTCGGAGGCGGCGACACCACACATCCTGACAGAGAAACTGCAAAGATCGCAAGCGCGGTTCGAATCATCCAAACACCTCTGGCACTAAGAAAATAGCAATTAATGATAGAACCGCCACCCCGAGCAAATTAAGCGCGATGCCCGCCCGCATCATTCGAGGAATAGACAAAGAGCCAGAACTAAACACAATCGCATTTGGTGGCGTCGCAACTGGCAGCATAAATGCGCAGCTCGCAGCTAGGCTCACAGGTATGACGAACAGAAGCGGATCATGACCTGTTTCAACTGCAAGCGCAGCCATTACAGGAAGAAATGTTGCGGTGGTTGCAAGATTGCTTGTCAGTTCGGTCAGGAAGATTACGAGCGCGGTGGCCGCAACGATCAGTATCGCGATATGAATTGCGCCAAGGGGCGCGAGCTGCTGACCGATCCACAATGTTAATCCAGATGAGCTCATTCCACTCGCTAGCGCTAGGCCTCCACCGAAAAGTATCAGCACGTCCCAAGGCAATCGCTTGGTGTCTTCCCACGACATGAGCGCGCCCGGACGACTTCCTGCCGGTATCAAAAAGGTAAGTATAGCCGCTGTCATGGCGACCCCGGCATCCGTCAATCCGCTTATACCTGTCCAAGCAATAAACGGTTTGCGGAAAATCCAACCAGCCACAAGCAGAGCAAATAGAACAAGGATACGTATTTCAGCTTGGTTCATGGGGCCGAGTTCGGTGCTGAGGCCGCGCACATGTTCTCGCGCGCTCGGCGTTGCTTTGAAGTTCACCTGATATAGAAACCTCGTGAGAACCAGCCAGCTAACCGGAAGCATAATCAAAGCCAGGGGAACACCGACAAGCATCCAGCGGGCGAAGTCGATCTCGACACCGTAAGTCGACTCCATGAACCCAGTCATGAAAGCATTTGGTGGCGTTCCGACCAAGGTGGTCATTCCGCCGAGCGTTGCACCATAGGCCAAACCCAACAACATAGCGGTTTCGAAATGAGAATACTCTTTCGGGCTTAGGTCCGTGATAGTTTCGCGAATCAAAACCACAACGGACATGACAATCGGCAACAACATAAGAGCTGTCGATGTATTGGATATCCACATACTCAAAAGCGCAGCGGCAACCATAAAGCCGCCTACAAGAGACCGTCCGTTCACACCAAAGAACTTGAACACCATCAGCGCGACACGCTTGTGCAATCCTGTGCGCTCAATCGCCAGAGCGATCACAAATCCGCCGAGAAACAAATATATGGTCGGATGTGCGTATGGAGGTGCTGTTTCAGAAATTGGAGCGACACCAAATATTGGAAACAGGACCAATGGCAAGAATGCCGTGACCGCAACTGGTGCCGCCTCCGTTGCCCACCAGATCGCCATCAACACCGCCAACGCGGCCGTGATTTGCCCCGATTGAGAAAGGTCATCAGGTTTAAAAAAAACAAGCATGGCCAGCGATGCAATAGGCCCCACAATCAGACCCGCGCGTTGATAGAAAGAATATTGGTTTACTGAGGACATCATTGAACCTTATTTGCTAATTTTGGTGCGTTAGTACCCAATTGACCGATTATAACACCCGCTTCTCGGGCCATACCAAGATCGTCGTGACCAATGTTTTCAACGACCTCAAAACGCCACGCGACCGGTAAGTTGTGCGCATCTGAATACTCGCGCGCGCCCTGCAAAAAATTGAGCCCGCGCGCAAGACGGTGCGCTCCTTGCGCCATAGCTTCAGGCGTGCGCCGTAAATACGGGTCGTTTGCGTCAGTGTCTTGATCACCCAGAAGAACCAGTAATGGCTTGCTCAGCCAATCACTGGCAGAACATTGTTCGCCGGGAATATTTTTCAATCCATAAGGCCAAGCTTCATCGGCATTCACCAAAGTATACCAGCCTGCATTGGCAGCAATCGCGAGATTCATATGAGATGTATCAGCGAAGCAAACAAATCTATGAACAAATTGCGCCCCTGCCGAATGACCGAAAATGACATACCCTCTATTTGTGATACCGCGTGTGCTGCCTAGATACTCAAAAAGTGGTTCAACAGCGTCGAACGCAGAATGACTTGCGCCAGCATTCACACCGCCAAGATTGTAGTTTTTTGCCCCAGGAAAGTTTTTTGAATCAAACTCGGGAGCGTAAACACGCAATTGATACTCGCGCGCGATATCAATCCAATTATCACGATAGTCATCTGCATTCCTGCGCACCCCATGCATGACAAAAACGATGGGTGCATCCGGCGCTGCTGTTTCAGCTTCTGCGCTGAACACCTTTATCGCCGGACCATCCCATTCGTCGAAAACAAAATTAGAAATCACGACACCGCTATGATGTGACGTTGTCTGACAACTGACAAAAAGCGGGCAGCACGCCAAAAAAAAGAGTGCCAATAGGCGACGCATTACAACCTCACAAAATTTATCGGAAAAAAGTTGCCACCGCTTCGTACAATTTTGTCAGAAGCAGTGGCAATATGAGTTTTATTAGAACGTCGCGCGGGCCTGGATATAGAATTCGCGTCCGCGCACAGCGTGGAATTGAGAAAAGTATCCACGGCTTTCGTCAGCAAGTGGCGGTGCCTCGTCAAAGACATTGTTCATGCCTAATCTCACCCGCAATGGGTTGGCCGGGCCAACATCAAATCGATAGTCGACATACGCATTGACGCGCGCCCAACTCTCGACTGGGAAGAAGTCGATATTCCCGTCACCATCTACATCTACATTGTCGACGCTAGTGTCGTCGAACTCGGAAATGTATCGGACCGATACGCCAGCTCCAAAATCGTCGTAACGATAATTGAGGTTCGCGCTTAGACGCCAGTCCGGATTGCCATTGAGACGCCTGCGATCGACTGTGAGCGCCTGAAACTCGTCGGCAAAGACGGCACCGAATTGCGGATCGGCAAGTGCTTCGTCAATATCTTCAGCCCGATTGAGATCAAAGCTGAGCAGACGAGACGCTTCGACAAAATAGCTAAGCTCACCAAGGCTATCAAAGTCGAATGAACCGCGCGCTGCGATATCAATGCCGGATGTCTCCTGACTGTCTTGGTTGATATAGCTATCCTCCACAGCACGGGCAGATCCTATCGCAACCCGCTGGTCATTTGGATTGGCTGTATTATACGCATCAAAAAGCGTCTGATCCGAAGCAGTAAGTGTATCGCGAATGACACGTGAATCACCGCTCCCTTGCTGGATCGAAAGAGCATCAAGGGCGAGTATCACTTCCGGTCCAAGCGTCCCGATAATGTCCTCTTGTTCGATCTGCCAATAGTCGACACTCAGAGTAAGATCATCCAGAAACGGAGCATCAAACGTCACACCAGCAACGATTGTTTCGGACTGCTCAGGCTTCAGATTCGGATTGGAACGACGAATCGTAGCTCGATATGTCTCACCCGTATCCTCAGGGTCATTTGTTACATCAGAGCGCGCAAAGTCGACAATGCCTTGGTTTAGTCGGGAAATGTCACCGCGGTTAAGCTGGACAAGATTCGGAGCCCGGAAGCCTTGGCTATAGGCAGCACGAAAGTTAACATAATCGACCGGGAACCAGGACAATGCCACTTTCGGCTTCACGACGAATTCGTCAATGTCATCGAAGTATTGCGCCCGCGCCGCAAATTGCAGGTTCACCTCATTTGACCAAGCGCCATCGCCCGGCGCGACCAATGGAACAAGAGTTTCACCATAGGCCGCAAAAACAGTTCGGCTTGCACTAGAATCTTGAGTCGGGCTAACACCGACCACATCCGAGACATCCGATATCCCACCATTACCCGCATCAAACGTGATGGTGCCATCAAGACGCGGATCACGGTCTTCAGAATAGCCTTCATTGCGAATTTCAAATCCGAACGCCGCACCAACATCCCCTGCCCAATTGGTCATTATATCTGAATGAGCCAGACGGAGATCCCAACTTGCGAGATCAGTCTTGCCCTCGTTTGCAACAGAAATCCGAACCCGGTCCATCTGCTCCTGTGTATTCGCATTCGGTCCGCCAAACGGGTTGATGGCATCCGGTGTTGAAAGCGCAAGCTGATCTTGAAGGGCGGTTTTCGAGATCCGGTTATACGAGGTATCTGTCGTTGAATTTTCTGAATAAGAAAGCGCTGTTTCCCAATCCCAGCCTTTCCAGTCTCCCCGAAGTCCGCCAAGCAAACGCATGGTTGTGGAGTCGACCTCAAACTTACGAGAACCAATTTCAGTAGGTCTCCAACGAGACACAAGCACATCCAGACCTTCAGATGGCGCACTAATACCTGCCACACGGTTCGGACTAGTCGTCGCTCCGACAGGGTTCCAGTAGTTAGACGCTGGCACAATAATGAAAGCCAAACCATCATCAAGCGGCTGCGCTGCGCGCTGGCTCTCGGTCTCGGAGGTGTAGAACAGGAATTCACCAAACCCCTCTACACCATTTTCAAAATCGTGCTCAGCCAGAGTGTAAAAGTTAAACCGCTCGGCGTCAGAAATCAGTTGGCGGCCTCGCGCAGAATTTGAATCCAAGGTAATCGCCGATCCTTCTCCGAAGGAATCAAGAGCTTGAAAACTATTGAAGTCAAAACGCAGAGTAGTGTCTAGGTTCCCATCATCGAGGCACACTTGCCCGACTGCAGCATCATAGGTATCGCGCACTGCGCTCGTGCCAGAAAATGTGCAAGGCTGAACGTGAAAATCCCCATCGCTCGCCGTCAAATCGCCAACATCTATTGCAGCAAATGTGCCGTCGGCCTGAAGCTCGCCAACACGAAATTGACCAAATGGCGAACGCGTGGAAGTATTTCTGAAATCAGTAGAGTCAGCATAGGGGCTTCCCTGTGCTTCTAACAGCGCACGCTTATCTACACTGTTAAACTGTGACCCAAGCTCGGTGGCAAACAGGCCATCTCGCGTAAAGTACGATCCGGTCACCAACAGATTAGTCGCCCCACCATTAAACTCAAACCCTTTGGTTAGATCAAAGGTAGTTTCGCGCTCATCCGTGCCCTCAATCCCACTATGGCGAATTGTGAACCGGCTTTTCTCATAATCGGGGGACAGTATCGTATTGATCACGCCAGCGACAGCATCCGAACCATAGAGCGCCGAAGCCCCATCGCGAAGCACCTCCACCCGATCGATCGCTGCGGATGGAAATGCCTGAACATTCGTGATCGAGCGCGGAACCGAACCGGCTCCTTGTGTAGAAACATCTTGAAACACCGCATGCGGCGCAATTCGGCGACCATTCAACAAGATCAATGTGTTTCCGCTACCCAGACCGCGAAGGTTAACCGTCGCAACATCCCCGCGCGCATCGTTCGGGCCATCAGATGAATCATTAATTTCGAAAGAACCTGCCTGCGGAAGATTTTCCATCAATTCTCCGGTGGACGCCTGACCAAAGGTCGACAACTGCTCTGCCGACAAAGTCGTGACCGCGATTGTTCCGGAATCTGAAGCTCCCTGAATATTAGACCCCGTTACAACAACGGTTTCTTGAACAAGTTGATCACTTTTTTCGTCTTCTTGCGATTCTTGCGCAGTTGCCAACGGCATGCTCGCGAGCACTATTGATGCACTACCGAGCAGAATATTCTTCATATTGTACATAGATTACCTCCCTAAAGGACAATTTGAATTATTTTTGGAATGTGTTATTCGCTATTTGAACTGAGTCAACAAAAAACATACATCTTGTTCAAAATCTCGATGGGAGCAACTTCGAATCCACAATGAACTACGAACCTAACTCTTCCTCCTCACGCACTGATAAGCGAGAGCTGATCATCGACCAGGCTGCGCAACTTTTTAATGAAATGGGTTATGCGGACACGCGCCTAGAAGATATCGGCTCTCGGCTTCGCACGCCCAAGACATCTGTAAGTTATCACTTCAAGACCAAGGAAAGGCTGCTTTCTGAGGTCTACGGCCGAGCAATAGATTTTTCCGAACACGCACTACAAGCTGCGAAAACGGAAGCAACGGGCCTTGATGCGATGCTCGCCTGGATCGCTGCTCACGCCCAAGCGCACGCCGACGCCTTGTCAGGCACCGCCAAGCCCTTGGCATTGATCGCAGACCTGTCGGCAATTGCATTGGACAAACAATCATCCGTTGCATCGAGATATTCAGATCTGCTCGCTGATTGCTGGAGTTTGATGGAACGGGGCGAAGAAGATGGATCAATCTGTGTCCCGTCAAAACCAGCTGCACTTTTCTTCATCTTGAACGTTTTACATTGGCTGCCGCGCTGGCTTGCCGATGTTCGCTTGATCGATCAGGCAAGCGCAATTGAAGGTCTCATAAATTTGCTTAAAACCGGGCTAGCCCAAGATGCGACACGTCCCCCCGCCCGACCAATCAATGAGACCCAATCTTACGAATCGGATTCTGCTTTTGATCGCGCGGCCCGAAACAAACTAAAACGCGAAGCATTCCTTCGAGCAGGCTCCCGCGCCCTGAATGCGCATGGATACCGCAGCCTATCTCTCAACAAAGCCGCTGCCGAACTTGGCGTAACACGCGGCGCCTTCTATTATCACATCGCTGACAAAGACGCTTTACTTCAAGGATGCTTTGAGCGCACTTGCGAAACAATTGAAAAAGCGCAATCACTTGCTGAAGATGGCGATCCCCCTGCAATCGAAATTCTAGAGCGAAGTCTGAGATGGTTGTTTGAGAGACAAATCTCAAATCTGGACCCTTTGACCCGGATTAGCTTGCTTTCGGCTTTGGACAGCAAATCCCGACTGCTCATCACCGCGCGCCTCAATCGTCTTCGCTCCGGATTTGCTGATGTTATTGCAAGAGGAATGATTGATGCCTCCATTCGACCTATCGATTTGTCCGCAATCGAACAATTGGTAATGGGATCGGTTTTCGCCAGCAGCCAACGCCGTGACCAGTTTCTACGCCAGTCGATTTTTTCAGAGAAACCCCAAGATCAAATCTCGGCTGTTTCCTACTATAGCGTATTATTCAATGGTTTAGCAGGAGCCCCCAATCGATCATAGATCGTATCCTCCCCGCTATCTTTCTGGTTTCCCATCCACCTCTCTGAAAGGCTGAAGAGAGCCCTTATGTCTTACTCAAGCATTCTAAAAAATCCGAGCCAAACTAAGTCCACCGCCTTTACGGTCGATGAGCGTGAACGTTTGGGCTTAAAAGGACTTCTACCGTACGCTGTGACAACGATTGAGTCTCAACAGAAACGAGTTCTTTCAAATTTTCGGCGCAAGCAAAGTGATCTCGAGCGATACATTTTTTTGACGGCCCTGCAAAACCGAAACGAGACACTATTTTACCGAACTCTAATCGATAATATCGAAGAGTTTATGCCCTATATCTATACACCGACAGTCGGAGAGGCATGCACCGAGTTTGCTCATATCTTCCGCGGAACGCGCGGATTTTATATCACTCCAGACGATCGCGGACAGATACGGAAGATTCTGGATAATTGGCCTGAAAAAAACGTGCGCGTGATTGTTGCAACTGATGGCGAACGCGTTCTTGGCCTTGGCGACCTTGGCGCAAACGGGATGGGAATCTCAATAGGCAAACTATCTTTATACACAGCATGTGCTGGCATACACCCAGACCAATGCTTGCCGGTCATGCTCGACGTTGGCACCAATAATGAACGATTGAGAGACGATCCATTCTATTTAGGATATCCATCTGCACGCATAACCGGCCAAGCTTATGTAGATCTCATTGACGAATTCATGTGGGCCGTTCGCGACAAATATCCCGATGCACTCGTTCAATTTGAAGACTTCCTTACTCCAAACGCCTATGGCCTGCTTGATCGGTTTCGAGACGATTTCCTCTGCTTCAATGATGACATCCAGGGAACCGCAGCCGTCACAATGGCAGGCATACTTGCGTCGTCCCGATTAACCGGAAAAGCTTTCAAGGATCTGAAGATCATGTTCCTGGGAGCCGGCGCTGCCGCGACAGGAATCGCAGACTTACTTGAGAAAAAATTTATGTCGGAAGGACTTTCGCCAACGACTGCCCGACAGCACCTTTGGTTTGTAGACATCAACGGACTCGTCGTCAAAAACAGAACAGATCTGGCACCCCATAACATCACATACGCGCACGATCATCCTGAATGCGCCTTCGATGAAGCATTAGACGTTATTCAGCCCGACGTGCTGATCGGCGCAACTGGAGCGCCCAACACGTTTACTGAAAGTGTGATTAGAAAGATGGCCGCACTCAATCATCAACCAGTAATTTTCGCGCTTTCGAACCCCACTTCGCGCGCAGAATGCACAGCAGAGCAAGCATATAAATGGTCAGATGGACGCGCAATTTTTTCATCCGGAAGCCCTTTTGCACCCGTGACGTTAAATGATGGGTCTGTTCGAAAACCCGGCCAATGCAACAACGCATATGTGTTTCCTGGAATAGGATTAGGAGCTCTTGCCTCCAAGGCACAATCATTGCCCGATGAACTGTTTATGACAGCCGCAGAAACGCTCGCAAATCTGGTGCCTGATGATCAGTTAAAGGCCGGAAATCTGTTTCCCAAGTTTGCCGACATTAGAACTGTGTCACGATCCATTGGCGTCGCAGTGGCTGAACGATCGTCCTCGACAGATGAAATGATGGCAGAGGCACCCAAGAATATCCAAGCGCATGTCGACGACTTAATATATGATCCCTCCTACTAGCGGACCACTTAC
>JBOEGK010000044.1:0-3063 GCA_050633385.1 Hyphomonas sp.
TGGTGGGACTGGCCTGTTGAGACGATAAGTGAAAACATTGCAGCCATAACTGGCGGTAATTTGCAGGCGTTGGAGCGGGCCGCACCGGTTTAGTGATTGGCCGAAATGCTGGGCCCTGCGAAATGTATTGAATAGGTTGTGCGGGGCTTGGCACCCTTTTTCTCACTGTATGCGGATAGTCTGAAGTCACCTTTCAGACCAGCGGGTGTTTTGTGCGCCGTGCCGCTGGGGCGGAACACTTTTGCCGGTTGATTGGCTTGTTCGGCTTCAAAGCTTTTTACGGTCCAGTCTGTGATTTGTGCGCTTAATTCAACTTTCTCTCCTGCGCTCAAGCGCAAAGGAGCGTCTTCTTCCAGCGTGCCGACGAGGCCGAGAAATAATTGTGTAACCCACACGCCTCTTTGAGTGCGGATAACGCCGATTGCAACATGGGTTGCATCTGGGTTGAGGATGTTTTGTTTGTGGGGTGGACTGTCCATTAACTCGCCATGCAAGTGATCGAGCGCATTGAGGCGGAGGTCAAAGCTGCCTTGCACGACTTCCATCATTGCAACGTTTTCGGACGCGTAATCAAAAAAGGCCCGGCGATCAAAGGCGCTAATTCTGTCGATGGGGTGGCGCTCGTCTGGGCCGCTATGTCCAAAGAACTTGTTGGCCGACATGTCGAGACTGTGAAAGCGCGCGCCGCGGGTTAGCTCTTGGCGCAGCGCGACAGGGGAGAGGCCGTGGCTGGCGCGCTCTTTGTTGATATGGGCCAGGAACCCAAGCTCCATACTGCGATCGGTAGAAAACCCCACCGGCAAATTTGACAAGCAGGGGGAGGCCGCATGCACGTATTCAGCGACAATCTGACTGCGCCGTTCCAGCGAGAGATCACACGCTTGCGCTTGCAGCGCGCTGGCGAGAATGAAAGCTGGCAGTCCGACGAAGCATTTCCACATTTTGGCATACTGGCAAAAAGCGCCCGTATCGCCAAGCCCTCCGCAGTTTCCTGACTGTATGGTAAGAAAATGAGGCGTGATTAGCCCGCTGCTGTGGCGTTCGCCAGTTTGTCTTTCATGCAATTGTAGATGTGCAGGTCTTGGGCGCACATTTCATTTATTCTCGCCATATGTTCCGGTGTGAATACATTGTCTTTCCGGTCTTGCCCGATATTTCGACGTGGAATTTTCAGCTTCAAGCCGACAGAGTTTTTGAGGGCGTTGGAAAATTGTTCAGGTTCTTCCAGAATGCCAACACAGCTAAATGAGTTGAGAACTTTGAGGGCACGTGCGGTCGCCGCGTCTACATCTTCTGGCGTATCCCAACAGAGGCTGCCGAAGAAATGGGCCAGCACATGACTTGCGGTGAACCCTTTTTGTGATGCGAGGAACTCGTCCGGACTCATCGCGCTCAATCGCTTGTCGAAGAAATAGTGGGAGACCATACGATCCACCGGGTGACGAATAAGGGTGATGAAGTTGTACTTGTCGGAAAATTCTTCCACAAAATTCTCATTCACGGGCGCGTGGCCCTGAATGTAATGGACGCCAGATTCCGCATGATAGCGCATAAGGTCGCTTTTGAACTGCATCCATTCTCCCAAAGACCGATCGGTATTGCCAAGTCGGGACGCGTGCTCATCAAGCTTAAAAAACGATAAGGGGTATTTCGCCCGCAGCATGTGCGAAAGCGATGTGCCGCCAGATTTGGGAACGTGCGCAAAGAAGATCTTCTCCTTATAGAGGCGATCTTTGAAATTGCGCGTTGCGCCAGCCAAGCCGGTTAAATTGACGTGTTTTACGATCTGTTCGAGCATTGGGACAGGACCCTCAGGCAGTTCAAAATTGAGTTGAACTTCGCAAAAACTCGAGTATTTGCGAATTGAGGGTGCCGGAAAAATTGCGTAACGCGTTAAAATATTGACAGATTTGCGGGTTTTTAGCCGTCTAGATCGCGCCTCGGTTTCTCAACCAAGCGAGAATTGGCGCCAACATACGTTCGAGTGCCTCTTCGCCCGGTCGCACTTTACCATAAGCTGGGAGGCCTTCATCCGCGATGACAAGATCGGCGGAGAATTTGGTGGGGTAGGTGAACTGATAATGAGCGGCCCGTACGGTGGATAGATATTGCCGCAGCACGTCTTCCACATCGCGACCACGCTCGACCACATCGCGCCGAATACGACGGGCAAGACGCAGATCATCTGGCGTGTCGACATAGATGGACAGGTCAATCATGGGAGCGATGGAGGGGATGGATAAGGCGTGAATGCCTTCCAGCAGGATAATTGGAGCCGGGGCGACGCGACGCGTTTCCGTTTTGCGGTCGTGGCGGTCAAAGTCATAAACGGGTTGGTCAATGGTTTGCCCGGCTTTCAGCGCCACAAGATCAGTGCGCAGACGCTCGACTTCCTTCGATGCAGGATCATCAAAATTGATCTGGCTGGTGAGTTTACGCCACGCCTCATCTGTTTCTGGTGCGCCATAGTAGGAAAGGGGATGATAGTAGCCATCTTCTCCAATCAGGACGGCATGATCCTCTGGTAAATGATCAAGAAGAGCCGATGCCAAGGTAGACTTGCCGGAGCCAGAGCCGCCGGACATTGCGATGAGAAAGGGCGTAGAGGTGTTCGTCATTCTCTCTGCATAACGTATTGTGTCGTCTATTCTAGTTGCACAGTGAAATGGAGTTCAAAACTTGGTTCATTGACGCCAATTGATGGAGCGAATTCACCTTGAGGTCTGAACCGGAGATGGGTGACGGACGGATCCGTATTGGCGCTGCCAGTTGCCGTCGGGCTGTAGTTCCAATTTACGCCATCTTTCGAGAAATCTACATCGTCGGTCGTGCTCGCCGGACCAGACCATGTGAATGAGAGGGTTGAACCAACTGTCCCATCGGTAAAACTAAACGCGCTAGGACCGTCGACGACGAGATGAGTGTTTGGGGGCAATTGATCGACCAAGACAAGTGAGGAGCCATCGACGGGTTGGCCGGGGTTGTCGACGGCCAGCGTATAGCGGGCGATGGAACCGGGTAGGGCATATTCTGAAGCAGCGTTGCTCGGATCAATTACCATTT
>JBOEGK010000044.1:3096-29277 GCA_050633385.1 Hyphomonas sp.
CCAAAGTCAGCACCGTAGCGAAACGACCAAGTGCCTGCTGTCGCTGGGGTCACTTCGATCATTGCGCTGAGGCACCACGCGTAATCATTGCTCGCGCCGCCCAAGGCTGCGTTGTTTAGGCCTGATACGGATGTAATGGGGGCGTCATACGCGCCCGGCGTTGCAACGGTGAAGGCGGCTCGAGCGGTTGCTTCATCGACGGGATCGGTTGTTGAATTGCGGCTTTGTAAATAGAGTTCAGTGGTAGGAAACACACCGGTAGGATTGCCGGCACTAGGTAATGAGTCGTCACCGAAATAAATGTAGACCGTCCGAGCTTCTGAAGACGCGAAAGCCGGGGGTCGCAAATAGAGCGTGGCCGTTTGCGCGCCTGCATCCCACGCTGTGACGACGAAATCGATGGGGGTTGTGTCGTCGCTCTCGAGAACCCTGATGTCATCGCCGGCGGAAGAGAAATTATACGCAGTGGGGAAATCAGCGCCTGTCAGGTCAAAGCGAATTTCACCACTATGCCCCGACGCGCTGGCCTCGACCGTCACGGGAAGCCGATGGCGCGATGCGCAGCTTTGGGACGGCCACGCGAAGGCGGGCAAGTGGCTGCAAAGTGCCATGAAAGCAAAGGATAAGAGTGGGCGACAAACCATTTCAGTCTTACGTGTTGTGTGCAAAGTGAAGCTCTGTGGAATGAAAGTAGTCAGCCAAAAAGTTAACCAGGTACTCCCGAGAAACGGACCTGAACTAATTGTGATAATTTTCTACTTTTGAGATAAATTTGCCGACGGCATTGTTTTCGGCAAGATGTTACTCTGCAAAATTGAAGCGAACGATGACGTATGGCGCGTTCTATGGTTCCGAACGAAAAAGGCCACCCTGAACAGGGCGGCCTTTTCGTCTTGCATGATTTTTGGGAACAGTTTTATTGAGCTGTAATCACTGGGCCTCTCAACGTGTATTCTGAGGTCCGGTAAGCGACATCGACTGTAAGGTACGCCGATTGTCCGGGGGCTAGCTGGGTCGACATCTGTGTGCCTAAGCCACGATCGATGGTTTCGCCACTCGCATCCGTCAGGCGCCACCCAACAGGTTGTAGCCGCGTGTCAGCAAATGACGCGCTCAAATCAGTTGTATCAGCCACCAAGAGGGGGAGGGACTGGGCGAGACGACCATCAATTGCGGCGAACAACTGGACGACAATTGTTTGATCTTCTGTTTTGGCGATGCCAATGCCAGAATTGGTGAAGCTGGGGCGGTCCATGTTTCCTACATTGGCTTTATCTGCCTCAAGTGCGGAAAAAATCTCCCCAGCGGAAGCATCTGGTCCCAATATCACGATATTTGCACCGGAAGCGCCGATGAGTACGGCCCGATCAAGCAGGCGCACGCGGTCTAGATGCGTGCGACCTTCCAGATCATCATGCGCTGCATATTGGCGTACAGCCATGTCCATCGCATGGAGACGCGCAGCCGTACGCAGCGACTCCAAATATTCAAAATTATCATTGCCATTTTGAGTGCGACGAAGATTCGTGGCCTCAAGCAACTCACGTTCAAGGGCGCGATCGTAATCAACGCCATCGAGACCTTCGAGGCAGGCATCTGCCTCGATCGAAAACGCGTGCGCACCCGTCTCGAAGCCATCTGAGAGATCGCAAGACTGGGCCACAGCGGGAGAGGCGAGCGCTGCAAAAGCACACGCAGACGCCAAGAGGGAAAGGGGTTTTATCTGTAACATAACTGTCATAATCCATTTATGACAGTTATGTGTCAAATTAAATTGTCCGCTTTTTCGATGATTATCGGCTGAACCTGTAGTGTTTATTGGGATATAAAATTGAAAAAGGCCGCCCCGAAGGGCGGCCTCATACAGTAATATTACATCTAAATGTAAGTTATTCTTCAGTTTTTTGTTCGATCTCTTTGCCAGTTTCCTGGTCAACGACTTTCATTGAGAGGCGAACTTTACCGCGATCATCGAAGCCCATCAGTTTAACCCAAACAGTGTCGCCCTCTTTGACGAGCTCTTTCGGGTGACCGACGCGGTGATCTGCCATTTGTGACACATGCACGAGGCCGTCTTTCGGGCCAAAGAAGTTCACGAAGATACCGAAGTCTTTCAGGCCAACGACCTTGCCTTCGTAGATCTCACCGACTTCAGCCTCTGCGGTGATCTCTTTGATCATCTTCAGAGCTTTTTCGATAGACTCTTTATCGAGCGCGGACACTTGAACTGTGCCGTCATCGTCGATGTTTACCTTCGCGCCGGACTCTTCAACGATGCCACGGATAACCTTGCCGCCAGAACCGATCACGTCACGGATCTTGTCTTGCGGTACTTTGATGATTTCCATTTGTGGAGCGTTGTCGGACAGGCTGTCGCGTGATGTATCAAGCGCCTTGGACATCTCGCCGAGGATATGGATACGTCCACCCTTGGCCTGCTCGAGAGCTGTTTTCATGATGTCTTTGGTGATGCCTGCGATCTTGATATCCATCTGAAGTGATGTGAGGCCTTTTTCAGTACCCGCCACTTTGAAGTCCATATCGCCGAGATGGTCTTCGTCACCCAGAATATCAGAGAGAACAGCGATGCCGTCATCTTCTTTGATGAGGCCCATCGCGATGCCAGACACCGGACGTGTTGTTGGCACGCCTGCGTCCATCATAGCCAATGAGCACCCGCAAACTGTCGCCATGGAAGACGAGCCGTTTGATTCAGTGATCTCGGAAACAAGACGGATTGTGTACGGGAACTCTTCATGCGGAGGAAGAACCGCCTGAAGCGCGCGCCATGCCAGTTTACCGTGTCCCGTTTCGCGGCGGCTAGTGCCGCCCATGCGCCCAGCTTCACCTACAGAGTAAGGAGGGAAGTTGTAGTGCAACAGGAATTTGGATTTTGATGTGCCATCAAGCCCATCAATGAACTGTTCGTCGTCTGATGTACCGAGCGTTGCAACACAGATCGCCTGAGTTTCACCGCGGGTGAACAGGGATGAACCATGCGTGCGCGGCAAGAAGCCGGCAACCGCTTCGATTGGACGAACCTGATCTAGATCACGGCCATCGATACGCTTCTTGGTTTTTAGAATGTCACCACGAACAACAGCGGCCTCAGCCTCTTTGAAGGCAGACTTGAATGTCTCGCCGGACATTTCGCCTTCTTTTTCTTCTGTTGTGACAAGCGCTTCTTTCGCCTTGTCGCGGGCTTCACCGATCAAACCCTGACGTGCAAGCTTTTCAGGGTTGCTGTAAGCTGCAGACAGGTCCGCGCCGACAAGGTCTTGGATCAGTTTCAGTTCGCGTGAATTGTCTTCAGCCTCAAAGTCGAACGGCTCTTTCGCTGATTTCTCGGCAAGTTCGATGATCGCATTGATGACGGCCTGCATAGACTCGTGACCGGCCATAACAGCGCCGAGCATTACGTCTTCTGACAGTTCTTTCGCTTCTGACTCAACCATCATCACAGCATCAGCTGTACCGGCGACGACGAGGTCGAGTTCTGACTCTTCCAGCTCATCGATTGTTGGGTTGATGATGTAGTCGCCGTCTTTGTAGCCAACGCGCGCCGCGCCGATAGGGCCCATGAACGGGGCGCCGGACAGTACGAGTGCAGCAGAGGCGCCGATCATGCCCAGAATGTCCGGGTCGTTCTCAAGGTCGTAAGACATAGCCGTCAGGACAACTTGCACTTCGTGCTTGAAGCCTTTGACAAACAGTGGACGGATCGGACGGTCAATTAGGCGCGATGTCAGCGTTTCTTTTTCCGTCGGGCGGCCTTCACGTTTGAAGAAACCACCGGGTATGCGGCCAGCCGCATAGTATTTTTCCATATAGTTCACAGTCAGCGGGAAAAAGTCCTGACCGGGTTTGGCGGCTTTTGCGAAAACCGCCGTGGCAAGCACAGTCGTGTCGCCATAATGCACCAATACGGCGCCATCAGCCTGACGTGCCACATGGCCTGTTTCAATCGTCAACGTGCGGCCAGCCCATTCTAGCGACACAGAGTTTTTATTGAACATAAGAATATCTTTCTTTCACATACGAAAAACCCGCCATGGCCCCAGTGCCCGGCGGGTTGATTTAGGTCAGAGCTAGCGGCGAATGCCGAGCTCTTCGATGAGCTTCTGATAACGCGCAACATCTTTGCGCTTTGTGTAATCGAGAAGCTTGCGCCGTGTTGCTACCATTGTGAGCAGACCGCGGCGGGAATGGTTGTCTTTTTTGTTAGTCTGGAAGTGCTCTGTCAGATTGTTGATCCGTTCTGTCAGGATCGCAACTTGCACTTCTGGAGAACCCGTATCGCCTTCTTTTGTGGCGAATTTTTTGATGAGTTCGAGTTTCTTTTCAGGTGTAATCGACATCGTGTATCTCTCTATTTTGCCGCAATGGCGTGATGATAAAATCGCCTGAATTGGCGGTGCTCTCGGCGGGGTTCAGAACCAGAGGCCACAGCCGGGATGTCGTCCAGCAGGGTCAAAGGCCTAAGAGGCCTGCCTTGATTGGCGGCTTATGACGTATTTAGCGGCATTTGGAAAGCGTTTTTAATGCTGAAATGCAGGCAATTTCCAACCATGCAGATGCGTGCAGTTTGAGGCAGTTTGAGGCTGTTTAAGCACGCTGTGAGGATATCTGAGGCTTTTATTGCACCTGAAAGACGCGACTAGGCTCAAACCGTCCAGCGCGAACCTCTCCCAGCGCGATGGCCACCCCGTCATGAGTGACGCAGGCGGCGCGGTCTTCATCGTCATCATTGGTCTCATCGCGCCATTGCTCGACAAGATAGGGGAGCAGCACGATGGTGCGCCCTTGCTTGAGTTCGAACACTGCGTCGCGGTCAATCTCCAAATGCGGCATGTCGGTCAGAACCGTCTGCAAGGGTGAGAGCGCAGCCAGCAATGCGGGCTTATCGTCGGCAAGGGCTTGCATATCGTCCATCGAAACAGCTTTAGGCGCTGAAAACATGCCGACGCGGGTGCGGCGTAACTGGCTGATATGGCCCTCACATCCAAGGTCGAACGCCAAGTCGCGCGCCATAGCGCGCACGTAGAAGCCTTTGCCGCTGGTGACGTGGATGACGGCATGGTCTGCGTCAGGGATACTGACGATTGAGGCGCTGTGCACTTCGACATTGCGCGGTTCCAGAACAAAGTCCTCGCCTTCACGCGCCAGATCATAGGCGCGTTGCCCATCAACTTTGATGGCGGAGAATTTGGGCGGCACCTGCTGGATGGTGCCCAGATAGTCTTGCAGTAAAGCCTCAATCGCCTCACGCGTGGGGCGAACGTCGCTTGTCGCGGTTTCCTCTCCTTCAGCGTCTTGGCTGGCTGTGGAAATACCCCAACGGATTGTGAAGACGTATTCCTTCTCAGCGTCCATCATCCATGGAACTGTTTTGGTGGCTTCACCAAACGCGATGGGGAGGATGCCGTCAGCCAGTGGGTCAAGTGTGCCGCCATGTCCAACCTTTTGCGCGCCATAAAGGCGCTTTAGCGTACCCACCGCTTGCGTGGATGTCATTTCGACAGGCTTGAACAGGTTAAGCCACCCGCTAATCGGGTCGCCTTTGCGTTTTCTTTGACGGGCCAAGGAGGTCTCCTGAAGGGTCTGGCGCGGCGGTTCGAACGCAGCGCGATCCTAATGTGAATGCTATCTCGAAAGCGCGGGGGATAGTCAGCACTGGCCTTGGCGTCAACCGTTAGGAGGCTGCGGCCTTTTCATCATCAAACAAGATCTCTGGAGCGTCGTCATCTGCGCGGCGCCCGGCATTGGCGGGTTCCATATCATCAAACATGGAGGGCAGGGGCTCTAGCCGGGCAAACTTGCTGTCTGCTGGCGCATTGATGTTGACGATATCAAGATTGAGATCGAAATCACCTGTCAGCTCGGTGTCGTTGGTATCCAGTTTATGGCGAATAATATCGCGTAGGCGCAGGAGTACCTGACGATTATTGTCAACGAGTGGAATTTGACGGCCATCGGATGTGCCGATGGTCAGGCGATAATAGGGCTCTTTCTTATTGATTTTGGCAGCCATGAATGCAGCACGCGCGGCAAGCAACAGGCTGATGAGTATGAGCCCGCCGCCAATGGCCACGCTATACAAGGCGTCTGGTTGATAATTGCGCAAAGCAAACCAAGCGACACAGGCCAAGCCGATAAATCCAGATGTCATGCTGCCGGTTGCTGCCAAGCCCTTTGAGGCGCGGTTGGCTGGTAAATCCCATGGGGAGAAGGTTTGGTTCTCAACCGACATCGTCGCGATGCGTTGAATCGCGATGGTGTGATCACCCAATTGCAGGGAGGCAGCGGAAATCTCGCCTTGCCGGGCACCTTCCATATCGATTGTTTGTCGATCCATCATCACAAACCTTATTTACCCATTGAGTGAGGCAAGAGTTTGGCGAGGTGGCCTTTAAGTCAACTGACAAAGCGGAAAGGTGGCTACAGGATCAGGCTTTAGCCCTCTTCAATATCGCGGCGCACTTTGGGGTCTGCGAGGAGGCGATCTATCGCTGTTGCTTCATCATATGACCGATCAGCGATGAAATGGAGTTGAGGCGTGAATTTAAGCTCAACCTCTTTACCTAAGCGGCCACGCAGGAATGACGCGGCGCGGTTCAGCGCCTCAGCGAGGCTTTTGCGGCCATCTTCAGTGTCATCACCTAGCGGGGTAACGAACACGTTGGCGTGGCGCAAATCTGGCGAGCAACGCACTTCGCCAACCGTGACCATAATGTTTTGTAATTCAGGGTCGCGGAAGTCTTCACGCGCGAGAACATCGGTCAGGGCATGGCGCACTAACTCCCCAGCGCGAAGCTGGCGTTGGGTGGGCATTCCGGCAGGATTGGTAGGGCGTTTGGCCATTAGTTTGGAGATTTCTCTATCAGTTGGCTTTGAAATGTTTTGCGGGCGGTCTTATCAGCATCGAACCATGCGTTGGGGATTATTAGCGCATCAGCGCCGCGAATATCCACTGCGGTGTGGTTATTTGATAATTTCACCTGTCTTACTGCGTCCCATCCGATAACGGTTTGGATCGGTCCGCGTTGTACCTTCAAGCCTTCATCGCTCAGCGAGATGGAGGTTTCCAGCGTTGTTTCTGTGCCGCGCCCTAATTTGTGTCGGTAAGACCAGCGAATGAAAACCAGATACCAGACAATGCCTGCCAGCGCGGCGACAATGGAGGCAGCAAACCACTGCCAATACGATGAAACACCGACGTTTTTCATCGCCTCGCGCACCATCATCGACATGCTTGCGGAAATAATCGGGGCGGTAACCCCAGCATAATAAACCGCTGTGGGGCCGACGGCGCCGCCACGGGTTAACCGTGTAAGGCGGCGCACATCTTTTTCATTCAGAAGGCCGGATACTTTTAAAGATTCAGTCATCGCCCCTCATACTAATCGAGGGTTCTTGCGATTTCCTCAACTTGGAAGCATTCGATTTTATCGCCAGCGCGAATATCCTCATAACGTTCGAACGCCATGCCGCATTCCATACCGCTTGAGACCTCTGGAACTTCGTCTTTGAAGCGCTTCAGCGTTTTGAGATTGCCTTCATGGATAACCACGTCATCCCGCAACAAACGCACGCCACAACCGCGAAGAACCTTACCTTCAGAGATCTTACACCCGGCAACTTTGCCGACTTTGGTGATGTTGAAGACTTCGAGGATGTCTGCGTAACCAAGGAAGTTTTCGCGCTTCTCTGGTGCCAACATGCCTGACAGGGTCGACTTCACATCGTCGATCAGATCATAGATGACGGAGTAATAGCGAATTTCGACGCCTTCTTTCTCTGCAAGGTCACGGGCTTGCTTATTGGCACGCACGTTAAACGCAAAGATTGGCGCATTGGATGAACGCGCCAGCAGCACGTCACTTTCAGAAATACCGCCGACAGCGCCGTGAATGACGCGGGCGCGGACTTCTTCAGTGGACATGGCGTCCATAGATTGTGAGATCGCCTCTGCGGAGCCCTGAACGTCTGCCTTAACAACGATTGGAAGCTCTGAAGTTTCCACAGCGCCGTCTTTCAAACGGGTGAGCAATTGATCGAGTGATGCGCGTGCCGCTGCACCCGCTTTACCACTGGCCTGACGTTTCGAACGATTACGATATTCTGCAATTTCGCGGGCACGGGCTTCAGTTTCAACAACGTTGAACGGTTCACCCGGAGCAGGGGCTCCATCAAGGCCGAGCACTTCGACAGGTAGAGAGGGGCCAGCGCTTTTAAGCTGTGCGCCGCGCTCATCGAGCATGGCACGGACTTTACCCCATTGTGTGCCAGCCACGACGATATCGCCGCGTTTCAACGTACCGCGCTTAACCAGCACGGTTGCGACAGGACCGCGGCCCTTATCAAGCTGGCTTTCAATAACCATGCCGTCAGCGGCGCGCTCTGGGTTGGCTTTCAGTTCCAGAATTTCGGCCTGTAGCGAGATCGCATCTGTGAGGGCGTCGAGGCCTTCACCTGTTTTGGCGGAAATCTTAACCGCCTGCGTTTCACCGCCCATCGCTTCGACTTGAACGTCATGCTGGAGCAGATCGGTCAGAACGCGATCAGGTTGGGCTTCTTCAAGGTCACACTTATTGACGGCGACAATGATGGGCACGCCAGCCGCTTTTGCGTGATTGATCGATTCGATTGTCTGCGGTTTGACGGAATCATCCGCTGCAACAACCAGAATAGCGATATCAGTGGTGTTGGCGCCGCGTGCACGCATGGCGGTAAACGCTGCGTGGCCCGGCGTGTCGAGGAAGGTGATTTTGTCACCAGACTTCAACTGTACCTGATACGCCCCGATATGCTGGGTAATTCCGCCAGCTTCACCCGCCACAACATCTGTTTTGCGCAAGGCATCGAGAGTGGAGGTTTTGCCGTGATCGACATGACCCATAATCGTGACGATTGGGGCACGTGATTTGAGATCTTTGGCGTCGTCTTCTTCGCCATCAAGACCGATTTCTACGTCAGCTTCAGACACGCGTTTAACTGTGTGGCCGAACTCTTCGGCGATCAGCTCGGCCGTATCGGCATCGATGATGTCATTGCCGCGAAGCATTTCACCCTGCTGAATCATGAATTTCACGACATCAGCGACACGCTCTTTCATGCGACCTGCGAGATCTTGCAGTGTAATCGTCTCTGGAAGGGTGACTTCGACGGAGACTTTTTCGCGCTGTTCATTACCGCCATGGCGGCGCTCGCGCTCACGCTCTCTGGCGCGGCGAACTGAGGCCAATGAACGTTGACGATCTGCATCATCACCAAGCGCTGATGAGATGGTGAGTTTGCCACGACGACGTGAGCCGCCATCACGTCCACCCCGGCCACCGCCGTCACGGGACTGATTGCGATCACGGTCATCGCTGCGTCCGCCTTTCGAGCGTTTGCTGCGTGAGGGGCCGTCACTTGGTGCCGGCACATCAGCAGGGGAGGCCGCGGCGGGATCTGCTTTTGGCTTTGATTTGGAAGATTTAGCGGCAGCGGCTGCGGCGGCTGCTTCTGCGATCTCTGCGGCTTTGCGCGCTTCTTCCTCAGCCTTGCGACGGGCTTCAGCCTCTTCGCGCTCTTTGGCTTCCTGAAATTTCTTCTCTTGCTCGTTGCGCAAACGATCCTGCGCCGCTTTGTCCTTGTCGGCCTCTTGCGCACGTGAGGCTTCAGCAGCCTTGCGTTCAAGCAGGGCGCGCTGGCGCAGCTTCAGCTCATCGACAGTGATGCCGAGCTTTTTAGCTGTTGCCTTGAGGCGTGCGTCCAAGCTTTCAGCCGCTGCCGATTTGCCTTTATCCGCGGCAGGCGCAGAACCGCCACCGCCTGGGCCAACCGCCCGGCGTTTCTTGGTGACAACTTCCACCTGCTTGGATCGTCCATGGCTAAAGCTCTGCTTTACCGTGCCAGAAGATTTCCGTGACACGGAAAGCGATTTGCGCCCGCCAGAATTACCGCCATTATCGTTCGTTTCGCTCATACGTCCTACATATCATCAAATGGCCGTCGCGCCCATGCGCCACGGCAAGTTTCCGCTACTGTTCCTGATCCGGGAACCAGTCCAGTTCCGGCACCCCACGAAATCCGGTCAGCTTTTCATAAGCGGCCAATAGACTTTTCGCTATCGACCCTCTTCGGACATAACCGTGTATCACACGCTCGCGTCCAAAAGCCATTCCCAATTCCACCGAGTTTAGGGCCCCGGCAATCTTAACCTCGCTATATAATGCTTTTGCGAGAAAATATACCTTCCCGCGACCATCTTCTGCACCGTCGCTTGCTTCGAGTAATAGTCCCGGAGCTGTTTTGCGCAAAGCGTCACGCACTTGGTCATAGCCGATGACGACGTCTCCGGCCTTTTTTGCCATACCAATAATACCTTGGCACCGACTGACGAGCAGATGCTCGACTTGCTCTACTAAGCCGTCTGGCACTGTGATTTGCGCTTTAAAGCCACGTGCAAAAGCACCAGATTTCAGGCCGGATTCAAGTGTGGCACGATCGGCTTTCACCCACACACCGCGCCCGGGCAGTTTGCCCCTTATATCAGGCACAATAATATTATCAGGAGACAGGGCAAAACGCACCATCTCCGCTTGCGACAAGCGTTCTCGCGTTACAGCGCATTGGCGAACGGGATCTTTCCCATTCGCCGATGTGCCTTCGGTGGCGCCTAGGCGCGCATCACTCTTGCGGTGCGGTCTCTTCATCACCGCCCTCCGCCGCTAGGGCATCGAGGTCAAACTCGAGCTCTTCTGCCGGTTCCGGCGTGGTGTCATTTCCGAGATCGCCGAGTGCGAGCAGGGCGCGCTCTTCTTCGGTTAACTCTGGTGCTGGTTCATCAGGTTGCTGCGCTGCGATGAGCTCATCCAATGCTTCAGCTTCGATCCAGCCTGCGGTCACACGGGCCTTCATGATGAAGAGCTGTGCGTCGTCTTTGCGCATCTCGCCCTTCTTCAAAATGCCTTCAACCCAGACTGGCTTTCCGTCTGGACCGGGCTCGCGGTAGCCGGTGATATCGTCAGGGACGAGACCCGCAACATCATCGAGCGACTTAACGCCCTCTTCGCCCAGCTTCACGGCGAAGGCCGGCGTCATGCCTTCCATCTCCATCACGGCGTCTTCAACGCCAAGCTCTAGGCGACGTGCGTTCAGCTCTGCTGTCAGCTTGTCGAGATATTCACGGGCACGCTCTTGAAGCTCTGCGGCGACATCTTCGTCAAACCCATCAATCGAGATGAAATCTTCTGGAGATACGAAGGCGATCTCTTCCACAGTCTCAAAGCCTTCGGAGGCCAGAAGCTGGGCCAGTGTTTCATCTGCGTCGAGGGCCTTCATGAAGAGGGCAGTACGCTCTTGGAATTCACGCTGGTAACGCTCGGAGTCAGCAGACTCTGTCACGAGGTCGATTTGCCAGCCGGTCAGTTGTGAGGCGAGGCGGACGTTTTGTCCCCGGCGACCAATTGCCAATGGGAACTGATCGTCTGCCACAACAACTTCAACGCGGCGTTCTTCTTCGTCGAGCACCACTTTGGATACTTCAGCGGGTTGAAGCGCGTTCACGATGAAGGTCGCGTCATCGAAATTCCACGGGATGATATCGATTTTCTCTCCGGAGAGTTCGCCGACAACGGCTTGAACGCGCGCGCCGCGCATACCGACACAGGCGCCGACCGGATCGATTGCGTTGTCATTGGAGATAACGCCGATTTTCGCGCGGCTGCCCGGATCGCGTGAGCAGGCACGCAGCTCGATAACGCCTTCATAAACTTCGGGCACTTCTTGTGCGAACAGCTTGATCATGAATTCAGGCGCGCCGCGTGACAGGAAGATTTGTGGGCCCTTCATTTCGCGGCTAACTTTATAAAGGTAAGCCTTTACGCGGTCATTGGGCTGGAAATTCTCGCGCGGGATGCCGTCATTGCGGCGGATAATGCCTTCAGCGCGACCCAGATCAACAATGACGTGACCATATTCAACACGCTTGACCAGGCCGGTGATCACCTCACCGACGCGGTCTTTATACTCATTATACTGGCGGTCACGCTCAGCATCGCGGACTTTCTGCATGATGACTTGTTTGGCAGTTTGCGCGGCAACCCGGCCAAAGTCGAATGGCGGGAGCTCTTCGGTCAGCTCGTCACCAATGTTGAGTGTGTCGTCGATGCGCTGGGCTTCTGCAAGGCGGAGCTGTTTCGCTTCGTCTTCGAACTCTTCTTCGTCGACAACTGTTTGTACGCGCAGTAGCGTTTGTTCGCCGGTTACCGGATCAATCCGGGCGCGGATGTCATGCTCTTGACCATATTTGGCCTTCGCAGCTTTTTCGATCGCTTCTTCCATCGCCTCGATGACGATGTTCTGGTCGATGGATTTCTCCTCAGCCACAGCTTTAGCGATTTGCAGGATTTCCAGCCGGTTGGCTGATACGCCGATCGTGCTCATGACACGTCTCCCGTGTTGTCGTTTATGTCGTTGTCTTCTTCGGATTCGTCGATGTCAAAATCGACCAGTCCGTCATCGTCCATTTGTGGGGGCAGGTTGCCGCTGGCGCGGGCTGCCTCGATCAATTCGTCTGTGAGTACCAGACTTGCGCGGCTCATCTCATCGACATGGGCGACCAATTCTGTCTCGTCATCCAATTCCAGATGTGCGCCGTCATCATCCTCACTAAGAATCTTGCCGGTGAAGCGGCGGCGTCCGTCGAGCGGTTGGATGAGTTCTATTTTTGCGAAATGCCCGATCCAGCGTCCGAAATCTCCCGGACGGGTGAGAGGACGGTCGATGCCTGGGGTCGAGACTTCTAGCGTATAGGCTTCAGTGATTGGGTCTGCCACTTCCATGACCGGGCCTATGCCGCGAGATAGCCGGGCGCAGTCTTCGACATTTGTCGGTGCGCCGCCGAGGCGTTCGGCCATAATCTGCAGCTGTGGCTTACGCCCTCCCATCACGCGCAGGCGCACGATCTCCATACCTAAATCCTCCGCCACTGGGGCGATGAGTTCTAGTATGCGGCGTTCTTGTTGCGTTAGCGCAATCATCGAGAAATTAAAGCTCCAGATAAAGAAAAGCGGCGGCCCCGTTCCCGGAGCCGCCGCCGATATGTTTCGACTTAGCTGTCATATAAGCCCGGCGGCACATATTGTCGAGAGAAAAGCGCTGCCCAGAAAAGAATAACCACGAACCAAGGGCTGACCGCATCTTTATTGCGTAAGCGGGGAATAAAAAACGGCGCACCCATTGGGCGCGCCGTTTCAGTAGTCTGTTGCGTTTAAACGCTTAGAGTACTTTCAGATCCACAGCGGATGTTTTACCGCGGCGTTCGTCTTTGTAGAGGTCGTAAGATACGGCCTGGTCTTCGGCGAGCGTGCGCAAGCCTGAGCGTTCAACAGCAGAAATGTGTACGAATACGTCAGCGCCACCCTCATCTGGTTTGATGAAGCCGAAACCTTTTTGGTCGTTGAACCATTTAACTTTGCCAGTTGCCATTACTTTGAAATCCTTATGCGTTGGCGTAAGCACCCATCCCGAAACGTAGTGGGACAGTTAGTGCCTATCGAAACGGGAGGGGGAGAAAGTCATGGCCGCCGGTCTGACGGGGTCTTGATATTCAGACCGACCGAATTCGATTGCGGACCCTAGTCACGTCTGCGACATTTCGTCAAGTAACACTATCGTGCTCATTTGACTCGAAAATCAAACCAGACGGGTGCGCAGTCTCCCAACTGCTTTGTTTCATATCGGGTTGTGACGTGATCAAGGGGTGGATTACGCCAATTATCCGCAGAGGATGCGGTCCATTCAATCGAAGGATTTTTTGTAAACTTCTCGAGTGCCTCATCTGCATAGCTCATGACATCCGTGGCAAAACGCACCTGTCCGCCCGGCTTGATCAACCGAATGAGCTCTTCAATGAAATCATCCTGGATGAGGCGACGCTTTTGCTGGCGTTTCTTGGGCCACGGGTCGGGGAAGAGGATAAACACCCGACTGAGAGAGTGCGGGGTGAGGCGCGCCATCATCTCGCGTGCGTCATCCATCCAGAGGCGCGTATTGGTCAGCCCCGAATCTTCGATACCAGTCAGTGCCTTGGCCATGCCTTCGATGAAAGGTTCGCAACCGATCAGACCTGTGTCGGGATTGCGTCGGGCTTGTTCCAGAAAATGTTCTGCGCCGCCAAAGCCGATTTCGAGCCAAATCTCTTTTGCGTTTTCAAAGAGTGAGAGCGGGTCGATGGAGGCTGTCTCGCCATGAGGAATGGAGAGGTGGGGCAGGAGGGTGTCTATCAGGCCTTGCTGGCGCGCAGAGAGCGCGCGCCCCCCGATGCGGCCAAAAGTACGAATGGGGCGATGTGCGGCTGGATTGGATGTTTCACTCATCTGGTCCGTTTGCCTGAGACCAGCGATGGGATCAATTAGGTGTATCCAGTTTTGTGTCGAACGCTGAGGCCGCTGCGCGAACTGTGTTCAGCAGTGACTTTCTGAGAGAGGCGTCTTCAATCTTCTGAAATGCAGCGATCAGGTCGAGCGTCTCTGTGTTCATGACCGGCGCTTGCGCGTTGTCACTCTCGGCCATAACGGCGGCGTCGTGTTCCAGAAACTCTTCTGCGCCTTCGTAGAAGTAAGTGATCGGAACGCCAAGCACTTGCGCCATCTCATAAAGGCGTCCGGCGGAGACGCGATTCACGCCTTTTTCGTATTTTTGAACCTGCTGAAATGTTAGGTTTAAAAGATCACCAAGCTTTTCTTGTGTAAGTTTAAGTTCTCGTCTGCGCCAGCGTATGCGTTGACCAACTACTCTATCAATTCCACTTGGGAGTTTATTTTCCGACATTTCGCTTTAGTCCGCCTTGTTTTGTTCTTTACTTGATTTGTTAGCGGCGCCAGCTAAGAAAAGCTAGTCCTCCAAATAGCAGAAGCGTTAACCAAAACAGGGCAGCACCTAATCGGTGTCGATATAAGGTAGAAGATTGCGCAACGGGAAGTTTTCCGCGCGAAAATGAAGTGTTCCATCCATTATTTTGAACATCATCAATTTTTGTTCGAACTACTTCGCGCCCAAGCGAATCTACTATCGCAGATGTACCTCTACTTGCGACCCGTACCATTGGTAGTCCGGTTTCGATCGCCCGATATCTGTTCTGGGCGTAATGCTGCGCTGGTCCCATGCCTGAGCCGAACCATGCATCGCTGGAAATCATGACAATCCACTCCGCCGGGTTGGAGTTTGCGGCGGTGCGGCTGGTGCCGGGGAAGAGCCCCTCATAGCAGATCAAAGAAACAAAAGGCGGCGCAACATCGGTCATAACGACACCGGCGCCGGGGCCGGGCTTGAAACCGTCTGTCGCCATACGCTGGATGGCGCTTGGCAACACATTGGTCATGTGTCGACCAAACGGAATAATCTCCGCCGCTGGCAGTTCACCGAACGGGACGAGACGATATTTGTCATAGAGCGCTAACGGACCAGATCGGCTGACTTCGCTATTCATCACTGCGAGCGAATTGTACCAGTCTCGATCTTCATCGCTGACTATTTCGTATCGCAGGGTGCCGGAGATCAGTGTACGATCACCAAGATAGGCCGAAATAGCGTCCATCGTATTTGGGTCTTGCAGCAAGGCGAGCGGCAGGGGCGATTCTGGCCAGACGATGATATCACCCGGTTCGCTGGGACGCTCAGCCATCATGCGTAGATATTCCGTGAGGATTGGGTCGGGGCCGACTTCAAACTTTTGATCCTGTGGTACGCCCGCATCCATCATCACGATGGATTGTTCCGTAAACTCAGTTGGCGCAGCGATACGTTGGGCGCCCCATGCCCAGCTTAACGCGACCATCAGAACGGCGATAAAGCTCGGCAAAAGGCGTTGCAAAAGACTGCGAAATTCGCGTGTGTCGACCAAAGCGGCAGGTGCCGCCATCACGAAGATTGTCAGCAAGCTAAGCCAGTAAACCCCACCCACGGAGGCGACCTGCGAGATCGCCCCGCCCGGCACCCAGCTTGTGCCCGGCAGATTCCATGGAAAACCGCCGAACAAATGACCGCGCGTAAACTCTGCGAGTGAAAAGAAGAGGGCGAAGATGAAGATGCGGGACGGCGACGATGACCAGAAAGAGCCAGCCATCGACATGGCAACACCCCAGATCAGCCCTAATCCGCCGGGAAGCAGAATGAGCGGCATCCAGAGAAAAATGGCGTGTTTTTCAGGCTCGACCAAGAATGGCGATGCGGTCCAATGCATCGAGATAAGAAAGAAGCCGAACCCGAAGGCCCATCCACGAATGAAAGTGGCTTTGCCCCATTTTTTATGGCTTCGCGCCCCATCCATCATCCACACGAAGGCGGTGAAGGTAAACAATAGGGCAGGCGTGAAGTGAAAGGGAGCAAACGCCAGTGCCGATAGCGCGCCAAGGAGCGCTGCGACCCCCAGAGCTGGCCAGCGCTTCAATCGTGCGAAGGCCTCATGCAGTGGCCCCAGGGCTGTGAACCCGTGGCTTCGCACAATCTTGTTCATGTCTTACTCCTGGGGTTTTGGCGGCTCAGATGCCTCAGGGGTGCGCACGCGCAAGCGGCGTAAGCGCCGTGCATCTGCGTCAATAACTTCGATCTCCACACCTGACGGGTGGACGAGGACTTCACCGCGGACAGGGATTTTGGCTGCCAAAGCGAAAGCCACTCCGCCGAGTGTGTCGATGTCGGTGTCAATTTCGGACAAAGAAAGATCAATGCCTGTTTCCTCTGCGAAATCTTCAATTTCTGTTCGGGCGTTGGCCTCCCATAGACGCGCGGAGCGTTGGGTGAACATGTCCTCTTCATCGTCGTGTTCGTCTTCAATGTCACCGACGATTTCTTCCATAAGGTCTTCAAGGGAAACGAGACCATCCGTGCCGCCATGCTCGTCGACGACGATGCCGAGGTGAATGCGCGTCGTCTGCATCATCACCAGCAGCACCGTAAGTTTCATTGAGGGCGGCACATAGAGCGGTTCGTGGTGTAGCTTATCGAGCGACCTGCCATCTGGATTTTTGTCGTCGGCAATCGCAGCCACGACATCTTTGATGTGCACGAAACCCACCGGATTATCGAGTGTTTCACTGAAAACGGGCAGACGAGAGTGTTTTACTTCTGCGAAATACGCCACCAGTTCAGAGAAGGGTGTTGTGAGTTCCACCGCCTTGATCTCGGCGCGCGGGACCATGACATCACGCACTTTCATCTGGTCAAATTCATCTAGCCTCAGGCGTATCTCCTGAGGCGTGGCCGATGCGGTTTCCTGTTCATCATCAGAATTCGAACCTGCATCCGCAGCGCCCTTACGCTTGAAGCGGAAGATATTCTGCAATCGCCTTGAAGGGGCTGCGTCGGGAGAGGGGTCTGAGTCGCTCATCTTAGGTCACTATCACGATTTGGAATATGGATTAGAGAGGCCGAGGGATGCAAGGGCGTTTATCTCTAGCCCCTCCATTTCAGCCGCTTCTGCGGCATCCTCATGATCATGACCTAGTACATGTAAGTAGCCGTGGATCAATAGGTGCATCAGGTGATCCGCCAGCGGAATGTTGCGTGTTGCAGCGTCTTTGGCTGCGACACCATGTGCCAAGGCAAGGTCGCCGATTTGTGGGCGAGCCATCTCATCTGCTGCGAATGATAAAATGTCAGTCGGTTTGTCTTTACCGCGAAACTGGGCGTTGAGTGTCTGCAAGGCGTCGTCATTTGTCAGCAGAACCGCAATGACGCCTTCAGCGGGTTGTTGTGCTGTTGCAGCCGCAAAAGCTTGTCTACAGATTGCGTCTAAATCGCCACATGTGCGCCAGTTCTCGTCTTCAACGATCAGGTCTGTCTGGATCATGCTGGTATCTCAGCTTTCTCCTGCGGCGGCATAGGCGTCGATGATGCGACTGACCAAACCGTGACGGACAACATCTTTGGCGGTCAGCTTGTGTATCTCGATACCTTTGACATCAGATAAAACGTCGAGCGCGTGTTTCAGTCCGCTTTTCTCATGGCCGGGGAGATCAACTTGCCCGGGATCGCCTGTCACGACCATGCGGCTGTCACGGCCGAGGCGGGTGAGGACCATTTTCATTTGTGGGATCGTGGTGTTCTGCGCCTCATCGACGATCACGAAGGCATTCTTTAGGGTCCGGCCACGCATGAAGGCGAGCGGGGCGACTTCGATTTCGCCTCGCGCCATGCGGCGTTCCATTTGTTCTTGCCCCATAAGTTCGCGCAGCGCGTCCCATATTGGCAGCATGTAGGGGTCAACTTTCTCTTCGAGCGTTCCGGGAAGGAAGCCGAGTTTTTCGCCGGCCTCAACGGCTGGGCGGGTGACGATCAAACGTTGGCGCAGGCCACCAAGTAGTTCTGCCACACCGGCAGCCACCGCAAGGAATGTCTTGCCTGTGCCAGCTGGACCAACGCCGAAGACGAGGCCATTGTCGGCATTGGCGAGCAGGTCGATATAACCTGCCTGACCGCGTGTTTGTGCGGAAATAGGCTTTTTTAGGCCTTTCAGACCGCGGAAGGATTGGCTTGGCGTTGTTGCTGCCTCAAGAGCGCCTTGAAGTTCCAGACGGCTAGCGTCGCCCCCGGCGCGAATGCGGCGTTCAAACTCTGCAAGAGCACCCTCGGCAAGAGAGACACCCTCAGAGGTGCCTTTCAGCAGGATTCCACCGCCCTGACTTTCGGCAGAGAGGCTGTAGAGTTCGAGCTTTTGTTCCAGCAAAACCAGATTGCGATGATTTGGGCCGCAAAGGTCTTGAAGCATTGTTGCGCTGTCAACGTCGTATACTTTACTCACGGTTGAGAGCTTAGGTCGTTTTGTGTTCATGAAACGCTTTCTGGTGCGTTGACGAACTCGCCGGTGAGCGAGTTGAGGCTGGCGCCGACGATCTTAACGTCCACCATCTGGCCGAGAACATGGTCAGGCGCGTTGAAGTGAACAGATACCATGTGGGGTGATCGGCCGTGCATCTGGCCGGGCTTGCGGCCTTTACCCGTGACAAGCACTGGGAGGGTCTGGCCGATCTTGCTTTCATTGTAGGCTGTCTGCTGCTCCCGCAGCAGTGCCTGAAGTGCCTGAAGGCGTTTGTCTTTCACATCCTCCGGCACCTGCGCGAACATATCCGCCGCCGGAGTGCCGGGGCGGGGGGAGTATTTGAACGAGAAGGCCGAGGCGTATTTTACGTCACGCACCAATTGCATTGTGGCTTCGAAATCCTCATCGCTCTCACCGGGAAAGCCGACAATGAAGTCAGAGGCGAGGGCGATGTCGGGCGAAATAGCGCGCACTTTTGCGAGCGTTTCGAGATAGGATTCAGCGGTGTGATCACGGTTCATGGCTTTGAGGATGTTGTTTGACCCGGCCTGAACCGGCAGATGCAGATAGGGCATCATTGCTGGCGTATCACCATAGGCGGCGATCAGGTCATCATCCATGTCACGTGGATGGCTGGTTGTGTAGCGAATGCGGTCGATGCCGCCTATTTTGCCGAGATGGCGAATGAGTTTGCCGAGCGACCAGTCGTCACCGCCCTCAACCTTTGGAGCTTTGCCGTGGAAACCGTTGACGTTCTGGCCCAGCAAGGTGATTTCGCGCACGCCCTGAGCGGCGAGACTGCGGGCTTCTGAGACAATGTCGTCTACAGAACGGGAGAGTTCGGCCCCGCGTGTGTAGGGAACGACGCAGAAGGTGCAAAATTTATCGCAGCCTTCCTGAACCGACAGAAAGGCTGTCGGGCCGTCGGCCTCACGTGTTTTGGGCAGGGCGTCGAATTTTTCGAGGGTTTCAAAGTCTGTTTCCAGTCGATCGCCTACGGCGCGGCTGGCGCGGGCGATCATTTCTGGCAGCTTGTGATAGGCTTGCGGGCCGAGCACGAGATCGACAGCAGGCTGGCGGCGCATGATTTCTTCGCCCTCAGCCTGCGCGACGCAGCCTGCGACCGCGATCGTCAGCTTGTCGCCGCCAGCTTCTTTCAAGCGTTTGAGCTGGCCGAGTTCGGAATAAACTTTCTCGGTGGCTTTCTCGCGGATGTGACACGTGTTCAGCACGACCAGATCGGCCGCCTCCGGGCTTTCCACAGGGGCGTAGCCGATCGGTTTCAGAACGTCTTTCATACGCTCTGAATCATACACATTCATCTGGCAGCCATAGGTCTTGATAAAGACGCCTTTTGGCGCGGTGTCGGTCTTTGTTGTCGTCATGCGCGCGCTTATGCCTGAAAATGGCAGGAATCGAAAGAACCTTGTGCGAATTCGCCTGTATGCGGGATCAGCCTGCTCGAATTGCTTCACAAGGGCCAAATCATCGCTACTGTATCCCGCAAGTGAAAAACAGGGAGCCGGGCTGAGGCTATGGAAGAGTTTATTAAGTCGATTAACGGGATTGTGTGGGGCCTTCCCATGCTGACCCTTCTGTTGGGTACAGGTCTATATTTGACGATTGGGCTGAGGTTTCTGTCCATCACAAAGCTGCCTTATGCCTTTGGCGAGCTGTTCAAAAAGCGCGATAAATCTGTTGAAGGGGATGTGAGCCCGTTTGGCGCGCTGATGACAGCGCTGTCGTCCACTGTGGGGACTGGTAACATTGCCGGTGTGGCCGCAGCGATTGCGATTGGTGGTCCCGGCGCTGTGTTCTGGATGTGGATGACGGCAATCGTTGGCACCGCGACGAAATATTCCGAAGGTGTTCTGGCGCTGCATTATCGCGAAACGGATGAAGAGGGCCGTCATGTCGGCGGGCCGATGTATTATATCAAGAACGGCATGGGCAAGAATTGGGTCTGGCTGGGCGTTTTGTTTGCCGGTCTCGGTATATTCGCCAGTTGGGGAACCGGCGCGTCTATTCAGGCCAATTCGATCGCTGATGTTCTTCAGAGTGATTATGATGTTCCGCCACTGATAACAGGGATTGTGCTGGCAGCCGCCGCTGCCGCTGTGATCCTTGGCGGGGTGCAGCGCATTTCAAGCGTGGCGTCGAAACTGGTGCCGTTTATGGCGTTGGCTTACGTCTCTGGCGGATTGATTGTCATTGCAATGCATATTGATGCCATCCCGAATGCTTTCGGGATGATTTTCCGAAACGCCTTTGGTCTGGATAGTGCCGGAACGGGCATTGCGATTGGTCTGATGATGCTGGCCATGCAGAAAGGTGTCGCGCGCGGTATCTTCTCTAACGAGGCGGGGCAGGGGTCTGCACCGATTGCGCATGCAGCTGCGAAGAATGACAATCCGGTCAATCAGGGCATCGTTGCGATGCTGGGCACCATTATTGATACGCTGATTGTGTGTACGATTACGGCGCTCGTTATTCTTACCGCTGGTGTTGTTGGGCCGGAGTGTATTCCGACAGCAGAGACGGCTGCGAGCTTCCTCAAGGATGGGCAGCCGGCTGGGTGTGATACTTCTGCGCCGTTGACGTCTGCTGCGTTCGGCTCTTCGCTGAGCTGGAGCATCGGTGGCGTTGCGCTGGGATCGCACATTGTGGCGATCTCGCTGACGATCTTTGCGTTCACCACTATTCTCGGCTGGAGCTATTATGGCGAACGCTGCTGTGAGTTCCTGTTTGGCATAAAATCTGTCCTGCCTTTCCGCATTAGCTGGATCGTCGTTGTGTTTGCCAGTGCCGCAGTGCTGATGTTCGAGGACAAGGTTGAGAATATCGTCAATCTGTTCTGGCTTATGGCTGATACATTGACCGGAATGATGGCCGCGCCGAACCTGATTGCACTGGTGGTGCTAAGCCCCGTTGTGATCAAACTGACGCGCGATTATTTCAAGCATTGGAAAGACGCAAAAAAATAGCTCTCCTGTGAGCTAGGGCGTTAACCCGTCCCCCGAATAGACCCCGCCAGAGCCGTTCGGCTTTGGCGGGTTTTTTGTGCGGCATAAATTTTTTATGCAAGTCGGGGTCTTCATCATCTTTGCGGGGGGTAAGCTTATAGGCTAGACTGGCATTTATAAATTGTCTGCTTGAGGATGAAATCCGATGTTCAAAAAGATTGCTACACTCTTGCTTGCAAGTTCCGCGATGACCCTTCCGGCATTAGGCGAGGGGCGTGTCGCGCTGGTTATCGGCAATGCGGAATATCAGCAGACGGGCTGGGAATTGGCTAACCCTGTGTCTGATGCACGGTTGATGGGGGATACGCTTGAGGCGTTGGGATTTGACGTTGTGCGCGTGGAGAACGCGACCGAAGAAGACATGGAGCTGGCGTTCCAGACCTATGGCCAAAAGCTGACCGATGGCGGCAAAGATACGCTGGGCGTGTTTTATTATGCCGGTCATGGCGTGCAGTCGCAGGGTTTGAACTATCTCGTTCCGACAGACGCCAATGCCCAAACCGAACAGGATTTGTGGCGTCAGGCCCCGCGCCTCGGGGATGCGCTGCAATATATCAATGCAGCGGGGAATGACGTGAATTTCGTGATTCTGGATGCTTGCCGGAACAACCCGCTGCCGAGTGCCAATCGCGGATTGTCACGCGGTCTTGCACCTGTGGGGCGGGCTCGCGGGTTGCTGATCGCCTATGCGACCGAGCCGGGCTTTTCGGCCAGTGATGGCGTAGGCGCAAACTCTCCGTTTACAGAAGCTCTGGTGTCGGTATTGCCGACGACCGGGTTGATTGCGGAGCAGGTGTTCAAACGTGTGGCCGATCGGGTGAATGTGGCCACCGAGGGTGCGCAGACACCGTTCTATAATTCCGGCCTGACGGGTGAGGATATTTGTTTTGCTGATTGTGCGGCGGTCGAGGGTATATCTAGCGCCGAACAAACGATTTTCGACCTGTCGGATTCGCCTTGCGATTATGCGTCTTTCCTAGATCAGTACCCTAACTCTCCACTCGCTGTACTCGCGCGGCCCCGGGCGGTTGGCTGCAACGGGGTTGATGTAGAGGTAGGCGGGGGAGACGCAGCAGACAACACGTCGGCCACCCCAGTCGATTGGGAGCCGACAATCGTGGAATCTGGTGCGTCTGTTTCAGCGTCACTTGCCTGTATTTCAGATTATGCCAAGGCCGATCAATGTCGCCCGGAAGACTGGAGCCTTGTGTATGCAAACTGTAAGACGCATGAGCATGCTTTGCTGGATGATGGCGGATTGCTCGAGCAAGTGGCGAATGGGCAATGCACGGCGAAAGACTGGCCTACGCTTTCCAAACGCTACACGCTGGAAGCCGAGAATGAAGAATCATTCCGGAAGAAGTATGCGGCGATAGAGGGCGATTTCGACTCGGCGCTGGTGTGTCTTGATGCTTATGCGCGGACAGATCGTTGTACGGAGCGCCGGTGGGGCGAGATTTACGAGACGTGCCGGACATATGAGCATGATCGTCTGGATGACGGGACGTTGCTGGCCTCTGTGCGGGCGGGTCAATGTACGTCCAAGGACTGGGGCGTCTTACAGATCAAACTGGGCGCTGTGTCTGGCCTGCTAGAGCAGCGCGCGGTGCAAGAGCAACTGAAGTCAAAAGCGCCGCAGCAATACCAGATTGATCCATCTGTCTTGCAGCAACAACAAACATATAAGCAAATCCCAACGGATTTGCTCGAGGTGCCGCAGCAGAAAGTCTATAAAAAGCAGTAGGGTCGACCAGAAGGTTTCAGGCACGCGCGCGATACGGCGTACCTGAAACTGTTTTAGTCATTGTCCATGCGCAAGGCCGCGACGAAGGCCTCTTGCGGGATTTCCACCTTGCCGAACTGGCGCATACGCTTTTTACCGGCAGCCTGCTTGTCGAGCAGTTTGCGTTTCCGGCTGGCGTCACCACCATAGCATTTCGCGGTCACATCCTTGCGCATCGCAGAAAGGGTTTCGCGGGCGATGACTTTGCCACCGATAGCGGCCTGAATCGGAATTTTGAACATCTGGCGGGGGATGAGTTCCTTGAGGCGCTCACACATCTGGCGACCGCGCCCTTCGGCCCGATCCCTGTGCACCAGCATGGCCAGCGCATCGACAGGCTCATCATTGACCAGAATGGACATTTTCACGAGATTTTCTGCGCGGTGGCCGATAATCTCGTAATCGAAGCTGGCATATCCGCGGCTGAGTGATTTGAGGCGATCATAGAAATCGAACACGACTTCATTGAGCGGCAATTCGTATTTCACAAGCGCACGCCCGCCAACATAAGACAGTTCGGTCTGTATACCCCGACGATCCTGACAGAGTTTCAGGACGGAACCGAGATATTCGTCCGGTGTGTAGATGGTTGCGGCGATCCAGGGTTCGCGGATTTCGGCGACGCGAACGACATCTGGCATATCGGCAGGATTGTGGAGTTCAATCTCGGTGCCGTCTGTCATCGTCATTTCATACACAACACTCGGCGCGGTTGCGATGAGGTCGAGGTTGAATTCGCGGCTGAGGCGTTCCTGTATGATTTCGAGGTGAAGCAGGCCGAGGAAACCGCAGCGGAAGCCCATGCCGAGCGCAGCCGAAGTTTCCATTTCCCATGTGAAGGACGCGTCATTCAGGCGAAGCTTTCCCATCGCGGCGCGCAGTTCGTCAAAATCGTTCGCATCCATAGGGAACAGGCCGCAGAATACAACCGGCTGCACATCCTTATAGCCGGGGAGGGCTTCTGGTGTGCGGCGTTTGTCTTCTGTGATCGTGTCACCGATTGAGCAGTCGGCGACTTCCTTGATCGAGGCAACGAGGAAGCCGACTTCGCCGGGGCCTAGCTCGTCAATATCTGTGGGCTTGGGGCCGAACACACCCACGCGGTCGACCTCATAAGTGGCATCGGTGCGCATCATCCGCACTTTTTGTTTCTTTTTCAGCACGCCATCATGAATGCGCACGATAACGACAACGCCGAGATAGGGGTCGTAATAAGCATCAACCAGCGCGGCTTTGAGGGGCGCTTCGGGGTCACCTGTCGGTGGGGCGGGCAGGCGGGTGACGATGGCCTCTAGCACGTCATCAATGCCAAGGCCGGTCTTGGCGGAGGTCTCTACCGCGTCCGAGGCGTCAAGACCGATCACATCCTCGATCTGCGCTTTGACGCGCTCTGTGTCGGCGGCAGGCAGGTCAACCTTGTTGAGAACGGGTACGATTTCGTGGTTCTGGTCGATAGCCTGATAAACATTGGCCAGTGTTTGCGCCTCGACACCCTGCGAGGCATCGACAACCAGAAGCGACCCTTCGCACGCGGCAAGGCACCGGCTGACCTCATAGGAGAAATCAACATGGCCCGGCGTGTCCATCAGGTTCAGCACGTAGGTCTCGCCATCCTTGGCATCATAGGTCAGCCGCACTGTCTGCGCTTTGATCGTGATGCCGCGTTCTTTCTCGATATCCATGGAATCGAGAACCTGCGTGCTCATCTCCCGATCGGTGAGGCCACCTGTGATCTGGATCAGGCGATCCGCAAGCGTGGATTTACCGTGGTCAATATGAGCGACGATGGAGAAATTTCGGATTTTGTCACGTGGTGTCATAGTCGCGATATAGACAGGTTAAGCCCCAGCGGAAAGCCGTTTTTTACGCCGAACATTTCAATATAGCTTGTAGCCATATTGAATTGTCGTCTTCAGATGCATCGTTCATATCGTACATCTCATTTGCTTCGGCTGCAGCGATGCCCTTTTTGATTGTTTCAAGACTCAAACCGGAAGACGCTTCGCCAGCATAACATTCGCAATCTATTTCAGCTTTAGCCGTTTCATCGTTCTCGCAGCTTTCAAGAGTTATATTTTTGAATGCTAGCCTGAGGTCAGATTCGGATGGCTCGGCGGGCGAACACGCCATGATCAGAAGACATGCTGGCAGAGCTGCTATGTGTTTGCCAATTTTCGATTTTTTAGCCATCGGTATTCAGCTCTTTCATAATGTTATCAATTTCAGGCGAAATACACGCCGCGAGTGCGGGCATAGCTTTCATGAATTCCATTTGCTCTGTCGCAGTGCGTTCTGTCTCGCTGAAGAGTGCGCCGATAAAATCATCTCTCGAAATGTCTGCGCCGCTGGCGTTTAGAAAGCGCTTTGGCGTGAAGCCGATAAACACCGATGTGGCACCATTTATCATCGCGCGATAGACGTTGGTACATCCGGCTTGCATCGCGGCGTGACCGACAAGGCGCGTGATGGCTTCGAAATTGAGGCTTTGCACAGGCTCGGTCAGTGACGCCTCTCCCGTGGCGGCTCCCGCAGATTTGGCGTCTCTGGCGGCTTTTGTGAGGTGTTCT
>JBOEGK010000045.1:0-77194 GCA_050633385.1 Hyphomonas sp.
CCTTGGCCATCGGGCCTCTCCTTTATTCTATTCAAACTATTATTTTCGTGGCCGGGTAATTCCGGCCACGAAAAATATTAGGAATCGGTGACTTCCGAAATAATTTTCGTCGCTTCCGCGCGCGGTACTTCGTCATAGTGAGCGAAGATCATCGTGAACTGCGCACGCCCTTGCGACATTCCGCGAAGGTTTGACACGTAACCGAACATATTCACGAGTGGCACAAACGCTTTGATCGCTGTGGCATTACCACGAGGCTCTGAGCCTTGGATCTGCCCGCGACGTGAGTTCAAGTCACCAATGATGTCGCCCATATAGTCTTCCGGCGTCACAACTTCAACGTCCATGATCGGCTCCATGAGGCGAGGATCGCCTTTGCCTTTCAGCTCTTTGAATGCTGCACGCGCAGCGATTTCAAACGCCAAAACAGAGGAGTCAACGTCGTGGAACGCACCATCAGTAAGCGTCGCCTTAAAGTCAGTCACAGGATAGCCTGCCAAGAGACCGTTCTCTTTGGCCATATCCAGACCTTTTTCAACGCCCGGAATATAGTCCTTCGGAACAGCACCACCAACGATAGTGTTCTCGAACACGAAACCAGAACCCGCTTCCAAAGGCTCGAATGATAACTTCACACGCGCAAACTGCCCGGTACCACCTGACTGCTTCTTGTGCGTGTAATCAATATCCGCCGGAACACCGATCTTCTCACGATAAGCCACTTGCGGCTGACCAATATTGGCCTCCACTTTAAACTCACGCTTCAAGCGATCCACGAGGATATCAAGGTGAAGCTCACCCATGCCCTTCATGATTGTCTGGCCAGACTCATGGTCTGTCTCGACGCGGAATGACGGATCTTCTGCAGCAAGACGCTGAAGACCAACAGACATCTTCTCTTGGTCAGCCTTAGACTTAGGCTCAACCGCAATCTCGATCACAGGATCGGGGAATGTCATCGTCTCAAGCACAACAGGGTTTTGAACGTCACAGACTGTATCGCCCGTTGTTGTCTCTTTAAGGCCAGCAAGCGCAACGATGTCACCGGCAAATGCCTCTGTGATTTCATCCTGCTTGTTAGAGTGCATCATAACCATACGGCCCACGCGCTCTTTCTTGCCCTTCGTTGAGTTGAAGAAGCTATCGCCCTTCGACAACGTACCAGAATAGATCCGCGTGAATGTCAGCGTCCCCATGTACGGGTCATTCATGATTTTAAACGCCAGACCGGAGAATGGATCTGAATCATCAGCTTTACGCTCAATGTCACGAACCTCATCCTCATCGCCCGGCTTAAAGCCCATGTATGACGGCACGTCCAACGGCCCTGGCAGGAAGTCGATCACAGCGTTCAACATTGGCTGAACACCTTTGTTCTTGAATGCAGAACCACACAAAACCGGCACGAATGCCATTTCCAATGTACCCTTGCGGATAAGCTTGATCAGCGTTGCAACGTCAGGCTCTTCGCCTTCCAGATACGCTTCCATCGCTGCTTCGTCTTGCTCAACAGCAAGTTCAACCAAGGTGGAACGGAATTCTTCAGCTTTCGCCTTGAGCTCATCGCGGATTGGCTTGAGCACCCAAGAAGCGCCCAGGTCTTCACCTTCCCAAACCCACTCTTGCATGGTGATCAGATCAACATGGCCCTCAAGCTCTGTTTCTGCGCCAATAGGAATTTGGACAGGAGCAGGGATCGCACCAGTACGGTCACGAATCATCTCAACACAGTTGAAGAAGTCCGCGCCAATCTTGTCCATCTTGTTGACGAACACGATGCGCGGAACTTTGTAGCGGTCAGCCTGACGCCAAACAGTTTCTGTTTGCGGCTCAACACCAGCGTTCGCGTCAAGCACACAGACCGCACCGTCAAGCACAGCGAGTGAGCGCTCCACCTCAATTGTAAAATCAACGTGCCCGGGCGTATCGATAATATTGAAGCGATACTTTTCAGATTGAGCGGTTTTGCCGTCCTCTGTGCGCTCCCAGAAAGTGGTTGTCGCAGCTGAGGTGATCGTGATGCCACGCTCCTGCTCTTGCTCCATCCAGTCCATCGTCGCAGCACCATCATGCACTTCGCCAATCTTGTGGGACTTACCGGTGTAGTAAAGAATGCGCTCTGTCGTAGTGGTTTTACCGGCGTCAATATGCGCCATAATTCCAAAGTTACGATAGTGATCCAGCGTGTATTCGCGGGCCATGGTGTTCAACCTTTGTGTCTGCTTTCCAAACGGAATAATGAGTAACTGAGGGCGCGTTACCCTGAGCTACCCATAATTTCCAGTGCTGATTACCAGCGGTAGTGTGAAAACGCTTTGTTTGCGTCTGCCATACGGTGAGTATCTTCGCGTTTCTTGACCGCGTTACCGCGCCCCTGGCTCGCATCCATAAGCTCACCAGCCAGGCGCTCGCGCATTGTATTTTCGTTACGACCAGCAGCAGCGGCAGCCAACCAGCGGATAGCAAGTGCCTGACGACGCTCTGCGCGAACTTCGACAGGAACCTGATACGTAGCACCACCAACACGGCGCGAACGCACCTCAACTGATGGCGCGATTGATTCTAGCGCCTCGTGGAATGTTTCCACTGGATCTTTTTTAGCGCGCTGCTCAACGAGCTCAAACGCACCATAAACGATACGCTCTGCAACTGACTTTTTACCGTCGCGCATGATTTGGTTCATGAACTTGGTAACAACGATATCTTTGAACTTCGGATCAGGAAGGACTTGGCGCTTTTCAGCGGAGTGACGGCGTGACATCTAGAAAGTCCTCTTATTTAGGCTTCTTCGCACCATAGTGCGAACGGCGTTGCTTACGATCTTTAACGGGCTGGGTATCAAGCGCACCACGAACAATGTGGTAACGCACACCCGGAAGGTCTTTTACGCGGCCCCCACGAATAAGCACAACTGAGTGCTCCTGAAGGTTGTGACCTTCACCAGGAATATAGCAGAGCGATTCGAAACCGGATGTCAGGCGAACCTTGGCCACTTTACGCAAAGCCGAGTTGGGCTTCTTAGGCGTCGTCGTATAGACGCGTGTGCAAACGCCACGGCGTTGTGGGCAGGCCTTGAGGGCCGGTGTTTTTGTCCGCGTCGGTTTTGGCGAGCGCGGCTTGCGAATAAGCTGCTGAATTGTTGGCATTCGGGCCTTCTGTATCTTTACTTTGTGGCCCGATGGGCCGTGAACGAAATGATCGTCCCGAATGCCATGATTAGGCGTCCGAGACGGAACTAAAACTAGGGAGTCAGGTTGCCATCCCACTATTTGGAACAGTACGGCGGCAGGACAATTCGCCCAATCCACCTCTCCGACGATGCGTGGCGTGTAAGCCCCTCTTAAGCCCTCGTCAAGGGCTTGTGCTGAAGACAAGGCCGGAAAGTTAATTACGTGCCTTGATCGTCACGCTGGCTGTCATGGAAACACCGATTGGGATTCTCGTTGCACAACTTCGGATCTTCGAGTGAAAACTCGTCAGCAATAGCCTCGCGCCCCTGTTCGACGATCTGCTCAGAAGCTGCAATCTTCCATGAATCCAGCGTTATCCAAGCGATGACGCCGATGGCACCACATGCCAGAGCAGCACCTCTCATGGTTTGCTTATCAAGCTGCATACACCCCGCCCCTCACACAAAAGAAAAAGCCCGCCAAGAATGGCAGGCTTTCACAATATCAAGGCGGGGTAAGCCCTACTCCTCGCTCGCACCTTGCTCTGGAGCCTCTGGCGCTGGCGCAGGAAGCGCAGCAGCGGCTGCTGCAGCGGCCTCTTCCTGAGCTTTGGCGACCGTAGCCGCACGCTTTGCCTTAAGCTTCTGATCACGATCGCCCGCGATACGGCGGAACTGACGAATGCCACTACCCGTACCTGCTGGGATCAGACGCCCCACAATCACGTTTTCTTTCAGGCCATCGAGTGTATCGATTTTGCCCTGAATGGCAGCCTCAGTCAGTACGCGAGTCGTTTCCTGGAACGAGGCGGCTGAGAAGAAGCTACGCGTATTGAGCGATGCTTTCGTGATACCCAGAAGCAAGCGATTACCTTTGGCTTCCTGCTGATCCTTCTTACGAGACTTGCGAACGGCTTCATTCGCATCCTCGAAGTCAACAACGTCAACGCTCTCGCCGATGATAAAGCTTGTATCTCCAGCATCAGTAATTTCGATCTTCTGCAGCATCTGACGTACAATCGTCTCAATGTGCTTATCGTTGATCGGAACACCTTGTAAGCGATAGACTTTTTGCACTTCGTCGATCAAATAATTCGCAAGTGCCTCGATTCCCAAGGTCGAAAGAATATCTTGCGGAGCCGGATTACCGTCCATCAGATACTCACCGCGCTTGATGAAATCACCGTCCTGAACAGCCAGGTGCTTACCTTTTGGCACGAGGTAATCCACCTGCTCGCGGCCTTCCTCAACCGGAACAATTGAAACGCGACGCTTGTTCTTATAGTCGCGCCCGTAGAGCACCTTACCATCGACTTCCGCGATAATAGCGTGATCTTTCGGACGACGCGCTTCGAACAGCTCAGCAACACGCGGGAGACCACCGGTGATGTCCTTGGTTCGCGCACCGCCTGTCGTGACACGCGCCAGCGTATCACCCGGGGCGATCATGTCTTCATCGGCAACCGACAGGATGGCGCCAACAGACAAGAGATAGATCGCATCGGAACCATTTGGCAATTTCACCGGCTCACCATTTTCATCCACGATATGAATGGATGGCTTGATCTCAGCTGACTTCGAAGCCGAACGCCAATCTACGACCACGCGGGACGAGATACCTGTTTGCTCATCGGTCTCTTCACGAACTGACACGCCGTCAATCACATCAACGAGTTTCGCCCGGCCTTTGATTTCCGAGACGATAGGTTGAGCAAATGGATCCCAGTCGGCGAGCAACATGCCCGGCGTGACCTTGGCACCATCCTTGACCATCAAACGTGTACCATAAGATGGGCGGAAGGACTGACGCACACGGCCGTCTGCATCCAGCACTTCAACCTGCATACGGCGACCGACGACGACAAGGGACTTGTCCTCACGCGTCACTGTTTCGGCATCTGTGAATCGCATCACACCATCGATGCTCGCCTCAACAGCTGACTTATCAGCAACCTGCGCCGCACCACCAATGTGGAATGTCCGCATTGTAAGCTGCGTACCCGGCTCACCGATTGACTGGGCGGCAATAACACCGACAGCTTCACCGCGATTGACGACGCTACCCCGGGCTAGATCCCGTCCGTAGCACTGAACACAAATACCGTTACGCGCTTCACAAGTCAGCGGTGACCGCGACTTGATCATATCAACGCCAGCGGCCTCGATCGCATTTGCCAAATCTTCGTCAATATAAGTGTTAGCAGGTGCAACCAACTCGCCATCACTGCCTTTAACATCCAGAGCCGTAACACGACCCAGAATACGCTCTGACAGCGAGACAACTACGTCAGCGCCCTCAAGCACCGCAGAGATGTCGATACCTTTTTCAGTACCGCAATCATCTTCATTGATGATGCAGTCCTGCGCCACGTCAACCAGACGACGTGTCAGATAACCGGAGTTCGCTGTTTTCAACGCCGTATCGGCGAGACCCTTACGGGCACCGTGGGTGGAGTTAAAGTATTCGAGAACCGACAGGCCCTCTTTGAAGTTCGAAATGATTGGCGTTTCAATAATCTCGCCTGACGGCTTGGCCATAAGACCCCGCATACCCGCCAGCTGCTTCATCTGGTTCTTAGAGCCCCGCGCACCTGAATCGGCCATCATGAAGATCGAGTTGACCTGCTCTTTGCCACTTGCTGTGGAGAACTGGAGATCAGCCGATGAATCCATCATAGCGTCAGCAACTTTATCCGTACAGGTGGACCAAGCATCGACAACTTTGTTGTATTTCTCGCCACGCGTAATCAAGCCATCAGCATACTGACGCTCATACTCGCCAACCTGCTCCTTAGTGGAGTCGACCAATTTCTTCTTGGCGTCAGGAATGACCATGTCATCCTTACCGAACGAGATGCCGGCCTTACAGGCCTCTTTGAAGCCCAGTTCCATCATCTTGTCACAGAAGATCACAGTCGCCTTCTGGCCACAGATCCGGTAAACTTCATCAATGATGCCACCAATGGCTTTTTTGGTTAGCGTCTCATTCACCAGCTCCGGCGAAATACCTTTCATGCGTGGCAGAATATCTGTCACCATATAGCGGCCCGGAGTCGTGTCGATAACACGGCGCCATGGATTACCATCAGCATCCACACCATCATACATGGCTTTGATTTTTGCGTGCAGTGAAACAGTACCATTGTCGATGGCTTGCTCAAGCTCTGCAAGATCAGAGAAAATCATGCCCTCGCCCGCCTCTCCGTCGCGATCGAGCGACAGATAGTAGAGGCCAAGAATAATATCCTGTGACGGCACGATGATCGGCTTACCATTGGCTGGCGACAGGATGTTGTTTGTAGACATCATCAAGACACGCGCTTCTAGCTGGGCCTCAAGGCTCAGCGGAACGTGCACAGCCATCTGGTCACCATCGAAGTCGGCGTTAAACGCAGCACAAACCAGCGGGTGAAGCTGAATCGCCTTACCTTCGATCAGTTTTGGCTCAAACGCCTGAATACCCAGACGGTGAAGTGTCGGCGCGCGGTTCAGCAGGATCGGGTGTTCGCGAATAACCTCATCGAGGATATCCCACACTTCCGGCTTCTCTTTCTCGACCAGTTTCTTCGCGGCCTTAACCGTGCCAGCAAGCCCCTTGGCGTCGAGACGCGCATAGATGAATGGCTTGAACAGTTCGAGCGCCATCTTCTTAGGCAAGCCACACTCGTGCAGTTTGAGCGATGGGCCAACCACAATGACCGAACGGCCTGAATAGTCGACGCGCTTACCGAGAAGGTTCTGACGGAACCGCCCCTGCTTACCCTTCAGCATGTCTGAGAGTGATTTCAGCGGACGCTTGTTGTTGCCAGTAATCGTACGGCCACGACGACCATTGTCGAACAACGCATCAACAGATTCCTGCAACATCCGCTTTTCGTTACGGATGATGATGTCTGGCGCACGAAGTTCCATCAGGCGCTTCAGGCGGTTGTTACGGTTGATCACCCGGCGATACAAATCGTTCAGGTCGGACGTTGCAAAGCGACCACCATCCAGTGGCACCAGCGGGCGCAGATCCGGTGGAATGACAGGAACAACTTCCATAATCATCCACTCAGGCTTCGCACGTGATGCGAGGAAAGCCTCGACCACTTTCAAACGCTTGGAATATTTTTTGGTCTTCAACTCTGAAGTCGACTCTTTCAAGTCGATCCGCAGGGTTTCCGCAAGTGCTTCGAGGTCCAGATTGCGTAGGATCTCTTTGATCGCTTCTGCACCGATCATCGCCGTGAATGCATCTTCGCCAAGATTGTCCTGAGCATCCATATACTCTTCTTCAGACATCAGCTGAAGTGGCTCAAGCTCGGTCAAGCCCGGTTCGATCACGACATAGCTTTCAAAGTAGAGCACGCGCTCTACGTCTTTCAATGCCATATCGACCAGCGCCGAAATACGGGAAGGAAGAGATTTCAGGAACCAGATGTGAGCAACCGGCGCGGCCAAATCGATGTGGCCCATGCGCTCACGGCGCACACGCGCCAAAGTGACCTCAACACCACATTTCTCGCAGACAATGCCGCGATATTTGATGCGCTTATATTTACCGCACAGGCACTCATAGTCCTTGTTGGGACCAAAGATACGCGCGCAAAAGAGACCATCACGCTCCGGCTTGAATGTCCGATAGTTGATGGTTTCCGGCTTTTTGATTTCGCCGGATGACCAAGACCGGATTTTTTCCGGGCTGGCGATGGTGATACGAATGGCCTCAAAACTTGGGGCGGGTGCATTCGGGTTGAAAATGCTGGCGACGTCTTGGCGCATGTTTATCTGCTCCTTAGGCGGGTGACAGGTCGGGCGGGCCTGTAACCCTGATAAAATCATTTGGTGTTTGCGCCCTGCCTCAACCGAATTGCTGGGCGGGGCGCAATAGTCTCACGTCTGTCTCTACTCTGCGGCGACCGGTGGCTCTTCACCATCCGAACTACCGCCATCCTCTTCGATCAACTCGATATTCAGACCGAGTGAACGCATCTCTTTGATCAACACGTTGAAGCTTTCCGGGATACCGGCCTCGAACGTGTCATCACCGCGAACAATCGCTTCGTACACTTTCGCACGACCGGCGGTATCATCCGATTTCACCGTCAGCATTTCCTGCAAGGTGTAAGCGGCGCCGTAGGCCTCAAGTGCCCAGACTTCCATCTCACCGAAGCGCTGGCCACCAAACTGAGCTTTACCGCCCAATGGTTGCTGCGTGACGAGAGAGTAAGGTCCGGTTGACCGCGCGTGGATTTTCTCATCCACAAGGTGGTGAAGCTTAAGCAGATACTTGTAGCCGACAGTTACAGGACGAGAGAACGCCTCACCTGTCCGGCCATCAAACATCTTGACCTGACCAGAGGTATCCAGTCCGGCGCGCGTCAGCATGTCGTTGATGTCGCTTTCGCGTGCACCATCAAATACCGGCGTTGCCATCGGCACACCATTGCGGAGGTTACCCGCCAGCTCGACCAGTTCCTTGTCGGTTCCCGGCATTTCCTGATCAGCACCATAGGCCGTTTCCAGCGCATCTTTGAGGCCTTGCATATCATTGTTCTGATGGAACTCTTCCATCGCGTTATCAATGATACGGCCGAGACCACGACAGGCCCAACCAGTATGCGTTTCGAGAATCTGACCCACGTTCATGCGTGATGGAACACCAAGCGGGTTCAACACGATATCAACAGGCGTTCCATCTTCGAGGAATGGCATGTCTTCCGGCGGGTTGATTTTTGAAATCACCCCTTTGTTACCGTGACGACCAGCCATCTTATCACCCGGCTGAAGCTTACGCTTAACCGCGAGGAAGACTTTAACGACTTTCATCACACCCGGAGGCAGATCATCGCCGCGCTGTACCTTCTCAACCTTGTCGTTGAAGCGGGCATCAAGCTCACGAATAGAGTTCTCGAACTGCTCACGGAGCAACTCGACTTCTGACTGGGCTGCCTCTGACTTGAGAGCAACATCCCACCAGAAGTTCTCGCCAATCTCCTCAAGAGACTCTGCTGCGATTGTTCCGACCGGGAAGCCACGCGGGCCCGCGGCAGCGTCCTTGCCAACCATCAGAGCCTTCAGACGCGCATAGGTGTTGCGCTCCAGAATGGCCTGCTCGTCTTCTTTATCTTCCTGCAGCTTCTCGATCTGCTCACGCTCGATTTGAAGCGCGCGCTGGTCTTTATCAATACCGTGACGGTTAAAGATGCGAACATCCACAACCGTGCCTGCATCACCCGGAGGTACACGCAGAGAGGTATCACGGACGTCTGAAGCTTTCTCACCGAAGATGGCGCGGAGGAGTTTTTCTTCCGGCGTCATTGGGCTCTCACCCTTCGGTGTCACCTTCCCGACAAGGATGTCGCCAGCTTTGACTTCTGCACCAACGGCCACGATGCCAGCTTCGTCGAGGTTGCGGAGCGCTTCCTCACCGACATTCGGGATATCACGCGTGATCTCTTCTGGGCCAAGCTTGGTATCGCGCGCTGCGATATCGAACTCTTCAATGTGGATCGAGGTAAAGACGTCGTCCTTCACAATCCGCTCGGAGATCAGGATGGAGTCTTCGAAGTTATACCCATTCCACGGCATAAACGCGACCAGCACGTTACGGCCCAGCGCGAGTTCACCTAGATCGGTCGATGGACCATCCGCGATAATGTCGCCGTTAGAAACCACATCGCCAACGCGCACAATCGGGCGCTGGTTGATGCAAGAATTCTGATTGGACCGGCGGAATTTCGCCAGACGGTAAATATCAACGCCGGACTTGGAGCCTTCCAGATCTTCAGTTGCGCGCACAACGATACGCAGAGCATCGACCTGCTCGACAACACCTGCCCGCTTGGCGACGATCGCCGCACGGCTATCACGCGCCACAACAGCTTCCATACCTGTGCCAACAAATGGCGCCTCAGACTGCACCAATGGCACGGCCTGACGTTGCATGTTCGACCCCATAAGCGCGCGGTTCGCATCGTCATTCTCAAGATACGGAATGAGGGATGCCGCAACAGACACAACCTGTTTGGGCGACACATCCATGTACTGGATATCACCAGTTGAAACCATAGTCGTGTCACCGGCAACACGGGCGTTCACAAACTCGTTCGTCAACTCACCGGAGGCACTCACCTCTGCATTCGCCTGAGCGATAGAGTAGATGCTCTCTTCCATCGCTGACAGGTAAACCACTTCATCAGTCTGTTTACCGTTTAAGACTTTGCGGTACGGGCTTTCGATAAAGCCATACTTGTTCACGCGCGCATGTGTCGCGAGCGAGTTGATCAGACCAATGTTCGGGCCTTCCGGCGTTTCAATTGGGCAAATCCGTCCATAATGGGTCGGGTGCACATCGCGCACCTCAAACCCAGCACGCTCACGCGTAAGACCACCCGGGCCAAGCGCTGAGAGACGACGCTTGTGCGTAATCTCTGACAATGGGTTCGTTTGGTCCATGAACTGGGACAATTGTGAAGAACCGAAGAACTCACGCACAGACGCCACAACAGGCTTCGCATTGATCAGATCATGCGGCATGACAGTGTCAATATCGACAGAACCCATACGCTCTTTGATCGCGCGCTCCATGCGCACAAGACCGATGCGATAATTATTCTCCATCAACTCACCAACAGACCGCACGCGGCGGTTGCCGAGATTATCAATGTCGTCGACTTCGCCCTTACCGTCTTTCAGGTCGAGGATGATTTTCATCACGCCCAGAATGTCTTCGTGGCGCAATGTACGCTCCTCGTCGGAGGCAGCCTCGTAACCGGGCACGCCAACGCTTAGACGCATATTCATTTTCACGCGGCCGACCGCTGAAAGATCATAACGCTCGGGATCGAAGAACAACTGGCCGAACAAAGCGTCGGCAGCTTCCTGCGTTGGTGGCTCACCCGGACGCATAACGCGGTAAATGTCTGAGAGTGCCTCGAACTGTGTTTCGTTCTTGTCAGCTTTCAGTGTGTTGCGGAGCCATGGACCACGACCTGACGCATCAATATCCAGCACCTCAAAGGTCTCGATACCATATTCGCGCATTTCGGCGATCACTTCTTCTTCCAGCAGGTCACCTGCCTCACCGAAGATTTCACCAGTCTCCATGTTCACAACATCACGAGCAAGGAACTTACCGACAAGCGCCTCTGACGGCACAAGAATTTCGTCAGTGCCAGCTTCGTCGATACGACGCGCCTTGAGGGCAGTGATTTTTTTGCCTGCTTCAGCGATAACTTTTTTGCTCTTCGCGTCGACCAGATCAAACTCAGGCTTCGTGCCCTTCCACGCATCGCCGCGGAAGCCAGTAATCCAGCCCGCCTTGTCCATGCGATAGATGGAGCGTGTGTAGAACAGATCCAGGATCGCCTCAGTGTCATACCCCAGCGCATAAAGCAGCGTGGTTGACGGCAACTTGCGTTTGCGGTCGATCCGGATGCTCAAGACATCCTTGGCATCAAATTCAAAGTCGAGCCATGAACCGCGGTATGGAATGATCCGCGCAGTATAAAGGAACTTACCAGACGCATGGGTCTTGCCCTTGTCGTGATCGAAGAACACGCCGGGTGAACGGTGCATCTGCGAAACGATCACACGCTCGGTGCCGTTGACCACAAACGTACCCTTGTCGGTCATCAGCGGAATATCACCGAGGTAACATTCTTGCTCCTTGACCTCTTTAACAGAGCGCGCGCCGGTATCTTCGTCGATATCGAAAACGACCAACTGAAGACGCACTTTCAACGGAGCCTGATAGGTCAGGTCACGCTGCATGCATTCTTCAACGTCGAATTTCGGCGCCTCAAACTCATAAGCGACATATTCGAGCGTCGCACGCTCAGAAAAGTCTGAAATTGGGAAAACAGATTTAAACACACCGCCGAGGCCATCATCCGTGCGCTCGTTTGAAGGTGTGTGCATTTGAAGAAAATGCTCGTAGGAATCGCGCTGAACCTCAATCAGGTTCGGCATTTCGATGGCTTCGGGAATGCGCCCGAAGGATTTGCGGATACGTTTCTTTTCCGTGAAGGAGAGTGACATCCCAGGATCCCATATTTTGTGTGGCCGGACCGGTATGGCCCAAGACCTTATCGCCAGAACGCGAGTTCGCGGCGACCCAATTGAACTGGATCGCCGCGCTTTTTCTTAACTGAGTCGCGCCTCGCGAAGAACACGACCCGAATTTAGCAAAGAAGCTGGAGCCTATTTAAGCTCGACGGTTGCACCCGCGTCTTCAAACTTCTTCTTAATTTCTTCAGCTTCGTCCTTAGCAACACCTTCTTTGATCGCTTTCGGTGCAGCTTCAACAAGCTCTTTAGCTTCTTTCAGACCGAGGGCTGGAACAACATCGCGAACAACTTTGATCACGTTGATTTTCTTTTCGCCAGCTGATGTCAGAACGACATCAAACTCGGTTTTCTCTTCGCCACCACCTGCAGCGTCGCCGCCGCCAGCTGGTCCAGCAACAGCAACGGCTGCCGCCGCTTTGATGCCACGCTCTTCGAGGTAGTCGTTAAGCTCTTTAGCTTCGAGAATGGTGAGACCAAGAAGTTCGTCACCCAATTTTGCAATATCTGCCATGTTAACTCTAATCTTTCTGTCTTCGGGTAGAGGTTAGATGTGGTTTCGCGTTGATGTATTGACCTAGGCTGCTGCTTGCTCGCCGACAGCGGTAATGGCACCAGACAATTGCTGTCCAGGGGCATTGATACGCTGACCGATTTGGCTAGCTTGGCCGAGAAGCCGGGCAACAACAGTTGCAAGCAATTCTTCACGTGACGGCAGTGAGGCAAGCGCCCCAACTCCAGCAACATCAAGAACTTCGCCGTCCATAAGGGCGCCGACGAGCTTCAACTTGTCATTTTCCTTGGCAAACTCTGACATTGCCTTGGCTGGAACTGTTGGGTCCTCAGCATAAGCAATGGCCACAGGGCCTTTGAAGAGGTCAGCCGCCGCATCGCCACCTTTGCCATCAAGGGCAACTTTAGCAATTCGATTTTTGACCACTTTGAGTCGCCCGCCGCCCTCACGGAGCTTAGCGCGTAACCCAGTCAATTCCGCAACGCTTAGACCGGAATAATGCGTAACGACAACTGCGCCAGATTCCTCGAAGATGACTTCGAGATCTTTGCGAGCTATCTGCTTTCCAGCTTTATCCATTACGGTTCTCCTATTCAGGCGTCCGGACCATCCGAGCCGCCCTGGATGTGTGCCGATCAGCATTGCTGCCTCACGACGCCTGTCCAGGGTTTATCGGGTTCCGGAGCCATTCAATTCGTGATAAAATCACGAGAAAAATGAACCTTCATCCGCCTCACCCCGTCTGCATAGGTGACCATTTATCGTTATCTCACTCAATCGTGAGGCCTATGGTCTAGGACAGGAAAACGGGAGGCCCCATACATACCAGAGAACTCCCGTCAAGAGAGGCGTGTTAACGCTTTATCCAAAGGGCTGCAACCCCTGATTCTGAGAAAAACCACAAAGTCAAGAAAAAGCCCGACATCCACAGGATGCCGGGCCTTAAAATTGTGGATATTTTTGCGTTAGTCGCGATTGGCCTCAGCCGAATCAATCGTCACGCCAGCACCCATCGTGGATGTCAAAGTGATCTTACGCACGAACTGACCTTTCGCACCTGATGGGCGGGCTTTCGTAAGCGCACTCAAGAAAGTGTTTACGTTCAGTTCAATCTCATCTGTAGAAAAGCTCGCCTTGCCGATACCAGCATGAATGATGCCTTCTTTTTCGACGCGGAATTCAACTGAACCAGACTTGGCGTCCTTCACAGCTTGACCAACATTTGGCGTCACTGTTCCAACTTTCGGGTTTGGCATCAGACCACGTGGGCCAAGCACCTTACCAAGTCTGCCTACAATCGCCATCATATCTGGTGATGCGATGACGCGATCAAAGTCTGTGAAACCACCTTGGATTTTTTCCATGAGGTCTTCGGCGCCCACGAAGTCTGCGCCTGCTTCTTTTGCTTCGTCTGCTTTCGCATCCCGCGCAAAAACAGCAACTTTCACGTCTTTACCTGTGCCCGACGGCATTGTGACCACACCGCGCACCATTTGGTCAGCGTATTTTGGGTCGACACCAAGATTGACAGCAATCTCGATAGACTCGTCAAACTTCGCCGTAGCGTTTCCTTTAACAAGCGCAACAGCCTCAGTGACTGTATAAGCTTTTTTCGAATCTACGGTTTCAGCGATCGCGCGTGTACGTTTACCTAGCTTAGCCATGTCTCTAATCCACCACTTCTAGGCCCATTGCGCGGGCTGACCCGGCAATGATTTTGGCAGCTGCTTCGATGTCATTGGCGTTCAAGTCTTCCATCTTCAATTCAGCGATCTCGCGCAACTGCTTCTGGGTGACTTTACCAACTGTCTCATATCCCGGCTTATTGGCGCCAGAAGCAGGCTTTTTGCCAAGCTTCAAGCCAGCAGCCTTTTTCAGCAGCACAGTCGCCGGCGGCGACTTCGTTACGAATGTGAATGATTTATCCTGATAATAATCAATAATCACAGGAATCGGCACGCCCTGTTCCATGCCCTGAGTCTTGGCGTTAAACGCCTTACAGAATTCCATGATATTGATACCGCGCTGCCCCAATGCTGGGCCGACGGGCGGTGATGGGTTGGCCTGACCGGCCGGAATCTGGAGCTTTAGGTGCCCCAGCAATTTCTTCGCCATTGTGTCCTCACAATACTGACTTGGGGGCGGTGGTCTTTCGATCCGCCCCGATTGATGAATCGAGGTTCCGTGGTCTGGCTGGCAGCCTCCCACAGGAATGGGGCGTATGACCCATCCCCTACCCGCCGTCAAGAACGCGCATGAAAAAGCCCGACTGAACAACAGTCGGGCGACTTCAATGCGATACCGTATCGGCTACATTAGCGCATAGCCTTTGGCGTTGATATAGTTCCTCAAATCCTGCGCGCGGCGCAACGGGTCTGGGTGCGTTGACATCAATTCAGGGGGGCGCTTTCCCTCTGATTGCGCAGCCATCAACTCCCACAACCGAACCGATTGTGTCACGTCATAACCCGCTTGATGCATATAATCCACGCCGAGCTTATCAGCCTGCGTTTCGTGCTTACGGCTATAAGGCAGGATAACGCCAAATTGGATCGCAGCGCCACCCAGCGCGCCAATCGCGTTACCATACTTTGACAGCTCTTCCGAAGACGCCACAGCAATTTGGCCCGCCATCATCCCAACTTGGGCAACAGTGCTAACAGACATACGCTCTGCGGCATGCTTACCAACAACATGGCCAGTCTCATGCCCTAGAATTGATGACAATTGATCGTCATTCTCTGTCAATTCTGTGATGCCGCGATACACCCCGACCCGGTTCCCCGGCATAACAAAGGCGTTGACATCATCTGTATCAAATACAGCGATGTCCCAGTTCTCTTCCTTATTGACATGGCCTGTGGCCGCCGCGCCAGCAACTGTGCGCTCCCACACGTTGAGCACACGGTTTTTAAGCGCTGTGTTACTCGTTTGCGGCACTTGTGTTTTCATATCAGTCCAGGCTGAGGCGGCCATGCCAGCAATCTGATCGTTTCCAAACAGAAGCAATTGATTCGCACCCGTTGCCGCATTCGTCGCGCAACCAGACACAAACGGGAACACAGATCCCGCAGCCAATCCCATGATAATTCCGCGGCGAGACATCCGGATTTCCGGCGCTCCTTCGAGAATTTTCGGGTCAAATTCTACCATCTCAGTCATGCTCGGTCTCCATCCCGCAAATCTATAATTTAGGTTAACGCGCAGTCGCCCAAAAGCAAAGCACAGTCACCCTTCAATATGTGAGATTTTAAAGAAATGCCTCTGAACCCTGCCTGAACGCGGCATGAGCAAGCAAAACTCAGTCATCACCTGCGAGGATCAATGCCTGCTCGACCCAGCCCTCACGGTCAATTCGACCGGAAAAGCTCAAATGATCATCAATCCAGGCAATATTCTCACGCGTCCAAGCGGCGATTTGGTCATAATGATAAACACCCAAGCCATTCAGCACTTCCTGAATCTTCGGCCCCACCCCGCCAATCACAGTCAAATCATCAGCTTGCCCACCCACTGGACTATCCAGCGCCAGCGGCTTGACCAATTCAACTCCGTCGCTTGCGGTGAGCTCGGCGTCTTCAGATGCAGATGCCTCAACCTCAGCGTCGACGGCGTCTTCAACCTCAGTCTCACTCTCAGGCGCCGCCTCCTCGGCATCAGCAGCCTCATCGGCTTGCGTCAATGATTTGAGAATGGCGTCAGACACTGAGCCACCTTCCTCCAGCGCATCCGCCTCAAGCTGAGGTTCCTCAGAGATCGCCTCTATGGCCTCAGAAACAGCGTCTACCGAGGTATTATCAGCATCATCATTGCCACCACCTACAACAGCCGCGGTTACAGCAGCAGCGGCGACGCTTGCCCCAGCTACGACGCCAGCAGTATTATCGGCTTCATCATCCTGCTTTGAATCGCCCTCAAAATATGCCAACCGCCCTTCAAGATAACGGTTGCGCCACCTCAAGCGTGCCAATTCTTCATCAACAGCACCTGGTTCAACCGTCTCTTCAGGCTCCGTGTCGGGCGCGGCAGATCCTACCGCAATCACACCTGCCTCTGGCTCAGCACTTTCGGCAATCATTGCAGGCGCAGCCGTCACTTCCGCTTCCAACGCATCGATCCGCTGATTGAGATACCCAATCTTCCACGCCGCTTTTTCAGCCTCAACTTTATCCTCGGCGCTCAATGCGGTTGCAATTGGCGCTCCAGCGACCTCTGGCTCAGCAGATAACGCAGGCTCAGGCTTTGCCGCGCTCAGCGTTTCAACTTGCCCCTCAAGCTCTTTTAAGCGCGCTTCAAGATGACGATTGCGCCAAGCAAGCGACGGCGATTCCTCGCCATCCTTGCCAGCAATCATCGCGGCACCAGCCCCAGCAACAGCGCCGCCGACAGCCGCAACCGCGCCGCCCCGTGATTTGGACGATTTCAGCGTCTCAAGTTCAGTTTTTGATTTAGCCAACTCGCCAGCCAAATCCGCTAAGCGCTTCTCTCGATCTTTAAGTTCTTGCTTCAAAACATCATCAGCGCCGCCTGCCGCCACAGGAAGCGGCTGTACAGGTATCTCGCCACGCTGAGCTTTTAACAGTACGTCCAACTCGTTTCGCGCTTCGTTCAGCTCTGCAGTCGCAATCTCTTTTTCACCAACGGCGCGATGATATTTGCCCATCACCATGATGCCGCGAACAGCCCATCCCAGCAAAATGCCAAACAGCCCCACACCAGCCAGTGCCATCCACATATGCGTCAAAAGCCATTCCATCAGTTGCTCCGTTCCAGAACTTTGAATTCAATGCGGCGGTTTTTCGCTCGCCCGTCGGGGGAATCATTACCTGCAACGGGTAGGTCAGGACCATAGCCAATTGCAGAAAGCCGATCACGCGCAAAATCTGCAGCAACCATATAATTGACCACAGCGCTCGCCCTCGCCTCACTCAACACAATATTGGCATCACGGTCACCCGAATCGTCTGTGTGTCCACCAAGTTCGAACCTCAGCCCACGATCGCAACGCGCCGAAACAGCCATCAACTTATCCAGCGTTATCCCACTCTCACGCGTGATTGTGGCCTGCCCACTGTCAAACACAACTGTATTATTGGTTAGCACTTGATCAAAAGCCTGCTGGCAGGCGACGACTGGGTCGCCATCGAAATCAATGCCTGCAATCTCCTCAACATCGACCTGAACGGTATCCGCAAAAAAGTCAGTTTTGGCCCACGGTCCCGTCATTCTCTGCATATCTTGGCGCAAATACTCAAGGGTCGAACCAGATGCTTCACCCTCAAAACTAAAGCCCTCATCGGCGGGGCTGAAGCCCATCTCACCTGACTTAAACCGTGCAAAATGTGGCAGACCCAAGCGCACACCCTCAACCCATCCGTTGTGTGGATCACCGCCCACCAGCATTTCATCCCGCACTTCCTGAGCATAATATTGCTTGGCAACGGTGACGATTTGATCGCGCTCCGCCTCGGTTGCAACTTGCCCGGTCAGCACAAGCACGCCATCGCCATGTTCGGCGGTCCAAAGTGATGGGCTGCGAATACTCGGCTCACCACGAAACGGCGCAGTAAGATTTGAAACATCAGCCGACACTCGCGCTTTCACCGCATCATCCATCGAAACGCCGCGCACACTCAGTTTGGTATCAACCAATCGGGCCTCGCCGGTGTGCAAATCCATCAAATTACCAAGCGCTAGCCGAGCGACACCTTGCCAGTTCCCGGCGGGAGCGCCCCGCGCTAAAACCATGCGATCTTCAACATCTGAAACCGCTTCCAGATCCTCAACGGCATCAATAAGATGTTGCCTGATCGCGGAGGATGGCACATGGCCGAGCAAGATTACCTTCCCAGTATCCGTTTTTACAGCACGCCATTTAAATGGTGATACAGGTGGCGCAGCATCTACACGACTTTCAATGACCGTGACCCCGCCTCGCAGCAATCCCCCTGCTCCAGACGATGACAACACACTCTGCGCTGCTGTTTGAACGGCATCATCAGATGGCGCAGCCCCGCGCAACACAGCGCGTTGGCCGGACATCTCAACTTCGGCCCACCCATAGCCGTCTTCCGCCAAAGCGCTTTGCGCAGCGACCTCCAGCCTATTTTCAAGCTTTACAGCACTCTGCGGTGACTGGTACACGCCCCACCAACTCACCATGGCAAGGCCTGCCAGCGCCACAAGCGCAAACAAATAGTCGAGCAGTCTCATCTGGGACCCCGTTTAACTCCCTCTGGAAAGTCCTACCTTGAGGGATGCCCTATTCAGTGGTTTACCGCAAGTCACGCCCAACAGACTGAACTTCACATGCACGAACAAACCGACACAATAACAAGCACTTCCAACCCGCTTATTAAGATGCTTAAGAGCCTCGAGCGCAAGAAAGGACGTGCCGAAACGGGACTGTTTTTGGCCGAAGGTGCCCGTCTAGTCGAGCAAGGCATGACGCAAGGCTGGGAGGCTGAAATCGTCTTGATCGCCGATACGATGGCCGAACGCTCGCACCTAAAAACACTGGCCCAGAAAGCCCGGGCGAAAGGCGCCCGCGTTATACTTGTTCCCGAACGCGTAATGTCTCGCGTCACACGCAAAGAAAATGCGCAAAGCATCGTCGCCGCATTCCGTCAGCGACATCTCTCGCTCACTGAATTTGACGGCACAAAATCAGGCGTCTGGATCGCTCTTTATGAAGTGCGAGATCCCGGCAATCTCGGCACCATCCTGCGCACCGCAGATTGCGCCGGGGTCAATGGCGTTATCCTCATCGGATCCTGCTGCGACCCGTACAGTTTCGAGGCTGTGCGCGCTTCCATGGGCTCGGTATTCGATATGCCATTTTCCAACACCACTTTCGGCGAATTTGACAATTGGCGCGTGCACCATGATGCCAGCCTCTCTGCCGCCAGCGTCAATGGTACAGCGCGCCACGATCAGACAGAATATGGCGACCGGGCGGTCATTATAATGGGCAATGAGCAGGCTGGCCTGCCAGACACTGTCGAAGCGGCATGCGATTCTCTGGTTCTCATCCCGATGCGCGGCGGTGCAGACAGCCTTAACCTCGCGCAGGCCACAGCAATAATGACCTATGAGGTCTGGCGGCAGAAGGATTTCACCTCATGAAAACTGAAACTCGCCTCCTCATCGCCGACGACTGGGAAGACTATGCTTTGCTCGATAGTGGAGATCGCCAAAAACTCGAGCGCTTCGGCAGCCAAACGGTTATCCGGCCCGACCCACAGGCATTTTGGACACCTCAAAAACCAACGCAAAGCTGGAAAGCAGACGCCCGCTTCGCCTCCAAATCCAATGATGAAGACAGCAATGGCAATTGGGAAATTCTCTCCCCCGGCGCACAAGACGCCTGGCCAATGCGCTGGAACGGCCTCACCTTCACGGCGCGGCGCACCGCTTTTCGCCATATGGGTGTGTTTCAGGAACACTCCGTTCATTGGCGCTTTGCCCAAGAGAAGATCAGAGCGGCAGGACGTCCCGTCAAAGTGCTCAATCTGTTTGGCTACACTGGCATGATGTCACTGGCCTGCGCTGCTGCGGGCGCTGAAGTTGTCCACTTGGATGCCAGCCCAAAATCGAATGGCTACGGCAAGGACAACCAAGCGCTAAGCGGCCTGCAGGACCGAACCATCCGCTGGATTGCAGACGACGCCATGAAGTTCATTGCCAGAGAGCAACGTCGCGGCAACACTTATGACGGAATTGTCCTCGACCCACCAAAGTTTGGGCGCGGACCAAAAAATGAGACATGGCGTTTCGAGGAAAATTTCCCGGAACTCATGGACGCCGTGGCAGAGCTTTTGAGCGAGACACCACTTTTCATGATCACCACCGCCTATGCAGTGCGCCTGTCATACTTGGCTCTCGCCCAGACCATGGCCGACCGCGTCAAGCATTTGGGTGGCACACTGCAAACAGGTGAAATGGCGATCCCTCAATCTGACAGTGACCGCCTGCTCCCCACCGCGCTTTATGCCCGTTGGTTTGCTGACTAAATGCTCAGGTTTTGATGGCGGCGAGATACACTAAGCCGAGGACAATGATCATAAGCAACGCGAACAGCGCGACACTCAACACACCTGTTCGCAACAGGGTCAAACTGCGCGCACCCGCGTAGACCCGACGTTGTTGGCGATACAGGTAATAAAACAAAAACGGTAACAGGAAGAACCCAGCGATCCACCCCAATGACGACGTCACCATGCCAAGCAAGATGACAACCGTCATTGAAAAATAGACAAACACCTGAAAATGCAATGCCGTCACCAAATGATCGACCAAAAAGACCGAACGCTTATTCAAGTACAATAGCGCCAACATACCGGCCAGCAATGGCACCATCACAACGCTCGCGCGTGGCGCATACGCTTTCAGCAATGCCAAAAACCGATCTTGATTGTTGTAGACATTTGCTGCCGTAGCCACGAAGCGATCAACCTCCGCCCGCGATTTTTCATCAAGGTCGCCCACCTCGGTCCCTTGGGTTAACGCCTCGGTGATCGCCGCCGCATCAAGCCGCCCCTCATCGTCCATCATCTCTTCAATCGTATATTCGGTAGGCGCTTGATCTTCCCCCGTTTCGTCTGTGGAAGTGGCAGATGCGCTCTCCGTCTCCGCGCCCGCCTGTCCACCTCCCGCGGACAAGTCGACCTCCGAGGGAAGTGTGAATATCGCAAAGAAAAAGATCAACGAGGCGAAAATATAAAGCCTAAATGGGGGCACATAGCGATTGCGTTGCCCGTCGAGGTAATTTCGTGTCATCAGGCCGGGCTTGAGGACCATTTCACGCAAGGTCCTCGCCAATCGCCCATCCAGCGCGAAAGCATCCGAAAGCGAGGCGGCTAGCAATCCAATCAGGGGCCGGTGAAAATCTGCCGCCAACTGACCACATAAACCGCAAAACCGATCTTCAATGATCTCACCGCAATTTTCGCATGGCAGACCGGTTCGTAATGTGTGCGCGCTCGGCCCGACAATCCCGGTATCAATGCGTTTTTCTTCCGACATATCCAACCTCTATGCTCGACCTTCAAGGTACACAAAAAAACGGCGACCTCGAAAGGCCGCCGTCTCTTTTTTTCTAGCCGTAAACTTCGATTTAGAAGTTAACTTTGGCACGCAGGAAGAATGTACGACCGAAGACGTCATACGTAGCAGGGTAAGTATTAGCCTGCTCCTGGTTGTCACCTAGGATTGGTGGCTTCTCGTTAGCAACGTTATCGATACCACCGGTGAGGGTGAATGAATCGTTGACCTGCCAAGAACCAGATAGGTCGAAGTAGTGGAATGCGTCGATGCTCTCAACAGCGTAAACTTCGCCATCATCATCATCGTCTACAGAACCAACCATGCGCCACAACAGCTGAGCTGAGAACGGACCGTCAGCCCAGCTACCTGTGATGCGATGCTTGTAGGCCGGAATTGGCTCGCCACAAACAAGTGAACCAAATTCGCCCGCACACTCATCAACTGCAGCGCCTGCGAATGCTTCGAATGTTGAGGATTCAGTGTGCGTACCCATGTAGGCAATACCGAACGCACCCATTTCTGTATCCAGACGATAGTCGATCTGAAGATCAACACCCTCAAGGCCAATAGAGGCAACATTTTTTGATTGCGCTGAAACAAAATCAATTGTGCCGTCTGAACGACGCTGGATTGAGTTACAGAATTCAGAACCAATGCCACCGACAGTCGCGTCGTTATAGCAAAGATTCAAGATGTTGCTTGCACCGCCACCAAACGCTGAAATCGCATCGTCAATTTTGATATCAAAATAGTCCATCGCTACAGTCAGGCCTGGAACGAAGTCTGGTGTCGTAACAAACCCGATGGTGAATGTTTCAGCTTCTTCAGGCTGGAGGTCGATGTTACCGCCGCTTAGCTGACGAACCTGACCAGAAGCCAGATTGAGCGCAGGCGAACCAACGAGTGATGCAGGAACACCAGTCGCCTGACAGATTGCTGAAATTGCAGACGCGTTTGGAGCATCGCCTGCACAGTAGTCGGTCGCGCTCGGGAACCCTTCGTTCACTGGTGAGAAGAGTTCAACAACGTTCGGCGCACGAACAGCAGTGTTCAATGATGTGCGGAAACGAAGTTGTTCATTTGGCGCCCACTCACCACCAATTTTGTACGCATCAACTGACCCAGAAGTCGAGTAGTCTGACAAACGATAGGCAAGCTCAAGACCCAACACTTTCGCCCACGGCGCGTCTGTGATGAACGGCAGGTATGTTTCGGCGTAAACGTCGTAAACATCGAAGCCGCCCTCTACAGGAGGTGCACCGTTAAAGCCAGCAATGTTGCCAGTCGCGAGATCTTGTGACGGATCAAACGAGAAAGACTCATCACGGTATTCGATACCACCAGCCAAGCCGATCGGGCCGCCTGGAAGTTCAAAGAAACCAGACGTGTCGCCCGTAATCCCCGCATTGATGATGCTCTGATTGTAGCGCGCATCTGAATTTACACGAACAGCCAAATACTCAGCAGCAGCGGCTGAAATGTTACCCTGACCGAACAGGTTCATCGGCACACAACCGCCAGAAGGATCGGCACAAGTTGGATCACCGTTGATATCCACATCAACATTTCCGTCGCCATCAGCGTCAGCAAGCAGAAGTGACTGAAGGAAGTTCGAGCGGCTCACATTACCGCGTTGAGCTGATGAATTCAGAACACGACCTTCTTGATACGAAATATCATAGTCGAAATTCTCGCTCAAAGCGCCGCGAATACCGGCTGTGAACTGAACAGCACTAAACTGGTCATCAGATACACGCTCACCAACTTCAAGCATACGACGACGCAAGAAAGCTGTTGCAGTATCAGCAATGCCATCACCATCTGTGTCGATGATCGCGGTTGTATCGAAACGCATGTCATCATCGATGCCATCGTTATTTTGGTCAACGAAGCTGGCGTCGAACAGGCAGTTGGTACAAGTGTTAGTTTCGGTGAAAACATCCCCACCGTCAGAGAAGATAGGATCAACACGTCCGCCGAAGCCGACTTGATCAACGTTATCACCCGACAAAATCGCTTGCGAGTTGGCTGACAGGAACGGGTTCCCATCGAGCGAGAACTCTGAGCCAGATTGGAAGATAGGTGTCGCAGCAAGCTGTTGTGGAACTTCATTCAACGCGTACATAAAGCGACCATACACTTCAACATTTTCGTTGATGTCATATGTCGCCATACCCGTCGCTTGGAAGCGTTCTTGAGGCAACTGAATGTAGTTTACAGGTGAGTAATTGTAGAAGTCATTACTCGCACCGCTATCAATGAAACAGCGTATGTCGCCAGATGTTTCAAACATCACGCCAGAACTAGCGCAATCTGAATTCGTACCCGCGCCTACGCTGCCAGAGAAGATAGACGTTGCTGGAATACCCGAAGACCCCCCATCATAGAGGCCGCCTTCACCATCATCAAACTGAGCGAAGGTAGAGAAATCACGATCGCCTTGGAACAGGTCTGACCGGCTCGTGTACGACATGCTGACCACTGCGTTACCGCGATCATTGTCAAAGTTGCCGCCAAGAGTCAGGCCGGTTGACCAGATGTCAGCATCGCCTTCCTCAGTAACTTCGTACCCTGCAAATGCTTCGACACCTTCAAAATTGTCTTTTAGGACGAAGTTAACAACACCAGAAATAGCGTCTGAACCGTAAACAGCTGAAGCACCACCTGTGAGCACTTCTACACGCTCAATCAGAGAAGATGGGATTGAGTTGATATCGACAACACCGCTACCCGACGTAGGAACCATGCGTTTGCCGTTGACAAGCACCATGGTGCGCTGTGGACCGAGGCCACGCAGATCAACTGTCGCTGTACCGTTGCCTGGATTGTTTGATGTCCGGTCCAGACCAGGCACCGCTTGAGGCAAGGTGTTCAGCAAGCCTTCGGTGTTGACCACGTTCGACAATTCAAACTGCTCAGAACCAATCGTGGCAACCGGGCTATTGGATGTAAAGTCTTGGCGAACAATGCGAGAGCCAACCACAACGACCGCAGTTTGACGTGCTTCTTCATCCGTTTCTGCTTCCTGCGCGATGGCTGGCGCCGCAAAAGCTGCACCTGCAATCAACGTAGTCGCAAGCAAACGGGATTTCATGCTTATGTGTTTCACTAGAAACCTCCAGATTTTTGATAGCCCCTGACAAGGACCGGGCCGAAAATCGGTTTTCGTACCTGAATCATTCGTAATGTAGGAAAATGAGACCGGTCAACGACCCGGCACCAGCTTGCTGCTTAAAACTGGAGTCTGTGGTTTATTTGCATCACGTTTGACTCATAACCGGCAATTAATTGCCCTCAAGTGATCATTTGACGGGAAATTCTTATGACTTGACTCCGCAGAGTCGAACTTGTGACCTATCGCGAATAGTAATAAAATATACAGTTTGCGCCGAATTTAGTGTTTTTTACGATCGGCCCGGGATCAGATCGAAAGGCACCGTCAATCGTCTCTCATCGGAGCAAAAAGAGGTCGTTCCATGCCACATCCATGACGGAAACAAGACCAATTTACCCGGAATGGGCTCCACCCAACCTGCTGGCTCCAATGCAGGATGAGATGAATGAGGGGGTTGCCCAAAGTGGAACCAGCCCTGTTTGTCAGTCGACACTCCAACGCTCTCTGGCACGGCGACATAAAATGCAGAACTGATCCATCCCGCGGGATGGATATGGTTCACATGTCGGCCTCCCGGCTTCATCTCGATCGACCACATGCCCGAAAATTCATAGCCTTCAGATTCATCCAACCGCATCGCCGGACTGTTTTCAAAAGCTCCAATTTCTCGCAAGTATCTTTGGATGGGTGCATCCAGGGAAGATACGTATGCCCCTATGGCGCCAGTTTTTATGCGAGATAAATCCCGTGCAGACTGAGCTCCGCCCTTAAACGACTGATTGAGCGGCTCACGCTGAAAGCGTCGCAGCATAATCAACTCTGAGGACAACGCCTGATAGAAGCCATCAGCACTCCAATCACCGTCAGGAATAGTCAACTCGTATTGCCGCACGAATGAGGCTGAATCGCGAAACAATGCATCGTGAGTGGGATCACCCAATCGCCACGCCGTGTAAGCATAGGCAAGCCAATGTTGAGATTCCGGCGCTTCCGCGAGCATGTGGTGGATGTGCCGACCAGCTTCTGTATTTCTGCCGCACGAAAAAAGACCAATAACTAGCTGCGTTGTGGCCATTTCATCATTTGGAGACAGCTCGAGCGCCTGCTTCGCACTCTCAATTTGAGCTTCAAAATCGCCTAAAGCCTCGTGGATGCGTGCCTTCAACACATAGCCCCTAGCGCCATCAAGCCGCTTATCGGACATCACGTCTTGCGCTTTTGCGGCATACCCCGCCAACAACCAGCTTTCGGCAACGTCATAGGGTAGCGTCTCGCGGCTCTGATTCAGCAAGTCTTCAAAGCCCACATCGTCTCCCATCATCCAAACGAGATTGGCGAGACCGTTAAATGTCACCTTTGTCTTCAACACCTTATGGGCTGTCTCGAAGTCCTCAAGCGCTTGTGTCAGATTTTGCAGTTCCAAATTTACACGCCCGCGCATGAACCGATAATCAGCGCGATCTTGACGTTGAATCAATGCATTGAGAATTGCGCCAGCCTGCTCAATCTCCCCGATTTCTAACCCTGCCGATGCGAAGCCAAATGCGTCACCAACATCGCCGGGGCGCACTTGTGTCAGCGCGGCATACCCCGCATAAGCGCGTTCCCACTGGCCGAGATCAAGACAGGTCCGTGCGAGGCTCACTTGCGCTGAAACAAAAGCGGGAGACAGCTTCAGCGCACGCTCAAAACTTCCCACCGCCGCCTGATATTGCCCCAGTTTTCGATAGGTCAGCCCGAGATTATTGTGGATCTCATGATTGCCCGGCATAATGGCAATCGCCGCAGACAGCGAAGCGACAGCCGCATTGAGGTCACCACACTTCTGCTCTGCCAGCCCGCGCAAATGGAGATCATTCGCATCGGATGCACCCGCCAATATCTCACGCGCCACAATATACTCACCTTGCTGATAGGCAGCGTAAGCTTTGCGAGTGCGATCGCTCATCGGCACAGAATACCTTACTTAGCGATCCCTGCGCGACACAGGAACCGAGAGCGATGCTGGTCGACGGCATTCTCTTCCCACCCGGTCAGCGTCGGGTCGACAAGATTTTTGGTCACAGCAAACCACATTGGCGTAATTGGATATTCTTCGAGCATCAGCCCTTCGGCCTCAGCGAACATTTCAGCCCGCGCGCCCATATCCCGCTCTGCTGATGAGCGCGAGAGTATCGCATCATATTCAGCATTGGCATAAGCGCCATAGTTTTGCTGGCCCGTCGCAGAGTCCATCAAATACAGGAAGTTAATCGGGTCATCAAAATCGGCGACCCACGCCGCATCAGAAACTGAAAAATCACCTTGTCGTAACCGCGCATACAGAACCTGTGTATCCTGCTTGATAATTATAGGGTTCACCCATGGCGCAATTTCAGCCCAGTTGGCTTGTGCAACTGGGGCGGCCTTCGGATTGTCGTCCGTTGAGCGGTGTGTGAATTCAAATTCAAATGGATTGTCTGGCCCATAGCCAGCTTCAATTAAGAGGGTCTTGGCCGCGGCTAGACGCTCATCCCGCGACCAATCTTTGAACTCGACGGTTGGTCTGGCCACATTGTAATTATTGATCCCCGGCGGGACGAACGAATAGGCTGGCTCATAGCCCGGTGTCAGAACATTGCGCACGATAAATTCCCGATCCAGAGCCATAGACAGCGCTTTACGGACTCGCACATCATCAAACGGCGCAGTGCGCGCGTTAAAGGTCCAATATGTCGTATTGAGTGAGGGTGTCGTGCGTGGCCAGCCGGGAAATTTACGCTCCAACTCGTCCTGACGGGCACCCGAAAACGCATTATTGATATCCAATTCTCCGGCTTGGATTTTGTTCTCAACAGCGGTTTCATCTTCCAGTTCGAAATAAACAACACGCTGGAAACACGCATCTGCAGCGCCAAACCCAGTTGGGTTTAGATCGGCCACCAATTGGTCGCCCGTGCGCCAATACATCAGCTTGTACGGGCCGTTCACAACAATGTTCTCAGGCTGAATCCAGCTTTCGCCATACTGCTCAACAACATGCTGAGGCACAGGATAGCTTGTATAGTGCGTCAACAGACCCGGTAGATACGGCGCCGGATAATTCAGTGTAATCTTCAGCGTCTTTTCATCAAGCGCCTCAACACCCAGTTCTTCGCCACTTAGTTCTCCGTTATTCACTTCCTCGGCATTCTTGATCAGGTAAAGCAGTGAAGAATATTGCGAGGCCGTCTCCGGCGCTTGGATTCGTCGCAACGCATACACAAAGTCACCTGCGGTTACAGGCGTGCCATCAGACCACTCATAGTCCCCCAGAGTAAACGTCCAAACCAGCCCGTTGTCGCTGACCTCGTGGCTGATTGCCATTCCGGGCTCTGGCGTGCCGTCCGCGCCATGCGTCATCAGACCAATGAACATATCACCAATCAAAATATTCTCCCACTGAGCCGATGAGGTATGTGGGTCCAAACTTCCGACCTTAGCAGATATCCCACGACGCAGCGTCGGCACGTCTTCACTTGTCTGATTGCCGCCGCATGCAGCTAAAGATAAAACCAAAACAGTCGCGCAAATCGATAAAAGCCGTCCAGTGCCGAGCATCGCGTGAATGCCTCCCATATCTTTCCTGTGGATCAAATTCCTGTCACAGTGCTGCCAGAGACCAATGGATTTGAAAAGAGCGAGACCCACGAAATGCGCATGAGAAAACAGTTCGCGAGAACAATCCCGCTGGCCGCATTGATGACTTTTATCCCAGCGTTGAGCCCGATATCTGCTGCTGAAACAATCAACACAGACGCCATTTTCGCCTGCACGACACTCGCTGACGATGCTGAGCGCCTCGCCTGTTTCGATCAAAATGTATCCAAGTTCAAAGCCGCCGAAGACGCCGGCGATGTGCAAACCTTTACCAAAGAAGATGTTGCCCGAGAGCGGAAACGAAATTTCGGATTTGCAGTCCCTTCCTTCAATTTCGGAAAGGATGTCAATGAAGATGACGGGCTGGAAAAATTGGTCGTAAACGTCGTTTCTATCGATCAAGATCCATACAAAAAGGTGACAATCACACTCGAAAATGGACAGATCTGGAAGCAAACAGATTCTCGCCGCATCTCGACGCGCAATGTCGAAACAGCGGAGATTCGCAAAGCTGCGCTGGGCAGCTTCAAAATCAAACTCGACGGAGGTTCGGCGTTCAAAGCCAAACGCGTCAAATAAAGACGCGGCCGAAAACTCTATTGAACCAGTTTGAACTGAGAACGCACAGTTGGACTCTCGTCTGACGTGACGACCAAGCCGTCTTTCACGAATTGCAACATGTGCCCCAGCACCGACATCGCAGCGGCAGGATGAAGGCGCTTTTCGACATCAGCATACATGATCTCCACCATTGCCGGAATCGACGTTTGACCTTGTTTCAAATGCTGCATAATCGCCGCTTCACGCGCACGTCTATGGCTTGCATATTCTGTGATGAATTCGTCAACAAAAGCCGCTTCGCGCACGGGCGCACCATGCGTCGGCCAAAGCGTTTCGAACTGCATCGCACGCACTTTCTCCAGTGACTGCATATAGTCACCCATATCGCCATCGGGTGGCGCAACCACTGTGGTTGACCATCCCATGATGTGATCACCACTAAAGCACGCATTTTCTTCGCGCAGGCCAAAGCACAAATGGTTGCAGGTGTGGCCCGGCGTCTCAATCACATCCAACGTCCAGCCGGGGCCGGAGATGACATCATTATCGCCTACTTTTACATCAGGCATAAATCCCAAATCATCCGCGCTGCCCAGTTCACCTTTAGCGGTGGGAACGCCGCAATTCTTTGCATAGGTTTTACACCCCGCCCATTCCGCGAGAGGCGCTGCCAAGGGAGAGTGGTCAGAGTGGCCATGGCTGACAAGCACATGCGTAATCGTCTCCCCTTTGAGAGTCGCTTTTAACGCTTCAAAATGCGCATCATCAGCCGGGCCGGGATCGATCACAGCCACGTCTCCATGACCGATTATGTAAACCCCAGTCCCCATATAGGTGAACGGCCCCGGATTGTTTGCCACGACCCGGCGAATAAGCGGCGAAACCTGCTCGCTCACCCCATATTCAAACTCAAGGCCTCGGACATAAGGAATTGCCATATTTCTAATATTCTCTCATTTAATCAGGGAAATAAGCGACGACACTCAGCGCCGCTTAAAGGCGAAAGCCTCAGCAAATGCACGTGCCATGCGTCGTGTTGCGCGCAGTTTGGCGCCCAGATTCAAGGCAACGGGTGGCCCCATATCTGTTTTGTTCGCATCAACAATGAATATCTTGCCGCTCGACCGATCGCGCAATACATCGACGCCGCCCCAATCAAGTCCAATCTCATTGGCAAACCGCTCGATCACATCCATCTCATCAGCAGAATAGCAATTCTCGACTGTATCGAGGATCACTTCCGCATTTTCATTCAGAAACCGCCGCTCAAGCGCCCGGCGCTTTCGGAAAACAATAATAGGCCGGCCAGCAACAACACAACAGCGTAAATCCTCGACCAGACCGCCAGAAATCTCATTATCAATCAGGCGCTGATAGGATTTCCCCTCAACTGGATGAGCAATCGGACCTTCCAAAATCTGACCATCATGGGCCGCATTCAGTTCAGACTTCTCAACCATATGACCGCTATAGGTCGTTGGATCGACAGCCAACGAATAGCCTGCGGCGGCCTCAAAGGCCTTGGCCACTGCGGTCTTGGAAATATCGCGGCACCCAAAATTGACGCGCACTGCATCATCACGAATTTTCGGCACGACATTGTTTGTCTCAGTCGAATCATCAAACTGCATCACGATGTCAGCCTTTTCAGGTGAATCGATCAACTTTGCCCCAGAGACATGCATGACGGGCCAGATAAAATACCATGGCCTCGGCTTGTCCGGATAAAACGCAATCGTCGGCCGTTTATACCCTGTAATAAAACGCAGAGTACGCCAGCTTTGGGCGAAGAAATAAAAGCAAAACCAGGTAAAAACGTCATGCACCAGTGACAAATTCGGTGAAATGCGAGCACCGGTTTTTTTGACTAGAATCGTTCCGTCATCAATTTCAAAATCACTGGTCCAGAAACGTTCTGACATACAGTTTTATCTCCTAGGGCCCGTAAACAAGCTTAACCCTCGTTAATAACAAGGTCTGAGTTACACATGCCCGTGATAACAGACAACACAATTACTGTGGCGCATTCGTGATCATTTGTTCACACTTGGCTTGCACACCCCATTCGTATTGTTTCTTATAATAGAGATGAAATGCTGGACAAATCATACCCAGCAGCTGACGCAGCCTCTACAATTTCCTGTGAGGTACCCTGACCAGCATGCGTCAATGCCCATGCTGTGATTGAGCGCGTGCCCGTCCGACAATATGCCAGTACTGGCTGCGGCGCATCGTTCAAAATATGCGACAGGCGCTCAACGATCTCTGGCGTCGGAGCGCCAGAGAATGGCAAAGCGGCAAATGCCAGCCCGAGTGATTCTGCTGCGGCACGCACAGCACCCATCCGCGGTTGATCAACACCGCCCTCTCCATCCGGGCGATTAGCCACGATTGTTTTATAGCCCGCATCCGCGATTGCTTGCACATCTGCTTCACTAATCTGGGGTGCAACGGCAAAAGCGTCTGTAACTTGTCGAATATCTGGCATTTTATGCTCTCCTGCCTGTCGCGGCGCACTTGATCCTTCGTGGCGTGCCGATAGGAATGGAACGACACATGTTTTGTGCATGCCACTAACCAATCGCCGCAAGGCCCGCAATAGCTGAGGATACAGTCTCACCTTGTCAGCCGTCCAGAGAACCTTAAGCCGCGTGCCGTGGTCGTACACGTTTCGACGACTTCTCATAGCCATCCCCACCATGCTTGCGATTACGTCTATGGCGTTTTTCATGATGCGCGCGGCGCCAGGCGGTCCATTCGATACAGAGCGCAAACTCCCGGCGGCGACAGAAAGAGCCATCGCAGAAAAGTTCGGGTTCGATAAATCCCTCCCTGAGCAATATTTCAATTATATCGGCGGCGTTCTTCAGGGCGATTTTGGCCCGTCCTACAAAATTCTCGGCAAAAGCGTAAACAGCCTTATCGCTGACGGATTGCCCATCTCGCTGACCATTGGTGCCCTCTCAATGCTTGTCGCACTCATCGTAGGCACCTCTCTCGGCATCTTCGCGGGGCTCCGACAAAACACAGCCGCCGACTTCAGTGTGATGGGTATAGCCATGGCCGGTATATCGATTCCGACCTTCGTGACTGGCCCGGTCCTTATCCTTCTTCTGGCCATTGGCGCTGGCATATTCGCTGAAGGCGGATTGGGCACCTATCCTAATATCGGGATGAGCTGGCACAATCTGACCCTCCCGGTCATCACATTGGCCCTACCCCAAATTGCCATCATCTCGAGGCTCATGCGCGCCTCCATCATCGAAACCATGCGCGCCAACCATATCCGCACCGCGCGCGCGAAAGGCCTTAGCGAGCGTAATGTCATCATGCGACATGCTCTTCCTGCCGCCCTCCTCCCACTTGTCTCATATGTCGGCCCGGCAATGGCGCGCGTCATGACAGGCTCGGTGGTTATCGAAAAAATCTTCGGTCTCCCCGGCCTTGGCAGTTACTTTGTCGATGGCGCACTTAATCGCGACTACACCCTCGTTATGGGCGCGATCATCGTCTACGCCGCCCTGATCGTCTTGCTTAATCTGGTCGCAGACATCCTCTATGCCGTCCTTGATCCGAAAGTGAAATACGACTGATGACCAAGACACCCTCCCCTTTGGATCTGACGAACCGTACTGAACCCGTTGAGCAAGCCATCATTGGCGGGCGTTCACTTTGGGAAGATGCACGCGCACGCCTGATGCGCAATAAAGCAGCGGTCACATCAATGATCGTTCTGGGCATTCTGGTGCTCTTTGCCGTCATCGGCCCGTTTATCTGGGTGCATCCCTACCATCAGATTTCTGAAGCCAGTCAGATCGACCCAACACTCGAGAACCTCCACATCCTCGGCACCGATCTACAAGGTCGAGATCTCTTCGCCCGGCTCATGATCGGCCTGCGCATCTCATTGTTGGTTGGCGTGGTCGCGACCTTTGTTAGCCTCATCATTGGCGTATTATGGGGCGCAACGGCCGGATATCTTGGCGGCAGTGTTGATAACCTCATGATGCGCTTTGTCGATGTGCTCTACGCCCTGCCCTTCATCTTCTTCGTCATCCTGTTGCTCACTGTGTTTGAGCGCAACATTGTGCTCATCTTCGCAGCCATCGGCGCGATTGAATGGCTGACCATGGCGCGCATCGTGCGCGGGCAAACCCTCGCCATCAAAGGCAAAGAGTTTATCGAGGCCGCGCGCGCCGCTGGCGTCTCCCGACGCGCCATCATATTGCGACACATCTTGCCCAATGTGATTGGGCCCGTCGCTGTTTACGTCACGCTGACCATTCCGGTTGTCATTCTTGCGGAAAGCTTCCTGTCCTTCCTCGGTTTGGGCGTCAACGAACCGCTCACCAGCCTCGGCGTGCTGATCTCGGAGGGCGCAAATGTTATGAGCGAGAAGCCTTGGATGCTCATCGCCCCCGCCACCACAATGGGCGTCACCCTGCTCTGCCTCAACTTTATCGGCGATGGTCTGCGCGACGCGCTCGACCCGAAAGACCGCTAAGTCGCTCTCTTGCCTTGCATCACATGCACACAGATACTCTCCCCTACAGATTCGAGGGAGAATGAAAGTGGCGATACAATTCAAATGGCTTGCGAGCGCCTGTGCTTTAACACTGCTGCCCCTTAGTGGCTGCACAACATCCCCCACACCTCCGGCAGGCCTCGCCCAGCCCGTCGCCGCACAAACTGCGACCTACACCTCCTTTGATGGACAGAGCATTAGCTACACTCGCCTCGGCAATGGCCCTGTTGTGTTGATGCTCCACGGCTTCACGGCAAATGCCAAACTCAACTGGTTTGATTCTGGTATCGCGCAACAAATCGCTGCAGCGGGTTACACCGTCATCGCCCCCGACACGCGCGGTCATGGCGCATCTCAAGTGCCTGACAGCCCAAAGAGCTGGCCACGTGATGCAGCCGCCAGAGACCAGATCGCCCTCGTCAAATATCTCGGCGAAAAGCCCCACGCCGTGGTTGGTTATTCAATGGGGTCGCTCACAGCTATTCGCTACCATCTGCTAACCCGCGACGGTGGGCGCCTGCTTCTCGGCGGCGTGGGCGACTCTGCAGCAGACGAATGGAACACAGACCGCAGCGGCGCATTTCAAGCCGCGCTCGATGCAGCCATCGGCGGCAGTGACGCACCCGGCGCTCTCGCCTTCGCTGACCGCGCAAAAGCCAGCGGCTCAACACTAGAGGGCTATCGTGGTGCGCTCACCTCGCGCAAATATACGGGCGCCGACTTGCTGGAAACATTCGACATCCCCGTACTGGTCGTCACTGGTGATCAGGACACCGACAATGGCACAGGCAGCGCCTTGGCAGACATCATTCCTGACGCCAACTATACTCAGATCAAAGGCACGCATGGCAGCGCCGTTACAGACCCTGCCTTTCCCGATGTGATAATTTCATTCCTGAATGAAGGGCGGTAATCGCCGTCACCTTAAGGAGACGTCACTTCACCACCGGCCTTGTGCAGACTGGTCTCGAGGTCATCAAGCAAGTCGCGAACCCGCTTTGAGTTCGCGCCAAGGTCAGACATTCCAACCCGGCTTGTTGAACGCACATTGACGATGCTTTGGCCCTCGACATCGCTGCTCACGCGCACCATCACATCATCCTTAAAACCGAACCACCCCGTCACAGCGGTCGCTTCCAATCGCCCATCAACAGGTGATTCAGTCACGACTTCCCACCCTTGATCTGCAACCATGGAGGCCGTTGTGCTAAACACATCCGCTTCAGACAGGCCCGTGACAAACAGCGGCGCCAGTTTCGGATAAGGCGATACTTTCGGCGACTTCTGTTCACCGGGCACGAACTCTGCGTTTTCCTGCACCTCAGATACGAGTTTACCGCCCATTCCCGGCCAGCGATCATCAGCGGACGCTGGCACAACAGGCGCATCCTCAATCGGGTTCATCGCGCCATCCGCCGTGCGAATTGCAAGCAATGTTTCGCTTGGCTGAATGGGTGCGGTCCAATCAGTTTGGATATCGTGAATCGGAGGCAAACGCTCAGAATTTCCTCTAACTCCGAGAATTCGTCCCATCGTCAACCCAGAGACTAAAAGCGCAGCCAGAGCCAGAATGAAAGCCTGCTTACGTGGCGCTTTCACCAATGCAGCGATAACAGCAACCACTGACAGACCAAGACCAAATATCGCCAGCTTCGGCCCCCAACCAAACGTCAGTTTGCCCAAGCCAAACATCCAGCTCCACCAGCCAAACTTCGCGCCCAATGCCGCCACCATAAAGAACAGGATCACGAAAACTGAGAACCCCAGCGCAACCCCGGACAGGGAGCGACGATAATGTGTTTGTTTATCCGACATTACAAAATCTCTTCCTGCCCATGGGGCGTCTATGGCTAAGCTGTTGGCAGCTTATAGTCAGCAAACTGCTTACGCAGTGCCAGCTTGTTGATCTTGCCCGTTGCGCCAAGCGGAATCTCATCCACAAAGGCCACATCATCGGGCGTCCACCATTTGGCGATCTTGCCTTCAAGCTGAGCGAGCATTTCTTCCTTCGTCGGGCTCTCACCCGCCGCCGGTTGAATGATCAGGAGCGGACGCTCATCCCATTTCGGGTGATAAATGCCAATCGCAGCAGCATTCGCCACTTTCGGATGACCCACAGCAATGTTCTCGATGTCGATTGATGAAATCCATTCACCGCCAGACTTAATGACGTCCTTTGCGCGGTCAGTAATATTCATCGTGCCATAGGCATCCAGTGTCGCCACATCGCCAGTATCGAAGAAGCCTTCAGAATCCAGCACATCGCCGCCATCGCCTTTGAAGTAGCCCTTCGCGATCGCAGCGCCGCGTACCATCAGCTTGCCGGATTTTTCGCCGTCGCGAGGCAATTCATTGCCTTCATCATCAACAATCTTCAGCTCAACCCCGAATGGCGGGCGTCCCTGCTTGAGCTTTTGCGCCATCCGCTCTTCAACAGGCGCACCAACCAGATGCGGCGGCAGCGCGCCGAGCGTGCCAAGCGGAGAGGTTTCGGTCATGCCCCAAGCATGGTTCACCTCAACTTCATAGTCTTCTTCAAACGCGCGCAAGATACGCTCAGGAATAGCAGACCCACCAATCAGCACTTTCTGCAAGTGCGGCAGTTTCAGATCATTTTCCTGCAAGTGTGTCAGCAGCATCAGCCAGACAGTCGGCACAGCCGCCGTCACAGTGACTTTCTCTGTGTCGAGCAGCTCGTAAATGGACGCGCCATCCATTTGCGCGCCGGGCATAATCATATTGGCGCCCACCGCAGGACAGCTCAGAGTCAGGCCCCAAGCATTGGCGTGGAACATCGGCACAACTGGCAACACATTGTCAGATCCGCCCATGCCGATCACGTCTTTACCCATTGTCACCAGCGTGTGCAGCACATTAGAGCGGTGTGAATAAAGCACGCCTTTCGGGTTGCCCGTTGTGCCTGACGTATAGCAAAGCCCACAGGCTGTATCTTCAGGGAAATCACCCCAGCGGACATTGGTCGAGCGACCGTCAATCCACATATCGAACGCCACTGCGCCCAGCGTGTTTTCCGGCATCGTGTCTTGGTCGGCGAAAATCACGAAGGTTTTGATCGTGTGCAAATGCTCTTTCACCGCTTCGACGATGGGCAGGAAGGTCTTGTCGAAGATCAGCACTTTGTCTTCAGCGTGATTGGCGATCCATGCGATCTGCTCGGGGTGCAAACGCGGATTAATCGTGTGCAGCACGGCGCCAATACCCATGGTGCCATACCATGCCGCCATGTGACGGGCAGAGTTCCAGCCTAGCGTCGCCACCCGGTCACCCATGCCAATGCCGCCATCCAGCAAGGCCGTCGAGACGCGCTTGGATGTTTCATACAACTCGGCATATGTCGTGCGGTGAATATCGCCTTCAACGCGACGCGTCACAATTTCACGATTTCCGTTCTGAAGCCGTGCGTGCTCCAGAATTTTGTCCACGGTCAATGGCCAGTCTTGCATGATACCGAGCATAGTAATTCTCCTAGTTTGCGCGAATCTCTCTCCAACTCGCTGCAATGTTTCTTATCGGTTGCGACCTTGTGTATTCGCGCTAAAGCTGGTGCGCAAGCAATGGAGTGCGACGATGAAGACGATTAGCAAAACAATACTACTTTTAGGAGCCGCTTTGCTCGTCTCTTGTGGGCCAGCGCCGGTAAAACAGAAAAGCGAAACCCGCACGCTCACTAAAAAGCAGGCCACTGTGCTCGATACCGCTGCGCAAGGCCCGTTAAACCTCCCTGAATTATTTGATTGCGTTCGCAAGAACAAAGGCATGCTCATCGCCTCACATCGCGGTGGCCCTGTAGATGGCTATCCAGAGAACGCCATTGAGACGATGCAGCATGGCTACGACAATGGCATTCGCGTGTTTGAGGTAGATGTCGCCGAGAGCCGCGATGGCGTTCTATTCCTGATGCACGACAATCGCCTCAACCGCACGACCACAGGCGAGGGCTATGTCTCCGATACAGACTGGTACGACATCTCCTCGATGAACCTCGTAGATAACAACGGCAACACAACGCAATTTCACCCGCCAAAGCTAACAGATGCTTTGATCTGGGCGCGTGAAAATCGCGCTATTCTTGAAATCGACCGCAAGAGAACAACCAGTTTCCGCAATGTGGCATCAGCTGTTCGTGCCGCTCGCGCCGAATCAAACTCCATTTTCATCACATATGACGACGATCAGGCCGGAGAAGTTGCCCGCATCGACCGCACGTTCATGATGACGGCCTCTGCCCTCGGCAATCGCGACATCACCCGGCTCGAAACAGAACAAGGAATCGACCGAACCCGTCTTATTGGCTGGACAGGCACACGCTCTCCCAACGAAGCAGGATGGCAAAGATTGCTGAAAGAAGGCGTTGAACCGGCTTTCGGCACGTTGGGGCGCAAAGGCGAACGCTTGGATGACACCTATCTGGCAGACAATGACCCATCGGAGTATGACGACCTTGCCGCCCGCGGCCTCGTTTTACTGGCGACTGACGAGCCCTATCGTGTAGCCAAGGGAATTCAGGCTGACGACCGCGCCAGAAAAGCGTGCGGTCTGTAGCCCCCCGATCCCGGGCGGCTAAAACAAACCCGCAATCAACAAGGCTGCGCAGGTGATCGCGCCGATAACTGGCACGATCACTGGCACCTCATAGATGTCAGAGGGCGCAATCGATTCTTGCATTTTCAGCCAGACCAAGGCGGTATTGATAACAACGAAGACGATCAACATAAGGCTGGATGTTAATGTCGCCAGTTTCTCGATCGGCAAGAACAGCGCAAAAATAAGAACAGCGACGGCCACCAATCCGGTGGCAACCAAAGGCGTGCGTGTCTTGGGGTGAACATAACCCAGTACTGCAGGTAAGGATTTTTGACGCGACAAACCAAACAACACCCGCGACGCCATGATCATCTGGATCAACACCCCATTCAGGGTGGCAACGCCTGCAACAACATTTAACGCCTGCCCCGCTGCGCGATGTTCCTCATCGAACACCAGCGACAAGGGCGCTGCAGAACCTCGCAACTGATCCATTGGCACGACCAACACAACCACAGACACCACAACCAGATAAATGGCAGTCGCTATAAACAAAGTGAGCAATATCGCCCGAGGCAAATTCTTTCGAGGTTCAATCGCCTCTTCAGCGATATTGGCCAAATCCTCAAACCCGACGAACGCAAAGAATGCGAGCAACCCTGCCGAGGCAATGCCGCTCCATGCCGATATCTTCAATGGGGGCACCAGCGTGTGCAGCTCGGAAAGAATTTCGGGCGATGTCCAAACCCCGAAGACGACGACGAAGGCCAATCCGGCAATTTCGACCACCGTGAACACAGCGGCAATTGCCACAGACTCCAGAACACCCAATCCTGCGATAAGCGCCAATAAGCAAATCAGGAAGACTGACAATAAAATCGGCGATAGCGGGATGAAATGATTTAAATAAGCGCCCGCGCCAATGGCGATCGTGGCCGAGGATACCAGTCCAACGCACGCCACCATCAAGCCGACACAGAGCGAAAACCCTTTTGAACCAAATGCTCGGCGCGTATAGGCCGCTTCGCCGCTGCTCACGGGAAACCGAGTGCTCAGCTCGGCATAGCTGTAACCTGTAAACGCAACCACAGCCGCAGCGAGCATGAATGACACAGGCGCATAAACACCAGCATCGCGCGCCGTCAGACCGACCAGCACATAGATGCCCGCCCCCACCGTGACGCCCAATCCGTACAAAACCAACAACGGCAAGGACAACCGCCGCTTCAATGTGTCGTCCGTCGCCGTCGATGATTGAATGTCTGTCATGTAATACAATCCCGAGGCCATAGCTTCCCAAAGAGAAGTAGAGCTTTGCCACATCTAAAAGACGATACGTAATTTCCCCGAACAGCGCCTCGCGCCTTCCGCTTTGGCGCAATCTGCGATAGGTCACTCATCCTTTCAGTCAGATCTGGTGAAAGCTCATGCAAGTCGGCATTGATTTCGGCACATCAAACACTTCCATTGCCCGGCCGACGGCGTCGGGCGCGGAATTGATCGGTATTGAGGGCGGGGCAACATCCATCCCAACCGCCATTTTTTACGAGATCGCCAATGCCAAATTCACAATCGGGCAACAGGCCGTCGCCACTTACGATTCCGGCGAAGATGGTCGCTTAATGCGCTCTATAAAATCAGTTCTCGGAACGTCTCTAATTGAAGAGAAAACCGACATTGGTGACCGGCGCATCCCCTTTCAGCGCGTCATCGCCGATTTTCTCCGCAGCGTTATTGAAAATGCCGGAGAACAAACCGGCCAGCCCATCCAATCTGTCGTGCAAGGGCGACCCGTCTCCTTCAATGACACAGACGCATCTCGCGACACGCGCGCGCAAAACATTCTCGAAGCCTGTCTTAAAACGACCAGCGTCAAACATGTTGAATTTCTCGATGAACCCGTCGCTGCGGCCCGCTCAGTAGACTTTCCGACAGGTCGAGAGAAACGCATTTTTGTAATCGACATTGGCGGAGGCACATCCGACTTCTCCGTCGTGCGCCTGTCGGCGGATAACTCCAAATTCGACGTTCTCGGCAGCGCCGGTGTCTATGTAGGCGGAAACGATTTTGACCGCCTGCTGAGCTTTCATGAGCTGACGCCACTTTTTGGCAAGGACGAAACGCTGTCACGCAACAATCTCCCCGCGCCGACGGCCCCCTACTCTGCGCTGTCAGACTGGAAAAGCCTCAACAAGCTCTACACCCGAGACTATCAAAAGAAAATCTCATGGATGATACAAAACAGCCCGGAGAGTCGCGCCATTCAAGCGCTTGAGCATCTCGTCGAAAATTTCGCCGCGCACGCCTATGCCCGCTCGGTAGAGGCAATCAAAATCGATCTCAGCGACAATGCGCAGCAAGCGTTCTCATACCACACGCCGCGTTTCACCTTAGAAAAAACTGTCTTGCGTACAGCCTTCGAAAACGTCATCAATGACACGATCACAAAAATGGATGTCGTCGCTTCGGAATGCTTGAAGCGATCTGGCATCACGGCTGATCAGATTACGGACATTGTAATGGTCGGCGGCTCGACCTGCATTCCAAGTGTCGCCCAGCATCTCTCCCGACATTTCATAAATGCAGTCATTTCAGACAATGATCGGTTCGGCGCTGTTGCCAAGGGTCTGGCGCGACATGCCGCCACCCTTGCTTAAGGGTACAGCCGCGTCGTCGACCACGTGTCGCCGTCTTTTATATATTTCAGTCGATCATGCATCCGAAACGCCTGATCCTGCCAAAACTCAATCTCGGTTGCGACGACCCGATATCCACCCCAAAAATCCGGGCGCGGAATATCTGGGCCATCACCATAGATCATCGAAACTTCTGCCACACGTTGTTCAAACTCTTTGCGTTCAGCTAAGGGGCGAGATTGGTCTGACGCAATCGCGCTGATCCGACTTTGCGCTGTGCGAGAGGCGAAATACTTATCCGATTCCGCATCGGTCACTTTGCTGACATGCCCGCGAATACGCACCTGCCGCCTCACGCTTTTCCAATGAAAGCTCAGCGCCGCCTTATTTGCCTGCTCCAACTGGCGACCTTTCTCACTGCCGAAATTGGTGAAAAACACGAATCCGCCCTCAGACACATCTTTCAGCAGCACAATGCGCACATCCGGCATGCCCGTTTCGTCGACAGTGGCGAGCGACATTGCATTGGAATCATTCATTTCCGCCGCGCGGGCTTGTCCCATCCAGTCGGCAAACAGTTCGAACGGATCGGCAATAACAGGAATGAGCGGACGCTCGCCATGCTCTTTATAATCATCGGCAGACGGGCTGGGAGGGAGATTGGGTGACATGCGCGGCCTTTTGTGGATTTGTTCACTCAGTCTTTTTCCTATACCACGCCCAGAGAAGTTTTAAGAGGTACAATCGTCCCATGTCCCACAACACGTTCGGCCATCTATTCCGTGTGACCAGTTGGGGCGAGAGCCATGGGCCAGCTATTGGCTGCGTCGTCGATGGCTGCCCTCCCGGATTGCCTCTCACCCCTGAATTTATTCAACAATTTCTAGACAAGCGCCGCACAGGCACCTCTCGCTTCGTGACACAGCGCAAAGAGCCTGATGCCGTCAGCATCCTGTCTGGCGTATTTGAAGACGACCGCACGGGCGGCCCGGTCACCACCGGCACGCCAATTTCCTTGCTGATAGAGAACAAAGACCAGCGCTCAAAAGACTATTCGGAGATTCGCGACAGCTACCGTCCCGGCCACGCTGACTATGGCTACCAAACCAAATATGGCGTGCGTGACTATCGCGGCGGGGGGCGATCCAGCGCGCGTGAAACCGCGATGCGTGTTGCCGCCGGCGCCGTCGCGCGCCGAGTTCTCGGAGACGACATCACCCTTAAAGGTGCCGTCGTGCAAATTGGGGACAAATCAGTAGACCGGTCTCGCTGGGATTGGGCCGAAACCCATAATAACCCATTCTGGTGCCCCGATCCTGTCATGGCCAAAGAGTGGGAAACCTATCTCGACGAAATCCGCAAATCCGGTAGTTCTGTCGGCGCGATCATCGAAGTCGTCGCCTCTGGCGTACCCGCCGGCTGGGGCGCCCCCATCTATGGCAAGTTAGACGGCGAACTCGCTGGCGCTATGATGAGCATCAATGCAGTCAAGGGCGTCGAGATCGGTGCAGGCTTCTCTGCTGCGGCGCTCACCGGCGAAACCAATGCCGATGAAATGCGTGCAGGCAATGACGGCCCGCGTTTTCTATCCAACAATAATGGCGGCGTTGCGGGCGGCATCTCTACAGGGCAAGATGTGGTCGTGCGTATCGCGGTCAAACCCACGTCCTCTATCCTCACAGAACGCCGCTCCATCAATGTCGATGGCGATGATGTCGATGTTCGCACCAAGGGGCGCCATGATCCCTGTGTGGGGCTTCGCGCGGTTCCTGTCGCAGAGGCGATGATGGCCTGTGTCCTAGCAGATGCAAAGCTGCGTCATCGTGGGCAAGTCGGCGAATAACCAGCCGCCTATCCCGGTTTTCTCCAACACGAGACCTTACTCAAGAACGCCAGCTCACTTGATACCGGCGTGAGGCCAACTGCCTCGCACGCGCTGACATGATCCCAACTCAAATAATTGAGATAATACGGCTCATGAAACCCGTGCGGGAAGTACTCAAGCGCGCCGTTTAGCCCATCATAGTCATCAAACTGCACGCTGTCGCACAAAACGAATAGCCCACCCGGCACGAGCACACGGGCGACTTCCGCCAGAACCTTCGCACGCACCTCTTCGGGCAATTCGTGGAACAAAAAGACCGAAACGACGATATTCTGCGACCCCGCCTCAACAGGCATCGCTTCAGCCGCCTCATGCAATACCGCCACTTGAGGCCAAGCCGACAACCGTTTGCGCGCCGCATCTGTATAGTTCGGCGAGAGGTCCAGACCTGTCGCTTGCAAACGAGGATAGTGGTCCATCACGGTCTCTAAGAACCGGCCATTCCCGCATGCCACATCCAGCAAATTCTGCTCCCGCTGATCGCGCCCCTTCATCTCTCGCGCAATTGCTGCGAGCGCACACCGCCGCATTGCCGCCGCCGTGCCAGAGAACAACGCCTCAACCTGCGTATCGTACAATTCCGCACTCTCGTCTGAGAACCAACCATCCGATTGATAGTGAAAGTTCTGCAAATAGTAGTCGGGATAGCGATTACTGCCCTGCGGTACGATCTGTTTCACTTCGTCGCCCACACGCTCCGTCCGGCGCCGGTTCACGGCTTCTGCGTCTGCAAAGAACGCGCGCGCAGACCGCAAAGCCTCAGGCAATTTCGTCAGTGAAACCTCCTGTGGTGATCGATACAGTCCGGCCTCAATATTCTGGCGATCCTTTTTGAACAGCTCGAAATACGCCTTGCGCAATATCGACATGTCAGGCTTTCCGCTGCTGGGGACAAAGGCCTCCTCGCCCTCAACATTCCATCCGCCAGAGGCTGACTTCACCCGGCGCATCTGGAGGCCATACCATGCTGAGCGCACGCCCTGCCGTGCCATATAATGCGCGCGCCTTGCGGTTTTTGCTGTTTCTCTGCGCCAGTTCATAACTGCAAATATGGGGGCGGACCGCTCGTGGGTCTAGCCCTTCACCCTGCGTTCAGGTTCGGTTTGCAAAAATCGCGCTGTTACTGATGGGATTTATCCTATCGAAAAGGAGACTCGCATGATCAACCGCTCACTTATTCTTGCTGCCTTTGGTGCAGCAATGGTGGTTTCAGCACCCGCTGCGGCAGCGCAAAGCAATTATGGCTATGGCCACAATGCCCCTGTTCGCAACACCCAATGTGAACGTCAACGGGATGACGACAAATTGGCTGGAGGTGTCGCTGGGGCGTTGATTGGCGGGCTTATTGGCGGTGCAATTGGCAACGAAGTCGCTGACGATGATGACCATTATCGTGGTCGTCGCGGCTATCGAGGCTATCGCGGTTATCGAAACCGCTATCATAGGGGATATGGCCACCGCCACCGTGGTAACAAAAGCAATGACGAAGAAGTCATTGCGGGTGCCCTCATCGGTGCCGTCATCGGCGGCATCGCGGGCAGCTCAATCGCTGAAGATTCCTCACGGCCTTGCACAGTTAGCGGCTCAGTTCATAGTCGAGACTATCAGTCCGGCTCAATCCCACGCACAACAGAAGGCCTTTATGGAGGCCCAGAGATCATGGAAAGGCGCTCCAACTACCCCCGCACCGTGAGCACATATCCGACCTCAAATGGCACAGCAGGCCCACGGACGACGCGCACCTATCCCACAACGCCATCGCATGAATGCCGCACAATCTACCGCGAGACCCGTCTCCCAGATGGCCGGGTTGAACGTGATCCGGTGACAGCATGCCGTGATGGGCAAAATGGCGAATGGCAAGTCGAGACCGATGAGTACCAATCAAACGACTATAACGGCTACTAGCTAAACGCCCCGAACGGCGTGGAACAGGCGTTCGGCGTTGCCATCACCTCCGAGTATAGGGCTGGCCTTCCAAGACTGGATCGGCCAGCCTTTTTCCTTCATCCAGCCCTCGAACTGTTCCGCCGCCGTGTCGCTCGCAGTCACGTCGGTCACAATTCCGCCCTTACCAACATTTGGGCGCCCCACTTGAAATTGGGGCTTAAAAAGCCCAACAAAATCAGCCCCTTCAGCAGAGAGCGACAGAGGGCGCGCCAACAGTTTCTCAAGCGAAATAAAACTCGCATCACAGACCAAAAGCGACGGCGCCGTCGTTATCTGCACTGCCGTCAGCTCGCGCGCATCACATGCCTCCAGCACAGTTACGTCACTGCGTGCTCGCAGGCTTTGATGAAACTGCCCCCGCCCGACATCCACGGCGAAGACGTGCTTAGCCCCCCGCCTGAGCAACACATCGGTAAAACCGCCTGTTGAAGCCCCGATATCCAGACAAACCCTCCCCTCTGGATTTACGCCAAACGCGTCCAACGCAGCCGCTAATTTTAGCCCCCCACGCGATACATAGGGATGCGCAGCCTGCGCCTCTATTTTTGCTTCATCGTCGATCTTCTCTGAGGGTTTAGACACAACATGCCCATCGACCACCACCAATCCGGCCTCAATCGAAGCGCGCGCCGCTGCCCGGCTGTCAAAAAACCCGAGCGAAACTAACAGTCGGTCTGCACGTTCTTTCATGATATGAGCCTTTGATGAAATTCCTCACGGTGGGACACGCCCATCGTTACCCGTCTGCGGAGCCTCCCACATGACTTCTCGTATCCTTTTTGCGACGACTATTGCAATCTCACTGACCGCCTGCACCGAACAAACAGCGCAACCTCAAGAACCGCCTGCGGTGCCCATGGTAGCTGAACCCCTCGCTGAGACGGCAACTTCCGACATTCTCGGCGCAGATGGGTCGCCAATCGGCGTGGCAAATTTCATTGAAGGACCAAATGGCCTCTTGCTCCGCGTGGAAATTGCACCCGGCGGCCTCACCCCCGGCTGGCATGGCCTGCACCTCCACCAAGTGGGCGACTGTTCCGATCATGGCATTTTCAAACTGTCTGGCGGTCATGTCGGAAAAGTTGATGGCGGTCACGGCCTGCTAAATCCTGCTGGGCCCGAGGGCGGTGACATCCCTAACATCTGGGCAAGCGCTGACGGCTCAGTCGGCTATGAAGCATTCACCCGTCTGACCGATCTCTCGACTCTCACCGACGCAAATGGCTCTGCATTGCTCATTCATGAGGCGCAAGATGATCATTCCAGCCAACCCATTGGCGGCGCTGGCGCGCGTGTCGCGTGCGGCGTCATCCAAAAACTAGCCGCGTCACGTATAGAGCCATGAAACGAAGTCATTAACTATAAGTTGATGGACCCTGTAAAAATCATGAGCAAACTTTGCAGGCCCTCAATATTCTTTTGTTATCCATATCACAACATTGCCTATTGAACTTTGCGATAGGTCACAACACTTACTAGGCGATACGCCATTTTAGAAAGCCTGCATCGTGAACCGTTCTCTGCTCATCGCACTCGGAATTTTGATCGCTATTCTGGGATATTTTGGCGTCCGTTCCGCACTACGCGCCAATGCCTCATCAGACATACCGGCCGAAAGCACGCAGACGAGTGCTGCGCTGCCCGAAGCCATCATCATCGACGTAAATTCGGAATTGCGGTCCATCGAACTTAAGGTGAAGGGCCAAACCGCTCCGGACAAAACTGTCACTGTAAAATCTGGAACGCAAGGCACTGTCGTGGCAACGCCGGCGCGTGAGGGTGCCTATGTCAAACGTGGCGCGCTATTGTGCGGACTAGATGTAGAATCCCGCAGTGCTCGGCTCAGCGAAGCCGAAGCTTATCGCGACTCTGCCCGCGTTGATTATGACGCCGCCCGCCAGTTGGCTGAAAAGGGCCTCGCGCCTGCCAACCGAACCAATGCTGCGAAGGCATCACTTGATGCTGCGGAGGCCACCGTAAAAGCTGCAAAAGTCGAGCTTTCAAAAACACAAATCCGCGCTCCTTTCGCCGGTGTCTTCGAAACGCGTCTTGCCGAGCGTGGAGATTTTCTTTCCCCAGGTGGTGCCTGCGGCGTCCTCATAGATATGAGCCCGGTCATAATGGTCGCTGAGGTCTCCGAGGCGTATGCCGGGCGCATTACAGTTGGCATGCCGGCAAGCGTCGCCCTCTCTAACGGGCGCACCTATCCGGCAGAGCTGCGCTATGTGTCACGCTCAGCCAGTCAGCAGACCCGAACATTCCTCATAGAGGCAGCCATCGATACGGGCGAAGATGTCATTGCATCTGGCCTCACGGCTACACTTTCGGTGCCCACCGACGACGTTATGGCCTCGCACATTTCACCTGCACTCCTATCATTGTCTGATGACGGAGAACTTGGTGTGCGCATCGTTCATGACGATGACACGGTCCATTTTCTGCCTGTGCAAGTCATAGATGAAACAGGCGAAGGTGCTTGGGTCACTGGTCTGCCCGAGACAACTCGACTGGTCTCCAAAGGTCAGGACTATTTGAGCGAAGGTGTAAAAGTTACCCCGATCAGCGCAAATGAGGCGGCACAATGAACAGCCTGATAGATGGCGCTATCGGCAGAGCGAGAATGGTTTTGGCTATTCTCGTTTGCGCCATTCTGGCGGGCGCGGTCACTTATGCAAGGCTGCCTAAAGAAGCTGATCCAGACATTCAGGTTCCAATCGTCGGCATCACGGTCCCCCTTCAGGGCGTGACACCTGAAGATGCTGAGCGCCTCTTAGTGCGCCCCATTGAAGCGGAAATTCAATCGATCGAGGGGCTCAAAACCTTTAATGGCTTTGGCGCAGAGGGCGCGGGTCAACTCGTCCTAGAATTTGAAATTTCGTCAGACCTCGACCAAGCCGTACTCGATGTGCGCGAAAAGGTGGACATGGCGAAACGCTATTTTCCACAAGATGCGCGCGAGCCAATTATCACCGAGGTCAACGCCTCCCAGTTCCCGGTCATGGTCGTGAATATTTTTGGCGACGCGCCAGAGCGTGGCTTGAATGAAATCGCCGAGCGCCTGCAAGATCGTCTGGAACGCAACGCGATGGTGCTTGAAGCAAATATTCAGGGTCAACGCGAAGACGTGCTGGAAATTGTCGTCGATCCAGCAAAAATGGATGCTTACAACATCTCCTTCCAAGAAGTGTTTTCCGTTGTCTCTGCTAACAATCAGCTTGTCCCGGCAGGTGAAATCGACACGGGTGAAGGCAGTTTTGCCGTTAAAGTCCCCGGCTTGATCCGCTCGTCTGAGGACGCGCTGGACCTGCCATTGAGAAAAACAGCCAACGCCGTCGTCACCCTGTCAGACGTTGCTGAAATTCGCCGCACATTCAAAGACCCGACAGGGTTTGCGACCTTCGATGGCGAACCTGCTCTTCTGATTCACGTTGTCAAACGCTCAGGTGAGAACCTGCTCGACACTGCCAATTTCGTGCGCGAGTCGATTAAGATCGAACAGGAAAGTTGGCCTCCAACCGTCAAAGCCGTGGTCACATCCGACACCTCCGAACAAATCGGCAGCCAACTCGGTCAACTACAATCCTCCATCATAACCGCCGTTGTATTGGTCATGATTATTTGTGTCGCTGCGCTTGGATTGCGATCCGCACTCCTGGTCGGAATCTCGGTTCCAGCATCATTCGTCATGGCTTTCCTATTGCTTGGCGTGTTCGGCTACACGATCAATATGATGGTCATGTTTGGCATGGTTATCGCCGTAGGCATTCTCGTCGACGGCGCCATTGTCGTCACCGAATATGCAGACCGCAAAATGGCAGAAGGACTAGATCGCAAAGAGGCCTACGCTATGGCCGGTAAGCGAATGTTCTGGCCTGTGGTTGCCTCCAATGCAACGACACTCGCCGCGTTTATCCCCTTCCTTTTCTGGAACAGTATGCCCGGCAAGTTCATGGCATATCTGCCCCTTACCCTCATTTTCGTTTTGACCGCCTCTCTCGTGATGGCGCTCATCTTCCTACCCGTTCTCGGTTCGGTCATTGGCAAACGGCCAGACGGCGCCAATGACGATCTCGCCGCGCTCGCCGCTGAAGGTAATCCCGAAAACGCAACCGGCTGGATCGGCGGATATGTGCGCATCATTTCAGCGCTGATCAAGCGCCCTCTTCTCGTTACGCTGGGCGCGTTCGGATCTGTCGTCCTCATCTTCATCTGGTTCGCAAGCACGCCTCACAAGTCAGAACTATTCCTCGACATCGAACCAGAACAAGCATTCGTCTACGTGCAGGCTCAGGGGGCGCTCTCCTCTCGTGAAGAGCTAGACCTTGTTCAGCGCGCAGAAGACGTTCTCCGCTCCGTCGACGGTATCGAGCATATGTCTACCCAGACTGGCGTGTCTCAGAACGGCTTCAGCTTCGATGGAAATGGCGCGCCGATGGACATGATAGGCCAAATCCTAATCGATCTTGCCACGGATGATGGCGTGCATGACGGCAGAGATACTTTAATCGCAGCTCGCGAAGCGCTCAATAAAGTGCCCGCACTCAAATTTGAAATTAGAGTCAGAGAGCAAGGCCCCCCAACGGGTAAGGATGTGCAAATCGCCATCTTGTCGGAGGATGCAGATGCCCTCGAGGCCACGGCCACACTCCTTCGAAACAAGCTAGATAGTATGGACGCCCTGCACGAGTCTGATGACTCACGTCCATTGCCCGGCATCGAATACCAGCTCGCGGTCGACCGCGCAGAGGCAGGCAAGTTCGGCGTTGATGTCGCCCAAATCGGTAGCGCTGTTCAAATGGTGACCAATGGCCTGCTTGTCGGTCGCTATCGCCCAGACGACACTGACGATGAAGTCGACATTCGCCTCCGCCTCCCAGAAAGCGAACGCAGCGCTTCAGCAATTGACACATTGCGCATCGCAACCGCGCAAGGCAGCGTCCCATTAAGTCTATTCGTAAACCGCGTTCCTGCCCGTCGCGTTAGCCAGATTGATCGCCGCGACGGCCAACGCGTCGTCGATGTACGTGCCAATGCGAAGGTTCAAGGTGAAGGCGCTAAAATCGTTTCCGAACTGAAAGACTGGCTAAAAACACAAGACATTCCTCCGAGTGTCGAACTAAAATTCGAAGGCGCAGATGAAGACGCCGCCGAGGCCGCAGCATTCTTCGCGGGCGCAGGCATGGCGGCACTGTTTATGATGGCCGTTATTTTGTTATGGGAATTCAATAATTTCTGGCAGGTCGCGCTCACACTTTCAGCGGTCATCATCTCCACAGCAGGCGTCCTTGTCGGCATCCAACTGGTTCTGCCTTATATCTCAACCCTTATGATCGGTACAGGGATCGTCGCCCTTGCTGGTATTGTGGTAAATAATAACATTGTGCTGATCGATACCTTCAATCGTCTTATGCGTGATGGCCGCACGCCAGAAGAAGCCGCCATCGCAACGGCGGCGCAACGTATTCGCCCAATCTTGCTCACAACATTGACGACCATTTGCGGACTGCTGCCAATGGTTATCCAGATGAACGTAAACTTTGCTGAGGGGTCGATCCATTTTGGTGGCTCATCGGCTGAATGGTGGGTGCAATTAGCCACGGCCGTTGTGTTCGGCCTGAGTTTCTCCACGATTATGATTTTGCTCGTCACGCCCGTCTGGTTGCTTGCACCTTATCGCATGAGATCATGGTTCAAGCGCGTAATCCTCCGCAAAGGTCATGCAGCTCCGGCTGACGCGCCAGAACTGATCACATCTTCAAACCCAGCGGCCGAGTAACATTTAAGCCGCAACGATCCGATAGATAGCGGTGGCGGTCATAACGATTGTGCCACCGCACGCGGCGTGACCACCTGAAAATAAAATAGTGCGGGTCTTCCGGTCCAGAACGGCTTCAAAAGTCAAAGCCTCATCATTCATCGAGTGTCCGGTTACATCCAGTGTCGTCGAGACGAGTTCGAGCGTGTTGGGCGCAACCTCTGCCTCGCCCGCTTGGCGGATAGCCTTCATCAATTCCAATGCAACGGCTTCATCCGCTCGGTTTTGCGTCAATGACATAGCAGTTCACTCCTCAATCTCTTTGACAAGCTAGTAAACACGCCAACCCTTGTTGAAAAGGGCAAAGCCGGAATCAGAAACGCCGCAACCCTTCGGCTGCGGCGTTTCTGATTATATCCGCTCGACGCGTTTTCTTACGCGGCTTCAACAGACGAGCTGGTCTCAACAACAGATTCTGGGTCCATTCCAAGCAAATCACCCAGATGGCCAAGGCTCGGAATACTATAAACGTCTTCCATGTAAGTGCCGATTGTCGGCATCAATTCGCCAATGGCTTGGTTGTCCAGTCCCGCCTGTTGCAATGCGCGAAACATGCTGTTTCTCACAATACGGCGTCCACCAGGGGTGCGCTCTATAAGACGAGCAATCTCTCCGGTTGCCGCTCCAAGTTCGGATCCGGTCCGGGCTGCAAGTGCACGCGCGCCGGGCAATGCTTTGAACATTTGCGTCGCGAGGGGCGAACCCTGTCGGTCGGCTGCATTCAAAATAATGCCCAGCGCCTGCTTTGCAGTCGTTTCCTCAAGGCCATTAGCTCTAGCGATGTGCGCAACGATATCAGTCAACATTTGCGTAAGGCACTCCTAACAATAATGACCCTTTGGAAGGTCCATTAAGCCTGAGTGAGCTTTCCCAAATGTTACCAGCCCCTGTGCAAAACCCCACAAAATACAGAAAGTCCGTTAAGCCGCGTTAGGGCCGAGTAAACAGATTGGGGCGTTTTGTTTACCTCTGCGCTTGCGAGCCTGCCTGCAACCACTTACCCGTTTATATATGAAAACACGCATCGGCATTCTCGGCGCAGCCAAAATTGCACCATCCGCTATTCTCTCTCCCTGCAGCAAACGCTCCGATTGTGAGATCATCGCTGTCGCAGCTAGAGATCCGCATAAAGCAAAAGCTTACGCCCAAACGCACAACATTCCCCACTATGAAACCAGTTATGAAGCCCTCGTGCGGCGTGATGACATAGATCTAATTTATAACGCGCTCCCGCCCTCCCGCCACGCCGACCTATCAATCGCAGGATTGGAGGCTGGCAAAGCCGTCCTGTGTGAAAAGCCGTTTGCAATGAACGCGGCCGAAGCCAAGCAAATGACAGACGCCGCAACCCGAACAGCTCGCCCTCTCTTAGAAGCCTTCCACTATCGCTTTCACCCCGTCTTCTGTCACGTCATGCAAGTCGTCGGATCAGGCACTTTGGGTCAGATCAAACACATAGATGCAGTCTTCAACGTCGCCATCAAGGATACACCGGGAGAGCTTCGCCACGACCGCGCCTTGGGTGGCGGCGCCTTGATGGACCTCGGCTGCTACCCCGCCCATTGGATCCGAACAATCGCCGGCACCCTGCCCACAATTACGTCAGTCCATATCACCGAAGGCCGGAAAGGTATTGATGTTCACACAGAAGCAAACCTTGCCTTGCCTGATGGCGCGACAGCAACACTATCGACCAATATGATGCCCGAACAAAAATTTCATGCCTCGCTCGACATCCAGACAGACCATGGTCGCCTGCGCGTCCAAAACCCTCTGCACCCGCATCTAGGTCACAAAATCGAATTGACCCTATCTGGTGAGACGTCTGAATCGGTCATCGACGGAGGTCCAACCTATGACTATCAGCTCGCTCACATAATTGATGTCATGCGCGGCGACGCCCTCCCCCTCACCGGCGGAACAGACGCACTCGAAAACATGCAACTCATAGACGCGATCTATAAGGCAGGTGGGCTTGAGGTGCGTTAGCTACCCATCTTACCGTACCGCAAAATCAGTCGGCTCGGTGGATTTGCCTTTTGCATCGGTTTCACCCGTTGCCTGCCCCCGCTTGTTCGGCCCCATAAAGCCAAACAGATGCCCGGCCACTTTGCGCATCTGAATTTCTTCGGACCCTTCTGTGATGCGATAACGACGGTGGTGACGATAAATATGCTCAAATGGTTTGTGCCGGGAATATCCCATGCCGCCATGCACCTGCATCGCGCGATCGGCGGCGTTGCAGCACAACCGATTGCCGCGATAATTACACATCGACACTTTGTCAGACAGTTGTTTGGCCACTTCCGGCTTAGACATCTGGTCCATCTCCCACGCGGTCTTAAAGATCAGTAGACGTAGCATCTCTGCTTCTGTCGCCAACTCCACCAACGGAAATTGAATAGCCTGATTGACCGATAGCGTCTTGCCAAATGGCGCACGTGTGTTCGCATACTTTATGGATTCATCTACGCAATACAGCGCCGCACCAACAGAGCTTGCTGCCTGACGGATGCGATTTTCGTGAACGAAGTGCTGCGCCAAAGCCAGTCCGCCTTCGGCCGGGCCAAACAGCGCGCTTTCCGGCACCCATACATCCTTGATGGTTAGACGCGGATGATCGGTCGGCATATTGAACGTCCACATATATTCTTCGATCGTGATACCTGGATCATCCGCCGGTACCAGCAAACAAGTAATGCCTTTCGCATCCCCATTCTCACCGCTTGTGCGCGCAAAGCACATCATGTGCGTGGCGTGATGCATGCCGGTGATCCACATCTTCTCCCCATTGATCAGCCAGCCATCCACGCCATCACGTGTCTCGCGCACAGCGCGGGTCTTCATATGGGTCGCATCAGAACCGTGGTCTGGTTCGGTCAACCCAAAAGTCGCGATGAACTCGCCATTCAGCGCTGCGGTGGCAAGATGCTTCTGATCATCCCGGGCAAAATCTCTCAGCATCAAAATCTGCGGAAAGTTTGCCACGATTGAGTGTTCATTTTGCAAGTCGTTGTGCAGGCCAAGGCCCTTGCGCGCCAAATGCTCACGAATGATCGCCATGCCCAGATTGGACCCATCCTGCCCGCCAAACTCTTTGGGTAAGCCATAACGGAAATGCCCCGCCTCATCGGCCAACCGGCGCGCTTCTTTCAGCAACGCTTCCCACTCAGGACGCGGCAGACCATCATTGTCAAAATCGGTACGTGCCCATTCGCGGCGATGATCGAAGAATCGAATATTATCATCCTGCTGCTCCAGCGGCTTGATCACGTCTTCAATAAACGTGTCGAGAACGCCGAGATAGTCTGAAATCTCCTGCGGAATATTGAAGTCCATCTATCGTTTCCTCCTGGCTGCGCGCTGACGATCCGCCGCGCTGGCTTGTTTATGCCCCCACCCTAGACCCATGCAGCAGACAGGCAATTTGTGCCGTGGCGTAAGCAGTCCAGAGGCGAAATATTTATGACTGAACATTTGACTCAATGTTCAGTGCCGTATATTCAACACAAACCCATCAACCATACCCCCTAAAGGAAAATGCCAATGCTCTCCCCTCAGCACACCTTGATTGCCGTCGCTTTATTCGTCGCTCCCGCTGCCATTGGCTATGCAGAACCGGCGGAAACTCTTGAGGTCACACTCACCTATGATGCCGAAAGCTTCAACACAGCAGAAGGCACAGATGAAACGCTCGCATCCTTAGTAAAACAAGCGCATGCCGCCTGTGAGTACCGGGCACCTATCTCCAACGCACCTCGTTCTGACGAGGCCTGCGAAGACGCCGTCCTGGCACGCGCAATCTCCTCCATTTCAAATAGCTCTCTCAACGGCGCTTATCGGTTGGCCACACAAGGGGTATCGCCTCACCTGACAGCAGCGAATAGCAGCGAAATTACGAATGAATAATTGACAAACCATTCACGCAACACATATAGAGAGCCTTCAACCTCTCCTCGGGCCGTTCAGGATTTCCTGACGGCTCATTTTTTTGCCCCGAATCGACTATCAGTGATCTGGAGCAAACCGAGGATCAGCCCATGACAAAGCAAAATCCGGCCCGACCGGAAGTCGGTTGCGGCGCCATCATCCTCGACGGGCAAGGTCGTCTTCTCCTCATGCAACGCCTCAGAGAACCCGAAGCCGGTGGTTGGGGGCTATCGGGCGGCAAGATCGATTTTGGCGAACGCGCTGAAGAGGCCATCATCCGCGAGGTCAACGAAGAATTAGGCATTCTGGTCGAAATCGATCAACTCGCCTTCATTTCTGAAATTATTGATGGCGGCGACGGTCGCCACTGGGTTTCACCTGTCTATCTTATGCGCCACGTCAGCGGTGAGCCGCGCTGTATGGAACCGGAAAAACACGGCGGCGTCGGTTGGTATAGCCTCGATGCGCTGCCTGACAATCTGACCAGTCCCACCAAAGATGCGGTGGCATGGCTCAAATCCAAATAAACGATACATGTTGCGCTACCACCACGCTCAGCTCAAATCGACATCATCCCATTGCCTCGCCACTCGCCTACACGCGTAGGACTGGTATCAAGGCCGGATGAAACGCTTTGGCAAACTCCTCTTGTGTCTGGTCGTACTGGATATTCTATTCACGGTCGCCTTTTTTGGCCTGACCCGGCTTATTGACCAAACTGATGAGCTCAGCGGTGGAACAGGTGTCGTTTTCTATACTGGCGATCAAAGAGAAGCAGATGCCCGCGTTGCCAAGGGTCTCCAACTTCTGGACAATAGCAAAATTGACCGCCTTCTCATGGTTGGCGGGCATCGCCCTCAAGATGGCATTGTCGGCAGCCAAGATATGGCTCTCATGGCAATCCGCGTCTCAGGACATGCCGAGCACATCTCAGCAGAAGTCGACTCCCGTGACACCATTTCTGGATTGGAGAAACTCGCCTCCGATCCAACCAGCCTGCGCGGGGGTGAGCCGGTGCTAATATCAAGTTGCCTGCACTTGCTGCGCGCGAAAACAATCTTCAATGCGGTCTCAGAAAGGTCAGCATCCCCAAAGGCTGCCTGCACCGGGGCTAACCTCAACCCAATATCCATGTGGAAACAGGTTCATTATGAAACTGCCGCTTGGGTCGTGTATTTCATGCCAGAAAGCTGGCGCGATACTTTGATCGACAGACTGCGCGGTGGCGATGCTCACGATCAGTCATCACCCCCACTTCCAGGCACAATAAGCCCGGCGTAATAAAAAAGACCCCAACAGAACCAAATCTGTCGGGGCCGATATTCTTATATACGTGAAAGCCTGCGTCTAAGCTTTGGCCTTACCGCCGGGAATGCGCAGCATTTGGCCCGGGTAAATCTTGTCCGGGTCACTCAGCATCGGCTTGTTCGCTTCAAAAATCACAGGATACTTCATCGCGTCGCCAAGAAACTCTTTCGCAATCTTGGAAAGACTGTCTCCGCTTTTCACGGTGTAAAATACAGACTCGTCACCAGAGCTCTCGGTTTCAATCGCCGACGTATCAACTTCAGACACGCCCTCAACATTACCAGCGGTCAGAACAACCTTCTCCAAGGTCTCTTGATCCGGCACCTTGCCTTCGAGTTTGACGGTCTCGCCCTCGACAAGCACGCGGAAATCGCCGCCCAACCCATTATTTTTGGCTTCTGATTCTATCGTTTTGGCCTGTTTTACGGCCTCAGACTTATCGTCATCACCGTCAAAAATATCTTTTACAGTTTCCAGATTACGTTTCTGAATATCGACATATTTCTGACCGGCGTTCTTTAAGAACTTGAATACACCCATGTTTTGAACCCCTTTAGGTATCTGAAGTTCAAGAGCGTAAAAGGGATTCAAACAAAGCGAAAGATAAAATATTCAGAATGCCTGTCCAAAACTCGGGCACGTTTATTGCAAACTTTGCAGTCATGACGTTAAGTGGCGGCAAATTCCCGCCGACAACCGCTAATCAAATGACGAGGGCATAATGAGCGACCGCGTAGAAGTTCTAGAACAACTGGGTATTTCTCCCAAAAGTATCCGTAAAAATTGGAATGAGGCGTGTCTGTACGAAACCTCAGTGGCCACGGAGAATTCCCGCATAGCCAAAGGCGGTGCGCTTGTGGTTGAGACAGGCCTTCACACGGGCCGCTCTGCCAAAGACAAGTTCACAGTGCGCGACGAGACAACGGAAGATACAGTCTGGTGGGACAATAATGCCTCAATCACTCCGGCGCAGTTCGATGTCCTATTTCAGGACTTCCAAACCCATCTGAAGGACAAAGACGTTTTTGTTCAGGAACTTTTCGGCGGCGCAGACACTGATCACCGCCTTCCTGTGACAATTGTTAACGAGCTTGCCTGGCACTCACTCTTCATCCGCCACTTGCTTCGCATCCCCACAACTGAAGAGTATGCAAATTTTGCATCCCAGTTCACAATTATCAATTCACCAAGCTTCCGCGCCGATCCCGCCCGTCACGGCACGGTGTCTGAAACCGTCATCGCGGTGAACTTTGCCAAGAAAATCGTGCTGATCGGCGGCACATCATATGCTGGCGAAACCAAAAAATCCGTCTTCACGGCACTTAATTACTACCTGCCCGTCAAAAACGTCATGCCGATGCACTGCTCGGTCAACACATCTGATGCTGACGACGCGGCGATCTTCTTCGGCCTGTCCGGCACAGGCAAAACCACGCTGTCAGCCGATGCCAGCCGCATCCTGATTGGTGATGACGAGCATGGCTGGTCTGAAAACGGCCTCTTCAACTTCGAAGGCGGTTGCTACGCTAAAATGATCAAACTCTCCCCTGAGGCAGAGCCTGAGATCTACGCGACAACCAGCCAGTGGGGCACTGTGCTCGAGAACGTGGTCATGGACCCAGTCTCACGCGAGCTGGACTTTGACGACAACACGCTCGCAGAAAACTCACGCGGCGCGTATCCAATCTCCGCAATTCCAAACGCGTCCTTGTCTGGGCGTTGCGGCCAACCGAAGAACCTCATCATGCTCACTGCTGATGCGTTCGGCGTTCTGCCTCCAATCGCCAAGCTGACTCCTGCGCAGGCCATGTACCACTTCCTGTCAGGCTACACCGCTAAAGTGGCTGGCACCGAGAAAGGCGTCACAGAGCCAGAAGCAACCTTCTCAACATGCTTCGGCGGCCCCTTCATGCCACGCCACCCATCTGAGTACGGGAACCTCTTGCGCGATCTAATCGGCAAGTATGACGTTGACTGCTGGTTGGTCTCGACCGGTTGGACAGGCGGCCCTTACGGTTCTGGCCACCGCATGCCAATCAAGGCAACACGCGCCCTGCTCAATGCAGCGCTCGATGGCTCACTCAAGCAAGGCGACTTCCGCGAAGACGAAACCTTCGGCTTCATGGTTCCAACCAAGCTGGCTGGCGTTGACGACAAAATCCTCAACCCACGCTCCACATGGTCGGACCCAGCGGCATATGACGCTCAGGCAGCAAAACTGGCTGACATGTTCGTTGCAAACTTTGAGAAGTTTGAACGCTATGTCGACGAAGCGGTACGCTCTTCAGCACCGAAAGCCAAAGAAACCGCGTAATCTGCGGCATTACGCCTAAAATTAGGTCAAACAGCGGGGCTGGCGTTTATGACGCCAGCCCTTTATGTTGCCGGGCAAAGCACTGAACAGAATAAGCAGTATGCTTGAAATCGAATTTTCACTCTGGAGGAATATTTATGCGTGACGCAGTCATCCTTTCAACAGCCCGCACGGGTCTAGCTAAAGCTAACCGTGGTTCGCTGAACGACACACACGGCATCACAATGGCCGGGCACGCCATCAAAAACGCAATCGAACGCGCTGGCATCGAAGCGGGCCTGATCGAAGACGTTTATCTCGGCGCTGCACAGCCCGAAGGCGCGACAGGCCATAACGTTGCGCGTAACGCAGCACTCTGGGCTGGTTGCCCTGCCACAACATCCGGCGCGACGATCAACCGTTTCTGTTCTTCAGGTTTGCAGGCCCTCGCCAATGCAGCGTGGACAGTCCAAGCTGAAGGCGCAACAGCTGCTATCGGCGGCGGCGTAGAAAGCCTCTCGCTCGTGTCACGTTCAGGTCACATGAACACACACCGCTATGTCGACGAAAGCCTGATGAAAGAATGGCCAGCCATCTGGATGACCATGATCGAAACAGCTGAAATCGTTGCAGAGCGCTACGGCGTCTCACGCGAAGATCAGGACCGTTACTCAGCTGAATCTCAGAAGCGCACGGCTGCGTTCCAAGAGTCCGGCAAAATGGCTGAAGAGATCGCACCACTCAAAACCCGCATGAAGCTGGTCAACAAAGAGACTGGCGAAGAAACATTCCAGGACGTTGTTTGCGACCGTGACGAATGTAACCGCCCGGGCACAACCTTCGAAACCCTTCAGGGCCTCAAGCCTGTCTTCTCTGGTGGTCAAACCATCAAGCAAGGCAAATACGTCACTGCGGGTAACGCTTCACAACTGTCAGACGGCGCCGCTGCGCTTGTCGTGATGGAAGGCAAAGAAGCTGAGAAGCGCGGCCTGTCCCCACTTGGCCGCTTTGCTGGCTTCAACGTTGCGGGTTGCGATCCTGACGAAATGGGCATCGGCCCTGTCTTCGCTGTACCTCGCCTGCTTGAGCGTCACGGCCTGACTGTTGACGACATCGACCTGTGGGAACTGAACGAAGCGTTCGCTTCACAGTGCCTCTACAGCCGTGACAAGCTTGGCATCGACCCTGAGAAATACAACGTCAATGGCGGTTCAATCTCCATCGGCCACCCATTCGGCATGACGGGCGCACGTTGCGCAGGTTCACTTCTGCTCGAAGGCAAGCGCCGTGGCGCGAAATGGGGCGTAGTTACCATGTGTATCGGTGGCGGCATGGGTGCTGCTGGTCTGTTCGAGATCTACAGCTAAGCCCAAAACGGCATCAAAGTGCATCAAACTGCACGCTAAAAACACGAATACCCCGGCCAGAAATGGTCGGGGTATTTTTGTTAAAAGAGTGCGCGTTTCGTCACCATCACTGCAATGCTCTCACCCACGTGCAGCGCAACCTGCTGCACTTCAGACTGAAATTGAGCATCGTCAAAAACGCTCACTCATTGATATTGCTGAAAGAGGCGTCCAACTATGTGAACCTACACCACACGACGAGGAACCATCATGCGCCATCTCTACCCTCTCATCGGTCTACTTGTACTCACACTTGCTGCATGCGGCTCGCGGGAACCAGACGGCGCAACACAGTTTGTCACCAGCATCACCCCGGCCCCTGCCTCAGCAAAAACTGATGAAAACGGCGTCGCCAGAGATGATTATGGCCGTCCATTCTCATATGCATTCTTGGGCAAACCTCTGCCTATCATCAAGGGCACCAGCTTGAACGGCGATGCCATCGACTCCTCCCAATTTGATAACTGGACTGTCATTGACGTCTGGGGCTTGTGGTGCAGCGACTGTATGGCCGACTCAAAATATGTGGCAAAATTTGCAGCACGCGCGCCTGAAGAAGATATCAACTTCGTCTCGCTGCACGTTCCCGCCAGCGCTACCCGCGCCACGCCCGAGGAAATGTTTGGCAAGCATGGCTCAGTCGAAGCCTATTTCGATAAAGCCGGTTTTTCCTACCCAACCTTAGTCGACACAGATGCCTCCCTACGTGACCTGCTTCAAATCGCTTGGACACCGACCTATTTGCTGGTCTCCCCTGACGGCGTCGTTCGCGGCTTCCGTACAGAACTGTCGGCGGCGGGCGGCGATCCCGTTGAAGATTTTATCACCGACATCAAAACACTCAGAGCATCCCAAGAAGGCGCCGCTGCCGCACTACGTGACAACACCTCAATGGGGCCAGACGGTGTCATAAACCTCTCCGGCACCACGATGTTCACGTCCGCAGCATTAAGGGCCGCTTTTCCCGACTATCTGGTTGTCGCCGACAGTGAGCAAACAACAGACGGCCCCATCCCGCTATTCCGTATCCTCGCGCCCTTAGCCCCTAAAAATACAGCGCCACTCTTCACGATTTGGCCCGATTGGACGCGGGGGAGCGTTCTGGCCGTGGCCACTCAAAATCCTGATGTCCAAGGCCCCAATGGAATACGTGTGGGAAAAACGCGCTTTGGCGACTTATACAAGGAAATTGGTGAGAGCGTCTGCACACCCTCCCGTATGGCCGAGCGTGCTATGATCACCTGCCGTCTGAATGAGGGTACAGATAAATTCACCCTCAGTTTTCCTGCCGATACAGAATCGCCAAGCGAATCTCTCTTGTTTCAAATGACCTATTTGCCTCCCGGACCTGCGCAATAACTGTCTGAAAGGGCCTCAAACTGCAGCACTCACTGAAACGACTGCAATTTCACTCCGATTCCGCGATACGCGATTTGAAAGTTCGCGTCGCAACAGGTATTGATTTCCCTAGAGCTACTTTATGGAGAGGCGCGCAAACATGCTGCACCCGTCTACAAAAATGTTGATCAACAAGCTTAGCGAGATGACTCGCAAGCAACGCGTTGAATGGGATGAAGCCGAAAATGGGCAAATCATCCATGACACAGAGGGCTATCGTGTAATTCTCACGCCAGCGCCCCACAGCGTTATGCTTACCGATGTGCTCGGCAAAGAGATTGAGACCTGCACACCAGAAGAAATCGCAGCAGAAGCCGACACAGATGGGCGCCCATACTCACAATTCGTCAGCGAGCTTTACCGCGAAGCCAGTCGCCACGCGCGAGGCACTGAGCGTGCAATTGACGCCGTCTTGCGCGGACTTGATCGCGAAGACGAAAATGACGCACTAGAAACAATAGAAGAGCACGATGCGCCGACAATCCAGCTCGACGAATCTGAAGCTATTGAAGATCTGACAGATGAGTCAGACCCTAGCGATTTCGACCCGCTGCCAGTTTCAGCCGACGATGTAGACGACGCGAGCGAGGAGATTGAAGGCGAGACAGAAATGACTCGCGCAATTGAAGCCATGGCCGAGGAAGTGAATGGTCACGAGCCTGAAGCCACAGCCATCCTCAAAGAATCTGCCCTAACCGAAGACACGCCGATCTTCGAGGCAGCAATTGAGCCGGAAGCAGAGGTTCAATACGAGGCCACCGCTGACACACTCATCGACGACATCTCCCCAGAGATTGAGTCTGACATTTTGAACGAGGAATCTATCCTCGAAACAGACGACACCGAAACGCAGCTTCCTCCGCTATACACTGCGACCGAAGGCCCAGCAGATGCCCCTGCCCCGGTCATCGAAATTGACGCTGATCCAAAAACAAACCCGGCCCCTGCTGCAAGTAGAATAGCTCCCATGGGTGGAACGGCTGGCTTTTTTGGGTCCAGTCTCGGAGACCTCAGCCGCTATCGCACGCAACAGATGACAGATCGTATTGCCGAAGAAGAAAAATCTACGCCGATCCAATCCGAAGAGTCTAATTCTTCAAGTGATGACGTGGTCGCAGAGATGGTCTCACCCTCCTTCACTCCCCCTGAGTTTGACGACCCGATTGCTCCAGAATTAGACGCTGCCCCAGAGACACCGCCTGAAGCAGAAGAAGCAGAACCAGCACCTAGGAAGTTCAGCCTCTCTGGTCTCACCTCAGGATTTGGAATGGGCACCCCTGCGAACGTGACTCCAGCTGAAGAGGCCATGCAACCAAACGAAACACCTGCCGAACCGCCAAAAATGATCGATGGCACGATTGATTTGCCCGATTACCCTCCGGCAGAACCTGTCGCTGAAGAAACAGTCTCCCCCGTACTCCCCTCATTCGACCAACCTCTCGCATCCCAATCGGTTGAAGCGGATGAAGACAGCGGCAAGGAGTGGATTGTCCGTGAAGAAGAAGCATCCCCGGTGCAAACTGATGCTGAACCGGAAGAGACTGAACCGAAAATCAAGAAGCCAACACCGTTCAATCCCTGGAATTAAGTCTACCGAGCGATATCATCGGTATTGCAGGCGCTATTTTGTGACTGCAATGCAACAACTATGAGTCATGCACCGTGATTTCATTGCAAATGTGCGTCCAGGCCATTTCGTTTACGACGAATTTGTGAAAAACCGCACCTTATAAGATCCCGCGACCAAGACGGGCTGTCTTAACTCTTTAAGCGCAAGGCTTTCCCCAAATGAAATCTTTATCGTCTCTAAAACTGGTGTCAGGCACCAGCATTTTGGCTCTCGCTCTCGCATCAGCCTCTTTCACGGCAACAGCTCAAGAAGTTGAAGAAGACACAGCCCGCCTCGGCACTGTCACAGTGACCGCCCAGCGGATCGAAGAAAATCTTCAAAATGTTCCAATCTCTATCTCGACAATCTCGGATGAAAAGCTCGACGTTCTGAAAAGCGGCGGCGCAGATGTGCGCTTCCTGTCAGCCCGCGCACCTTCAGTAATTGCCGAAAGCTCCTTCGGCCGCGCTTTCCCACGTTTCTACATTCGCGGTATCGGCAACACAGACTTTGACCTGAACGCCTCTCAGCCGGTTTCTTTGGTATATGATGATGTCCCCTATGAAAGCCCAATCCTAAAAGGTTTTCCTGTCTTTGACCTTGAAGGCATCGAAGTGCTCCGTGGCCCGCAAGGTACTTTGTTCGGACGCAACACGCCGGGCGGCATTATAAAGTTCGACAGCGCAAAACCTGTTATGAATGAACTGGGCGGTTATGCGCGCGTAGCGTACGGCAACTACAACACCAAAGACGTGGAAGGCGCCGTGAACGTGCCGCTGTTCGAAGACCAACTCGCATTGCGTGTATCCGGCATCTATCAAGAGCGTGACCCCTATGTAGACAACGCCTTCACTGGCGAAAAAGACCGCTACGAAGGCTTTGAAGAAGTCGCAGGACGCGTCCAATTATTGTTCACCCCGCTGGATTCAAACTTCCGCGCATTGCTAAACCTGCACGCCCGATCAAATGATGGCGACGCTCGCCTATTCCGCGCCAACATCATTGATTCAGGCTCAAATGGCGTAGGGTCAAACTTCGATCGCGACACGGTGTATTTCGATGGCCAAAATAGCCTGACGCAAGATGCCAGCGGCATCACGCTGCGTCTCGACAAGTCACTCACAGACAGCCTTGAGCTGACTTATGTGTTCGGCAATGAGCACGCAGACATTGCCAGCCGCGGCGATATTGATGGCGGCTTCGGCGCAGCATTCCTTGGCGCCGGCAATTTCGGCCCCGGCTTTATTCCGTTCCCATCTGAAAGCGGCGGGACAGTTGATGACCTCGACCAAACAACTCACGAACTACGTGTCTCGTTTGACAATGGAAGCGTTGTTCGCGGCCAGGCAGGTATTTTTGCATTTAAAGAAGACGTTGCAATCTCGTCTCGCTCTTACGACTCGCTTGCCCCAGGACAACCAGAGAACGGTCTCGCAAGAAGAGAGAATGAGACAGAGAGCCTTGGCATCTATGCGTCCTTCAGCGGCGATATCACAGAGAAGCTAACCGTTTCAGGCGGGGCGCGTTGGACTGATGAAGACAAAGCGTTCAGTGTTCGCCGGGTGACGAGCCCGTTCGGCGCAGGTGCCCTTGGCCCGATCACAGGCAAGGTTTCAGACTCTCAAGTTAGCTGGGATGCTTCGGCAACTTATCAGTATAGCGAAGATCTAAACCTCTACGCCCGCGCAGCAAAAGGCTTCCGCGGCCCATCAACACAGGGTCGGCTCGTCTTCGGCGACACGGTCTCTTCCGCAGACAGTGAAACAGTTCTGTCTTACGAAGCTGGCTTCAAATCTGAATTGTTGGACAACTCAGTTCGCCTGAACGCCAACCTATTCTTCTACGAGCTTAGCGATCAACAGCTCACCATCGTTGGAGGCCTGAACAATACCGTTGCCCTCTTCAACGCAGACAAAAGCGAAGGTTACGGTTTTGAAGCAGATATAGAAGCTGCGCCGACCCAGAACCTCTTACTGACAGCGGGTTTGTCCTATAACAAAACCGAGTTCAAAGACGACCTTCTACTTGCGCCGGGATGTGGCGCTGGCTGCATGATGCTGGACCCGATCGTTTATGACACTGACGGCACAACAGTGCTCGGTTACAACATCTCAGGTAATAGCTTCCCGAACGCACCCGAGTGGATCGCCAATGTAACCGCGCGCTACGCTCTTCCAGTTGAAGGCGGTGAATTCTATGCTTTCACAGACTGGGCCTACAAAGGCGATGTAAATTTCTTCCTCTATGAGAGCGTAGAATTTGGTCAGGACGGCTACTGGGAAGGCGGCTTGAAAGTTGGCTACAAGTCAGACCGTGGTTATGACGTTTCCCTCTTCGGCCGCAACATCACAGACGAAGAAGCCCTCACCGGCGCAATCGACTTCAACAACCTGACCGGCTTTGTGAATGAACCCACAACATATGGCGTACAATTGCGCTGGGATTTCTAGAACTTAAGCAAACTAAATCAGCAGCGGCCGGGCAGATCACTCTGTCCGGCCGTTTTCTATGCGGACAGCTTTTCACCTAAACTTCTGCAATCAATGACGCATCATTATTTCTTACATTGCCCACTGCGCTGCCAACCACCCAAGCCTGCATATCATCGACAGCATACGGCTCATACAAATCAGACGGATCGCCTGCTCTGGGGTCCAACCATCGGTCATAATCTTTCGGATCCAAAATAACTGGCATCCGGGTGTGGATTCCGGCCATAAGATCATTGGGTTGTGTCGTCAGCACAGTGAAACTTTCAATATGCGACCCGTCGATGAGCGCGGCATCCCACAAACCTGCAACACAAAACCAACGACGGTTTTTCAATGAAATCGCAAACGGCGTTTTCGCACCTTTGGGGCCAGTCCATTCATAAAACCCCGAGATGGGCAGCAAACACCGCTTATGGCGAAACGCGCCCCGAAAAACGGGCTTCTCAGCGACCGTCTCCGCTTTCGCATTGAAAGTCGAAAACTTCATCTCGGAGAGCGGCTTCGTCCACCAACTTGGTATCAGTCCCCAACGCGCTGGGGCCATCTCTCGAACGCCAGAATGTTCATTGTTTCGCACGATAGGCTGAATGGTTGTCGGGGCCGCGTTGTAGGTCGGCTCTGGTGGCAAAACGCCCTCAGGCTGTATCACGCTTAAAACATCATGATACTCTGCCCAGCTGACGCCATGCCTAAAAAATCGACCGCACATCTATGTCCCCTCATATGGCTTACGCCATAGAGGACACATCAGTTACCTTATAGGTCAAGGGACTTTTCCCAACGGCTGTAATCGTCAGATACTCACCCTCGCGGAAAAAATGATCGCTCAGGCGGCTACCGACCTCGTCATCGCTGTCATCTTCAGGGTCATAATCGAAAATCCATTCTGAACCACGATACAGCAACAAGCCAGTCGCTCGCTCATCAGGGTCGGGATTGAAGCGCACAACCTTGCATTCTTCTTTACGCGCGCGCCACTCTTGTTCGTCCAAGTGGCCATCATCCCGCAGCGGAGCATAAATCGTGTAACCTTGATTTTCTTTGCCCACTGGGGCCCCCGGGTTCCGGGCCAATTGCAGAACTATTCTCTTCATTGTCATTAGCTTACCTCCGATACGTCCTATCTAGATAATGCCAGCATCGGCGCCTCATCGGCTTCCAACAAACACCGGGTGGTCCCGCCAAAAACGCGTTCAGCCAATGGCGAGTGCCCATAGGCACCAGCGACGATCATCGACGCATCGCTCCCCTTCGCCAAGGCCAGCAACCCGGTGCCGACACCGCCCTCTAGCTCAGCCGTCTCAGCTTCTACACCCCCCTGCCCCAGCCATTTGATCAAACGAGACGGATCAGCCGCCTCTCTGAAATCGTCATTCCGAATATCTTTTTTGTTCTGTGCAATGATAACTTTTCCCATCGCACGTATAACAGGTAAGAAGAACCGCACCGCCCGTGCAGCACCGTCACTACCATCCCACGCAACAATCACCGGCCCCTTTCGGACGTCCCCTGTTCCGGCCAGAACTACTGGCAACCGAGAATGGAGCAGCACTTGCTGAAAAGATGGGTTGAGCGGCTCACCACCTTTAGCGGCCTCACGCGGGAACACCACGGCATCTGCCAATGTTGCAGCATCTGCCGCTGATCGCTCGGCGATATTCACCTCATGAACAAATTCCGCAGCTACGCCATGCGCGCCACAATTCATCACATCGTCGAATGCTGATCTTGCCTTCGTCAGCAACTCTTTTTGCAATTCAATAATCGGTTCGATTGAACCGACATTCATGGCGGTCGTTTCCATCGGCGCGACAACCATAACAGCGGCCGTCGGATCGGGCAGCGCGCACACGCCTGATAGCGACACATTCATTCGTTTCGCCAATGACAGTGCAGCTAGACATGTGCTCCGGTCAACGTCCTCAGTGCCTTGAAGCATTGCAACAACCGACATAATCCGTTCTCCTGTTCTAGGGTCACCTGACCCGACAGAAAAATGGTATCATGCTGATGTAAGTACCGTATTAGTAGATTTACTTAACTCGCCATCGCAATGCGTTGACGGGCAATTTTGTCAGCGACAACACTCGTCGGCAAACCATCTGACAGCGCCGTATCCAGCACCTCGCCTAACGTCTCCATCAACACAGCAATCTTCCCATCAACCCATTCGCGAGAATATGATCCAGATAGCTCTGACGCAATATTGATAATCCCGCCGCCATTGATCACATAGTCTGGGGCATAGAGAATACCGCGCTGGCGCAAGGCTTCACCCATTTCAGGCGTTGCGAGTTGGTTGTTTGCCCCACCCGCAATCACTTTAACCGTAAACTGATCAATCGTCTTTGGATTCACCATCGCGCCCAACGCATTGGGTGAGAACACATCTGCCTCTACTTGAAATATTTCATCAGGCGCGACGATGTGCGCGCCCGTGCGTCCCGCAACGCCTTCTAACGCGTCTTGGTCGATATCTGTTATGTACAATTCTGCGCCCGCCTCTGCCAGATAGTCACACGTATAACCACCTACGGACCCACCCCCCTGCACGGCAATTTTCTTGCCCGTCAGGTCATCGCTTCCGAACGCACGCTTAGCCGCCTCACGAATGCCGAGATATACACCCAATGCGGTCACAGGTGACGGATCCCCACTGGCCGCCACGCCCTTGTCCAATCCAGCGACAAATTTTGTCTCCTCACGAACTATTTCCATATCAGCAACATCAATGCCGACATCTTCGGCCGTATAATATTTGCCTTGCAGGCTATCGACCGCGCGACCGAATGCGCGGAAGAGATCCTCAGACTTATCAGTCTTCGAACTACCCCAAATAACGGCTTTGCCGCCACCAAACGGTATATCCGCCATGGCATTCTTATAACTCATACCTTGGGACAATCTCAGCACATCAGTCAGATGCGCTTCGCCTGTCTCATAGTTCCACATCCGCGTGCCGCCCGCCGCAGGACCGCGCGCAGTGGAGTGCACAGCGATTATTGCTCGTAGGCCGCTGGCAGCATCGTGAAACATGTGCACGCCCTCATGGGCATCAAATGACGGGTGATCAAACATTCGGCGATCCCTAATTTGAAGAAAAACAGTAAGTTCGCTCTAACCTGCCTCGATCCGGGCCGTCAATCACAGTGTCACCTCCGACTGGCCTAGCAATTGCTCTTGGATTAGAGTGTATTACATTGCCCGCGTATTGGAGCTTCAAATGTATCGACGCATCACTTTCTCGTTAGCCGCCGCTGTGCTTGCGTTAACCACAGCATTAGCTGCACATGCAGAAGTCTGCCGATCGGTCTCTGCCAGTTGGAGCACCGAAAACTTCCATTTCCGCACGCAAATGTGGACGTCGGGCAAGGATGGCTGCAAGAAAATCGCTCACACAATTGCTCAAAATGGCCGCGAAGATATCATTGAAGGCTATGATTGTGACTGCGATTTAAGTGCCGATGGGCAAGAATATCGCCTCGAAGGCGCTCCACATGCGCGCAATATCGAGCAACTAACCGCCCTGTGCAAAGGCCCAATGGCTGATGAGCCCTATCCTCCCATGGAATCCAGCTCGCTCAGCGACTTGATTTCGTAGGCTAAAACCTCTCCTGACAGGCGATTAGAAGCTCTCCCATTTCGGGAAACTGCTTGTTGCGCGCTCTGTTCAGGCAAAATTGACGGTTTTCAAGGTAAACACGCCATTCAATGCAGCTAAAACCCGTACTCTTTGCGATAGGCATCATGACCATGCTGCTCGGTGCAGCCATGATCCCGTGCGCATTGATGGACTATGCAGACCAGCGCACAGAATCTCACGTTTTCGCCGTCTCGGCGTTCGGCTCCATATTTGTGGGCGCCTGTATGTGGATTTTGTCGCGCGACCACGACCAACGCACTGGCCAGAGAGAGGCCTTCCTCCTCACCATTCTCGTATGGCTCTTCTTGCCGTTAATCGCCACAATCCCGTTCTTGGCCTCCGGTATGAGCTTCACAGACGCCTCATTTGAGAGTGTTTCGGGCATGACGACGACGGGTGCCACGGTACTTACCGGCTTGGATGACCGCCCGCGCGGCTTACTCCTCTGGCGCTCCATCCTGCAATGGATCGGCGGAATCGGCATCATCGTGACGGCCATCGCGATTCTTCCCCAATTGCGCGTCGGGGGTATGCAGCTATTCGAGCTTGAAAGCTCTGACATGTCAGGCAAATTCTTGCCGCGTATCACCGACATCGCCACTCAGCTCGGTTTTACCTATTTGATTCTGTCTGCACTATGCGCACTGCTTTACTCGCTATCGGGCATGAATTGGTTCGATGCCATCGCTCACTCCATGACCACCATGTCCGCAGGTGGATACTCAACGCACGATGCCTCGTTCGGATATTTCAGCGGCACGCCCGCGCCCTACGTGGCAACGGCGTTCATGTTCATCGCTGGCCTTCCCTTCAGCCTGCTCGCCATGATGCTGTTTGCGGGCAGAATTTCGCCCATCCTGAAAGATCCCCAGCCACGGATTTATCTCGCCCTCATCCTCGCCTTTACGGCCATCATTGTCTTTTATCATCAATACGGCACCGCACCTGAAATCTTTGATCATGTCGGCCAGACAATTGGCGACACCCTATTCAATATCATCTCGATTATGACCGGCACTGGCTACGCCACCGCCCCCTATGACACATGGGGTGCGCCAGTCGTGATAATATTTTTGGGTGTCACCTTCTTGGGGGGCTGTGCAGGTTCGGCGGCTTGTGGCCTTAAAATTTTCCGTCTGGAGATCAGCGCCAAAGCCGTCCTCGCTTATTCTCGCCGTATGGTGCGTCCCAATCGCCGTTCGCCTGTGCGCTATGGTGGGCGCATTGTCGATGAAGAAACCTTGCAATCAGTCATGATTTTCATGTTTCTCTATTTCGTGACCTTCCTCGTCGCTGCGGCGTTACTCTCCGTGTCGGGACTTGACGCTATCACAGCAGTTTCTGGCGCCGCCGCCAGCGTCTCGAATGTTGGCCCAGGACTAGGAGAGACAATCGGCCCGTCCAGCACCTTCCAAACCATATCAGATTTTGCCAAATGGGTCTGTCTCATCGCCATGCTTCTTGGCCGGCTTGAATTTGTAGCGGTCTTCGTTGTGCTCACAAAGCGTTTTTGGGCCGCCTAATCTAGCTCGTTAGCGCTTTATACAGCATCCGCACGGCCACAACTGCCAGCAACACACCAAACATCTTACGCAAACGTACAGCATCCAGCTTATGCGCCAACTTCGCGCCGACAGGTGCCATCGTGACCGTGAAAATTGAAATCATCACAAACGCCGCCAAATTCACATGCCCAAGCGAAAAGGGCGGCAAATCTGTTCGTCCCCAGCCAACGAATACAGCCGCAATCGCTGCTGGCACACCAATCATGATGCCCCATCCCGACGCCGTCGCAACCGCTTGATGGATTGGCCGACCACACAGCGTCATCAGGCTCACCCCAAAGGTTCCCCCGCCAATGCCCATCAGCGCGGACAGTCCGCCCACTGCCCCGCCCAACCCAGCGCGGGGCAGCCCACGGGGCAAGTCCTCCGCCAACTTCCAATTAGGTCGACCGAAGAACAGCTGCGCCGCCAGAATCATCCCAATCGAGCCAAAGATCCCGAGCAGCGCATTCTTCGACAACATCCCGCTCAGCGACATCCCAAGCAGAGACCCCAGCACGATCCACGGCCCCCACCCCTTGATGACTGACCAATCCACAGCGTCATGCTTGTTGTGCGCCATCACGCTGCGCCCCGATGTCAGAATGATTGTCGCCAATGACGTGGACACAGCGACATGCATCGCACTGTTTTCATAGCCCATCCCAGACAGCAGGAAATACAGCACCGGCACGATGATAGCCCCGCCGCCAATCCCGAATAACCCAGCGGCCAGCCCCGCCACAGCGCCAGCCGCGCCCAATGCCAGCAAAAGCGGCCAGTTCGCTATCAAGAGTTCAATCATGCTACCAAACACCCGCTTGCTTTAACGCCTCATCAAGGCTCGCAGGGATATCCAATGCTTTGTCACCGGAGTTCAAATCTCTTGGCGCATTGTCCGGTTTTAAATAACGCCACCCCTGAAATGGGCGCTTCGGCTTTGCATATGTTGGGACGAGGTCTGGACTAAACACCAGCTCGCACATCCCCTTACCTTCGCCATCACGAAACTGCCGAATATCAACAATCTTCTGTCGCACCCGAATAGCCTTACGGATCACCCAGTAAAGCGATCCACCATTCAATATTTCTTCGGCTCGCTTCGGCGTCATTCGGGTGTGATGTACAGGATTGTCACCACGCTCCAATTGCAGCAACTGGCTGGCAATCAGGTCATCAACACTATCCACGCCTACACATAATTTCACGAGATGAATCGTCATGGCGGATACATTAGCCCGCCACCCGCGTCAGGTCAGCACTCAATTTGTGTTCAGCGCGCTCATCTGCACAAATTCCTGTTCTGCTTGCTCACTTGCAAAAAAGAACTCTGCCTGTGTGACCCGGGCAGAATATCGGCGCTTAATCGTGCGAAATGCGGCGCGAGCCTCCAGATCAATCGAGAAACCAGACACATAAGACAGGCTCCATGTCGGCTCAGTGCGCAGGAAATAGCTCTGATTATAGCGGGTCAATTTTCCGCCTTCGGGCCCACGCACCGGCGCGGGCAAAACATAATCGATCCGCAAAAAGCGCTCACCAATCGGGTCTAACCATGCCGTCGCCGCCAAACGCTGGGCAGCCCAAACATCAAAGGCCTCATCATTTGCCGATGGTGTATGCCGAAACTGCAATGCCCACGCCGCGCCGCTATCATTCACCTGAACATGAGGGCCGAGGCTCAAACGCAAATCATCAGGAAACAAACGCCCATCCGGCGCAGCTTCTGCCGCCCAATTTGCTCCAAAAGAGTCAAGCTCCTCATCTTCACCCGACCAATTCACAATGGTCCAACGCTCATCTTTATCTTTCCGCGGATCAAATGAGTAAACACGTCGCGCATGTTCACTTTTCAACTCAACCGTAAATGCCGCACGAAACGTTTTCGGCGCCTCAGTGGCCCGCAACGCGGAATCCATTGGCCCAGAACCAGTCGCCATCGCAAAAGTAAGAAACAGAGCAAGTATCATATAGCACCCCTAAGGTGCGATAAGATCACGCAAAAATGCGGCAGCTATGCGGCGGAAATATCTCTGACTGAGTTTTCAGCATCAAGATCAACCACAAAACTTGGCGGCGAAGTTTTCTCAAACGACTTCCGTGAATTGAACAGTTTCAATCCGCGCGCCATCGCTGCTTTTGCAAACTTTCCGGCCTTACCATCATTGGCGATAGACGGGTTTGCACCCCACCATCTGCGCATAGCACCATTCGTATAAAGTGCATTCGCATGAACAAGCGCCTCAAAGGTCATGAATTCACACGACAAAGATACATTGGTGCAATTGCCATTATCGATGCGATGAGGAGCAGTTTGCGGCCATCCTGCCACCATACCCGGCTGCATCAAGACGTGCTTTGCGGCTTCATCAAATGACGGCTCGTAATCAATTTCTTCTTCAGTTTCTCGCAAAACGATCGACTCGATCTGTTCGTCGCGCGCAAACGCTTCACCCTTGGGATAAAGATAAAAGTTCTTCTCACCCTTGATCTGCCAAAGCATCACCATCGGAATGTCCAGATGGTAAAACACACGCGCATTCGGGCTAGAAATAAGCACACCACAATCGCGCTTTATGGTTTTCAAGCCCGGCGTTTTTGAATCAACCTCATCAAACATCTCATCGCAAAGCTCAGCATATTCCGGCAAATGGGCATTCGCATTGCGCAAATTAATCCACAAACGTCCCTGCTGAACCGCTTGCATCAACTGCTCGCCATTGAGATTTCCGGGGTCACCTTTGCGAAAACTGGTCTTATCCCGCCGCTCATTGTCCATTGTGTAAATGCCAAAGGCTTCGCGAGGATAGCGGTCGAGCAGATCCGCCAAGCCATCATCAGAAAACATCGGCCGCTCGTGCAGATTGTGGTGGGCCACGATCAGCTCTTTCCCGAAACCGGCGGCTTTCTGCGCGTCCCAATCAGAGAGTATGTCTTGTGTCATTCTGGCTATTTCTCTCAATTATCAACATTTGTCACGTGGCAGTTTCGCATGTCCCTCATCCAGCGCCCTACATTTCACCGCTTAAGCGTCAGATTTCACGTGCGGGCCTGCTTGCTGATGTATGCCCCGCTTTCGCATCGCGGAGAACAAGTCGAGCACCCGAACGGTGAAACGCGGATCGCTTGCCGAGACATGGTCCAATCGGCGCCTCAACCTCTGCGTCGCCGCGCCGTCACGGTCGGCTCCCAGCAAGCGCCAAACAACAGATTGCGCAGATTTTGCGCGCCCGAATAGTGATCGACTGGTAACGTGTGCATGATACACGGTGCGCTCACTGCTTATGTAGTATTTCTTGTAGTGATCGTGCCCCTCGGCCAAATCATACTCCCGCAGACCCATTGCAGGCATATTCTCAATGATCCGCTTGAGCAGTAAATTGCCGGGTGAATAGCGGGCGAAATCGGGGTTATAAGCTGCGATCCAAGGGTGGAACACATCGTCTAAACGAAACCCGAAATGAGCGCTCACAAATTCGTCGCCGGCCCACAAGCCAATACAAAAGCCATTGGGGCTGTTTGCAACTTCGTCTAAAATCGCTCGCGAGTGTTTTGTGTCCGTCAGATCAACCAAGCCCGATGCAACATATTGTTCGGACTTATATCGAAAAAGTTCATTCTTAAGCGCCGGGTCAATCGCGCCCCATTTCATCGACAGCTCATACCCATCTCGCGTCGCTTGACTGTCCAGTCGGCGGAAATTCTTGAAGCGTTTCGCGTGTTTCTTACGCTGCTGTTCAAGATAGTCGGCCGGATCGATATCGAGCGTGATCAGCATGGTTGAGTGCGCGCCCGAGCGCTCAGCCTCAAATTTATCCCACGGATCTACCAGTGAAGTCGTCTGCCAGGCTGACAAACCTGCAGACTCGATAATTTCGACAAGAGACCATCCAAAATCGGATCGTAGCACTGGCCCCGAATAATCAGAGAATGGCGCGCCGATCGACCGCGCCAACCCACCCGGGCGTTGAAAATAGGCGAACACACCTGCAAGGCCCGCTTCATCATGTAACAAAACCACGCGGGCGTCTGACCGATTTTGACCCACGGTTCGCGCGAATTCTGGAGAGAGTAGCGGTGAATTATAGTCAGGATGGGCGGCACGCAAATCGTTCCACGCCTGCGCATCCGCCGACGAAACCTCGCTCGGATGGCAAGTCATGGACCTGTAATTCGGTCCTGTCGACCTCGTCGTGCTCAAAATGACTCACTCACACTTGCTGCCCAGAATGGATACACAGCCTATCAACTCGCAATCGACATGCCATGCAAGCTGCTATTGCAATACCCTTTTCAGCTATCAACTTGGGGGAGTATCACGTTTATCGCGCCCGAAAACTAACCTCATCAACCAGTTAGGTGCAAATCGCTCCAAACTGGAGTATTTTTGCATAAGTTTTTCCATTCCCAGACGGCCCCATTTCGCGTTGCGACCGAGCAATATGACCCCCACAATTGCGAGCGGCAAACCAATTGGAATGAGTGGCGTCAGAATACCTATCGGAATCGCAATCAAAATCAGCACCAAACCCAGAATTGCCAGGGTTTGCCGCACGGCTAGTTGCACGCCGCCTTTCAACACCTTTGCAGGTTTAGAAGCGACAGTCTTATCTGTTTCATTTAGGCGGTGTGATTCTTGCGTGCCCATAATCTCGTATATGGTGAAAAACTACGGTTATTACAATTAAATACCCCACATGTGGCTAAAGTCTGGCAACAAGGCCAACAGATTGCTAAGACATTAACTTCCAAGGGGTTGGGATGTAAAAACGGGGCGATGATGAAACTACAATCCATACAGCTTTTACGCGCTTTAGCGGCGTTGCTGGTGGTGTTCTTTCACCTGCGCATGCAGGAGCTCGCCGCAATAAACACCCTTGGCAGCATCGAAAAACCACTCCTCAACGGCGTCGTCACCAATGGCTATGCTGGCGTTGACTTATTCTTCGTCATCTCTGGGTTCATCATGGTCTATGTGACGCAAAATCTGAAACCCGGCGCTGCAACAGCTGCCGACTTTCTGTTTGCCCGCCTGACCCGCGTTTACCCCGTCTGGTGGGTTTTTGCGGCGCTAGCCCTCATTCTGCTAATGACAACACAGCTCGCCCTGCCCGGCGGAAATGGATGGGATAGGATTGCCCGCGGCACATCAGTGGGCCCCTTCCTGCTCAAATCCTTCTTGCTTATCCCACAGGATGTCTATCCCATTCTCAGTATTGGCTGGACGCTGATCCATGAGGTCTATTTCTACATCGTCTTCGCACTCATCCTTCTGCTCCCGCGCAGTTGGTGGCTCACAGTGCTGTTTGCGTGGGGCTGCATCGTCGCGCTCGGCGGAATGATCGGTCAATCCACGCATATGGCGACAGGGTTCATCAATCTCATTTTCTACCCCATGACGATGGAATTCATTATCGGCGCGGCCATTGGCTTGGCCGTCATCTCTGGTTTCGCCAAACGCGCGGGTATTGTTAGCCTTGCTGCAACACTCTGGTTCGTTGGTGCCCTCGCCTGTCAGGGGCCAGAAACCGAAGCCGCGCTGGGTTGGGGCCGCGTCATATGGTTTGGCCTACCCTCAGCGCTTCTCGTCTATGCCTTCGCCGTGCTTGAGCTGAACAAACGTCTCATTTGGCTCATTCCAGCCGCCATCGGCGCGATCGTCGCTACAGCTTTCTATCAAATGTACAATCTCACCGGCGACAGCCCCGCCAATTTGCGCATTGGCGGCTCGATCTTGTCGGTGATCGTTGGGTTGATCGCCATGCTCGTCACCATATGGGGTGGCTGGCTCACGGGTCAGCATGCTCCCGAAAAATTTGTTTCTCTCGCGCCACGTTTTCAAGCCATTCTCCGCCGTCTCGTGCGGCTTGGTGATTGGTCCTTCTCGCTCTATCTTTGCCACGTCATCGTCATCGTCGCATTGCGCGCTGTGTTCAACCTGCTTGGCAAAATCGACGCGTTAGCGCCACTCTTCCAAATCGGCCATGCAGGCCCACTCGACAACATTCTCTTCTACGGGCTGGGCCTATCCCTCAGCATAGTTCTGGCGGGGCTCGCCTACCGTTTCATCGAAAAGCCGATGATCCAGCAATTTGGGCTGCTACGCCAATCTCTGTTCCACAAACGCTCCAGCGGCGAAGATCAAGTCTAAGTCGCCTATTCGGCCGCCACTGGCTCGACGACAGGCGGCGTCCATTTCAACACCGGCTTACGCGCGGCACGCGTTTCATCCAGTCGCCGCATAGGTGCCAGATAAGGCGCGCCTTTAAGCGTCTCATCACCCTGCGCTGCACGTCGCGCTACAGACAACACCGCATCACAAAACCTGTCCAGCTCTTCCTTACTCTCGGTCTCTGTTGGCTCGATCAACATGGCGCCATGCACAACAAGCGGGAAATACATCGTCATCGGATGATACCCCTCATCAATCAACGCCTTTGCAATATCCAGCGTCTCGATCCCGTCAGCGGTAAAAGCGTCTGAAAACAATGCCTCATGCATGCAATAGCCCTCAAAGGCCGGTGTCATAACCCCGCTCAGGCGCGCCTGAACATAATTGGCGTTCAGTACAGCGTCTTCGGCTACCTGCTTCAATCCGTCCGCTCCGTGGCTTAACATATATGTCAGCGCACGCACAAACATGCCCATCTGCCCATGAAAGGCGCACATCCGGCCAAAACTCTTTGCCGCCATGCCTTCAATGTTCTCAACCAGGCCGAACCCACCCTCCTCGCCTTTCACAATCCATGGCACAGGCGCATATGGTTCCAGCGCAGCAGACAGCACAGTCGGCCCACTTCCCGGTCCGCCGCCACCATGCGGGGTCGAAAACGTTTTGTGCAGATTGATATGCATCGCGTCCACGCCCAGATCCCCCGGCCGCACCCGCCCGACAATCGCATTGAAATTGGCGCCATCACAATAAAAATAGCCGCCAGCCTCATGGATAAGATCGGCAATCTCTTTGATATCGGTTTCAAACAATCCGCACGTGTTCGGATTGGTCAGCATAATGCCTGCTACGTCAGATGTATCGACCAGCTTTGCGCGCAGATCATCCATATCAACACGGCCACGCTTGTCCGCTTTGATCTCATCCACCTTAAAGCCGCACTGCACTGCCGTCGCCGGATTTGTTCCGTG